>NZ_JBYQJS010000001.1:0-1000183 GCF_058213595.1 Rothia sp. SCPM-O-B-18226 (M350) | reverse complement strand
TCAAGCGCAAGGGGGCTTCACAACACAACTCAGGTGACCGCGGCACAGCACACAGGCCACGCGACAGCTAGCGCGGCTGGTAGGTGCGGCCGCGCTCCGCACGCGCGCGGCGCGCCTCGGCGTCCCGAAGAACCGGCA
The DNA here is from genome assembly GCF_058213595.1 of Rothia sp. SCPM-O-B-18226 (M350). Classification (NCBI taxonomy): domain Bacteria; kingdom Bacillati; phylum Actinomycetota; class Actinomycetes; order Micrococcales; family Micrococcaceae; genus Rothia; species Rothia sp. SCPM-O-B-18226 (M350). Next base: position 1,000,045 of record NZ_JBYQJS010000001.1, on the reverse strand, counting down.
CCATAAGACGCACCAGCTGCTTAATTCCACGCATCACCAGCTCAATCCACAGCGCCGCAGACAGCACACCCGCCGCGCGCGGGTGACGGCGACGCACCCACCTCAGCGACAGCAACGAAAACACGAAATACGCCGGGTACAGGAGAGCCTCGCGAAAACGGTGAGCCTGCCGAACAACGGGATTCTGATAAAGCTTCTTCATACCACCAGTATATCCAGCCGCACGGTACGGCCACGCCGGAGCACCGACTAGGCCCCGGACTCGCCCTCCAGCTCACCCGAAGGCTTAACCGACGCACCCTCCACTGGTTCAGAAGCCGCGGCGCTACCCGACAGCTCAACCACGGAGTCCTCCCCCACCAGCTGCGAGGGAGAGGAGCCCTCGGGGCCCGACAGGATTGTCACGTTCATGCGGCGCAGCGCATCCGTATCGGTAATCGTGTCGTCGTTATCAATCAGGTACACCCGGTAGCCGTCTGCGGTCAGGCGGCGCATCAGCTCCAGGAGCATATTCTGCGCCACCTCATCCACCGCGTACACACGCGTCACGTCCAGGGCGACCTTCGAGCCCTCCATCGGGGCGTCCACAATCTCGCGAATCACGCGCTCCACACCCGCGAAACGAATACGGCCCTGCAGCTGAATCAGGCGCATGGCCTCGGGACCGGAACCAATCTGGTAGTCCGCGCGCAAGGCCGAGCGCGCCACCGTCGGCACGTTCATCACGTGCATGCCCATGTCTTCGGAGAACTTCTCGAAGAGCTCCACACCGCGCACGCTATTACCGTGCTTATCCAGGCGCGGGGAGAACGTCGCCACACCCAGCTGACCCGGAACCGCGCCAATGATGCCGCCGCCCACGCCGCTCTTCGCCGGAACGCCCACCTGGGTTGCCCAGTCACCCGCGGAATTGTACATGCCGCACGTGAACATGACGCTCAGCACCTGACGCACCACGCCCTTCGGCACAACCTGCTCCCCCGTCACCGGGTGCACGCCGTAGTTCGCGAGGGTGGCGGCCATCAGCGCCAGGTCCTTGACGGTGACCATGAGCGAGCACTGGCGCGTGTACCCCTGCACCGACACCTCCGGGTCGCCCGTCAGGATGCCGTGGCCGCGCAGCATGTGCGCAATCGCGTAGTTGCGGTGCGCGTGCTCTAGCTCGGATTCGTACACGCGCTCATTCACCGACAGGCGGCGGCCCGCAAAGGCCGACAGACCCGAAATGACGCGCTCCATGCGCTCACCCTGCGTGGCCCCCGGAGGGCCCACCAGCGAATGGGTGGTAATAGCGCCGGCGTTAATCATGGGGTTCAGCGGCTTGCCCGAACCGTCCTCCAGGGACAGCTCGTTGAAGGGCTCGCCCGAAGGCTCAACGCCGACCTTCGCCAGCACGTCATCAAAGCCGCGGTCGGCCAGGGCCAGCGCGTATACGAAGGGCTTGGAAATCGACTGGATCGTGAACTCCACGTCGCTGTCACCGGCGGCGTACTGCTCGCCGTCCACCATCACGATGGACGCGGCCAGCTTATCCGGGTCCACGGCGGCCAGCTCGGGAATGTAGTTCGCCAGCTCCCCGGAGGTATCGGAGACGACCGTCGTCAGGGACTCGGTGAGGTACGTGGCGATGGGTGAATGCATGGTCTCCTCCGTGATGCTGATTCGGTGTTCGGGGTACGTTCCCGGATGCGCCGGAGAACCCGGGCATACCCCATCTACGAGTGTATCTTTTGCCGCCAAAAGCTACCAACTACTGCCGAGAATGATGACGGAGTGGACAGCGTAGGCTAACGCGCGGCGCCCGCGCGCACGACCGGGTTCTGGGTGCCGGGGACGTAAAGCCGGCTAGGGGTGGCGGACCGACTGCGGCTCCTGGCCGCCCAGCTTGGCGGTCTCCAGCTGGAAGGTCGAGTGCTCCACCGACACCTCAAAATGGCTCGCCACGCAGGAGCGAATACGATCCAGAATCGCCACCGCAGACCCGTCGCGGAAGCAAGAATCCGCAACCACCACGTGCGCGGTCACGACCGGCAAACCCGTCGCCACCATCGAGGCGTGCACATCGTGCACCTCCACCACACCGTCGACGCGCAGCATGTGCTCGCGCATAGCATCCAGGTCCAGGCCGTCCGGGGTGAACTCCATGAGCACCGCCGTGGTCTGCCTCATCAGGCGCAGCGCGCGCGGCACAATCAGCACCGCAATGAACAAGCCCGCCAGCGCATCCGCCCGGTAGAAGCCGGTCAGCCAAATCACCACCGCCGCCACAATCACGCCCAGCGAGCCCAGGGCGTCGTTGAGCACCTCCAGGAACGCGGCACGCATATTGAAGTTCGCGTTTCGGCCCGAAGCCAGCACCGCAATGCCGATAACGTTCGCCACCAGGCCGACCACGCCGAAGACCAGCAGCTCGGCGCCGGGCACCTCCGGCGGGGCAAACAGGCGATGCACGCCCTCTACCGCCGTGTAGATACCCACGGCCAGTAGCAGCACCGACTGGCCCAGGGCCGCCAGCACCTCAATACGGCGGAAACCCCACGTGTGGCGCGAGGTTGCCGGACGCGTCATGAGCGAAGCCGCGGTGAGCGCCACCAGCAGACCGGAGGCATCCGTAATAGCGTGCGCCGTATCCGTCAGCAGGGCCAAGCTACCCGTCACCAGCGAGCCAACCGCCTGCGCCAACACAATAATGACCGCCAGGCTAAAGGCAACCAGAAGACGCGGACGCATCGAAGCGGCATCCTCCGGACTCGGAACGTGCGAATGGTTGTGATGATGACCGTCGTGGTGAGCGTGTGCGTACTCTCCCATGAACCTCTCCTTGAGATGTGGCTGGTGTGAGATGACCAGCGCGGGAAGACCGGCATAAGCCGGCAGGCGACGCAAACAACTGAGAGTCCGTCGCCTCCAGAACGAAACCACGATGCAAAAAGTCTAGAGATAGCAAAATCGCCCGACTCTTACGAACCGGGCGATTGGCACCTCAACCGAGGTTTCCGTGGAGATAAGGGGACTCGAACCCCTGACCCCCTGCATGCCATGCAGGTGCGCTACCAGCTGCGCCATATCCCCATATTCTGTTACGTTCCTCAAGGAAGCAACATAAATATATTACACACTCCTCAGAGGGCGATGCAAATCAAGAACAGCTCAAATTCAAAAAATTTTCCAAAAACTTTAGGGGCTCCAAGCCGCCCCGCCCGAGGCCCGCAAAGCACCGCGAATACGGCGAAGAGGCGGGCACGCGCGCCCCGCATGTGCACCACATGCAGGGCACCGAACCCGCCCCTCACGCAAACGCTACAGAACGCGCACCGCGAAAACGTCGCGCGCCGAGCGACAGCCCGAAAGCCTAAGCCTCGTCCTGCGCCGGGATGATGCGCGCGGCCTCTTCCTCGGACTCAGCCTCGATATCGAAGGGAGCCTCATTCTCAACACCCAGCTCGATGCGCGGGGCCTGAGCCCACAGGCGATCCAGGGCGTAGAACTCGCGGTCCTCCTCGTGCTGAACGTGAACCACGATATCGCCGAAGTCCAGCAGAATCCAACGACCCGAGGAGCGACCCTCGCGGCGCACCGGCTTCAGGCCGGCCTGCTCGCGCAGGGCGTCCTCCACCTCGTCAGCCACGGCGTTCACCAGGCGCTCGTTGTGAGCGGAGACCACCAGGAAACCGTCAATCAGGCCCATGGCGTCGGAGGCATCCACAGCGAACAGGTTCGTTCCCTGCTTCTCCTCCGCCGCGCGGGCGGCAATGCGCAGAGCCTCAACCGAGGACTGTGCAGCAGTCATATCTTCCTTTCTTGCCGGTCATTCCCACCGGCAGCACCCCGCGGGGTGCGTTCTCACGGCCTACTTCGGGCCAAAAATCATAATCAAGCCGACAATAACCAGGGCCAGCAACAGAACCATCCACAGCCAGGCCAGGGAGGTCTTCTGGGCCGGCTTCAGCACCTCGTGCTCCGACTGGTTCTCGGTGACCTTCTCGGCGAAGGACTTATCGGAGTCCTTCTTCTGAGCGCCGCTGTTCTGAGATCCACTGTCCGCGCGCTCCACCGATGCCACCGGTGCGCTCTTCGACTCGGCAGACTCCTCTGCGGCGAGCTCGGCCATCGCCACGGAATCCTCGGGATCCTGGCGGTCCACCATGCGCTGCAGCAGTTCCTCCACCTCGTCCGGGCTCAGGGCCACGGTCGGGTCGCCGTCCACCGAATCCACGGTGTCGCCAGAAACCGAGCCGTCCAGAACGCTCAGGTCCAGGCCCTGCGCGTTCACGGCGCTCACGCGGGTGGGCAGGTTGGAGGATGCGTCCTCCTTCTGCGCCTCGGCAGCCTCGGGCTTCTGAGCATCCTTGGGTTCCTGGGCGTCCTTGGGCTCGGAGGGCTCCTCGTCCTCAGCCAGCGCGGAGGCGTAGCCGACGACGCTCTCGTCAACCTTCGGCTCGTCGCGCACGAGGTACTCGTGCATCTTCGGCTCGGGCTCCTCCTCCTTGACCACGGTAATCACCGGAATGGAAGAGGTCAGCGGGCTATCCACCGCCGAGGGGCTGGTGGCATCCACACGGTTCTTCGCGATCTCGTCGGGACGCAGAACGCGCAGGCTACTGGTCAGAGGGGCCGGCTCGTGCAGCTTCTCCTCGTCGTTCGCCTCGGTCTCAATCTTGCCCTGGGCCGCCAGCGCCGCGAAACGACGCTGAACCGCCAGAACCTGCGGATCAATCGCGCCGGTGTTCACCACGGAACCCATATTCTCAACGGGCTTCGGGTTCTCCCCGCGGCGGTGTGCGCGCAGGTACTCGGCGACTTCCTCACGGTAACGGGCGAGACGGCGCGGACCCATCACCTTAGTCGGCGGCGGCACCTCAATGCCGTCTTCGGTCACGTACGTCTCGTAGAGGTACGCTTCGTCCTCGCTATAGGGCTTCGAACCCGCAGCTTCACTCATGTGTTCCCTCATTATTCGTCGATTCGGGTGACGGCTCCGCCTCATCCTTGACTCGAGGCAGGCCGTCACGGTAGGCCGTCAAAGCGTCCTTCTTATACAGCCCGTACTTCGCAATGTACTGCACCACGCCATCGGGTACCAGGTACCAGATGGGGGCGCCCTCAGCCGCGCGGCGGCGAATATCGGTCGAAGAAATCGCCATCGCGGGGATCTTCAGCGTCGTAATATGACGCCCCTCCGCAAGGGGAGGATCCAGCGTGTGATCGGGGCGGGTCACGCCCACGAACGTCGCGAGGTCCCACAGCTTATGGGCATTGCGCCAGGTCATAATCTGGCTGATTGCATCCGCCCCGGTAATGAAGAACAGGTCAGCATCGGGGCGCAGGCTGCGCAGCTCGTTAAGCGTATCAAAGGTGTACGTGGCGCCGCCACGGTCAATATCAATACGGCTCACCGTAAAACGCGGGTTCGACGCGGTCGCGATCACCGTCATCAGGTAGCGGTGCTCGGCATCGCTCACGTGCCGCTCCCCCACCTTCTGCCAGGGCTGACCGGTCGGAACGAACACGACCTCGTCCAGGTCGAACACCGCGGCGACCTCGCTGGCCGCCACCAGGTGCCCGTGATGAATCGGGTCAAACGTTCCACCCATCACGCCCAAACGCACCCGTCCAGGGATACGAGGGGGAATCGACTCGGAGCTCGGGGCACCGAAATCAAGCTGAATAGGCTGATCACTCACAGAAGCCGTCCTTGCTGGGGACAGAGACCGCACCGGAAAACAACGCGCCCACCGGTGAGGATACGGGCAAATACACGGATGCACGCGCGCCACTCGACGGGCCCACGCGGGACGCCGGATGCACGTGCGTACACCCATCTATGCTACCGTCTCGGCGCTAAAAACAACGAAATGACGGGGGTGAGCTAAGCCGCGGGTGGAATACCCGCGACCCGGCTCACCCCCGCCGCCACGATGTGGACTCTACCTAGTCCTCGGTGCCGGGCATGTCGATATTCTCGTCGACCTTGCCCTCCTTGAGCTTCTTGCGGTACTCCACGGACTCGGTCCAGACACCGGCCACGCGCTCGGATTCCAGCTCGGCACGAGCCGCAGCCTTCGCATCCATGCGCTCCTTGTACTCCACGCGCTTCTGGGCGCGGGTCGGGCGGATAATCTCCTCCAGGCGGACGTCGGTACCGCGCGGGAAGGAGAGTAGCTCGGCGCCACCGATCATGGTCGGCTCCCAGTCGAAAATCACCGAGTTGTCGCTCTCACCAATCACCACGGCGTCGCCGGCGCGGGCGCCAGCCTTGAACAGCTCGTCCTCAACGCCCAGGCGGGCCAGGCGGTCCGCCAGGTAGCCGACCGCTTCATCGTTGTTGAAGTCGGTCTGCTGAATCCAGCGCTCGGGCTTCTCGCCAATCACGCGGAACAGCGGCTCCAGGTTGCGTTCCTCGCGACGAATAGTGAACTCCTGCTTCTTCTTGTTGCGGAAGCCCTTCGGACGAATCACGGGGGTTTCGACGGTCACGCGCTCGGCCTCCTTCTCGGCGGCGGCGCGGGCGGCGCGGTCCTCCTCAACGAGCTTGGCCATCGCGAAGATGAGGGGCTTCAGACCCTCGTGCGAGGCGGTCGAAATCTCGAAGACCTTGAAACCCATCTCCTCGAACTCGGGGCGCACGAACTCGGCTAGCTCGCGGGCCTCGGGCACGTCAATCTTGTTCAGCACCACGATCTGCGGACGCTCGTGCAGCGGCACGGTCACGCCCGCGGTCGGATCGACCTCGTAGTTCTGCAGCTCGCCGCGAATCACCTCGAAGTCGCTGATCGGGTCGCGGCCGGGTTCCAGGGTCGCGCAGTCAATCACGTGCACGAGCGCCGAGGAGCGCTCCACGTGACGCAGGAAGCGGTGGCCCAGGCCACGTCCCTCCGATGCGCCCTCAATCAGGCCCGGCACATCGGCCACAGTGTAGCGCATATCGCCGGCCTGCACCACGCCCAGGTTCGGGATCAGGGTCGTGAACGGGTAATCCGCAATCTTCGGGCGTGCCGCGGAGATAGCGGCAATCAGCGAGGACTTACCGGCTGAGGGGTAACCCACCAGGGCCACATCCGCGATGGACTTGAGCTCCAGAACAATGTCGGTCTCTTCACCGGGGGTGCCCAGCAGCGCGAAGCCGGGGGCCTTACGCTTTGTCGAGGCCAACGCGGCGTTACCCAGGCCGCCCATACCGCCGCGCGCGGCGATGTACTCGTCGCCAACGTGCAACAGGTCGGCCAGGACGTTGCCCTCGCGGTCCTTCACCACGGTGCCCTGCGGCACGGTCAGAATCAGGTCCTCGCCATTAAAGCCGTGGTGCATATCGCCGCGGCCGATATCACCGTTCGGGGCGTGCTGGTGCGGGCTGTGGTGGTACTCCAGCAGGGTCGTAGTCTGGTTGTCGACGCGCAGAATCACCGCGCCACCATTACCACCGTTACCGCCGTTCGGGCCGCCCAGCGGCTTAAACTTTTCGCGTCGCACGGAGACGCAACCGTTGCCTCCGCGACCGCCGGAAACATGCAAGACCACGCGGTCCACGAATTCCGCCACGGGTTCTCCTATCTTGGAAAGTCTTCTCTTCGCCGACGCCTCAACGCCCGGTGGGCGGATGCATCGGCAGGCGCAGCCGGGTTGGGGCGCGCCTCCTCGCGAGGACCGCACAGCGTGCGGGCTGCTCGCGGAATGGGAGTTATAGCGAGAGGGGGTAGACTCGCGCCTACCCCCTCTGCCCTAGCGGTGAGTATTACTCAGCTGCAGCCAGGATGTTAACGACCTTGCGGCCCTTGCGGGTACCGAACTCGACGGTGCCTGCTGCCAGAGCGAACAGGGTGTCGTCGCCACCGCGGCCAACGTTCAGGCCGGGGTGGAAGTGGGTGCCGCGCTGACGAACGATGATCTCGCCTGCGTTGACGGACTGGCCGCCGTAGCGCTTAACACCGAGGTACTGGGGGTTCGAGTCACGACCGTTACGGGTGGAGCTTGCGCCCTTCTTGTGTGCCATTCTGTATTCCTACCTTAGGGTTGAATTCCGGTTCGCTTCGATTACGCGTTGATAGCGGTAATCTTGACGGTGGTCAGCTCAGCGCGGAAGCCCTGACGCTTCTTGTAACCGGTCTTGTTCTTGTACTTCTGAATAACGATCTTCGGACCGCGCAGGTCCTCGACCTTCTCAGCAACAACCTTGGCGGAAGCCAGGGACTTTGCGTCAGCGGTGACCTTGTCACCGTCGACGAGCAGCAGCACGGGCAGCTCGATGGTGCTGCCGGGCTCGCCTGCAACACGGTCAAGGGTAACGAGGTCGCCGACGGAAACCTTCTCCTGGCGGCCGCCAGCGCGTACAATCGCGTATGCCACTATGGGACTCACTTTTCTCGACAACTTGCTTCTTGAATCTCACTCGAATGAGCAGCCTGCGCTTTCATTGCTGTGCGCCCTCCCCCGCCGGTCGAATAACTGCGAAAAGGAGGAACGGCCCGTGCGTTCCGACGGGATTGCCCGCCGGAGCCAACACGCGAGGCTCACCGGTGGTGTCTCTCTCCCGCACGTTCCAACCTCGGCCGAGTACTCGACCGAGCCGAAGACGATGCGGGTGGGAGCGGTGTCTCCCGCTGGCCCTGCGTCGATAGGGCTTCACTGAGATAAACACCAGTCCTTAAGAATACGGCATGAGGGACGGGCCGCGCAATAGAGTCACCTCACCGAAATGTGTGGATGCGGCGTGATGCTCCTCAACCCCGCCTCCCGGCGCACTCCCCCGGCACATTCTCGGTAGGCTCCCTTCACGCGCTCCCCCGGCGGGCGAACGGCGGGCGAACGGCGGGCGCGAAATAACAAAGCTGAAACGGCGAAGGCCCCGGCGGCGTGGATTCCTCCACCCGTCGGGGCCTTCGTCAGTTGGGGCTACGCGTGAGCCGCGGGGCTAGTCGTCCTTGCCCAGGCGCTTAATGTCGGCGGCGGCAACACCGATGCCGAGCATCGTCGGAGCCGAAGCCTCCTCGATGGCCGGGGCCACATCCGCCACGGATGCGGAAGCCACCACGGAACCGTGAGCGCTCTCGGCGGTATCGACGGTCACGACCTTCGAACCCACGCCAGCGCTCGAAGCGGCGCGGCGGGTGCGGCGCTTACGCGGGGCCGGAACGGACGACACAACCGTTGCGGGCTGGGCCGGCTTCTGCTCCGCCTTCTCCTGCTGCGGCTCGGCGGGCTCAGCCGAGGGGGCACCAATCACGCCGGTCACGACCGGGCGGGTGCCCTGCTCGCGCTGACCGTTCTGCTCGGCCGACTCGGCGGCGCGGCGTGCGCGGCGACGCGATGCGCGGGGAGTCTCGCGGACGTCCTCGATGCGCAGGTCCTCACGCTCAACGCGCTTCGACTCGGCCTTCTTCGGCTCAGAACGCTCGGCGCGCTCCGCACGCTCGGCACGACGCTTGGAGGAACGCTCCTCGCGATCCGGGCGGGAAGATTCACCCTCGGGGCGAGCGATGCGGCCGGCCTTCTGCGAGGCACGGGCCTTCGCCTCACCCGCGCGAATCGCCTCAAAACGATCCGAGGAGCGGCTGAATCGCGGATCCAGCTCGGGATCAACGTGGTGATCCAGCACGCCGGCATCCGAACCCTCCACCGCTGCGATTGCGGTATCGTCCAGCTCACGACGCTTCTCGGAGCGATTCTTACGGGAGCGGCCCGAGCGGGACTTCTTCTCCTCGCGCTGAGGCTGTTCCTCGTCCTTCTCCTTGGCGACCGCTTCCTCCTCCACGCGGTCGAAGGCGCTGGCCAGCTGCTCCAGGGAGAAGCCGCCCTGCTCGCCGACCCACTGGCCGTCGGTTACCTCGGCAACCTTCTGCTCGCGTTCGGCGACCTCGGCGTGGGCCTGCTCGCTCGCCTCGGCGATACCCTGAATCTCCTGCTCCAGCGAGAGCTCAGCGGTCTCGGCGCGGCGCGAACGCTTGCGGCGCTTACGCTTCTTGCGGGTCGAGGTGGTCTCCTCCGAGCCGCCCTCGTTCTGGACGGAAGCGGCGGCCACGGCAGCCATCGCGTTACGGCGCTCGGCCTTCTTCGACTCCAGGGCGTCCTGCTTCTGCTGGTCGCGCGAATCCTCGCGGGAGGCCGAACGGGCACGCTTGCGCTCGTTACGGTCGTGGCGGTGAATGAAGTCGGAGGCGCCACCGCTGCGGCCGCTCAGCGGCTGATCGTGAACGATCAGACCGCGGCCGGCGCAGTGCTCGCAGGGCTCCGAGAAGACCTCGAGCAGGCCGGTGCCTAGACGCTTGCGGGTCATCTGGACCAGACCCAGCGAGGTCACCTCGGTCACCTGGTGCTTGGTGCGGTCGCGACCCAGGCACTCAATCAGTCGGCGCAACACCAGGTCGCGGTTCGACTCGAGCACCATGTCGATGAAGTCAATCACGATGATGCCGCCGATATCGCGCAGACGCAGCTGACGCACAATCTCCTCGGCCGCCTCCAGGTTGTTCTTGGTGACGGTCTCTTCGAGGTTGCCACCGCTACCGGTGAACTTACCGGTGTTCACGTCCACCACGGTCATGGCCTCGGTGCGGTCAATCACGAGCGAGCCGCCCGAGGGCAGGTAGACCTTGCGATCCAACGCCTTAGCCAGCTGCTCGTTGATGCGGTAGTGGTCGAAGAGGTCGTCCTCACCATCCCACTTCTGCAGGCGCGAAACCAGGTCGGGTGCCACGTAGGTCACGTAGGCTTCGATGGAGTCCCAGGCGTCCTGACCCTGAACAATCATCGCGGTGAAGTCCTCGTTGAAGACGTCACGCACGGTCTTAATCATCAGGTCGGGCTCCTGGTAGAGCATCTCGGGGGCCAGCACCTTGCGGGAGTTGGCCTTCTCCTGGATCTCTTCCCACTGCGCGCGCAGGCGGTTAATGTCGTGGGTCAGCTCCTCCTCGGAGGCACCCTCGGCCGCGGTGCGCACAATCACGCCGGCACCCTCGGGCAGCTTGTCCTTCAGAATCTTCTTCAGGCGCGCACGCTCGGTGTCGGGCAGCTTGCGAGAAATACCGGTCATGGAACCGCCCGGCACGTACACCAGGAAGCGGCCCGGCAGGGAGACCTGGCTGGTCAGGCGAGCGCCCTTGTGACCAATCGGGTCCTTGGTGACCTGCACCAGCACCGAATCACCCGGCTTCAGGGCGTTCTCAATCTTGCGGGGCACACCGTCCAGGCCGGTGACATCCCAGTTGACCTCGCCCGCGTAGAGCACGGCGTTACGGCCGCGTCCAATATCGACGAAGGCGGCCTCCATGGAGGGCAGCACGTTCTGCACCTTACCCAGGTACACGTTGCCAATCAGGGAGTCCTGCTGGGTCTTCGACACGAAGTGCTCGGCCAGTACGCCGTCCTCGAGCACACCAATCTGGATGCGGCCATCCTTCTGGCGAACCAGCATCTGACGGTCCACGGACTCGCGGCGAGCCAGGAACTCGGCCTCGGTCACGATGTGGCGGCGGCGGCCCAGGGAACGGGACTCGCGGCGACGCACGCGCTTGGCCTCCAGACGGGTGGAGCCGCGCACACCGGTCACGGTGTTGGATGCGTGGGAGTCGGCCAGGCGCGGTGCACGCACCTTGGTGACGGTCTCAACGTCATCCTCGACACCGCCCTCAATCTCGATGTCCTCGGTACCGCGGCGGCGGCGACGGCGACGGTGGCTGGTGACCTCTGCCTCCGCGGCGGCCTCCTCGCGGCGGCGCTCCATGCGGTCCTTGCGCTTCTGCTCTTCGGCGGCGGCGCGGCGGGCCTCACGCTCGAGCTTGGCGGCCACGGCGAGCTCGCTCAGTTCCTCGGGCTCGGGGGCCACGAACAGCGGCATCGCGCCCATGGGGGTGCGCGAGCGCAGCTCCTGCAGCTTCTCGCGCTGCAGGTCGCTCAGGGTCTTAACGGGTTCGGCGGGTTCGGCGGGTTCCTCGGGTGCCTTCTCCTCGGCGGCTTCTTCGACGGCGGCAACCTCGGCTTCGAGCACCTCGGCCACGCCCTCGGTTGCGGCGGGCTCCACATCTGCGGAGCCGGCCTCGGCGTTCTCAGTCTGCTTCTCGGCGGCCTCCTCTGCCTCGGCCTCAACCTCGGCTTCCGCGGCGGCTTCGCCCTCAACAAATTCGGCTTCGGCGGTCTCTTCTGCGGCTTCTTCGGCCTTCTCCGCCGTGGTCGCCTTCTCGACCTTGGCGACCTCTTCGACCTTTGCGGTCTTCTCGACGGTCTCGACCTTGGCCACCTTCTCAACCTTGGCGACCTCTTCAACCTTCGCCACGCGCTCCTGTGCGACGGGAGCCTCCGCCGATTCAGCCTCGGCGGGCTGCTTTTCGGCTGCCGCGAACAGGCTGTTCAGGGTCGAAGCAACCTCGGCCTCGGACACCGCGGGAGCGGCGGCCTTCGGCGCGGGGGCGTGCTTAGCCTTGGCGTTACGCAGATTGGTCAGGCCCGTGGCGATGGCTTCGTCCAGGGGAAGCTCGGGAGCCTTCTCCTTCTTCGGACGTCCCGGGCGGCGACGCTCGGCGGGAGCGGCCTGAGATTCGGAGCTCTGGCGAACATTCTTACGCAGAGTTTCGCGGGTTTCTGCGGAGGCGTTCTTCTCCTCCGCGAGGGCGTTCAGCGCCTCAAAAACCCCAAGTTCGACGTTCTTCTCGTCAGACATTAATCTTCTTTCGTCATACCCCGCTCCGCATCGCGAGGATTTTTGACAGCGCGCATACAGCGCAAAGCCTAGTTGCCGTCACCGTGGCTCAAGCCTCTCCCTGCGAGCGCGCATACGTGGGGCGCGGCCCGGGCGCTATCTCTTTCAGCGCCGTCATTCGTGGGGGCGAGCGGGCGGAACGCAACGCGCACCGCAACGGTCACAGCCACCCCGCGATCGAGCACGGCCACGCCCTCCCTGGGCGTCCTGCCGGTCTTCGGGATTCTTCGCCGATGCGGTCCGGTCCGCGCGGTGCGACAGTCATGCTCCGCGGCTTACGGCCGGCGCTTACGGGTACTCTCCCTCGATGCGGTGGTGGGGATCTTCTGCGCGTGCGGGGCGCACAAGACACCGTCTTTCATTATACCCGTACGCGGCCCCCTCGAGGCTACCCGGGATGCGGGCTTAAGAGGCGGGCGGAAAACCCGGCGAGGCGCAAGAAAGCCGGACGGCGCGCGTGCATCATCCGGCTTCGTTCAAAAATTTTGGAGACACCCGCGCGAAGCGGGGTGCGCATAGGGCGGAACTCCCCCGGTGACCCTGCGGGAATCGCCAAAGAGAGAGGTTAGTCCAGGCCCAGCTCGGCGTCGCGAGCCTCGCGTGCCTGCTGCGCCAGCTTCGGGTCGGTCGGAAGATACTCCGGGCCCGAACCGGTCGCAAAGGGAACCCCCAGGATAAAGACGAAGGGCGAGAGGACCAGCAGGATAACCCACAGTAACGAAAAGTGACCGGCGGTCAGCAGCAGAAGGGCAATCAGGAAAATTACGGCGGCGCCACCCATCGTGGCCATTCCGGCAGTCTTCACGGTTCTCCTCAGTGGGCAAAGGAATGTACCCGTCCATTATACGCACGAGGAACCGCACGTGCGGGGCCCCTCCCCTCGCAGAGGGTGAGGCGGGCGCGCATCCGCTCCGCCCTATTCGGTGCCACGGGCGCGGTAACAGGATGCAGAAACGGGGTACAGAAAAGCCCCGGCAGCCGGGCTACCGGGGCGTTCGTTTCGGTTCCGAAACCGAAAGGTTACTGCATCATGCCCATGATGACGTCGAAGAAACGAATCACGATGATGCCAAAAATCAGAATCAGCCACAGGCCGATCGCGAACCACGACCAGGCGCGGGCGCTTTCGCGAACCGACGGCGAGGCGGGAATGACGCCAGCCGAGATGTTGCGCACCGTGGTCTTCACGAAGAGGGTGATGGTCATGACCCACACGATCATGCAGAACAGGCAGAGAGCGTTGATATGGAAGGTCGTCTCAAACCACAGCCACATGATGAAGGCCGCCGCGGCACCCAGGCCGATGTTCAGGCAAATCCAGAACCACCGCTTGAACTGTGCCCCGGCCAGAATTGCCGCGCCAATCGTCACCACGATGGAGAAGCCAACCAGGCCGATAAAGGGGTTCGGGAAGCCGAAGGCCTCGGCCTGCGGGGTGCGCATGACCGTGCCGCAGCTCAGCAGGCCGTTGATGTCGCAGACCGTGGTGTGGCCGGCGTCAACGTAAATCTGTAGGCGCTCGTACACCAGGATTGCGGCGGAGGCCAGGGCGATGAGGCCGGCACAAATCAGCCAGCACCCCAGTCGGCGATCCATGGAGGTCGTCGTTCCCTCCGCTCCCTCCAGCCGACCGGTGTGTTCGTTCTCGGCCTGGGGCGGTTCGGGGGTACTCGATGCGGCGGTACTCATGCGACTCCTTGTGGTAGTTGGTTGACCGTGGTGTGTCACCGTGGTTTGTCCGGAATGTGCCGCGCCCCGTTCTGCTCGCGGTCCCGGAAGGACCGGAGGCGAGCTCGGGTCGGGTGGTTTCGTCCCGCTGGGCGGGCCCGAGCCGAGGCTTCGGGAACGGGCGATATCCGGTGGTGCACGGAGGCACCCCGGATTCGGCATCTCAACTATCCTAGCCTCTTCCGGCGGTAATCAGTACGTCATCCGACCAATTATTTCGCGATACCGCGCTTTTTTGGCCCGTTCGGGGTCAGACGTAACCGTTTGTTCTCTCTCGCTTCTTTCCCGGGGTCTTCGGGGATTTGGGCCGTCCGGCGGTTAGCCGGGCTAGTCCTCCTCGGAGTCCTCGTCGCCGAAGAAATCCTCGGTGTACGAGTCGCCCAGCGGCAGGCCCAGCGAGTCCTCCAGCGAAGAACCCTGCCCGGGCTCGCCGCCCAGCTCGGCCATGATGTCGTTCAGCAGCTCGTCCGGCTCAGCCTCAGAAGCCGCCGCAGCAGCAGCCGCCAGGGTCGCCGCGGAGGCGGCACCCGCAGAACCGGCGTACAGGCCCGCCTCGGCGGGCAGCTCATCCGGCAGCTCCTCAGCCTCAGCGCCGGGGGTCTTCGCCTGCTCATGCGCAGCCAGCAGGGTACGCGCCTCACCGATGACCGTAATCGAACCGGTAATCAGCACGCCCGCCGACTCCTGCTCGAAGAGGGCGTTCTCCATGGCGGTGGCAATCGCCTCGTCCAGGTGCTCGAACACCTCAATCGAGTCTTCGTCCAGACCAGCGTCCAGGGCGAGCTCGTGCAGGCGCTCCGGGGCAATCGCACGCGGCGAATCCGACGCCGCCAGATACAGGCGGAACGTACCGTCCGAAGCGTCAACATACTCTTCGCGCATGGTCTCAAACATGCCCAGCGCATCCTTCTCACCCAGGATGCCAACCACCGCGTGCAGGTGCGAAAGCTTGAACGCCTCGGTCAGCGCGGTCGCGGAAGCACGCACACCGTGCGGGTTGTGGCCCGCGTCCAGGATGGTCAGCGGCTCGGTACGCACAACCTCCAGGCGACCCGGCGAGCGCACCGTCTCAAACGCGGCACGCACGACGTCCTCGGGCAGCTGACGCTGACCGCCGAAGAACGCCTCCACGGCGGCAAGAGCCACCACGGCGTTCTGCGCCTGATGCGCGCCGTGCAGGGACAGCGGTACGTCCGGGTACTCGCCGGCCAGGCCGCGCAGGGTCAGCAGCTGACCGCCGACTGCAAGCTCGCGGGAGACGACGCCGAACTCCACTCCCTCGAAGGCGAAGGATGCCTCCTTCTCGCGGGCGGAGGCGAGCAGCACGTCCGCCGCTTCCGGATCCTGCACGGCAGAAATCAGGAAGCCACCGGGCTTGATGATGCCGGACTTCTCGGTCGCAATTTCGGCGAGGGTATCGCCGAGCATGTCGGTGTGGTCCAGGCCGATCGGGGTGACCACGGAAACCACGCCGTCGGCAACGTTCGTGGAGTCCCAGGTGCCACCGATGCCGACCTCGAGCACCACCACGTCCACCGGCTCGTCCGCGAAAATCGCGAAGGCGAGCACGGTAATGGACTCGAAGAAGGTCAGGGCGGGCTCGCCGCGGGAGGTCATCTCCGCGTCCACAATCTGCAGGTAGGGGGCGATTTCCTCCCAAATGCGCACAAAGGTGGCATCCGGTACGGGCGCACCGTTGATGCAGATACGTTCGGTGACGCTTTCGAGGTGCGGGCTGGTAAAGCGGCCCACGCGCAGGTCGTGGCCGAGCAGTAGCGCCTCAATCATGCGGGCGGTGCTGGTCTTGCCGTTCGTGCCGGTGATGTGGATGACCGGTGCGGCACGGTGCACGTCGCCGAGGATTTCGACGGCGCGCGCCACGGCGTCCAGGCGCGGTGCCATCTTGTTTTCGGGTGCTCGTGCCAGCAGTTCACCGTAGACCCGTTCCACGCCCTCGGGGTCGGGAATTGCGGGGTAATTCTTCTCGCTCATTGTTCTCCTCACTGGGATAGCCGGTCGGTGCCGGCAGGGGCCCACCGTGCGGCAGGATAACCGTGCGGCGGGATAGACGACGGGCCGCCCCGCCCAATCAAGGGGGCGGGACGGCCGTACGGTTCAGGCGTTTTATGCCTTGGCGACGCTAATGCTCAGCTCGTCTGCTTCGCTCAGCTGCAGGGACACGGCGAGGGTTTCGCCGGTCACCAGTGCTTCGTTGGCGCGCAGAGCTGCCAGAGTTTCCTCCGGTGCCGCGATGCTCAGGTTGATGCGGTCCGCAACGTTCAGGTCGGCGTCCTTACGTGCCTGCTGAATAGCGCGGATGGTGTCGCGGGCAATACCTTCGGCAACCAGCTCGTCGGTCAGCTCAATGTTGAGGACCAGGAAGCCGCCGGGCAGAACCGCAGCCGCAGTGTGCTCAGCACCCTCGGCGTCGGCGGCAACCACGGTTGCCAGCTCGTATTCGCCCTCTTCCAGAGCCAGGCCACCGTCCAGAGCTGCCACGCCGACCAGGACGGTACCGTCCTCGGTCACGGTCCAGTCACCGGACTTAGATGCCTTGATGGCAACCTGCACCTGCTTGCCCAGGCGCGGGCCTGCGGCGCGAGCGTTCACCTTCAGCTGCTGGGAGATGCCGTAGTCGGCGGGGTCGACGGTGTCGGCGCTGACCAGCTCCACCTGGCGCAGGTTCAGCTCGTCCTCGACGATGTTCGCAAAGTACTCCGCGCCCTTCTCGCCGAAGGCGGTACCCAGTGCCGCGAACTGCTCGGGTGCGATTGCCACGGTCATCTTCTGCAGCGGCTGGCGCACGCGGATCTTCTTTTCCTTGCGCAGTGCCGAACCGGCGGAGCAGACCTCACGCACGGTCTGCATGAGAGCCAGCAGGTCGGACTCGTCAGCGAAGGCGGATGCCTCGGGCCAGTCAGCCAGGTGCACGGAGCGTTCACCGGTGAGGCCGCGGTAAATCTCCTCGCTGCTGAGCGGCAGCAGGGATGCGGCGACCTTCGACACGGTCACCAGTGCGGTGTAGAGGGTGTCGAATGCGTCGGTGTCTTCGTTGAAGAAGCGCTCGCGGGAGCGGCGCACGTACCAGTTGGTCAGTGCGTCGGCGTACTGGCGCAGGTATTCGCAGGCGTTCCAGATGTCGTAGGAGTCCATCGCTGCGGTGACCTGCTCGATGAGTTCGCGGGTCTTACCGAGGATAAAGCGGTCCATCACGTGCTGCGAGTCGTACTTGAGCTTTGCGCTGTAGCCTTCGCCGTTGTTGGCGGCGTTAGCGTACAGAGCGAAGAAGTGGTAGACGTTCCACAGCGGCAACATGACCTGGCGAACACCCTCGCGGATGCCCTGCTCGGTCACGATCAGGTTGCCGCCGCGCAGAATCGGCGAGGACATCAGGAACCAGCGCATCGCATCGGAGCCGTCGCGGTCGAGGACCTCGGAGACGTCCGGGTAGTTGCGCAGGGACTTGGACATCTTCTGACCGTCCGAGCCGAGCACAATACCGTGGCTGATGACATTCTTGAACGCGGGGCGGTCGAAGAGCGCGGTCGCGAGCACGTGCAGCACGTAGAACCAGCCGCGGGTCTGACCGATGTACTCGACGATGAAGTCTGCCGGGTAGTGGTTCTCGAACCATTCCTGGTTCTCGAAGGGGTAGTGCACCTGTGCGTAGGGCATGGAGCCGGAGTCGAACCAGACGTCGAGCACGTCTTCCACGCGGCGCATGGTGGACTTGCCGGTCGGGTCGTCCGGGTTCGGGCGGGTCAGCTCGTCGATGTACGGGCGGTGCAGGTCGGGTTCGCCGTCCTTGTTCAGGGGCAGGCGGCCGAAGTCTGCCTTGAGCTCTTCGAGGGAGCCGTACACATCGATGCGCGGGTAGTTCGGGTCGTCCGAAACCCACACGGGAATCGGGGAACCCCAGAAGCGGTTACGGGAGATGGACCAGTCGCGTGCGTTCTCGACCCACTTGCCGAACTGGCCGTACTTCACGTTCTCCGGGATCCAGTTGATCTGCTTGTTCAGCTCGTACATGCGGTCCTTGAAGTCGGTGACCTTCACGTACCAGGAGGTGATTGCACGGTAGATGAGCGGGGTGCGGCAACGCCAGCAGTGCGGGTAGGAGTGCACGTAGGACTTCTCGCGGATCAGCACGTCATCTGCCTTGAGGGCGTTGATGATGGTGCGGTTCGCGTCGAATGCCTGCACGCCTGCGATTTCTGCCAGGGCGGTGGAGCCGGAGGCAGTGGGCTCGGCGAAGAGGTTCAGGAACTTTGCGCCTTCGTCGAGGGAGAGAATCACGGGGATGCCGTAGCCTTCACAAACCTTCTGGTCGTCTTCACCGTAGGCGGGTGCCTGGTGGACGATACCGGTACCGTCACCGGTGGTGACGTAGTCGGCAACCAGGATCTGCCAGGAGGTTTCGGTGCCCCACTTTTCAGTGTCCGCGAAGTAGTCCCAGAGCGGGGTGTAACGCACGTGCTCGAGCTGGGAGCCGGTGTAGCGTGCGGTGACGGCTGCGGCAGCCTCCTCGGCGGGGTTGTCACCTTCGTAGCCGAGGTCCTTGGCGTAGGAGCCGAGCAGGTCGGAGGCGAGCAGGAAGGAGCGACCCGCGAACTTGCCTGCGCCGGGCACGACGGAGTATTCGATCTCGGGTCCGACGGCGAGTGCCTGGTTGGTGGGCAGGGTCCAGGGGGTGGTGGTCCATGCGAGTGCTTCGACGCCGTCGAGTTCAGCGGCGACCTTCTCGTCAGCACCGAGGGCGGTGTCTGCGGTGAGGCGGAATGCGACGGTGACGGTCTGGTCCTGGCGGTCCTTGTACACGTCGTCATCCATGCGCAGCTCGTGGTTGGAGAGGGGAGTCTCGTCCTTCCAGCAGTAGGGCAGCACGCGGAAGCCCTGGTAAGTCAGGCCCTTGTCATAGAGGCGCTTGAACGCCCAGATGACGGACTCCATGTACTCGACATTCAGGGTCTTGTAGTCGTTTTCGAAGTCGACCCAGCGTGCCTGGCGGGTGACATACTTTTCCCACTCGTTGGTGTACTTGAGCACGGATGCACGGGCAGCGTCGTTGAAGTTGTCGATGCCCATTTCGAGGATTTCGCGCTTGTCGGTCATGCCTAGCTGCTTCATTGCCTCGAGTTCTGCGGGCAGGCCGTGGGTGTCCCAGCCGAAGCGGCGTTCTACCTTGTGGCCGCGCTGGGTCTGGTAGCGTGCGACGAGGTCCTTGGCGTAGCCGGTGAGCAGGTGGCCGTAGTGGGGCAGGCCGTTAGCGAAGGGAGGACCGTCGTAGAAGACGAATTCGTTTTCACCGTTTTCGCCTGCGGGGCGGTTCTCGACGGATGCGGCGAAGGTGCCGTCCTTCTTCCAGTAGTCGAGGACTGCTTCTTCCAGCGCGGGGAACTTGGGCGATGCGGTGACGCCGCTTCCTGCGGCCTCGAAGGCACTCGCCTTGGGGTATACGTTAGACATTGGGTGCGCCCTTATCTGTTGTTCTCAACGCTGAGATGCGGGTGACGGGCGCGGTACGCGGGTGCGTGCACTCGTCACCTCTCAGCGAGTGAGGGTTGACATGACGGGTGCAAGGACGCCTGGGCATCGCTGACCTATCCGGGCTGTGCCGGGGGTTCAGGATGCGGCGCGGTACCACCTTGCTTACTGAGTTAACCAGCTCAACGCACCGAACCCTCCCGGGGCTACGTGGCGTCGCGTGTCCGCGATACCTAGCCACCGGAAGAGCGGCGCGTTGGGCGGGTATCAGTCGCTTATTACAGCTATATCGGGCTTAACCGTCCGGTTCTACTGGGACTACATCTCTTCCGCTAAGACACCCTCGCCGCAGCGATTGGCGGGTGTCCGCAGGTGCGGTCCGTTCTTCCGAATTGCTCGCCGGTGATGGCCGGGTCGTTGCAAACACTAATAGTTTATGTGGCTTTTGTGTCTGTATGCAACCCCGCGGGGTGTGGGTTTGAACGCCTTCACTCCCCTACTGTCCCCACAGGGTCCGGGGAATAGACGGGTCACTCTTCCGCGAGTTTCCGAGCCCCGAGGGTCCTTAATGGACCCCCGCGAGCCGCGTACTCGGGTGTGTCACCCAATGCATGTTTTTGCATCGACGCATTGTGGCTTTAAGTTGGTTTTGAATTTTGGCATCGAATTTTTGAAAGCACCTTTCGGGTGACCACAAGATATTGGGTTGAGAAGAAGACTCGTCCACTAGATATTCATCCCGCGAATTTTTTCGCCCCTCCACCCCCGGTGTGGGAACTAATTCTTGCGACCCGCGGGGTGATGTATAGCGAGTGAATAGAGTGCATATTCGGGGATTGCGGAGCGATTTTCCTTGGCTAATTAGCCCGTTTTCTTCGCCCATTCGATAGATTCCAGACCCTCCCGAGGGAGAGTTGCGCGTCCCACTCACCCTGTCTCATTGCCAGAAATTTAGTCACTCCCCCAGAGGTTCCAGGTCTTAAATGTGATATAAATCATGTTCTCCAATGTGCTTCGCACCCACCTGCCACCTCCCCTACTCCTGTCATCGTGATGCAATCTCGGCACCTTGGAATCGGCTACCGCCACCTGGATTCAAAATTCTCCCAGGGATTACTAAGGCTTAATTTCATGCATTTTGAACTCAATTAATATAAAATAACCCATATATGCATCAATTATGATTCTAGGGCTTCTGTCATGAGGAACCCATCAAAGCTGACGGTTCCAGACCTGCACGAGCTGGATTAGTGCAAACCGTAACGGCGCACATCCCGCGGTTTCATCGTTGATTCATGCGTGCGCTCCGTCCCAACGGCAGAGCACGCCCAAGGCACCTTCCGGCCTTCCGGTTACGCAGCCGGGTTTGTCCCGCGCGAACCACGACTATCACGAATACGACCATGCACCCGCTCCGGGTGCCCCGAGCCCATCTCGGGCTAGATTCAAGGAGTTCACCGATGTTCTCACCCTCTTCGAGCGCCCATTCCAACACCGTTAGCCCTTCAGCTCCCCTAGCCCGCCGCACCCTCCTGCTGGGCGGTCTGGCAGTCCTCACGGCAGGATGTGCCGCCAGGGTCCATCCGCTCAGCGAAGAAGCCAAGCGGAAGCTACCCACTGCCTCCCCCTCCGCGAGCGCCTCAGCCTCACCCGCAGCGAGCACCTCGACGCCCCCTTCGAGCGCCGCGACAAACGACGCGACAAACGGGACGAACGACGCGAACGCTGACGCCCCGCGCGTCCCGGAATCTGAGGATGCGCTCGTCAAAGGTTGGGAAAAATATCCGGGCCCTTTGAAGTTGACCGGCCAGTACACCGGCGAGTATCAGCCGGCCACTTCATCCGCCCCGGCGCAGAACGTGCCCAAGCCCCTCAAGACTGTCCCCCACCGTGACGAACCGACTTTCGAGGGTGCCTACGAGACGTTGCGTGCGTACTATAGCGCCCTCATCACCACGCTTAAGGATGGACACTACGCGTCTCAGGCGGTGGAGCTGATCCATCCAGAAGATCGAAGTGCTATCGCTGAGATTAACGCGGTCAAGGAACTCTACGAGCAGAAGGGCTGGTACATGGAGTTCACCTGTAGCATTTCGATGCAGAAGACGGAGCCGGTGGGCGCGGTGAAGGACGGCGACGGGTACGTGGTGATTTATGTTGATGCCGAGTACTCAGCCACCGCCGTTCACCAGCCCGACGGCACCGAGCGGAAGGTCCCGGCCATCACCCAGAATTCCACGCCACACGTCATGCTCTTCGCCGAGGGTAAGTGGTGGAGTATTAGCGTCCCCTACATGAACGAGCGTCTAGGAACCGGTTCGGATTCTTCCGGCAGCTCCGGCGATTCTCACGGACCCGCCGGTGTCTAGGGCCGCTTGATTCCGGGTGATTCTCATCGGGTAGGTTCAGCATCTGTTCCTCCCCGAGTTCGGGTTAGCGTGCACTTAAAGATAACGTTCAGGGTTTTTTGACGAACCTTTCAAACGGGTCACTTATAGTCGAACCCGGATGCTCCCCCGCGTTCCTCGCACCGAGGTTTTGGGGCCGAGCATCCGGGTATATCCGTACCACGCACCATACGACAGGACCCCCGCAATACCGGCGTACACACAAACGCCGCACCCTGCGGGCCTACATCAGGAGGCCACGATGTCTTTCCTCAATCAAGCACCCAGTCGACGCAATATCCTTCTGGGCGGTATTGGCCTTGCCGCTCTTGCTCTGGCCGGATGCGCCAAGGATGTCCGTCCGCTTGCCGACGGGTCGGCTTCCCCCACTGACTCGCCCAGCGGTTCTCCCAGCGACTCCCCCAGCTCTTCCGACAGCGCGTCCGCTTCGGCTTCTTCCAGCGCCTCGGGCAGCACCCGAATCATCCCCGAGGATGAATACCTCAAGGATAGTGACAAGTACCTCGGTCCCCTGAAGTACGAGTACAAGGAGCTGTCGAACAAGTACGTCGAGGCCACCGATACCTCCCCCGCGAAGAACGTCCCCACCCCGGTCATCGATCAGACGGCGCGGCGCACCAACACCCTCGAGGGCGCCTACAAGACCCTGTGCGCCTATCAGAGTTCTTACGTCTACCTCATGCGTACCGGCACGATTGAGTACGCTATCAACCTCATGAACAAGGACGATACCAAGCTCAGCGCCGAGCTTTTCAACGTCCACACCCTGTATTCCAGGGGCGGTTGGGTCAAGGGCTACGAGAATAAGATGAGTATTCTCTCGGAGTACAGGACGCGCGCTTACGCCTCGACTGAGCTGAGCGCGGTGTCCTTCCCCTGCGAAGACTGGGCGAGCGAGTTTACGACCTATCAGAACGGCTCGAGCCAGGTTCAGGAGGCAAGCACGATTCAGGTTCCCGTGATTCTGGTCTTTGACCAGGGTAAGTGGAACGTGACCAGCGCGGAATTCTTCAGGTCTGAATACAGCGAACGCTTCAAGAAGATTTTCGCTGGTTCCGGTGGTTCCTCTTCGAGTTCCTCCGGTGGCTCATATTCCGGTACCGGAGTCTAGACCGAGCTGGCCGATTTGCTTCCACGCTATGAGGGCGGGGCGGGTATCAATTCAACTGATACCCGCCCCGCCCTTCGTCTGGACCTTTAGCCTGTGCCTTCCGTCTGCGCTGGTGACGATTGTGACGCAACCAATTGCACGGCCAATTATGCCGAGCGAACGGAAGCCCGTGTTAAGCCCCCCAGTCCGGCAGCCGGCCCACGCGCGCGTTCCGAACATGACGATAGCCCCGCATCCCTGGCAACTAGGAAAACCAGGGACGCGGGGCTATGCCTTGATGCCTCACACTCCTCCCCCGCGGCGGGCATCGCACCGGGAGTACAAACGGAGCATGAACACAGCGGAACGTTACGAGGTGGAACGCTCGCGCAGACGCTCGTGAACCTCGCTCACGAAACGGTTCTGATTATCGCGGGCGTAGTACACGACCTCGCCAATCACGGTGATGGCGGGCGGCTTCACTCGGGCGCAATCGGCCTTCGCATTCTCCAGGGTCGTCACGGTAACCCGCTCGTTCTCGGAGAACCCGTTTTCGATGGTCGCCAACGGCATCTCGCCCTCAATCCCACGAGAGAGCAGAGACGCCACCGTATCGGGCAGGGTGCGCACGCCCATCAGCAACACCACGGTGCCGGAGGCACGCAGAGTTGCCTCGACCGCAGCCAGGTCATCCTCGGAAAGACCCGAATGGCCGGATACCACGGTGAAGATCGAGGACACGCGGCGCAGGGTCACCGGGATACCGGCACGTCCGGGAACGGCGATAGCGCTGGTGATACCGGGGATCACCTCGGCCTCCAGGCCCGCCGCGATGCACGCATCCAGCTCTTCGGCGCCGCGACCGTACACGTACGGGTCGCCACCCTTCAGACGCACCACGGTCTTACCCGAAAGCGCGTAGTCAATCATGAGCTGCTGGATGCGGGACTGCGGAACAGCGTGCTTACCGGGCACCTTGCCCACATCGACGATGAGGGCGTTGGGGGCGTACTCGCCGTACTCCTGCGGGGCGAGGTGATCCAGCAGGACCACGTCCGCCTCACCCAGAGCACGCACAGCGCGCAGGGTCAGCAGGTCGACGGCGCCGGGGCCGCCACCGACAATGTAGACCTTGCCGGGGTGCTCGGCGCGCTCACCGGGCAGGGCGATACCGCGCTCGGTCACGCTGTCATCCAGGCTGTGACCGGGCGCCCCGCCCGCGAGCACCTCGTCAATCGTGGCGAACTCGCGGGGCGGGAACGGCGGAATCTTCGGGCCCATACTAGGCTGCCGGAACCGGGTTGAGGTCACCGGGCTTACCCACGGGAATCTTGGTACCGGTCACCAGAACGGTGTTGGACTCGCCAGCCTTGACAGCCGCAATCTCCTCGGGGGTTGCGGGGCGAATCTGCTCGCGCTCCAGCACGAACAGGTGCGATGCCTCGTCGCTGCCGTTGGGCTCATTGATGAAGGCGCGGAAGCGGCGCAGACGACGCTCGTCCTTCAGGGTTGCGGCCCACTCGTCCTCGTAGGAATCCACGTGACGCTGCATGTCGCGCTCGAGGTCCTCGCACACGCCCAGGGAGTCCTCGATGAGGACGGACTGCAGGTGTGCCAGACCGTCGCCGTGCTCCTCGTCCAGGTCCTCAAGCCAGCGAGCGGTACGCTGCAGCTTGTCCGCGGTACGGATGTAGTACATCAGGTAGCGGTCGATGTAGCGCACGACGTCCTCGCTGGAAGCGTCCTTGACGAAGAGGCGGCCGTGGGCGGGGGTTGCGCCACCGTTACCGCCCAGGTACAGGTTCCAGCCGTTGCTGGTTGCAATCAGACCGACGTCCTTGCCCTGAGCCTCGGCACACTCGCGGTTACAACCGGAGACACCGAACTTGAACTTGTGCGGGGAGCGCAGGCCGCGGTAGCGGTTCTCCAGCTGGACTGCCATACCGACGGAGTCCTGAACGCCGAAGCGGCACCAGCTCGAGCCCAGGCAGGACTTCACGTTACGCAGGGACTTACCGTAGGCCTGACCGGATTCGAAGCCAGCGTCGACCAGACGTTCCCAGATGTAGGGCAGCTGCTCGAGGCGGGCACCGTACATACCGATACGCTGTGCACCGGTGATCTTGGTGTACAGGCCGAACTCCTCGGCAACCTCGGCGATGACGGCCAGCTTCTTGGCGGGAATCTCGCCGGCGGGAATACGCGGGACGACGGAGTAGGTGCCGTCCTTCTGCATGTTTGCCAGTGCGCGGTCGTTGGTCTCCTGCAGACCACCGCGGCCGGAGTCCAGCACGTAGGAGTTGCGGAAGGAGGAGAGGATCGATGCAACGGTCGGCTTACAGATGGCACAGCCGTCGCCGCCGTGACCGAAGCGAGCAATCACGGAGTCGAAGTCGTCCAGGTTGGTCAGACGCACGGCCTCGGCCAGCTCCGCACGGGAGAAGTCGAAGTGCTCACACAGGGCCTTGGAGACGGTCAGGCCCATCTTCTTCATCTGCTGCTCGAGGGTCTTCTGCAGCATGGGCACGCAGGAACCACACTGGGTACCGGCGGTGGTGCAGGCCTTCAGGGATGCCACGTCGTGGTTACCGTCAACGATGGCCTCACGCACGGTGCCGAAGCTGATGTTGTTGCAGGAACACAGGATTGCGTCGTCGGGCAGTTCGGTGTCGGGGATGCCGTCGCCGCCGCCAGCTGCGGTCAGGTAGACGTTCGGCTCGGCGGGCAGCTCGCGACCCAGCAGGGGCTTCAGGGAGTCGAAGGGAGCGGTGTCACCGACGAACACGCCACCCAGCAGGGTCTTGGCGTCGCCGCTGGTCACGATCTTCTGGTACATGCCGCGAGCGGGGTCAGCGAACAGAACCTCGAGGCAGCCCTCGGTGGTACCGCGGCGGTCACCGAAGCCGGCCACCTGAACGCCGGAGAACTTCAGCTTGGTGGCGATGTCGAATTCCTCGACCTTTGCCTCTTCGTTGTCGTTGAGCAGGTTGGCTGCCACTGCGTCGGCCATAGCGTTAGCCGGTGCAACCAGACCCCAGGTGCGGCCCAGCACGCAAGCAACCTCACCGATAGCCCAGATGTGCTCGTCGGAGGTGTGGCAGGCGTCGTTGACGACGATACCGCCGCGCTCACCCATGTGCATGTCGGCGGCACTAGCCAGCTCGTCATTGGGGCGAATACCGGCACCGAAGACCACCATGTCGGCGGGCAGGGTGCGGATGTTTGCGTCCTCGGAGGGAGAGTCTGCGATGGAGACGGAGACGACGTTACCGTCGGCATCCTTGTTGATGCCGGAGATGAACACGCCGGTCTCAATATCAATGCCGGTTGCCTTGATCTGGGCGTTCACGGCGTAACCGCCGCCCTGGTCCACCTCGACGGAGAGCAGCCAGGGAGCCACGTCCAGAATGGTGGGCTCCGCGCCGAGTTCCTTCAGGCCCTCAGCAGCCTCGAGACCGAGCAGACCACCACCGACAACGATGCCGCGGGGTGCGCGGCCCAGGGTGGACTGCAGGCGGTTGACCTCGGAAACCATGTTCTTCACGTCATCGACGGTGCGGAAGACGTGTGCTGCGTCCGAGTTGAGAATGGGGATGCGAACCGCGCGGGAACCGGTTGCAAAAATCAGAACGTCGTAGGGGTACTCGTTGCCCTCGGTGTCGGTGACGACGCGGCGGTTACGGTCCAGCTTCTCGGCATGGCAGTTGTTGACCAGGTTGATGTTCTCAGCGTTCCACAGCTCCGGATCGCCGAGGGTTAGATCCTTCTCGGGGTCCTTGAAGAGCTGCTCAATGGCAACGCGGTCGTAAGGGGTGTAGGGCTCATCGTTCAGCACGGTGATGGTGTCTGCGGCACGACCGGCTGCCTCTGCGCCCTCGTGGTATGCGCGAACAAAACGCCATGCGGCGGGTCCTGCACCGACAACGAGAATGTTGCGGGGGGTGTTCGACATAGATTTTCCTTTCCTAGTTTGCGATGCGATAGCTCTGCATCCTCGCCGCGGGCGGCGATTATGTCCCTGGGATTCGTCCCGTAACTTATTTGCGGCGCACATGCCGCAACACGGAAATCCCGGATTTGCCAAGATAAGGGGGGTCGTACCAACGGAGCGCAAGGCCCCGCGAAACCTCTTATCTTCTGCAACTCCTGAAAATTACGAAACATTTTTATGTGGGATTATGTTGTTTTCTTCAGGTGCTCAAAAGTGATTCCGAGCTACGACTTTCATCGTACATGGTAGCGCAGGGTACGGATAGCCAAAATCAGCATTTTGTGAGAAAAAATTCTGAAAAACTTCCGCGGAATAACAGCCCAGATGAGGGAATACATACCCCCGGCAGCAGCAGATTTAGGTAAGGCTAATCTATAAAATTTAGGGTTGTATTTTAGGGTGAAAATAACCTTTAGCTTTCTCGCGTGCCCCATTTCCCAATGTGGGTTTCATAGGGTAAACTCCAAACAAAGAACACGTGAATCGCAATTACGCCCAAACCGTAATTGAGCTCGCCCCCGCGCGACACACACCGTTTCGAAAGGAAAACCCCATGGCCGATAACTGGGTCCGCATCTGCGCCGAATCCGATCTTGAAGAGAACTGGGGCGAAGTCGCTCTGGTCGACAACCATCAGTACGCCATCTACAAGACCAAGCACGGCATCTACGCCAGCGATCACCTCGACCCGCACAGCCAGGCACTCGTTCTGGCCCGCGGCATTATCGGCGAGAAGAACGGCCACTCGACCATTACCTCCCCCCTCTACAAGGAGGTCTACGATCTGACCAACGGTGAGTGCCTCTCGGACTCCTCCTACTCCCTCAACGTGTACCCCGTTGAGGTCCGTGACGGCGATGTCTACCTGCTGGCCAACTAATTCGGACGGCTCATAGACAATTCAAATTGACGAAAGGCCTCCGCTTCCTTTGAGGAAGCGGAGGCCTTTCGCGCGGAACGAGCCCAAATAGTTCTTAGGCGGCAAGCGCCTCATCCATGCGATTGACAAAGCACTCGGCCACCACCCTGGCGGATGCAGGGTCCTGTGCGTTCACCAGCGGCGCGGCAACCTTCGCCGGCAGGCCCGTCGAAGCGGCGTCACGGCGCATCTTACCGGCAAAGAAACCCTCCGCCAGCAGGTAGGTTGCGGCGAACTCCGGCTTATACTCGGCCACCACCTCGTGGAACTTCGGGTCAATGGAGGCAATGAAGCCGTGCTGAACCTGGGTTCCCAAGGCCTCGGAGAGCAACTCGGCGGCACGCTCCATATCGGCGCGGCCATCGGCGCGGGAGGAGCCGGCGGCGCCCTGCACCACGACAGAACCGTTCTCGGGGGTCCAGCCAACCTCTTCAAGGCGGGTCCGAGCCAGGCGAGCCAGACGGGAATCGGGACCAAGAGACTCGGCGATTACGATACGTTCGATACCGCTCGCGCGGGCTGCCCGGCGCAAATCCACCTGGGTATGGAACCCGGTGGAGAGCAGAATCGGGACAATAACGCAGGGCTCGTCCTTGGGCAGAGCCGCCGCAGCATCATCCACGCTGGGCGATTCGACATCAACGTAAGCCTCGTGCACGCGGTATTCCACGCCGTCAGTACGCTGGTCCAGCAGGGAACGCACCTGTTCGCGAATCAGGGCGATGGCTTCACGGCCGGCAGCGGAGTCGGTACCGTGAGAGGTCGCGAGAACATTCAAAACAGTCATGCTCCCATTGTAAAAAATTCCCGGGGCAAAATACCCGGCCCACACAAATCTATGAGCCGCAAAAGCCCCCGCTGCCCCACTCAAATCGAGTGAGACAGCGGGGGCTGGCGAGGCAAACTCGAGGCCCGAAAGCAGTTGAGGTGACAGCACTGCTGAGCGCCCACGCCCGGCGAGTCACCGGCGGCAACCGGAATTTACGCCCCGTCACCCTCAGCTCCTGAAAGCCTTATTTGCGGCGCGAGGAATGGGCCCAGGTCATACCCAAAGAGCCCAGAACCATTCCACCACCGATGGCCAATAGTACGGCCAGTGCAGATGAGGAGGCCATCATGCCATGGGCCAAATCGGCTTCTGATGCCTTCACCCCGTCACGGCCCTTCTGCTCGGAACGCACCTGCGAGGAGGAACCATCCAGCGTCGAAGACCGTCGCGATTGGGTAGCGGGCTCGGTTTCTGCGGGCGCACTCGTACGAGCGGTAGCCTGATCGTCCTGTGCATCGCGTGTGCGGTAGCCTAGCGCAGATGAAGAAGAGGCAGCGGGGCGGGCAACGGCCTCCGTCCCCTCTTCGACAGAGATGGTGGGGTCCTTCCGGTCCCCGGCCAAGGCGGTTGCAGAACGTACGCCTCGGGTCTTCGTCTTATTCCCGTCAGCCACTTTCACGGCATTCTGTTCCTCACTGCTTGAGGCCGTTGAGGGGGCCGCAGAAGAGGTGCTAGCCACTGCTGAGGATGAAGAATCCGAGGAATCGTCAGTGGAGGTGTCGCCGCTTTCACCCTGGGAATTTCCGGTAGCGCTACTCCCTCGAGAAACGGTGAAGCGCACCGTGCTGACCTGGACGTCTCCACCGCTGGTGGCGTCTATTGCCACTACCAAGTAGGTGCGGCCGGTCTGCAGGGAGGCGCCGGGTACACCCAGCACCGCCTCAAAACTTCCGGAGGAGAGGTCCGAAGGGTTCACCCTCACAATAGCTAGGGCGTCACCCACCGTATGCCCATCACCGTCGAGCTCCATGAGCATCAGGTCATACCCGTTGTCATTCGTTGCAAAGTTCTTGCCGCGCACCGTAACGGGCTTTACCGAATCGCTCGAGTTAACCTGGGAGTTCTGGATTGTCAGGCGAGGGCTGTCTCGGTGATTCTGCCTACTTGCCTGAGCCTCGATCTTTTCGGAGCTAATCAGCTGAATATGCTCCGGTTCCTTTGTGACGTTCGGGGACTGGGTCACCACCGGCTGAGGAGTGGGGGCTACGGTAGAAGGAATATGCGTGGGGCTGGGCTGCGGCGAGGGAGACTCCGGGGTGTCTTTCTTCTCTACCGGTGTGGAGTCGGTTGCTGAGGGGCCCTTCGAGGACGCATCCTCACCGTGTGGCGGGGTAACTCCCGGCTGAGTAGAATACCGAGGATCGGAGGGAACCTCCACCAGGGTGTCGCGATCTCGCGTCAGAAAATCTACGCGTGTGATGCCGTAGGCCGCATCCGTCAGGGTGATGACGTAGAACGTTCCCCCAGCGGGCAAATCAAGCAGAAGCGCTACTTCCCCGGGGGAACCTCCTTCGGTCGGGGAGACAGAACGGTGGGTGCATTCCTCCGTCGAGGTGCACGAAGTAACTTCTACCAGCACGCTCTCGGCAGAGATTCCCTGAGGAAAACCCGACCAAACGAGCAGGGCAGCACCGTTCTCACGGTGAATGGTCAGGTTAATATCACCCTCGTTAGGGCCATCGAAGTCGACGTTCGATTCCCCCTCGCGACGTTGCGTTATGGGGTCGTCCGAGTCGCCTACTCCAGCGACATCGTGTAAAGAGGGCGTAGGGTCGGCAACAGTATCGGCGGCCATGGATGGGGCAAGCACCCCACTCTGCAGTCCCGCAGCAAGGGTCGCAACGGCAACTACACGGCGTTTTATAGATAATGTGCTCATGCAATGTGTCTTTTCGTGGTGTTTAACGAGGTGCTCCCATCCCCGATTATTCTTCCAATCCCACACCGGGTAATCGACCGAGCCCTGGACAGAGTATCTGTCCGGTGGCATCCACGCCATACGACCACTGAGGTGTGGGGTCAGGGTAAGGAGGAGTCCACGTCTATATATCGGCTTCCTCAACCCTACCATGAACTCCGAGGTTTATTCACTCAAGGGTATTTTGACTCCCCTAAACGCTGTCTTTACGCTCGGGGAGTCAACAAGTCCCGTAGGTGTTTACCGGTGGAACACCCGAGACAGGGAGAAGGCATTCCTCCGAATGGCCATCCATACGGCGCCCGCCACCAGGCCCAATCCCACCAATCCTACGGTCCAGAAGGTCACCCTATAGTCGGAGGCTTCCTCCATAACGTGTTCCGAAGAGGACGCCGCTTTCACGCCTTCCTGCTGCCCCGCGGTCGACCCGGAGTGCATCTGAGAGATAGGGGCGTTAACCTCAGCGGAACGGGAATTACCCTCCGTCTGACGGGTGGGGGTTAGTCCCTTGGCGCCGTCGGTAGGGGTCACGGGCTGCGCGGCAGATGCCAATCCGCTCTTTACGGAGGCGCCACCCTCCCCATTCAGCGTTGCGGTATCGGACCCCGCGGTATATGCCGAGGTCAGGGGTGACTGCCCGGCGGATGCATTGGTCTGGGGCGCCATAGTGCGCGCTTGCGCCAGAGCCTGAAGCCCCTGCTGACGGCGCTCGGCACGCGCCTGACTCTCACGGGTTGCGGTGGAATCGGCCCCGCTAGAACGGGAAGCGTTCGAGCTACCGTCGGTTGCGTTAGAAGAAGCATGAGAGGAGGCGTTCGCGGAGTTATCGCTATTCGCGGTAGTGGACGTTGAAGTAGCGCCCGTTTCATCGCGGCGAGTGGCGGAGGAATCCGCGGTATCCTGCGATTTCCCGGCACTCACCTTAAACCGAACTGAGGCCACGGCGGTGTCGTTGTTCTGCTCATCGACGTACACCAGGTACGCGGTATAGACCGAATCGGTCTTGAGAAGCGACCCCGGAACGCCAACAGCCACCTCGAGTTCTCCTCCGGCGATGTGTGCAGCGTCCACGTGGGTGTACGAGACGGCATCGCCTCGGGGATTACCCTGCATATCGGTCTCAAGGACCATCAGGTCGTACCCGTTCTCTCGGGCGGGCAGGTTCTTTCCGACAACGGTCACGGGCTTCGTCTCTGCGTCAGAACGCAGCTCGGCGTAGCGAACGTTCAGCGTTGGAGCGTTCAGGTTCGCGGTGTCTCGGGAGGAGGTCAGGCCTCCGGGTACCTCACTCACAATCTGAGTGCCGTGCTCCAGATCGCCCGCCGCTTTCGGGGTAGGCGAAATCGAGGGCTGCGGATAACGGGCCTCTTCACGCGCTTTAGCCAGAATCTTTTGCGTTGCGTCGTCAAGACGGATTCCCGACGAGTCACTGTCGACGTCCCCGTCACCGGCAGGAACGGTATGGGGAATAAGCGAGTCGGCAGTAATTTTGAACTCCCCGTATCCCTCATCGAAGCTGTCTATGTCGAGGACGGAGATGGTGTAGTAGCCTTCCTTCGGCGTACTCGGTAGCGTGAGCGTCAGAAGGGTAGAGCCATCCTGGGCTTTCACTGCGCTCAGCTGCTGGGGAGTATAAGTGACTACCTCTCCGGATGCTTTACCGGAGAGGGTGTAGTACTGAACGGCCACGAGATAGCGGCTCGAATCATTGATGTACTTCTCTTCGTAGAGAGGGTGCAGATTGAGGGTCACCCGGTTCTGTTCCACAGAATGAATTAGAACCTCAAGCGTATCGAGTTCAAGGTCGAAATCTTGCGAGGGACAATTCTGAGGATTCTCCGAATTGAGAATAGTAATAATACACTGCTGATCGACAGAAAAACCGGTTCCCTCCACCGCGGAAGCATTGGGTAACACAAACACACCCGTAGTCGCTAAAACGGAAAGCGTCAGGGCGCGGAAAGTTCGAGGTCGTTGAGTGATCATAATAGTGCCATTTCAATCGAAGCGGACGCACAACGCGCTGATAAGGAGTAGCTCACCACAAGCCCCTCTAATGCAATAATTATGCGTGCCGGTACATCGGTTACATCCCAGCCTAACACGAGTATTAAGATTTTAAATTCATTACATTTGTGTGCTTATTGTTAGGCAGTATATGCACCTCAGAGTAAAACACTGTATGGCCACCCCATAAAACATCGTTATCGAAAAATGCGAATGTTTAGAGGGAAGGTCGAACATCCCGCAAACAATTATTTCAATCGCCGTAAAAGCCCAGGTGCACGACATATAGTGTCCAACCCAAGCCCTGAAAACAGGCCATTCACGGTGTTATAACGCATAAACGTTCGCGCCGGGGTCCCGCAAATCCACCTCCTATAAACAATCAAAATCATTTACATGCCGTACAAGATTTGACAAAAATCCATTGCATAATGCGATACACATCTCACATAATGCAAAGACGCCCCGCGGTCGGTAATGCTACGCATCACCACCACAGGGCGCCCTTCGAGGTAAATTCTCTGCTCCCCCGCGCCTATGCGTTCGCGTCCATCATCTCAATTGCCACCGCTTCAGCAGAGGCCTCCGCCCGACGACGATACCGGTTCACCACCACGGCGCTACCCACGAAGACAACCGAACCGGCCAGCGCAATTCCCAGCGGCACGGTACCCTCCGGCAGGGGTACATCTTCCGAAGCGCTTGCCTCCAGTTTCTGAGAATCAGAACCACCGCGAGCTTTCGTGCTTCGCGTGTAGAACCCGTCGGAGCTCAGGCGAGAACCTTCCCGTGTGGCAGGGGCAACGCTCTCAGTACTTCCCGCTGAGGTCTGATACCCCATCAGATTCACGATGGTGCGTCCGCCAATAAAGGCTGCGTATCCCGACATGACCGGGGTGACGTTCGATGCGGTAACGGAGTTACTCGTGACCGCATGAGCCTGCGGGGTTGCCCGCGCAGCCGAGGCATGGGCATGAGCGACATGATTCAGAGCGACATCTGTCGAAGGAATATGGGGAACGGTTTCCCCAGCGATTCCTCGAGCCGACGAAGATTCAACCGCAGAGGGTGAAGCATCACTCGGTGAGGAGATATCTGCCGGCAGCTGCTCACTCGAAGAATGAACCACAGTGCGCTTAGGCTGATTGTTGGCGTCTGCAGTTGAATCCGCCGAGCTGGCGCGCTGAATAATGCTCACGCTGAAGGCAGAGGTTGCCACGAGCCTCAGCTCATCGGGAGACTCGCCCCCCACCGCCACCACCCGGTACCGCTTACCGCCAACGAGTGAGGTTCCGGGGACCTTCAAATCAGCCGAGAACGCGCCGTCCCTGACCTGCTCGGGGCTCACGTGGGTCGTGGCCAGGGGTGCGCCGACGGCTCCCCCGTCGGCAGGCATCTCGAAGACCATGACGTCATAGCCCAGGGAGCTCTCCCCCACGTTCTTGACGCGCGTGCGAATCGTCTGAAGATCGCTTGAGCCTCGCAGCTCCGCGGTGGAAATCTCAAGAATGGCTTCGCGGGTTTCCGCGGGGACCTGATTCGAGGAGCGGTTATGCACCAGGATACGGTCCCCCTCGGGCTTGGGCGTATCAGAAACGTCGGTGGTAGATTCGGAACTACGGGGCTCCCCCACATCACCGGGTTTCTCAGATGCAGTAGCGGAGGGGGTCGGCGAGGCGCTCTCCGAGGTAACCGGAGCCGGGGCCGGAGCGGCCGTGGGCTGCGGACGCTCCTCTCGCTCATCCTTCGAAGGCTCGGGATTCGGCACAGGATGGGGCACGGGGCTCACCGCATCGATGGGTGCACGCTGTACACCCGGGGTATCGGGGAAGAAAAGATTCTGACGTGAGGCGAGAAGACCCTCAACGCTCTCGCCGTATTCGGGGCTCAGCTCAACGAAAGAGGAGTTGCCGGTCTGAAGGTCGGTAACCTCCACCATGTAGGCCTGTTCAATATTCAGGCGCTGGTGAATACTCACATCGAGATAGCCGTCATCATTCTTTGACACGGTCAGCTGCGAGGCGGGGACCACCATCGAGGCAACTTCCAGACCCTCCACAGTAACTGCCACCAGGCGCACCTGCACGTGGTCGAGAGACTTCACCCCGCCCAGACCAATCAGGATGTAATCCTCACTCTGGCCTAGCAAATCCATGATGAAAACATCAACGTTCGTAGCGTGGGGTTCAGGAGTCTTCGCAGAGGGAGTCGCACCATGCGGCTGTGCATGGGCGGACGATACGAAGGAAGCGGGGGCCAAGGTTGCAGGGGCCAGCGCGCCTCCCAGCCCGAGGGCTGCAGATGCTACGAGGGCCGCGCCGCGAGCAGTTCGCTGCGTGGTAAACATGGTCACCTTTTTCGTGAGTGAGTAAGTGAGCGATAGGTTGTGCAATCCCCCACGCTCAGAAGTTCGGAAGTGAGAGCGGGGAGGCGGCCTCTCTTATCGGTGACCATGTGCGTTTTAGAACGCGTTTTGCTCCGCGAGGGCGGAGCATAGAGAGTGGCAGTACCGCCGGTCAATGCACTCTAAATTATAGGTATAACCTTAGAAAAAGTTAAAGACGAGGGGACGCCTCTTTTGTTACAAAGAAGCATCCCCTCGTCTTATCTCACGTTATGGCTTGTGAGAGGGTATTTATCAGCATTTTAGGAGCGGGAAGTGAGTTGCACATCACGGCGACCACGGCGGGTCAGGAAGGCTCCCGCAGCCAGAGAGAGCGACCCTACCGCGCTAATCGTCAGCATCCCGGAGGCGCCCGTTGCAGCCAGCTGCTCACGCTCACCCTTGGAGACCGAAGCCGTAGCCTTCTGAGGCTTCTGTCCGGCACGGTCGGTAGCCCCGCCGGTAGCATCCTCGGTAACCGGAGCAGATTCGTGCGAAGCCGACTCGGCCGACACAGGAGCCTCGGATGCGACAGCCACAGGAGCGGACTCCTTCGACTCTTCGGCCGGTGCCGGGGCGCTATCGGAGGGAGTAACCGAGGGCTTCTCCTCCGTCGGCTTTTCAGCAACAGAGTCACCGTAGCTCGGCTCCTCAGTTGCCGGCGCTTCGGTCTGCTCGGCAGGCAGCGAGTCGGAAGGACGCGAAGCATCCACGCCGTCACGCTCCACTGTGAAGCCGCCGGTCACGATCTGCACGGTTCCTCGGGAATCCTCGTAGACTGCGCTTACACGGTAGGTCGTACCCGGCTTCAGGGCGTTGCCCGGCACCTGAAGCTGCGCGGAGAAGGAACCATCCTCCACACGAGCGTCCCCGGAGGCAATGGCCTCACCGGCGGTTCGGCCGTTAGAATCCAGCGCGTACACCTGCAGGGCCACGGGACCGGAACCTTCGAGACCTTCACCGGTGAAAGTGAGCGTCTTTTCCGAGTCATTCTCGGGGACTGCGGTCTCTTCCACGCGCAGGCGAGCACCCACGGCCACGGATGAATGATTCGTCGATTCGGCTGACTCCTGCTCCTCCGCGCGATCTGCCGAGGCGTCGCGCACCCGGTCGAACTGAGTGTTACGCGGCAGGTCGTAGTGGCGCCGAGGGTCGGTTTCCGGGAGCACGGGGTCCTGTTCCTCAGCGGGAACAATGGAAGCCTCAGAAGCTTCCGGCTCGGAGGTCGCGGGGCGAGGGGCCGCCGGGGTCTCTTCCGCCTGCGCTTCAACCGCTTCAACCTCTTCGTCGGCAGGCTCCGCGACTGCAGTCTCAGCAACGCTCCAGCCATTGGTGAAGGGAATCTCGACACTCTGAGCTGCTAGGCCCCGGGAAGCCGAAGGGGCAATTTCAACGTTCAGCACGTAGCGCAGATCGGGATGCACATCTTGCAGAACGGCTAGGCGCGCACCAGGTACCTCGATGCCGTCCAGAAGCGTGCCGTTGACAACATCGGCTCGTGCCGGGGAGGCAGCCAGTACGTGGCGATTGCCCTGCTCATCAACGGCGTAAATCGAGGTCATGATCTCGAAGGCCTGCGCATCGCCCAGGCCGGTGGCCTTGTAGACGATCAGGTTCTGCTCCTGCGGAATTTCCAACTGACCAGACAGGATCTGGGCATTGAGCGGCTCATCCTGAGTATCCGCAGGCTGCACCTCCAGGGGCGTCCATGAATTGTAGGAGGTGTCTTCGACGGAATAGCCGAGATCGGGGTTGACGACGGCGGTTGCCACCACGTACTGCTGGTTGGGGTCGAGGATTCCCGCAGGCAGGGTGAGCTGGGTGCTAAAGCTACCCTCGTGCACATCGGAGACGGGGACGAGGGTCATGGTCACAGCACGGGCACGGCTCAGGGCAGCCAGGGGGTACTTGCGGTACTCACTGACGTACACGGCGATGCCATGCTTCTCAACGTCCTCGCCCAGAAAACCACTACCGCTAACGGTGATGCTCTGGGAACGCGCGGGGTTGATGGCAGCACCCTGTTCGATCTGCACCGAGGGGCGCACATCGCGGTCAGAATGTTGGGCACGGTTCTGCTGAACGTTAGAGGAGGAAAGGCCGCCCGCATTGTGCACTGGAATCGCGGCCTGGGCCGCACCGGTGCCGGCGGTCAGAACGGAGGCCGCAATGGCGGCCGTTGCTCGGGTCTTTGAGTGAGCGGGATCGGGCATGAAACACACCTTTTCTGTGAGTGTGAACGATACCCTTTACGCGACAACGACGCCTCAATTCCCGGCGGGAAGATGTACGGTTGGTTCCTTCGCGAGGTTGGTAACCTTGCGATAGGGGTCTCCTCGGCATGGGCGATGGGTTCCGAGAGGTAAAACTCTCAATCTCCATCTGAGGTGGAAGTCCGCGCGAGGGGAATCGCTCTATTTATCGGTAGTTCCACACTATCAATAGAAAAAGCCTCTTGAGGCCCAATACGCTTTACGAGCCAACTATTTTTTTATGCAATGAACCACAAAACGGGTTTTTTGCCCAAATCTCCCCCACTAATCATCCGCAAAACATATCGACTAGGTAAAATACCTCAACTCTCCCTTCAAGGTGAGGGTTTAAAGCGAACGTAAATAGGTAGACTCTACAGTGCTATATGTGCACATTTATGCACATATAGTTATTTTCTTTCGGGTGTAAGGTTTTTGAGGTCTCGCATCATTCAGTAGCGCCAATCCCCTATTCACCGGCGATGCGAATGACTCTCTTGCCACGCGTGTGACCGGCCTGCAAATCGCGGTAGGCCGCACGGACATCCTCAATCGTGAACCCGTACACGCGATCCAAGCGAATTGACACCTTCCCATCGGCGACCAGCTCGGCTAGGGTCTCGAAGTCCCCGTGTTCCGAATGGCGGGGGCCCGTAAACTGTGCTCCCCTAATCATGACCTTGGGCGAGGGAACGAGGGTTCCAATGTCCTTGCCCTTCAGCCCCAGCGAAAAGGCTAGGGTCACGTAGTCGCCACCGTAGCAGTCCAGGAACTTTGTCACGCGACCCTCGGCCGCCTTGAGCACTCGTTCCCCCACGCCCTCGCCATAAGCAACCGGCACGGCCCCCAACGACCTGATAAACTCGGCATTCGCGGCCCCTGCAATGCCAATGACGCGTGCACCGCGAGCCACGGCATACTGCACGGCGACGGACCCAATTCCGCCCGAAGCCGCGGAGATGACCACCGTATCGCCCTCACCCACGCCAATATGGCGGAAGGCGCCTCCCACGGTCAGGGCCGCGACACCCATTGCGGCCGCGTGCTCAAAATCAATGGAGGCGGGCTTAGGCGCAATGTCGCCGATGTTCACACAAATTTCCGTGGCCAGAGATCCCCGTTTGGTGCCCAGGCCGGGGGCACTGACGATGGTTCCGAAGACATCGTCGCCCACGCGATAGCCCGATACGCCGGGCCCCACCTCGAGCACCGTGCCGGAGAAATCACGCCCCACTCCGCGGGGGAACTGCGATTTCTTTGATTCAAACCAGCGGCGGGGGTTCCTGATTTTCATGGCGCGCGAGAGCATCTTGAGCTGTGGAGAGCCCTCAAAAATCTTATAGTCCACGGGGTTCAGGCCGACCGCACGCACCGCAATCTTTACCTGCCCCGCTTCGGGGCTCTCCCCCGGTACGCTCACGAGCTTCAGATTCTCCACGGGCCCAAAGCGGTCGGACTGCACTGCCTGCACGCTCATCGTTTCTCATTCCCCTCTTCCCGATTCGGGAGGTATTCTGCAACCTAACGGCAAATTCTTCGACAGGGTTATCCGGGCCCCTCGAAATTCGAGGCTTTCACTT
This sequence comes from Rothia sp. SCPM-O-B-18226 (M350), assembly GCF_058213595.1. Taxonomy (NCBI): domain Bacteria; kingdom Bacillati; phylum Actinomycetota; class Actinomycetes; order Micrococcales; family Micrococcaceae; genus Rothia; species Rothia sp. SCPM-O-B-18226 (M350). Next base: position 960,768 of record NZ_JBYQJS010000001.1, on the reverse strand, counting down.
CCGGGACGCTCGGAACCGATAAACCCCCACCCCCGCGAGCGCGGGAACCCTGTCATGAACAAATCGACACCGGTCTGTCCGTCCATTGCGGCTGCAACGTTCCGTGGAGCGCCGCATCGTGCGCCCTCACTATTCTGAACACACAGAAACGTCCTCGCGGTCTCCCGAGATTATTTTAATCCCGAGGAAACCGCGAGGACGTTTCATACGGCGTTACGCGAAAGGATCAACCCTAGAGGCTGCGGCGACGCAGAAGCATCAGCGCAGCACCGGCGATCAGCGCTGCGGCGCCGACACCGGCAATACCTGCGACACCTTCAGCGCCGGTGTGAGCCAGCTGCGGCTTCGAAGAGCTATCCGAAGTGGTGCGGCCGGCGGTATCGCGAGCGCTCACGGTGTGGCCACTCTGGGAAGAAGCGGTCACCGGGGTGTTACCAACCTTGGCCTTGGGAGCCTGCGAGGAGGGAACGCGAGTCTCGGTCACGGTCACGGAACCGTCCTCGCTCATTTCCGCGGTGAAGACGCTGGTGGTGCCGTCGCCGTTATCGCGAACGGTGGTGTTATCGTCGTTGCTTGCCACGGGCATCGTGGGGGCCGGGTGGTCCGCATCGCTCACGGAGGCGGTGGTGACAGCCACCTGATGTACCAGGCCGTTCGGGTCGCTGGTAGCCACGAGCGCGTACACGTAGCCGGGCAGCAGACGATCGGCACGCACGGAAAGTTTAGTGGTGAAGGTGCCCTCCATAATCTCGGATGCGGGCACATCCTGAACGGCCAGAGCCTCACCGGTGATGTTGCCGTCGGCATCCAGGCGGTAGATGGCCACCTGCACGCCGCGGGAAGCAGATTCGTGGGTGAATCCCGCGCCGTTGACAGTCACCACGTTGTACTCGTCGTTCGGGTCCAGGCTTGCGCTCTCGGTGGTGAGGGTTGCGTTCTGAGGTTCAGGGACTGCCGGGGTTTCGGGAGCCGGAGTCTCGTCAGCCTTGGGAGTCTCTGCCTTGGGGGTTTCGGGAGCCGGAGTCTCGGGGGCGGGGGTCTCATCAGCCTTAGGGGTCTCCGGAGCCGGAGTCTCGGGGGCGGGAGTCTCATCAGCCTTGGGGGTCTCGGGAGCCGGAGTCTCGTCTGCCTTGGGGGTTTCCGGGGCGGGGGTCTCATCAGCCTTGGGGGTCTGAGCACGCGGAGTGGTAGTCTCGGTTACCTTGAAGGAGGAAAGAGCCACCAGCTTCTCGGCGGGCTGAGCCTGGGGGTTGCTGACAGCAACCAGAGCGTAGGATGCGCCGGCGGGAAGCTGGGCTGCGGGAACGCTGAGGGAAGCGTTGAATGCGCCATCCCTGATCTGTCCAGCGTCAACGGTGATGGTTGCAATCGGTTCACCGGTAATCTGCTGGTTAGCGTCCAGAGCGTAGATGCTCACGTTAACAGAGGCACCCACCTTGGCCCCCTGGAAACCGGATGCACGAACCGTAATGGTATTGATGGTGGCGTCTGCGGGGAAGTCGGTTTCCTCAATCTCGATGGCGGGATTGGCCTGCTCGGTCTTGGGATCTGCCTTCGGGGTTTCCTCGGTCTTCGGTGCCTCGGTAGCAGCGGGGGCCGGGGCCTCAGCCTTGGGGGCCTCGGTAGCGGCCGGGGCCGGGGCCTCAGCCTTCGGGGTTTCCTCGGTCTTCGGTGCCTCGGTAGCAGCAGGGGCCGGGGCCTCAGCCTTGGGTGCCTCGGTAGCAGCGGGGGCCGGGGCCTCAGCCTTGGGTGCCTCGGTAGCAGCAGGGGCAGGGGTCTCAGCCTTGGGTGCTTCAGTCTTCGGTGCTTCGGTAGCGGCCGGGGCAGGGGTCTCAGCCTTGGGTGCTTCGGTAGCGGCCGGGGCCGGTGCTTCAGCCTTCGGTGCCTCGGTCTTCGGAGCCTCGGTAGCAGCCGGCGCCGGAGCCTCAGTCTTCGGTGCTTCGGTAGAAGCCGGGGCCGGGGCAGTAACCTCTACGTTTACCTCACCGTTGGGGTGCTGCGTGACGGCAACAGTCGTACCGTTCTGGTCTGCGGGAGCCTCAGCCGCAAAGGTTGCCGGAATAGCGGCAACGGAGCCTGCGGTAAAGGCTGCCGCTGCTGCAATCTTGTAGACGCGACGGGTAGTCTTCGACATTGTTCCTCGATCTCTGAATCATCGGTGGTGAACCCCGGGAATATGCGCCCCCCTCTTCGAAGGCCATCGGGTGTTCAATATGGGTGTGATGCTAAAAGGCTAACATTCGCCCCTGTTCTTACCGGCACCCTATCGCATCCTCTATTCAAGTGTTATCAAATCGTTATAAAACACTCCCCTATAAAGAGGTTGTATACATACCAATTTGCTTACTCAAGTTCTCCGTATCAGTCCGTATCAGGATATGACGATTCTTAAACTTCCCTTTTACTGACGTTTGACAAACCTATGCGTTATTCCGTGAGGAAAAACCTTATAACTACCTGAGAAAACCCCGCTTCGGGGAGTGAGCTTTCACCCATCCCCCAAACGGGGTTATGCGCGTATTATCCGCAGAACTTCTCAATGAGGGGTTGCAGAGAGGGCCGATGGCACGCTACCCCTCGGCGCGAATCACCTTGAACTGGCTGGCCTGAGCCACCGGGCGCAGGGTAATGCGGTCCAGGTTAACGTGGTGCGGAACGTTGAGCGCAAAGGTTACGGTCTGCGCTACGTCCTCGGCGGTAAGCGGATTCGGTACGCCCTCATACACGCGGTCGGCGGCCTCCTGCGAACCCAGGCGGTTCAGGGAGAACTCTTCGGTGTGCACCATGCCGGGGCAAATCTCGATGACGCGCACGTTATGTTCCGCCTCCTCCAGGCGGAGCGCCTCGGTCAGGCCGCGAGCGCCAAACTTTGCGGCGTTATACCCGGCGCCGCCCTCGTACCCATGCTCGGCAGCGGTGGAGGTCAGATTCAGAATCGTGCCGTGACCATTCTGGCGCAGTGCCCCGCTGAAGGCGCGGACCGTATTCAGGATTCCCAGCACGTTCATGCGGTACATCTGCAGGTAATCTTCGGGCTTACCCTCCGAGACGGGATCCAGGCCGATGGCTCCCCCGGCAATATTGACCAGGGCGTCAACGGTTCCCTGCTCACCCAGGATCTGCTCGGCGGCAAAAGCAACGGCGGTCTCGTTGGTTACGTCGCAGGTGACCGGATGCGCCCCGGTCTCCTGCTGCAGGGTGTAAAGACGGTCGGTGCGGCGAGCCAGAGCGTACACCGTCCACCCGGTGGCAACCAGCTGATGCACGGTAGCTCGACCAATTCCGCTGGACGCGCCGGTCACCACGGCCACTTTGCCGTCTCCGGCCCAGGAGCGAAAGGGAGATGGAGGAATGTAAGTGTTCTTAGTCATATCTTTATCCTAATAAAACGATGCCCGGTCGTGCTCTACAACTAAACACACCGGGCATACATTTTTGGTTTTTTCGGTTTTCACGGCTCAAGGTTTTCACAGCTCAAGGTTTTCACAGCTCAAAAGAACCTCGTCGCCCCCCCGATTACTTGCGGCGACGGGGAAGACCCCAGCGGCTACGGCCACCATCGCGGTAGCCGAGGCGGTGCTCAAAGTACACGGGCGAGCTACTACCGGTCTTCACGGTGTCCGGGGGAACCGTACCCTCGCGTGCAGACATGAGATAGAGAATCGCGGCACCCGGCACGAAAGCGATAATGGGAAGAACGAAGCGCATGCGCGCCTCCCCATAGCCGCTTCGCAAGCTAAGGTGCCCGATGCATGCCGCCACCAGTACCACCTGAATCAGTAGAACGGCGGTCTCGAAAGCACCCAAACCAAAGAAACTAAACGTACTCATCAATGCCTCCTCAGGATTGGTACTATTTCAGTCTACGCCCCCGGATGATGCCTGCATAGGGTCGGGTCACGTGTTGAAATGATCCGCGGAACACATTTATCTTCGGGTATTAATGACCTATTCCTGTAGCATTTCCGAGCAGCGCATCCGAGCTCTCTCTCTCCCCCCCCCGTCCCCTATCCACCGCACCACCGTGAAATCTCAACGCCACCGCATCACCGACCTCCGAACCCGCCGCCGAGAATTACAGCAGCGAGCCGCCACGTACCGAGCTTCCACAGGGACCCCCTACCCCATCGAGGTACATCTACTCCTGGGGCAGACCTACCTGGACCCCGCTTCCTGGGATGCTCTCCTTCACTCCCGCGGACCCGCCGCTACCCTGCGTCGCGCACGTTTCGCCCCGCGATACGACCGGCTTCTGCGCCGCCTCGAAGAAGCCATCACCCGCTACGAACGCCCCTGACAACCCCTCGAAGCACCCCGCGAACGGCCATCGAGGCCGTGACTCACCACGTCCTCGGCGCACGGCCGGCGCTGAAAGCTGAGAGAACGCCGTGAATATGAGAAAATAGCCCTTATGGCTGAAAACATTTTGGGCTCAGACTCGCCCGTACAGATTAACGTTCCCGACCGCCCCGCCCTCGAAGGCCTCGAAGAGAAGCTTTCGAAGCGCTGGGCCGATGAGAAGACCTACGCATTCGACGAGAACACCACTCGCGAGCAGGTCTACTCCATCGACACCCCGCCGCCGACCGCATCCGGCTCCCTGCACGTGGGTCACATGTTCTCCTACACCCAGACCGACGTCATTGCACGCTACCAGCGCATGACCGGCAAGAACGTGTTCTACCCCCTCGGCTGGGACGACAACGGTCTGCCCACCGAACGCCGCGTTCAGAACTACTACGGCGTTCTCTGCGACCCCTCCGTGCCCGACAACGATTCCTTCCGTGACCTGATCACCTGGAAGGCAGACGGCACCCCCAAGCCTGACCGCAGCCAGGCAAAGTGGCCGCGCATCTCCCGCAACAACTTTATCGAGCTCTGCGAAGAACTCGCGGTTGAGGATGAGAAGGTCTTCGAGAACCTCTTCACCACCCTGGGTCTGTCCGTGGACTGGTCGCGCACCTACCGCACCATCGACGCACACTCCCGCAAGGTTTCCCAGCTCGCCTTCCTGAAGGACCTGGAAGCAGGCAACGCCTACATGGCAGAGGCCCCCACCATGTGGGACGTCACCTTCCGTACCGCGGTCGCCCAGGCCGAGCTAGAAGATAAGGAACGCCCCGGCGCGTACCACCGCATCAGCTTCCACCGCCCCAACGGCGAGAAGGTCTGGATTGAGACCACCCGCCCCGAGCTACTGCCCTCCTGCGTGGCCCTCGTGGCGCACCCCGACGACGAGCGCTACCAGTCGCTCTTCGGCACCACCGTCACCTCCCCGCTGTTCGGCGTTGAGGTCGAAATCAAGGCTCACCCGCTGGCACAGCCCGACAAGGGCGCCGGTATCGCCATGATTTGTACCTTCGGTGACACCACCGACGTCACCTGGTGGCGCGAGCTGCAGCTGGATACCCGCGCGCTCATCGGCCGCGACGGCCGCTTCTCCCGCGAGGTTCCCGAGTGGATTACCTCCGCCGAGGGCCGCGAGCGCTACGAGCGCATGGCAGGTACCACCGTCTTCACCGCGCAGAAGACCGTCGTGGAGATGCTGGTTGAGGCCGGCGAAATGGACGGCGATCCCAAGCCGATTACCCACCCGGTGAAGTTCTACGAAAAGGGCGACAAGCCCCTCGAGATCGTCGCATCGCGCCAGTGGTACATCCGCAACGGTGGCCGCGACGCCGACCGCCGCGAGAAGCTCATCGAGCGCGGCCGCGAGATCAACTGGCACCCCTCCTTCATGCGTAGCCGCTACGAGAACTGGGTTGAGGGTCTGAACGGCGACTGGCTGATTTCTCGCCAGCGCTTCTTCGGTGTTCCCTTCCCCGTCTGGTACCCGCTGGACGCCGAGGGCGAGCCCGACTACGAGAACCCGATTCTGCCCACCGAGGATATGCTCCCGGTAGACCCCGCCTCGCAGACCGCTCCCGGTTACACCGAGGATCAGCGCGGCATGGCCGGCGGCTTCGTGGCCGACCCGGATGTTCTGGACACCTGGGCCACTTCCTCCCTGACCCCGCAGATTGCAACCGGTTGGGGCGTGAACCCGGACCTGCACGCAAAGACCTTCCCCATGGATCTGCGCCCGCAGGGTCACGACATCATCCGCACCTGGCTGTTCTCCACCGCCGTGCGTTCCGAGACTCTGGCCTCCTCCGTACCGTGGTACAACACCGCGCTTTCCGGTTGGATTCTCGACCCGGACCGCAAGAAGATGTCCAAGTCCAAGGGCAACGTCGTGGTTCCGAACGAGGTTCTGGAGAAGTACGGTTCGGATGCTGTGCGCTACTGGGCGGCTTCCGCTCGCCTGGGTGCCGACACCGCCTACGACGAGGGTCAGATGAAGATTGGCCGCCGCCTGGCCATCAAGCTGCTCAACGCCTCCAAGTTCGTGCTGAACCTGGGTGCAACCGAGAAGTCCGTCATCACCTCGCAGGCTCAGGGTCGCGTGCTCATCAACGCCCTGGATCGCTCCCTGCTGGCTCGCCTGGCGTACCTGGTTGAAGAGGCAACCGCAGCATTTGAGAAGTACGAGTACGCTCGTGCCCTGCAGATTTGCGAGAGCTTCTTCTGGTCCTTCACCGACGACTTCGTCGAGCTGATTAAGGACCGTGCCTACGGTGCTCGCGGCGAGCAGGAGCAGGCTTCGGTTCTGGCCGCTCTGGCCACCACCCTGGACGCTCTGCTGCGCCTGTTCGCGCCCTTCCTGCCCTTCGTGACCGAAGAGATTTGGTCCTGGTGGCGTGCGGGTAGCGTGCACCGCGCCGAGTGGCCGCAGGCGCTGCCCATCCTGGAGGGCACCCTGCTGGCTGAGTACTCCGCTCAGAACCCGACCGCCGGCATTTCGGCCCAGTGGGTCCTGGCTGATGCCAACCCGGCTCAGATTGACTCGCTCAAGCAGATCCTGCCAGATGTTGCTGAGGCCCTGGGCGGCCTGCGCAAGGCAAAGAGCGACGCGAAGGTCAAGCAGCGCACCGAGGTTGAGTCCGCTACCATCGCGGCTCCGCAGGCGCAGCTGGACCGCATCGAGGCCGGCCTGGGCGACCTGAAGGCCGCCGGTAACGCACGCGAGCTCTCCCTGGTGGCAGCTGAGGGCGAGCTGGAGGTTCGCGATGTGGTGCTCGTGGTGGAGGAAGCCGCCGAGTAGGCGTTGCATCCGCGATTCGTCGTCGCTTGTTGCTCAATGCTCAGCCTGCGCGGAGACGCGGATCCTTCTAAGCACCGATGGTGAATAACGCGAGGCGGGGAGGTACCGTAATTTCGGTACCTCCCCGCCTCGCTTATCTACACTCCGTGCAACTCCGGTGGGCGCCGATGCCAGCGGAGCCCCTATTGCTCTATTCTTTTCTTTCAGCCGAAAGGAAATTTGTTATTTTTTCATGTATAAAATCTCGTTCTCAACGACCACTCGCAATGCAGGCCTTCCGGCTCCGTGCGCCTCAGCTATAACACCCCCGAATCCCCCGCCGAATCCCCTGGACCTGGGGATTTATCTCCCAGATAGCCCTTCTCCCCTCCCTATTATGTGGGGTTGAAACCCTCTCATTGCAGATTATTGCGTTTGTGTGCATATTTTTTGGGTCCCCCAACCGCTAATCAACCTTATTAGATTGACGGTCACTTTTTTGTATGATGGTTTGCGAGGGTTCCCCTCAATTCACTTCACTTCAGCGAGCGCACGCCACCGGTACGAGCCAATAAGCCGACCAGCCACACCACTACCCACCGCCGGGGTGCGATGTCGCATCCCGACCCTACCCGCGCGCCATGGCTGGCGCGTACGACCGCTCATGATTCCCCATTCAGCATCAGAACACACCCCTGCGAGGCAGGCGAACTACTCCGCCCCCTCACCCGCGAGGCAGAGCTCTCCCACCCCGGTAACGGCTGACGCCCCCTCAACCGACACCCCGAGCCAGGACCAGCTCCAGCACTACCTCTCCGTCCTCGGCGAATACATCCGCCAGGCACGCGAACACGCTCAGACGCTCCACGATTCTTACACCAACGAGGTCTATGAGCTCTGGCACGAACACATCACCTACTCCGCCGCCGCTGATGAGGCCAGTATCGCCTCCGGCTCCTTGAGCGCCGCCGAGCTGGAAGAGCTAACCCGCAAGTGGGTGCGCCTCATGCGTGAGGGTCGAGACATGCTGCACCACGAGACAACCATTGCCGCAGACCGGGCAATTGTGCAGGACGGCTTCCCCCTCAACTAGCCCCCCCCTCCGGAAAAGACCTCGGGCCATTCTCCTCCGTGGGCCTTCCGCAACCGGGGCTCCCGCGCAACGAGCTTTTGGTATAGTTTTCTGGCACCAGTTCAGCGCACAGAAAGGGCGCGCATGTCCCACCCGAAACGCATCCTACGTCCCACACGTAGCGAAGTTGCGCCGCCGGTTACGTCGCCGCCCGTCTACCGCGGCGATATTGACGCGCGCGGCACGGCGCAAAACCTCGTCCCGCGCAGCTTGTGGGTCGATTTCTGGGACACTCTCTTCTTCATCTTTGCCGGTGTGGCCTCCGTCGTGCTGACCTTCATGATTCTGGCGAATACGGTTGGCCATTCTTTCTGGGGTTTCCCCATTGCCTTCATTTTCTGGGCAGTCACCGCGTACCTGACGCTACCGCGTTTTCATGCGATCATGACCCGCATATACGTGCCCGACTACTTTATTGGGCGCACCCGCACCCCGGACGGTCGGCTCGGTGACCCGGTCAATATCGGTCTGATTGGTACCGAGGAGCAGATTCACCAGGTCATGCAGGACGCCGGCTGGACCCGCGCTGACGACGTCACCCTCGTCTCCTCCTGGAAGATTATTATCTCCACCATCACCCGCCGTTCCTACGCGGAGGCGCCCGTCTCCCCGCTGAAAATTTTTGGTAAGACGCAGGCTTTCGCCTACCAGAAGGAAGTGGACGGCAACCCCGAGAAACGCCACCACGTGCGCTTCTGGAAAACCCCGGACGGCTGGCTTCTGCCTGGCGGTCACCAGGTGGATTGGTTAGCGGCGGGCACCTACGACTCCGGTGTGGGTTTCAGCTTCTTCACCCTGCAGGTCACACACCGCATTGACGGTGAAACCGACTTTGAACGCGACTACATTGTGGAGTCCATTCAGTACGCTCACCCGGAAACTCACGTTGAGATTCTGCACGATTTCTCCTCCGGCTATCACGCCCGCAACGGCGGCGGCGACGCGATCCGCACGGACGGCGCGCTCCCGGTCATCGTGCTGAACAATGAGGGACTGGAGCCACAGGAGCAGGAAGAAATTCACCTCTCCAGCGCCCACGACCTGGCCTACCGCATGCCGCTGAGTCTGCTGGTCGGTTCGGGTATGCTCATCGCCGTGACCCTCGCCGATATTGTCAACAGCGTCATTCTGGCGCTCAGCCGACCGGCCCTGCGAGCCAAGCTCCTCGAGGAAGGATCCGGCGACGATCTTGATTTGCTGAGCCTATTCGATCAGGTGGATAGCGACGTGCTGCTGACCATCACCAGCGCGGTGTTGGTGGGCTTCGTAGCCGTCTATTCTGCGGTCCACCTCTTCCTGCTGTGGAGCACGCTGCGCGGCTCGTCGAAGGCTCGTCGATTGGCTCTGCTGTTGACGGCATTGAACTTCGCGGCGATTACCGGCGGCGTGCTGTGGGGGCACCACTCCCTGCTGCTGTCCACGATTTTCTTCCAGCTGGGCGTTGCGGTGTTCGCAATGTTGGCGTTCACCTCGGACGAGGCGGTCCAGTACACCGCGACCCGCACCTTCCACATGCGCGACACGAAAATCGTGCAGCGCGCGACGCACCCGAAGGTTCTGGAGCGCAGGGCTCAGCGCAAGGCGCAGAAAGCACGAAAGACGGCTTCTGAAAACCGAAGCCGCCAAGCCTGACCCGCATCCGGCAATTCGGCACCGTTAGACAGAAAGTACCGCCCGGTCAGTGTGACCGGGCGGTACTTTTATGCTCTGTTGAGGCTCTATCGCCGAGGAGCTCTGCCGAGCTCGGGGTTTTCGAGTCTTGGGGCTTCAGTCCCCGGCGTTTCGAGCCTCGGAGTTTCGTGCCTCAGTTCCCGCTGTGTTTAGGCTTCACCCTTTTCGCCATGGAAAATCGGGCCCACGTTACGGGGGCGCTTCAGCTCAAAGAATCCGGGGTAGGATGCAAGCGCCAGGGCGCCGTCGAAGAGCTTACCCGCCTCTTCACCGGCGGGGCTTGGGGAGATCACCGGGCCAAAGAAGGCGGTACCGTTGATGGAAATCAGCGGAACACCGATGTCGGTGCCACCCACGGTCTTCAGGGCGAGGTCCAGAGAAGCGCGCATCTGCTCGTCGTACTGATCGGTGAAGGCGACATCCGCCAGCTCTGCGGGCAGGTTGACCTCTTCCAGCGCCTTGACGATTGCGTCGCGGTAGGAATCAGCCTTGTTCTTGTTGTGGTGAATCTGCTCACCCAGAGCGTCGTAGAGGGGCTTGATGACCTCGTTGCCGTGCAGCTCACGCACGGCGGTAATGAGGCGGGTCGGCGCCCAGGACCGGTCCATCGCTGCCTGGTAGTCGGCGGGCAGGTCGCGGCCCTGGTTGTGCATGGACAGGGAGAAGGGACGCCAGGTCACCTCAATATTGCGGACCTTCTGCACCTCGCCAATCCAGCGGGAGGTAATCCAGCACCAGGGGCAAATCGGATCGAACCAGAAATCAACCTGTGCGGGGGCGTTCTCAGCCATGGGTGTTCCTCTCTTGTACGGACGCGCGTACCGCCCGTGCGGCCCGGCACCCTGTATTCACCTTTGATATCTGCACCAGCCAGGCCCGCGGTTTCTGAGCGCGGCACCTGCTAGTGAGCCGTCACCCCGTATAACCGGGGCGACGGCTTCTTTATTCCCTGGCCTCTTCGGCCGGAAGTATTCGATTAGGCCACCTTGCGCCCGGCCTTCGCGGCCTTCAGGGAAGCGGTCTTCGCGTCCCCCTTCGCGGTGCGAGTGGTCTCGGTTCCCGGGTCGGGGGCCTGCAGTACGTAGCGGGGCTCCGCGCCGTTGAGCACGGTGTCCTCACCAATCACGATGGACGTTACGTCGGTGCGGTCCGGAATCTCGAACATGACCGGTTGCAGGATCTGCTCCATCATGGAGCGCAGGCCGCGGGCACCGGTACCGCGCTCGGCGGCAAGGCGAGCAATAGCTGCGATTGCCGCATCGTCAATAATCAGTTCCACGCCGTCCAGGGCGAAGAGGTGACGGTACTGCTTGAGCAGTGCGTTCTTCGGCTCGGTCAGCACACGGGCCAGCTCTTCTTCGTTGAGCTCGCTCAGGGTCGAGATGACCGGCAGGCGGCCAATCAGCTCGGGGATGATGCCGTAGTGGGCCAGGTCCTCGGGCATAATCTGCTCGAGAGGGTCCCTCACCGTACCGCCCAGGTCGGCACCGAAACCGATGCCGCCGGCACCCACGCGGGCCGCGATGCGGTCGTCAATATTGTCGAAGGCACCAGCCACGATAAACAGAATGTTCGAGGTATCAATCTCAATGTTTGCGTGCGCCGGGTGCTTGCGTCCGCCCTCCGGCGGTACGGTCGCCACGGTGCCCTCAATAATCTTCAGCAGCGCCTGCTGCACGCCCTCACCGGACACGTCACGGGTGATGGAGAGGTTCTCGCCACCCTTGCGGGCAATCTTGTCAATCTCGTCAATGTAAATGATGCCGCGCTGAGCCTTCGCCACGTCACCGTCGGCGGCGTTGATGAGGCGCAGCAGAATATTCTCCACGTCGTCACCCACGTAACCCGCCTCGGTGAGGGTAGTTGCGTCGACCAGGGCGAAGGGCACGTCCAGCTTCTTCGCCAGGGTTGCCGCCAGGTAGGTCTTACCGCAGCCGGTCGGTCCGAGCATCAGAATATTGGACTTACCCAGCTCCACCTGCTCCCCCGCCGTCGCCGAGAGCGTGCGGGAGGTCAGCACCGGGTTGTCCAGGTCGTGAATACGCTTGTAGTGGTTGTACACCGCCACCGCCAAGGTGCGCTTCGCGGCGTCCTGACCGATGACGTAATCGTTGAGGTGGCTATAGATCTCGCGCGGGGTGGCTAGTTGCTTGGGGGATGCGGGGGCCACCGGAGCGTTTGCCTTCAGACGCTCGTCGGCCAGGATCTCTTCGCAGAGCTCCACACATTCATCGCAGATGGAGACATTCGGCCCGAGCACAATCTTGAATACTTGTGCGCGCGTCTTCTTGCAGAAGGAGCACCGCATGCTGGCGTTGGGCGGCTCGGGGGGCAAAGTAATGTCTGTTGCCACGAGAATCCCCTTTCATTCGTGTGGTCGTCTCTCGGAACGGCGCACGGAGGGGCCGGGCGCTCTTCACGGTGAGAGATGATCTCTACCTCTCTAGGCTACCGGAGTTCACCCCGGAACTCAGAATTACGACCCCCGAAGAAGATAGTCGGTACCCATATGACGAACCGGGTCAAATATGACGTTTAGGGGCGTTCCTTGACCGACCCCGTTGCGCGGGGGTTTCGGCGGGGGTAGAGGAGCCGCTCAACGGCTTAAAAGCATCCCCGTGTTACGTTGCGGCATCCGTCACAATGCGTCGCATAAAGCTAAGGGACGGAACGGCGCCCGAACCCCACGCCTGCACGGCGCTAGGGTTTCGGGAACCGTTCCGCCCCCTCTCTCACAGCGGTTACCGTTCATCGCGCCCGATACTCGTTCGGCGAGCCATCGAGCCCGGTGGCGGCTTAGGTGTGGGAAATAGCGGTGTTGGTCGCGGGCTTGCGCAGCTTACGAGACTCCAGGACCTTGTCGACCAGGCCGTACTCCAGCGCACCGGCGGCGGTCAGAATGTTGTCACGCTCGATGGAGCGGTCAACTTCCTCGTAGGTCTTGCCCGAGTGCAGTGCCAGGGTCTGGGCGGTCCACTCGCGCATACGCATAACCTCGTTCGCGTGAATCTCGATGTCGGAGGCCTGACCACCCTGCTGGCCGCTTAGGGCCGGCTGGTGAATCAGCACGCGAGCGTTCGGCAGTGCCAGACGCTTGCCGGGGGTGCCGGCGGCCAGTAGCACGGCCGCAGCCGAAGCCGCCTGGCCCAGGCACACGGTCTGAATCTCGGGGCGGATGAACTGCATCGTGTCGTAGATGGCGGTCATCGCGGTGAAGGAACCGCCGGGCGAGTTGATGTACAGGGTGATGTCACGCTCGGGGTCCTGCGCCTCCAGCACGAGCAGCTGAGCCATGATGTCGTCTGCGGAGGCGTCGTCCACCTGGGTGCCCAGGAAGATGATGCGGTCCTCGAACAGCTTTGCGTACGGGTCCTGACGCTTGTAGCCGTAGGGGGTGCGCTCCTCGAAGCTGGGGAGCACGTAGCGGTTGCTCGGCATAGCCGGCGCCGAGGTGGTGATATCGTTCGGCAGGTAGTTCATGTGCATCTCCCTTATGCGTTCTTCGACTCGGGCAGCTTACCGGCGGTGGTGGCAATGTGATCGAAGAAGCCGTATTCCAGGCCCTCTTCCGCGTTGAACCAGTTATCGCGGTCGTTGTCCTTCAGGATGGTTTCCAGGCTCTTACCGGTGCGCTCCGCGGTAATCTCTGCCAGGCGCTTCTTCATGTCCAGAATCAGCTCGGCCTGGGTGCGAATGTCGGATGCGGTACCGCCGATGCCGCCGAGGGGCTGGTGCATCAGGATGCGGGCGTTCGGGGTTGCGTAGCGCTTGCCGATGGTGCCCGCGGTGAGCAGGAACTGACCCATGGAGGCCGCCATACCGGTCACCACGGTCACCACGTCGTTCGGGATGAGCTGCATGGTGTCGTAGATTGCCATACCGGCGGTCACGGAGCCGCCGGGCGAGTTGATGTACAGGTAGATGTCCGCCTCGGGGTCCTCCGCCGAGAGCAGCAACATCTGCGAGCAGATGAGGTTAGCGTTCGAGTCGCGCACCTCGGAGCCGAGCCAGATGATGCGCTCCTTCAGGAGGCTGTTGTACACGTAATCTTCCTGGGCGCCAACGATGGGGGTTGCCATCGACGGCGAGGGCGCCACGCCGGCCGCCTGGGAGGCGCCGATGGGCAGAGGCATGTAGCTGGACATTCTTCCTCTTCTTCTCTTAGGGACTTCGCGGCATCTTTGCGCACAGTGCGCGCCGAAGCGCACGCGAAAAGTTTCGTTGCTACTACCTTACCGATAGTTGCCTCTCCCCCGCTCCCCGCGCGTCGCCCGTTCGCCAGGGGGTGAAGCTCACACCTGCCGGGACGGTAACCGGCCCGCCCCGAGGCCGCTCGCGGGAAGCACACGATTGCGGGGCAGGCGCAGAAACGCCTCGGCGGGCACCCACCGAAACCGGTGAGCACCCGCCGAGGCGATGCGATATGCGCGCCAACGGGCCCGCGGAGGCTACCCCGCAAGCGCCACGCGCAAGCTATTCGTGGGAGGGATTAGGCAGTTGCCTCTTCACCCTGGCCCAGGAACTTGGACAGGTCAACGGTGTTGCCCTTGGAGTCCTTGACCACTGCGGTCTTCAGGACCTCAGCCAGAGCCTTGGAACGGCGAACCTCGCCGACCAGTGCGCCAGCCTGGCCGGAACCGTCCAGCATCTGTGCGAACTGGTTCGGATCCATACCGTACTGAGAGCTCATGGTGATGATGTAGTTAATCATCTCGGCCTGGTCGACGGTCACTTCCAGAGCGTCGGCGAGGGCGTCCAGAACCATCTCGTTCTTGAAGGCGGTCTCGGTGTTCTCGCGAACCTCGGCGCGGTGCTCCTCGGTGTCGTGGCCGGGCTCAGCGTTGGGAGCGTTGAAGTGCTGCTCCAGCTGATCCTCGATGACCTTCTCGGGGACGGGGACCTCGACCAGCTCAACGAGCTTGGTCAGGACCTTGTCGCGTGCCTGGGTGCCCTGCTCGGCAACCTTGGCCTCGGCAACCTGCTTCTTGATGTCTTCCTTCAGCTCTTCGATGGTGTCGAACTCGGAAGCCAGCTGTGCGAACTCGTCGTCAGCCTCGGGCAGCTCGCGCTCCTTGACGGCGGTCAGCTTGACCTTGATGACGGCTTCCTCGCCGGCGTGCTCGCCGCCGGAGAGCTTGGTCTCGAAAGTTGCATCCTCGCCAGCGGACAGGCCGGTCAGGGCCTCGTCGATGCCCTCGAGCATGGTGCCGGAACCAATCTGGTAGGACAGGTCGTTAGCTGCGTCCACCTGCTCGCCGTCGATCTCTGCGGCGATGTCGATGGTCACGAAGTCCTTGTCGGCGGCGGGGCGCTCGACGGTCTTCAGGGTGCCGAAGCGCTCGCGCAGAGCGTCCAGTGCCTGAACCTCGTCCTCGGGGGTCACCTCGACCTCGTCCACCTCAACCTCGATGCCCTCGTAGTTGGGCAGCTCGATCTCGGGGCGGACGGTCACGGTGATGGTCAGCTTGATGTCAGCTTCGCGGTCCTCGGTGGTGGGCTGGGACTGAACGTCCAGCTCGGGCTGTGCCAGGGGGGAGAGGTCGTTCTCGCCCAGTGCCTGTGCGTAGTAGTCGTTCAGGGCGTCGTTCAGGGATGCCTCAACGATGTAGTCGAAGCCCGCGCGCTGCTCGATGAGCTGCTTGGGCAGCTTGCCCTTGCGGAAGCCGGGAACGCTAATCTGGCCAGCCAGGTTCTTGTAGGTGCGGTCCAGGTAGGGCTTGAATTCTACGAAGGGAACCTCGACCTCAATCTTTGCGAGGGTCGGGTTGAGCTTCTCGACGGCGGTCTTCACGTCCGTGATCTCCTCATATCGTTCGGTACGGCACGGGTCTCGGGCGTGCCGCTGTTGCTTAGTGGAAAGAGCGCCACGACCCTGTAGCGTCGCGGCAACCGTTTCACGTCGGGGCGACAGGATTCGAACCTGCGATCTCCTGCTCCCAAAGCAGGCGCGTTAGCCAAGCTACGCCACGCCCCGTGAAACTAACCGCGTTAAACACCGGAGCGTTTAACACAGTCAATGCCCTAGTTTACCTGTTTTCCCGCTAAATGCCCAACACAGCGGCTCGTGCACGGTTTATTTCCACTGAGCACGTACTCCCCTGCCTCCCCGTGGTTTTACGGGGTGTTTTGTGTGGATGCGCGGTGAGGGGATGACGGGCTGGAGGGCGAAAATTCCGAGCGCGCGAGGGAATGTATTTTCGCCCGTAAGCGATTCCCGGAATCCCCGGAATGTAAAAAGGCCCCGACGCTTGCGTCGGAGCCTTTTTCATGGAGGGGATGACGGGAATCGAACCCGCGTAATCAGTTTGGAAGACTGAGGCTTTACCATTAAGCTACATCCCCGGAATGGAACTTGACTATAGTAGCGAGGTTCCATCTGGGCTGTCAAATATATGGGTGGGTTTTAGACCTGTTTTTAGACCTGGCAGCCGGGACACCAGTAGAGCTTGCGTCCGGCGATTTCTTCCATGCGGATGGTGGTGCCGCATCGCGGGCACGCCTCGCCCTGGTGCTTGTACACGTAGTTCGCGTGCTCGGGCCAGGCCTCAGTTTCGGGAATACCGGGGCGGTCCTCGGGCTCGGTGGTGATGATGCGACCCACGCGCACACCAATGACGAGCAGGTGCTTGTTGTCTTCCCAGAGGCGCTTGAGCTCGTCGTCGCTCAGGCTCTTGCCGGGGCGCAGCGGGTCAATTTCCTGGCGGTACAGTGATTCGGCGCGGAAAATATTGCCCACACCGGAGATTGCAGCCTGGTCCATGAGGACCACACCGATGGGGCGTCCGCTCTTGCGGGCCGCACGGTAGAAGCGTTCGGGGTCCGCGTCGGAGTTGAGCGGGTCCGGGCCCAGCTTGGAGCGGACGGTGCGCACCTCCTCCGGCGTGAGGGTGCGGCAGATAGTCGGGCCCACCAGGTCTGCCCAGCCGTGCTCCGAAACAATACGGCAACGCACCGTGCTCTTCGGCTCAGGAGGACCGGCGTAGGGTTCCCCCTCCCCCGCCGCGTATTCCTTCTCACCAATCTTGCGGGGCGCGCCGATGCTCGAGGCGCCCGTAAACGTCTCGTCACCCCCGAAGGTCCAATTGCCGTAGATGCCCAGGTGCACGTTCAGGGTCAGCTCGTTATCGAAGGTGACGAACAGGTGCTTGCCGTGCGCGTAGGCGCCGGCGATGACGTGCCCGTCCAGCAGGGCCGCCCCATCGGTGAAGCGTCCCTGCGGGGAGCTGACGCGCACGCGCTCGCCGGTGAACACGTCACTGATTTGGCGGGCGATGCGGTGGATGGAATGTCCTTCGGGCACGGTAGCTCCTCACGGTATTTGCGGAATAGTGCGGGTGGGCCCGATAGAAATCGGGGGTCGTGAAAAACGGGGCGTGAAAACGCCTTTGGCGCATAGCCTGCGCTATGCACCAAAGGCGTTCAAAACTTTAGGCGGCGTCAATCTGCTTACCGGCAATCGCGCCGGTCTGCTCGTACTCGGCCAACTGACCGATACGGCGTGCGTGACGCTCCTCGTTGGTCCAGGGGGTGCTCAGGAAGATCTTGATAATCTCCAGGGCCTCTTCCTTGCTGTGCTGACGGCCGCCCACGGCTACCACCTGCGCGTTGTTGTGCTCACGGGCCAGGGCCGCGGTGTCGTGGTTCCAGGCCAGGGCCGCGCGGATACCCTCCACCTTGTTGGCGGCCATCTGTTCGCCGTTACCGCTGCCGCCCAGCACGATGCCGAGGGAGTCCAGGCCGGCCTCACGGTCGCGCTTCACGCCCAGGGCGGCGTTGATGCAGAACGAGGGGTAGTCGTCCAGCGGGTCGTAGTCGGCGGGGCCGTGGTCAATCATCTCGTAGCCCTCGGCGGTGAGGGACTCGATCAGGTAGTGGCTCAGTTCGAGGCCTGCGTGGTCGGTTGCGATGTGTACGCGCATGGTGCTCTCCTGGTGTGGTGTTGCGTGCAGCTCGGGGCGGCAATGGCCGGGTCGAGGCACGCCTCGCATCCTCAGTTGGGATGTTTTCCCCCGATTCGGTTCGGGGTTTCTCTTAGTCTGTACCTACTAACTGTAGCGAATTCGCGCGGGTTCGGGTAATGGGGAGCCCCGCCCGCACCGCCCGCATACGGTAAACTGTGGGATATGGCACTTTGCGGTGTCCCGATGCGTAGCGCCCGCGAGAAAACACCACCCGCAGCGCTCAGACGCAACCCCGGCAAGCCCCGACAGCATTGAGCGAGTTCAACGGCGCGGCGGATGCGCACGCCCGGGCACCGCGTCGGCGTGTCAGGACGGCACGCCGCGCCACCGTCCGCCGTGTCACTTCTATGGAGAGGGAATCCAATGCCCGGCCTAAACCTAACCCGCGATGAGGCGATTGAGCGCGCATCCATTATCAAGCGCGTTCACTCTTACCATATCTTCCTCGACCTGCGCACCGATCAGGATGTCTTCACCTCGAACGTTGAAATCCGCTTCGACGCTCAGGAAGGTGCCTCGACCTTTATCGATGCCATCACCTCCTCGGTCAAGTCTATTAACCTCAATGGCGAAGAGCTCAGCACCGACCTGGCTGACGGCGAGCGCATCCAGCTGCCGAACCTGGCCGCCGAGAACGTTCTGAAGATCGAAGCCGAGATGTTCTACACCAACACCGGTGAGGGTCTGCACCGCTTTGTGGACCCCGCCGACGGCGAGATTTACCTGTACTCCCAGTTTGAGGTGCCGGACTCCCGCCGCGTGTTCCCCGTCTTCGAGCAGCCCGATCTGAAGGCCACCTTCGAGTTTGAGGTGCGCGTGCCCTCGCACTGGGTGGTTGTGTCGAACCAGCCCGAGGTGAAGGTTGAGCCGAAGGACTGCGGTTGCGGCCGCGCCAACACCTGGTACTTCAAGCCGACCCCGCGCATGTCCTCGTACATCACCGCGATTGTCGCTGGCCCCTACGAGAAGATCACGAGCGAGCTGACTAACTCCGAGGGTCGCGTGATTCCGCTGGGCGTGTACGCCCGTAAGTCCCTCATGCCCTTCGTTGATGCCGAGGACATGTTTGAGCTGACCCGCCAGGGCTTCGAGTTCTACGAGGAGCAGTTCAAGACCCCCTACCCCTTCGAGAAGTACGACCAGCTGTTCGTGCCCGAATTCAACGCCGGCGCGATGGAGAACGCTGGCTGCGTGACCTACCTGGAGACTTACGTCTTCCGCTCCAAGGTTGCGGAGGCTCTGCGTGAGCGCCGCGCTATCACCGTTCTGCACGAGCTGGCTCACATGTGGTTCGGCGACCTGGTCACCATGAAGTGGTGGAACGACCTGTGGCTGAACGAGTCCTTCGCGGAGTTCATGTCTACCCTGGCCGCCGCGGAGAACACCCGCTATGCCAAGGAGGCGTGGGCTACCTTCTCCGCTTCGGAGAAGACCTGGGCCTACCGCCAGGACCAGCTGTCCTCGACCCACCCGATTGTGGCCGAGATTCGCGACCTCGCCGACGTTCAGGTGAACTTCGACGGCATCACCTACGCAAAGGGCGCTTCGGTGCTGCGTCAGATGGTGGCCTGGGTTGGTCAGGAGAACTTCATGGCCGCCCTGAAGGTGTACTTCGATAAGCACAGCTGGGGCAACACCGTGCTGGACGACCTGCTGGTTGAGCTGGAGCGCACCTCCGGCCGCGACGTGCGCGCCTGGAGCGCCAAGTGGCTTGAGACCGCCGGCGTGAACACCCTGGCCGTTGAGGTTGAGAACGACGAGGCGGGCAACATTTCTTCGCTGGGCATCCGCCAGTCCTACGCCGAGGGCTTCGAGACCCTGCGCCCGCACCGCGCCGTGATTGGTTTCTACAACCTGGTGGACGGCAAGCTGACCCGCACCGACCGCATCGAGCTGGACATCGACGGCGAGCTGACCGTGGTCGAGGAGGCTGTCGGCAAGAAGCGCCCCGACCTGCTGCTGCTGAACGATGAGGACCTGGCCTACGCCAAGATTCGCCTGGACGAGCGCTCCATCGAGACCGCTATCAAGCACCTGGGCGACATTGATTCGTCCGTGGCTCGCGGCGTGGTATGGGGTTCGCTCTGGGACACCGTGCGCGATGCCCAGATGCCGGCCCGCAAGTACGTTGACCTGGTGCTGAACAACATCGGTAAGGAGACCAACTCCACCGCTCTGCGCACCCAGATTAACAACCTGTCCGCTACCCTGCACTCCTTCGTGGCTCCTGAGGCTCGCGAGGAGACCCGCCACCGCGCGGCCGACCGCCTCTGGGAGCTGGCTAAGGCCGCTGAGCCCGACTCGGATGCTCAGCTGCAGCTGCTGCAGGCGTTCATCAACCAGACCCGCACCGAGGAGCAGTACGACAACGTGCAGCGCCTCTTCGAGGGCGAACTGACCCTTGAAGGCCTGGACATTGACGCTGACCTGCGCTGGAACCTGGTGTGCCGCCTGGCAACCGGTGGCCGTTTCTCCGCCGAGCAGATTGCCGAGGAGCTGGAGAACGACAACACCGCAAACGGTCAGCAGTACGCCGCTCAGGCATACGCATCGATTCCGACTGCGGAGGCTAAGGCTGAGTACTGGAACAAGATCATGGTGACCGGCGAGCTGTCGAACATGATTCAGCGTTACGCCATCATCGGTTTCAAGTCCGGCAAGCCTGAGCTGATTGCTCAGTACGATGAGCCGTACTTCGAGCAGATTGAGGGCATCTGGCGTTCGCGTTCGCACGAGATTTCCATGCAGATTATTGGTGGCATGTACCCGAGCGTACCGACCGCTGAGCTGCTGGAGCGTACCGAGGCGTACCTGGCTTCCCTGCCCGAGGATGCCGCCGCACTGTACCGTCAGATTGCGGAGGCGCGCGACGGCGTGGCCCGTGCGCTGAAGGTTCAGGCCGCCGATATCTAGTGGCATTGCTTTAGGCATCGACCCGTTGGCGCGGCGGTGCGCGTGAGCGGCTCCCCGAGTCGCTCGATGCACGCCGCACCCGAGACACCCCCTCTCCCCCAGGCATCCGCACGATGCCGGGGCGGAGGGGGTGTTTCCGTGCCCGAGACATGCCCGAGAGAGTGTCGGCTCCCGGCACCCGAGCGGGGAAACGGGGCGAGGACCGAAGGGGCTCGGATACGGAGGGAGGGATCCGGAGGGAGCCTGAACCTGGGCACACAAATTATCGGCACTCGGGTGCATATTTTTCAGTGTTTTTGCTTAAACCCCTCGGAAAAGCTCTCCACTTGGGGTTGAACCTACCGTACACTGTAGGTATGTCTTCTACCCGGCCCCATTTCAAACGCGTCACCACGGTAGGCGCCGTCCTCGGCGTCTTCGCATTAGGTTCCCTCGGCCTCTACGCCGTCGAGGGCTCCAGCGCCCCCGACGCATCCGCGGCCACCGCCCAGGCGCTCAACCCGGAATCCCCGGTCGTCGCCTCGACGGACCCGGTGGCAAGCCCCACCGAGAGCCCCTCGGCGGAACCCACCCCCGAAACCGTGGCGCAGCAGATGGACCGGGTCGCGCAGGAGGCCTTCGGGGCGGAGGGTGCGCACCCGGTGGGCGAGGCGCAGAAGCCCTTTACCACCTCCCAGGATGCCGCCGACGTCACGGTGCAGCAGTACCAGGGCGGCGTGGTCGTGCATACCGCAGCCCATGGCGCGGTGGCCATGCACTCCGGCGTCTACGCGCACTGGTGGAAGCAGCGCGAGTACAGCGATTTTGCCGGCCTCGAGGGGCTGCCGACCGGCTGGCGCTCCGAGAACGGAATCATCTACACGACTTTCGAGAAGGCCGAACTCTACTGGGACACCGCGATGAACGTGCCCCGAAGCACCACGGCCCTGGGCGCGCAGGACGCCCTCGTCATCGGTGATTCGCAGGTTCTGCCGACCTCGTGGGTTGGCTTGGGTCTTTCCGAGGCGGGCTTCACCTCCCACATGTTCCGGTGCGGCGGCGTTGGCTTCGTGGCCTCCCGCCCCGGTGTCTGCCCCTCCTACTACCAGGGCGTGATGGAGAGCGTCTGGGCCCTGCCCGGCGGCGCCCCCGGCGTGATTTACCTGGATGCGTCCGGCAACGACATGTACGTCGACGAGGATGAGGCGAAGGCTACGGAGCAGACGCAGGACCGCCAGACACGGGTCATCCAGCAGCTGCAACGCATGTACCCCTCCTCGAAGATTGTGCTCGGCGGCGTGGTGTCGATGAGCGAATCCTCCGCGCCCGATCCGCAGAAGGCCCACAAGCGTCACACGGCCAACGAGGCGGCGAAGGTCGTGGCTCAGCAGACCGGCGTGCTCTTCATGGACACCTCGGACTGGCTGACCCTGTACCTGGCCGAGGGCGATATGGCCGACGGCCTGCACCTGAAGGACGAAACCCAGTACAAGATGGCGGCCCCCTTCGCCGCGCGGATACGCGAGTTGCTGGCTTCCTAACCCCGCATCTTCTTTTGCGTAGCATGAGGCGCCGGAAAGAACCTATCTTTCCGGCGCCTCACGCTACGGTCAATTATTGGGAGGGTTCATGCAGGGCTCGTCAGGAGCCGCCCTCCGATGCGTCCGGGTTATGGCCGAGACCTATAAACCGAGGAGGTCTACGCAGCCAGGCGCTGGTCCTTCTGTCCCTCGGCGCGTTCGTGGGCGCGCACGCCGTCGGCCAGGCGGCGCTGCTGGCGCTCGCGGGCGGCCTGCTTCTCACGCTGTTCGGCGGCCCAGGCGACGGGGTCGATGCCCACGGGCTCGTAATGCCACTCGCCCACGTAGTCGCGAATCGGGGCCACCCAGGTCACGGGGATGCCTCGGCGCAGGTACACCTCGTGCTCGTTATCTTCAAAGGCGTGGATGATGCGGTGGCCGTCTGCCTCCAGGGAATCCAGGATGGAGCTCTTCCAGGCGGCGGTGTCGGACTGGTCGCGGCCGGGCTTGGCAATCACGTACTTGGGGTTAATGTCGGCGCGGGCGATGAACTCGTTCAGTTCCTTCATGTAGGTGCCGTCGCGGCCGGTAATCACGGCGATCTGAGCGCCGGTCTGTTCAGCCATATCGCGTACGCTATCGGCCACCTCAACGTTCACGGTGGCGTGGCGGATGGCCTTGAAAAAGCGGCGGTAGCTGGTGAAGAAACCGCTCAGATACTTGTCCATCTGGTCTCGGTTGCTGGCAAGAGTGCCGTCGATATCGACTGCAATCAGGTCCATGAGGGGTCTCACTTTCAATCCGCGCGGGAGGATGCGCCCGGTGACGGCGCGGCGGAAGATTCCCGTGCGGTGTGGCTGGTTTATCGGTGCGTTTGCCACACCCCGGTGCGGGTGTAGCCTTTCTAGATTACCTCTTTCCGTAAAGTTTTGTCTCGTCAGCAATCATATATTAAGCCGTGCTGATCGCTTTTGGGACGCATTTCACCCCCTTGCAGACCGGGGTCCGCGAGGGAGGTGAAGGACAGAAGCGGGCGCTACGGGCCCGAATACGACGATTATGCGCCCTAGAGCGAGGAACTAGAGCAGGGAACCGGAGCCACGGCGCACCAGCACCATGCCGGCCGGTGCCACGATGCGCAGCCACTCGTCCGAGCCCACGCGGGCGGCGAAGACGGGAAGCTCACCGGTAAAGCCCTCGGGGATGAAACCGTACACGCGCAGGGCAAAGGCAGCACCGGTGGGAACCTGCACGCCGTCAAAGGCGGGCAGGTACTCCAGTACCATGGGCGAGGACCAGATGCGAGAGCGCACCGTCGTCAGAACCGCAGCCCCCGGGTTCTCGGGCAGGGCGCGGTCCACGGCCTCCAGGCCCTCGGCGGTGGCTCGGGCAAACTCCTCGACCGGCACGGTGCCCACCTCGGACCAGCCGCGCACGGGGGCTGCCTTACCGGTCCAGCCGGCGTTGACGGTCACCGGGGGCATGTAGAGCACGAGCTCGGGGTTCTGCTGCCCCTCGACGCTCTGCTGCTCGGCTCCCTGCTGTTCGGCCTGCTTCTGCAGCCGAGCCAGACGTTCCTGCAGGGCCTGGGCCTGGGCCGTCATGTCCAGGGTGGATTCGGCGGCGAGGTGCAGGGCGCGCATCCCCATGATGACGGGCGCGATCGAGGAAGCGTCCTCGGGCTCCAGGGAGCAGGCGAAGACGGCCAGCACGCGGCCGCGGGCGGTCAGGCGGATCGCCGCATCCGGGTTTACGGCCAGAGCGCGGGAGATGTAGGTGGCCAGGTCCTTCACCACGGCGGCGCCGTGCGCGCCTCCGGGCAGGATCAGATAGGGTTCCTCCACGCCTTCGTGGGGGTTGTACTTGAGCTCGATGGGGGCGCGGGTGCCGTCTTCAGCGGCGGGTGCGGGATTCTTCTCGGACGGGGTGCTCATCGTAGCTCCTTGGGTTATTCTCTATCTCTTCGCTCCGAGACGGGCGGTTGCAGGCCGCGCGCATCTCAGAGTGTGCCTTCCCACTCTACGCCACCTTCGGCCCCTCTGAAAACGTGGGAAAATGAAAGCATGACTAAGCCCACTGTGATTCAGAACCTCATGCGGATGCTGGACCTCTCCCCCGTCGAGGCGGCCCCCGCCTCCTTCGGCAGCGATGAGGTACTCAGCGGCGTGACGCTCACCCGCGAGCAGCCTCGTACCTTTGGCGGCCAGGTGCTCGCCCAGTCGATCATTGCCGCCGACCGTACGGTTGAGGGGAAGACCCTGCACTCCATCCACGCGTACTTTCTGCGCCCCGGCGATATTGAGCGTGAACTGTTCTTCGCCACGCAGCGCCTGAACGATAGCCGCTCCTTCTCGACCCGCCGCGTGCAGGTGTTCCAGGATGAGACGCCCATGTTCTCGGCGATTATGTCTTTCCAGGCTGAGAGCCGCGGCCCCGAGCACACCGCGGTGACCATGCCTGATGTCCCGGACCCCGAGTCCCTGCCGAAGGTCAGCGACTACCTGGGCGAGTTGCCGCATCCGATTGCGCAGGCGGTGGCGTGGGAGCGCCCGATTGATATGCGCCACGTGGATGCGCCGCTGTACACTCAGCCGGATTCCTCCTCGACGGAACCGCGTGCCTGCGTGTGGTTCAAGACCTTTGACCGCCTGGTGCACGCTGATGGTTCCGAGGCTTCGGATGCGGAGCACCGCGCCGCAATCGCCTACGCTTCGGACTACCTGCCGCTGGAGCCTGCCCTGCGCCGTCACGGCAAGTTCTGGCTGGAGCCGGGTCTGAAGAGCGCCTCGCTGGATCACGCGATGTGGTTCCACCGCCCGGCGCGCGCCGACGAGTGGTTGCTGTACGTGATGGATTCCCCGAGCGCGCAGGGTGGCAGGATGCTCGCGCAGGGTTCGATTTTCAATCGTTCCGGTGAGCTGGTGGCGACCGTGGCGCAGGAAATGATGTTCCGCCTGCCCGAATACCGCTAGAGTATCGGCACCGCAACAGCTCAAAACGTCAGAGCATACAGAAAGACCGTGTGAGGTGGTTGTCTCACACGGTCTTTCTTATGTTCTAGCTAGATGCAGCCGGGAAGCTCTTAGTGAGCTTCGACGTCAATCACGCCGTCCGGGGAAATGTGCACGGTGCGCTTGGCGCGGCGGGAAACGAAGAAGTCACCCACGAACACGAGGCCGATTAGCAGCAGCACCAGGGCAATTCCCCAGACCGCCACCGCGCCGAAGAGCACGGGGAACAGAACCACCAGCAGACCCAGAATCAGGGTTCCGATGGCGGAGAACTGCAGGTGACGGCCGGCGCCGTAGCTCAGGTACTTCAGCTTCTGGGCGGACATGATGCGGATGAGTGCCCAAACAATCAGCCACAGGCCAACGAAGGTCGGGATGAGGGTGGCCTGCGCACCAGCCGAGGCGCTCAGCAGCATGATGCCCACCAGAACGGTCAGAAGGCCATTGACCAGGTCCCACCCGGTACGGGCCGGCTTGAGCGCGCCGAAGTAGCGGACCAGCTCAAACACGCCGCCGAGCAGCACGGCGAAGGAGAAGATGAAGCCCAGCGCGGCCAGCGGCACAGCGGGGTTAGCGAACATGTAGACAGCCGCGATAATTAGCAGCACGCCCGTGGCCAGGGACATCCAGTTATATTTTGAAAGCATGACACTCTACCCTTCGTATCAAATGCGTTAGTTAGTTATACATGTCCATTAAACCGCGAATGTGAATTCCGCCATGACCCGCCGGTTACCGGGGCTCGAACTATTTCTACCGGCGAACAGCGGACGGTGTGCTCGTCAGAATCCCGCCCGCATCCCGGCGAGTGGGCACACCGGCGGGCACATCGGTGGGCACGTCGGTGGGCACAGAGCGGCGGGTACAGCGAAGCCCCGCCTCCCCGTGCTTCAACAGCTCGGAGGCGGGGCTCGCTACCGGTTCAAACCCTATCGGGTCAGCTTGCGGTGCACCACGCGGTGCGGCTTGGCGGCCTCGGGGCCGAGGCGCTCAATCTTGTTCTTCTCGTAGGACTCGAAGTTACCCTCGAACCAGTACCACTGATCCGGGTTCTCGTCGGTGCCCTCCCAGGCCAGGATGTGGGTTGCCACGCGGTCCAGGAACCAACGGTCGTGAGAGACGACCACTGCACAGCCGGGGAATTCCAGCAGCGCGTTTTCCAGGGATGCGAGGGTCTCAACGTCCAGGTCGTTAGTGGGCTCGTCGAGCAGCAGCAGGTTACCGCCCTGCTTGAGGGTCAGCGCCAGGTTCAGGCGGTTACGCTCACCACCGGAGAGCACGCCGGCCTTCTTCTGCTGGTCCGGGCCCTTGAAGCCGAACGCGGAGACGTACGCGCGCGAGGGCATCTCAACGTTGCCGACCTGAATGTAGTCCAGACCGTCGGAGACGACCTCCCAGAGGGTCTTCTCCGGGTCGATGTTGGCACGGTTCTGGTCGACGTACGAGATCTTCACGGTCTCGCCGACCTTCAGGGTGCCGCCGTCGAGGGGCTCCAGGCCCACGATGGTCTTGAACAGGGTGGACTTACCCACACCGTTAGGACCAATCACACCGACGATGCCGTTACGGGGCAGGGAGAAGGACAGGCCGTTAATCAGGGAGCGGCCGTCGAAGCCCTTCTGCAGGTTCTCAGCCTCGATAACCACGTTACCCAGGCGGGGTCCCGGGGGAATCTGGATCTCTTCGAAGTCGAGCTTGCGGGTCTTCTCAGCCTCCGCAGCCATCTCCTCGTAGCGGGCCAGACGAGCCTTCGACTTGGCCTGGCGGCCCTTCGAGTTCGAGCGGACCCAGTCCAGTTCCTCGCTCAGGCGCTTGGCGAGCTTGGCGTCCTTCTTGCCCTGAACCTCAAGGCGGGAGCGCTTCTTCTCCAGGTAGGTGGAGTAGTTGCCCTCGTAGGGGTAGAGGTTACCGCGGTCGACCTCTGCAATCCACTCGGCCACGTGGTCGAGGAAGTAACGGTCGTGGGTCACGGCGATGACGGCGCCCTCGTAGGACTGCAGATGCTGCTCCAGCCAGAGCACGGACTCTGCGTCCAGGTGGTTGGTGGGCTCGTCGAGCAGCAGCAGGTCGGGCTTCTGCAGCAGCAGCTTGCACAGCGCCACGCGGCGGCGCTCACCACCGGAGAGGTGGGTGACGGGCGTGTCGGCAGGCGGGCAGCGCAACGCCTCCATAGCCTGCTCCAGCTGGGAGTCCAGGTCCCACGCGTTGGCGGCGTCGATAGCCTCCTGCAACTGACCCATTTCCTCCATGAGGGCGTCGAAGTCGGCGTCGGGCTCGGCCATGAGGGCGGAAATTTCGTTGAAGCGGTCGAGCTTGGCCTTAATCTCGCCCACGCCCTCCTCAACGTTGCCCAGAACGGTCTTCTCTTCGTTCAGCGGCGGCTCCTGCAGCAGGATACCCACGGTGTAGCCGGGGGTCAGGCGTGCCTCGCCGTTGGAGGGCTGGTCGAGGCCAGCCATAATCTTGAGGATGGTCGACTTACCCGCGCCGTTCGGGCCAACCATACCGATCTTGGCGCCGGGGAAGAACGACATCGTCACGTCGTTAAGGATGACCTTGTCGCCCACGGTCTTGCGGGCCTTGATCATCTGATAAATAAATTCAGCCATAGTTACCTATTTTAGCGTGGATTCGCCGGGTGTTACGAGAGATTTGGCGAAGGGCACTAGACTCGAAAGTATGAGTACCCGACAGCATCACCCCGAGAGCATCGACCGCTCCCCCGCTCGCACCCCGGAGGGGGTCACGGATTCCGTCCCCGGGGAGCCCGAAACCTTCGGAGCCCCCGGAGCAGGCGGAGCAGGTGGAGAGCTCACCGCCGAGTCCCTTCAGCCGGTTCTGCACCGCCTCGCGCTCGCCATGCCGTTGGCAACCTCCGACCAGCCGTTCGGGCCCGAACACACGGTGTACCGTATCGGCGGCAAGATGTTCGCCATGTACACCGAGGGTATCGGCTACCCCATCGTGAACCTCAAGACCGACCCCGAGGAATCCGAGGTGCTGCGGCGCATCTACCCCTCCATCATTCCGGCCTGGCATATGAACAAGCGACACTGGATTTCGGTGGGTGCCGGTGAGGGCGTGACCGAGCGGGTGCTTGCCGAACTTGTGGAGGATGCCTACCTGCGCGTCATGTACTCACTGCCCAAGTCGAAGCGCCCCATCGAATTTCGCGAGCGCCCCGTACCCGAGAAACACTGAGGACCGCCGGATGCGCGTGCTGGGCAACCGGGCGCGCGGGCGGGGTAAAGCGGAGGGTTTAAAAAGCGGAACGGGTGGGCATCCAATCCGGACCATTGGATGCCCACCCGTAAGCATAGGTACTTTTACCCGCGCGACGGAGGGTCATCAACCACGATGAACGCTCGAACCACCAAGCTCCCATCCCATAAAGTGCGGGGTGCTTATACCATGCACCACTGATTAACACTGGGATGAATGAAGTTCTCAGACCGGGCATCCCATGCAGAGGATGCACCCGCGTGATGGCGTCATCTACCCCCGAGGTGAAACTCAGCCGAATCATGCAGTTCGACCGAGTGGGGATTACATGCTTCGCCCGCACTACCGGCACGGGAGAAGTCTGTTCTCGGGATAATCATAACCTTTTTGCATTAAAGTGTCATATTTTGATTGAGGATTCACGGAATCTTTCGTTGAACGTATATCAACTCGGTTGATTTTCTCGCGTCATACGTTGATTATTCCCTCAATCAAGCCTTGACCTGGGCTTTTACCGCGATAAGCGCCTCAGCACTCCGGGTGCCGACGGCCCGCAAAAACCCGCCGCTCGGATGCACTCCGTGCAACCGGGCTAGGATGCGGCGCCCGCCTCGGGAGCCGAAGCCTCAGACGATGCGGGCTCCGAGGAGGCAGCCTCGGTGGCGTCCTTCTGCTGCTTCGTCTTCTTCTGAGCCGTCTTCGCGGGGTTCGCAAAATGCACCCCGCGCTCGGCCAGGAAGCGGCGGTCCTTTTTATCCCACTGCTCCACCGGGTACGCCTCCAGCAGGTCCGGGCGGCGCTCCAGGGTTCGCTCAATTTGGCGGTCACGACGCCAACGCGCAATCGCGCCGTGATTACCCGACAGCAGCACCTCCGGCACCTCGCGGTCACGCCACACGGCGGGCTTCGTGTACACAGGGTACTCCAGCAGACCGCCCGTGTGCGACTCCTCCTCGAGGGAGGCGGGGTTGCCCATCGCGCCGGGAATCAGTCGAGTAATGGCCTCAATCATCGCCATGACCGCGACCTCACCGCCGTAGAGCACGTAGTCGCCCAGGGACACAGGCATCACGCGGAAGCCCTCCTGCGCCCAGTCCAGTACACGCTCGTCAATGCCCTCGTAGCGCGCCGGGGCGAAGACAATATGCTTCTCCTCCGCCAGCTCGTACGCCATCGCCTGGTCGAAGACGGCACCCGCCGGGGACGGAACGATGAGCAGCGGGCGGGTATCCGCGGCGGGGTCGGCACCCTCAGCAGAGTCTTCGGTGGCAGTCTGCAGCGGGGAGGCGGCCAGCACCTCGTCCAGTGCCAGGCCCCACGGCTCGGGCTTCATGACCATGCCCGCCCCACCGCCGTACGGGGTGTCATCCACCGTGCGGTGACGATCAAAGGTGTAATCGCGCAGGTCGTGCAGGTGCAGGTCCACCAGGCCCTTCTCGCGCGCCTTACCCAGCAGGGACAGCTTCAGCGGCTCCAGGTACTCGGGGAAAATCGTGACCACGTCGTAGCGCACGGACTACTCCCCCGCCCGTTCGGTAGCCTGTTCGGCCTCCTCAACCAGGTCAATCAGACCCGCCGGAGGGGTCAACAGCACGAAGCCGGGCTCCTCCTCGGTGGAGGGAACCACCTCGGGCACGATCTCCTCGACGAAGGGAATCATGATTTCCTCGCCCGCACCGGAGGCAAGACGCGGCGAACGAGCCAGCTTAATGAGCAGCAGGTCCTGGACCGGCATGGTCTGCAGCCCGGTCACCTTGCCCAGCGGCTCGCCCACGGCCGGGTTATCCACGGGGCTCTCACCCTCGGGAACGTCCGCCAGAAGGTACACGGGCAGGTTCACGAGCTCCTGCTCGTAGAAGCCCTCTTCCTCGCCCTCATCCTCGGGAACCTCGTAGACCAGGCGGGTGCCGCGCAGCTCCTCCGCCTGGTTGCGGGTGGTCACCTCGTCAAAGCGGACCACCAGAATCTTCTTGTTCCAGCGGGCACCGGCAACCGTCAGCTCGCCGGCGGGGGCCACCGAAGCGGCAGCAGAGCCGGGCTTGAAATTCTCGATACCGAGCACCTCGCCGCGGGCAAAACGCTCCTGCGGGGCATCAGTAAAGAGCTGAACCGTCACCTCGCCGCGAATACCGTGAGGCTTACCGATACGAGCCACCACAACCTGCATAATTTTCCTCCGCTGGGTACAAGTCGAACCTATGCCGCGCGTCTGCACGGCTCCCACTATTCTACCGGGCCCCCCGGGCGGACGCACTCTGCCGCCTCGCGGCAACCGGGGCGAGCGCTCGCGAACAGAGTTCGGGTACGCGAACGCCCCCGCCTCCGGAAATCCGGAAGCGGGGGCGCTTCAAACGTTACGAGCTAGCGTCGCTTCTTGTCGGTGTCGATAATGTCGATACGCATCGGCTCGCCATCAGAAATAGCGTCCATCACCAGACGGATGCTCTTGGCGGTGCGACCGGACCGGCCAATGACTCGGCCCAGGTCATCCGGATGCACGCGAACCTCAAGGGTCTCGCGGTGACGCTGGGTGCGCAGGCGCACCTTCACGTCCTCCGGACGATCGACAATCCCTCGAACCAGGTGTTCGAGTGCGTCAGCCAACATGATTACTCAGCTGCTTCCTCAGCCTCAGCCTCGGGAGCTGCTTCCTCAGCAGCCTCTTCAGCCTTCTCAGCCTTGGGGGTGATAGCCTCGGGCAGGATCACGGAACCCTTCTCGGGAACAACGAACTCAGCCTTAGCCTCGACGGGCAGAACCTTGGACTCTGCCTTCTCGCCCTTGAATGCAGCCCAGTCGCCCGAGAGCTTCAGCAGAGCCAGAACCTGCTCGGTCGGCTGTGCGCCGACGGAGAGCCAGTACTGAACACGCTCAGAGTTGATCTCGATACGCGAGGGGTGCTCGGTCGGGTGGTAAATGCCAATCTCCTCGATGGTCTTACCGTCGCGCTTGACGCGCGAATCAGCGACCACAACGCGGTAACGAGGATCGCGGATCTTACCCATACGCTTGAGACGAATCTTAACAGCCACTTTAGTGGTTACTCCTGTTTCATAATTTGGTGCGAGGCACACGGTTCAGCACCCGTGGGGCGGGCCATTCACGGCGCCTCTATGGACACAACGGCGCGCGAAGAGAGGGGTCGCGCGTCGCCGGGTACTCAGTTAGGGTATCAGAGCCCGAGATTTTAAGCTAGCGGCCGTGCACATTTAATTGCGGTTAATCGCCGCGGGCCCCTCCATTGCCCGCAAAAGGCTGACGGAGGGGCCCGCAAGCCCCGCTAGTCGAGGTTGCTCATCTCCAGGGTCTCCCCCGTATCCAAGGCGCGGTAGCACTCGCGCAGGCGGTGCACCATCGAGGGGCGCACGTAGCCCTCCAGGTTCTCGGGGGCCACCCACTCGTAGGTCACCAGCTCGGCGTCCTGCAGGGTAATCTTCGTATCCGCCGCAATCACGCCGCCGTCATACATGTAGTAGGTGGAGTCACCCCACACGCCCAGGGCCAGGCCGTGGAAAATCAGCAGCACGCGGCCCAGCTTCAGGTCCAGGCCCAGCTCCTCCACGATTTCGCGCTCGCATCCGGGCTTGGGGGCCTCGCCAGCCTCCACGGTGCCGCCGGGCAGAATCCAGCCGTCCTTATAGTTCGGCTTGACCAGCAGCATCTCGCCACGCTCGTTGCGGATCAGAGCACCAGCCGCCAGGCGGCGCGTGGGCAGGGTCGCGATAAAAGCCTTCAGCTCTTCATCGCTCAGGTAGGTATCCCTCATCGTAGTTCTCCTTAACGTTCTTTCGGCGCGCGCACGCGACGCACCATGTTCCGGACTCGCTCGCGCAGGCTCGGGTTCGGGTTCGATTCTTCCCCGGGTTCTTCCGCGGTACGGTAGTTGCCCTCGCGCAGCTCGTCAATCAGGGTGCGCTTGGCGGGGTGGTGTTCCCGCCCGCTCTCACCAGGATGCACGACCTCCGCGGGGGTCGCGGCGGGGCGACCCTCGTGGCCGTGCTTCTCCAGCTGGGTACGTTCGAAGGAACGCACGACGGCCGGAATCAGCGCGGATTCAACCGTGGCGTTCAGGGCAAAGAGTGCCGCAGCTACCGAGAACTTGCGGCTCGCCCTACCCTGAGCGCGGCGGCGGCGCGCCACGGCCGCCAGGGTCATGGCGATAGCGCTCTGAGCGGTAACGTCCGCACCCAGGGCAAGCCCCACGCGGCGGGTCTTCGCGCGAATCTGCTCCGGGGTCAGGCGCTTGCGGCGCGAACGCGGAGCAGATCCCTGTACGAAAGGGCCCTGCGGCGCAGTCACGGGCGCAGGTGCCGGGTCTTGGGGGGTGCTCGGCGCAGGCTCATCGCACGCCGCGGCATCATTCGCGAGCGCGGCGGAACCCTCGGAAGCCCGCTGGATTACCGATGCTTCGTGCGGCTCCTCGTGCGACACGGGGTCGGCCTCGCGCAGGGCGCTGTCGAGGGACAAGCATCCTTCTTCAGCCTCCACGAAAGAGTCCGGGGCCGATCCCTCCGGCGAACCCATATGGGTGTACTCGTAGGGAATGTGCCCGTTATTGATGGCGTCCATCCACTCGGCGAGGGTCACGCGGCGACCGGTCGCCACCAGCTGATAGCTACGCTCCAGAGGCGAGGTGTAGCCGCCCGGGTAGGGCTCAATCTCCTCGTCGTCCTCGAAGGAATCATCCTCCGCGGCAGTGTCCTCAGAGACAGGGCTCCCAGAGATAGTGTTCTCGGAGAAGGTAGCCTCGGCAACGGAGTCTTCCAGCGGGAAGGTAACGTCCACAGCTTCAGATGCCTGCGCCTCATCAGTAGCTTCAGCCGCATCAGCTGATTCAGCAGAACCGGCGGGCTGTGCGAGCTCCTCATCCTCGGAGCCGAAGATACGGGCCGTGCTAATCGAGGCCACGTCAAAGCCGGCGGTCGGCACCAGCGCCAGCTCGGTGGGCACGCCCAGAAGCTGCAGGACCGATTCCAGCGCCAGGGTGTTGCTCGTATCGCGAAGGTACGCGTTCAGGCGGCGGCCGGTCGTAGACTCAGCCTCAACACCGAACATCGCCATCACATTGGCGATGCTCTGCGCAAGCTCTTCCTCATCGGAACCAAAAATTTTCGAGCCGGCAAGCTCCGGAGCCGTTCCGGGAAGACCCGCGAGCAAATCCTCCAGCAGGCCGTCGTAACGGGCCAGCTCCTCCACGCTGAAGGCGCGGTTCAGGCGCTTGGGCACGCGCTGCCAGCGGAACTCCTCCACGATGCTCTCGCGAAGCTCGCCGAAAGCCTCCAGGTACCACTCGTCATCGGAGTAGGGCTCGAGGGCGGGTTCTTCGCAGACCACCAGGTGCTGCTGGTTCACGTTACCCTCAACGATCAGGGCGTTGCAGCTCAGCAGCCCCAGCAGGGCCATAAGGTCCACCGGGTCGGCCGAGATGAGGGTCCACTCCCCCGCCGGGGCGGCCACCACCTGCCGAGTACCGGCCGGAAGGTAGGCCAGGAGAAGGCCCGTAATCATGTCGATGGGCAGGTCGACGAGCATGGCGGCGTCGCCGTCCACGTAGAACTCCAGCTCCTGCACGGTGCCGGGCAGCGCCTCCCATTCGGTCGCCTCGCCCTCCATAGCGGCACCGGTGACAGGGAGCTTCTCAACCAGCTGGGCCACGTAATCCTCGATGGGGGCGCCCAGGCTCAGCGTGCCGTCTGCCACCTCCAGAACGTTCAGGTACCCCTCGGAGTCCACCGCGCAAAGCACGTGGAGCTGCACCTGCGTCTCACCCAGCTCGTAGGCGATGAGCTCGAAGTCGCCGGCCGTGGCCTCGATGAGGGCGGCAATCAGCTCCTCATCAGTGGTGGAGCGCGCCATGATGCGGCGGCGCTGAATCTTTTCCTCCAGCTCAAGGTTCCGGTCACTAGGCTCCTCGCCCCGCGGTTCGGTTTCGCCGCCCTCGCCCGAGCGTTCAGGGCTCACGGATTCGTCCGGGTCGGAGGGCGCGGGGGCGCTATCCCACAGGCCCGAGAGCTTGTCGACGGTCCACTCCTCGCTCTCCAGGTCGGCGGCGATGCGGTCCACCCGGCTGCGGTCCTGCCAGGAGTCCGCCGCGGAGTCCCGGTCGGTTCCCCGCATGCTGCGTGCCTCGCGGATAAGCCGCAGCAGGGTAGCGGTCACGTCGTCGACGGCCGGTTCGTCGCTCTCGCTGGAGTAAACGAGATCGCCGGTGACGTCGGCGGAGTTCTCACCGTAGTCCAGGGCAAGACGCACCCAGAGAGGAACGTATCCGGGGAGCCCGGGCAGCTGTTCGTCGTGGCCGTCAAACGAGGGCTCGAGCACCGCTCCGAGTTCCGACTCCGTCTCGTCCGAGGCGACCTCCCCCGCGGTATCACGAGCCGGGACGCTTTCGGGCAGGGAGCCTCCGCCAGACAGTCCTCGCACCTCGCCGTGCTGGGCTTTGTCAGGCTGAATCTCGCCGTACTGGGTCTCATCGTGCTGAGTCTCGCCGGTACGCGGGTTCTCGCGCTCCCCGTTCTGCTCGTTCTGAGTCATTGTCCCTCCCTTCGGCCCCCTCATCGGGCGCCATACCGGTACGGGTGCGCACCGTAAAGTCGATGCGCACCCGTACCGCCCCTTGCGGGGTTGCGTCTGCTACTACTGCAGGAACTTCTCAAAGCCCTTCGGCAGGTTCATGCTGGACAGATCCATTTCCTGGTTCTGAGCCTGCTGACCGAAGGCAGCGCCGGCGCGTGCCTGCTGCGCCTTAGCTGCTGCCGCCTCCTGGGCCGCACGCTTCTGCGGGTTGCCGGAGCGGGCCTTCTTCTTCTTGTTGTTCTTCGCGTTCTTGCGAGCACCACCCGCCGCAGCAGCCATACCGGGCATCTGCATACCGCCGGGCATGCCGGGCATCTTGCCCGAAGCGAGCTTCTTCATCATCTTCTGAGCCTGGGCGAAGCGCTCCATCAGCTGGTTCACCTCGGACACGGTCACGCCCGCACCCTTAGCGATACGGGCACGGCGGGAACCGTTAATGATGCGCGGAGCCACGCGCTCGTGCGGGGTCATGGAGCGAACAATCGCCTCCACACGGTCAATCTCGCGCTCGTCAAAGGCCTCGAGCTGCTGACGCATCTGAGCCGCACCGGGCATCATCATGAGCAGCTTCTTCATGGAGCCGAGCTTACGAATCTGCTGCATCTGAGCCAGGAAGTCCTCGAAGGTGAAGTCTTCCTGGTCGATGAACTTCTTCGCCATGCGGTCGGCTTCGGCCTTATCCCACTGAGCCTCGGCCTGCTCGATCAGGGTCAGGATGTCACCCATATCCAGGATGCGGCTTGCCATACGGTCCGGGTGGAACTGCTCAAAGTCGGTCACGTTCTCACCGGTGGAGGCGAACATAATCGGCTTGCCGGTCACCGAAGCCACCGACAGGGCCGCACCACCGCGGGCGTCGCCATCCAGCTTGGACAGGACAACACCGGTGAAGTCCACGCCCTCGTTGAAGGCGTTGGCGGTGTTCACGGCGTCCTGACCGATCATCGCGTCGATGACGAACAGAACTTCGTTCGGCTCAATGGCGTCGCGGATATTGCGTGCCTGCTGCATGAGCTCGGCGTCAACACCCAGACGACCCGCGGTATCGACAATCACCACGTCGTGCAGCTTGGCGCGAGCCTCGGCCACACCGTCACGCGCCACCTGCACGGGGTCGCCGGTGGGCACGTCAAACTCGCTGGTCACACCGGGGTGCGGCGCGTAGACGGGCACGCCCGCGCGCTCGCCGACGACCTTCAGCTGGGTCACCGCGTTGGGGCGCTGCAGGTCGGAGGCAATCAGCATCGGGGTGTGACCCTGGCCCTTGAGCCAATAGGCCAGCTTGCCGGCCAGGGTGGTCTTACCGGCACCCTGCAGACCCGCGAGCATGATGATGGTCGGGCCGCTCTTGGCCATATTGATGCGGCGGGTAGAGCCGCCCAGGATGCTCACCAGCTCGTCGTTCACGATCTTGACGATCTGCTGGGAGGGGTTGAGCGCCTCGGAAACTTCCGCGCCGAGGGCGCGTTCCTTCACATGGGCGACGAACTCGCGGACCACGGGCACCGCGACGTCGGCGTCGAGCAGGGCGCGACGGATTTCGCGGACGGTTGCATCAATGTCTGCCTCGGAGAGGCGGCCCTTGCCGCGCAGGTTCTTAAAGGTTGCCGTCAAGCGGTCGGAGAGAGAATTGAACACGATCCGTGATCACTTTCTTAACGTTGAGGTGGCCCCACCGCGGGGGCGTGCGGGGATGGTTAGTCAGTCCTTAAGGATACAGGATGCGCGCTTTCTCCCCCGCTTATGCCTGTGGATAACGCGCGGGGTTCACCGCGAGCTCAGCAAAGGGCCGCCGGCGAGCGCATCCGAATCCGTCTTCGGCGTGCGGGTTGCCAGACGTTCACCCGGCGCTCGGGACTGCCCGCAATGAGGTCGGGGCTGCTCTTTTCCACTCCCTCCGCACCCCGCTAATGATTAGATTTTCTAGACCGCCTGGGTTAGAATCTTAGAAGTGTCGCGCTCCGCGTGCGATGCGCCCGAGTGGCGGAATTGGCAGACGCGCCTGACTCAAAATCAGGTTCTTCGGAGTGTGGGTTCGAGTCCCACCTCGGGCACCAACGCAAAAGCGGCGGGAAAGTTTGAAGCTTTCCCGCCGCTTTTTCTATACCCGCGCATCCCAGCGTTGCCGCGCAAGCTACCTAATCCCCATAACAAAACCGCCGCCCAGCCGTGACAATTCACGACCGGGCGGCGGTTTCTATGCACCGAGTGTACAGGCTGAGGATTACCCTCAGCTACGCATCGGAAAGAATAGTCAGCGGCTTAGCGCTTGACCTCGTTCTCCTCGTAAGGACGCAGAGTTTCGCGCTCACCGTCTGCACCGGAAACGCGGTGTACCTGAACCATGTTGGTGGTACCGGCGCGACCCGCGGGAGCACCGGCAGCCACGACGACCAGGTCGCCGGCTTCTGCCAGGCCGTTCTTGAGCAGGTACTCGTCCACGAAGGTAAAGATAGCTTCCTGATCAGTAATCATCTCAACCTGCTCAGCTTCAACACCCCACAGCATGGACAGGAAGGAACGAACCTTCGAGCTGGTGGTGAATGCAACCACGGGGGTTTCGGGACGCAGACGTGCCAGACGACGTGCGGAGTCACCGGACTGGGTGAAGGTCACGATGAGCTTTGCATCCAGCTGATCGGCGATGTTCACTGCAGCACGGGTGATTGCGCCGCCGCGGGTGCGGGGCTTGCGGTCCAGTTCGGGCACACGGTACAGGCCGCCCTTTTCGGTATCCTTGACGATCTCGGCCATAGCCTGCAGGGTCAGGATCGGGTACTTACCGACCGAGGTCTCACCGGAGAGCATCACGGCGTCTGCACCGTCGAGGATTGCGTTAGCGCAGTCAGAAACCTCTGCACGGGTGGGGACGGGGTTGTCGGTCATGGACTCGAGCACCTGGGTTGCCACGATAACGGGCTTTGCCCAGCGGCGTGCCATGTCGATAGCCTTCTTCTGGACGAGGGGAACCTCGGAGAAGGGCAGCTCAACACCGAGGTCACCACGAGCAACCATGATGCCGTCGAACTTATCGATGATGTCCTGCAGGTTGTCCACTGCCTGGGGCTTCTCGATCTTGGCGATGACGGGTACGCGGATACCCTCTTCCTCCATGATCTTGTGGACGGGCTCAACGTCTGCACCGGTACGGACGAAGGAGAGTGCAATGATGTCCGCACCCATCTTCAGGGCGAAGCGCAGGTCGTTGGCGTCCTTCTCGGTCAGTGCGGGCAGAGAGACCGCAGCGCCGGGCAGGTTGATGCCCTTGTTGTTGGAGATGGGGCCGCCCACGATGACGCGGGTGCGCACGCGGGTGGGGGTCACCTCGATAGCCTCGAGGCGAATCTTGCCGTCGTCGAGCAGGAGCTTGTCGCCGAGCTTTACGTCGCCAGGCAGACCCTTGTAAGTGGTGCCGCAAATTTCTGCGGTACCCTCAACGTCTTCGGAGGTAATGGTGAAATCGGCGCCGGGCTCAAGGTATTCCTTACCGTTTGCGAAGCGCTCGAGGCGAATCTTGGGGCCCTGCAGGTCGGCAAGGATAGCAACGTCCTTACCGAGCTTTGCGGACTCTTCGCGGATGGTGTTGTAGCGTGCCTGATGCTCGGCGTGGTCACCGTGGCTCATGTTCAGACGGGCGACGTTCAGGCCAGCCTTGATTGCCTCGGAGATCTTCTCGGGAGATTCGATTGCCGGACCGATGGTTGCAACGATTTTTGCGCGCCTCATGTACCTAACCTTTGTGTGTTGTTTCGCGCACCCCATGAGGGGAAACGCCGGTTTTTCGGGGAAGGTCACTACTGATTTCCCACTCATTCCCACGCTTTCCAACAAAATGGAACATGCCGAAGGCGTAGGATTCTTTCTCAATTATAGGGGTTTTACAGCCTCTTGGGTATGCCTATTTCGGTCTTTCTGACGGGGAATTAGTGTTTCACCTCGCACCCCAAAATCTTCTCCCGCACACCCCCGGCATCCCTTCCGCGCAAAGTCGCGGTATACGGCATTTGAGGCACTCCCCACCAAGAGAAGATAAGCAATGTAACAATTGGTCACGCCCATTAACCTTCGGGCGTGTTTGTGAGCTCAGGGTCCCTTCTTGTGAGGACCTATGAGAAAATATATGAGGCTTCCAAGGCTAGGCGATTTCACATTTTCGCGCGCCTAGCATATATTGGAAGCAATAATTAGTATTTGAAATGCGAAATATATCTGGAAGGTTCACAGATGACTACTCGCGTGCTGATTATCTTCGGCTCCACCTACGGCTACACCGAGCAGTACGCCACCTGGCTGGCAGAAGATCTGCGTGCACTCCCGCAGGCCCCTGAAGTTGAGACTGTCCCCGCCTCCAAGGTCACCCCCGAGCAGGCAGAGGCATTCGATGCCTTCGTGATTGCCGGTAGCGACTACGGTGGATTCCTCAACGGTGCCCCGGCCCTTCGCAAGAAGATTTTGCCGGTTATCGCCCCGAAGAAGAACCGCACCGCGTTCTTCACCGTGTCCTTCACCGGCGAGTACTCGAAGAAGCTGCTGGACAAGGCCGTAGCCAAGAGCTACACCCCCGAGCTGACCGAGGGTCGTCCCGTTTACCACCTGCGTGGCGGCATCGACTTCGATAAGATTTCGCTGGCTCACAAGACCGCCCTGAAGGGCCCGGTCCGCGCATGGCTCATGGCGAACCCGAACCCCAACGAGGGCATCAAGCAGATGCTCGAATGCTACAAGACCGGTAAGGCAGAGTATATCGACCGCGAGAGCCTCAAGCCTCTGGTCGAGGACATTGCCAAGTTCCTCTAGGATTGCGCTAACGTAGCCGTTCTGAGGAATCGCTTAGCTTTCGTGTGTACCCCGCTCGAACGCACCGGGTATCCCGTTCAACGGTTGAGACGGATGCGTTCGGGTGAGGGATACGCGATTCAAAACGTGCCGATTGGCACCATAGAGTGGTCGATGACTTCATCTCTCCTGCATCGACCATGAAACTCCGGGTACCGGTGCGAGGCCGCGCCAAAAACAGTACCCGGAAACCGAGGGGTGGGTCTTTGTGTGTGCGGCCCACCCCTTCTTTCATGCCCTCTCCACCGGCCCGAGGTACCCCCTCCTCCGCACGACGCCGAAAAATGCGCACGGACGAAAAAATAACCGTCCAAAACCCCTCGGAAACATTGCGTTTCGCGGCGCGCGTACCGTACCCTTTTAGCTGTGCCCGTCGGCGCCTGCCACCCCATCACCGGCCAGCCACCCCGCGGTGGCGCATCTTCTTCCGGTGGCAGAATCCAACCACGAATCCACGAGGGACCACTGTGCCTTCAACGGATTGTCGCGCCCGAACGCGGCCGCCATTTCACTCACATCACCGGCGACCGTACCCGAACGCCCACTACAGAACGATTCGTTCGTTCCGTGTCATGCTGTTCTACCGTGCGCCGGAACCACACCATTCACAGTCAACTCAAACACAGGCATAAATATGAAGATATTCCAGACTGCCGGGCGCCCCGCGGCAGCCCGCTCCCTCATGGCATCGGCCGGTGCCCTCTCACTCCTGGCGTCCTCTCTGACCGCAGTTCCGGCGGCCTTCGCGGCCCCCGAGGCTTCCGCAAGCCCCGCGGCTACCGCCAGCGCACAGCCCGTCGATGCGAACACCTCGTACGAGAACCTCACCTACGCACCCGCCCCGGACCCCGCACAGGTTGAACGCGACAACCCCGCCATGGGTGCCGGCGAGCGCGAACGCATGGGCACCGCTAATGCCCGCACCGGCGCAACCTCCGCCCCCATGGCAACCCTGAGTGGGCTCGCCGCGGGTAGCTCTTCAGCACAGGCGCTGGCCCCGGGCCGCTCCGCCTGGACCCCCAGCGGTGGCACCCTCGGCATGGACGTCTCCTCGCACCAGCAGAACGTGGACTGGGCAAGCGCCTGGGCGGCCGGTTCCCGATTCGCCTACGTGAAGGCCACCGAGGGCGCGTACTACACCAACCCCTACTTCGGTCAGCAATACAGCGGCTCGGCCTCCGTCGGCATGGTGCACGGCGCCTACCACTTCGCCAACCCCCGCACTTCCTCCGGTGCCGATCAGGCCCGCTACTTCGTGCAGAACGGCGGCGGCTGGACCGACGACAGCAAGACCCTCCCGGGTCTACTGGACATCGAGTTCAACCCCTACCCCGCCTACGGCAACACCTGCTACAACATGACCGCGGCGCAGCTGACCGCCTGGATCCGCGACTTCGTGGACACCTACCGCGCGCTGACCGGTCGCGCGCCCATGGTGTACACCGCAACCTCCTGGTGGTCCCAGTGCGTGGGCTCGCAGGAGTTCGGCTCCCTGCCGCTGCACCTGGCCAGCTACTCCACGGTCGTGGGTCGTATTCCCGCCGGCTGGAACGGTTACGACATCTGGCAGTTCACCGACTCGGGCCCGTTCGTGGGTGACTCTAACTTCTTCCCCGGCAGCGTCGAGGACCTGAAGGTCCTGGCGAAGAACCCGAAGGCTGCACACCGCAACTGGGCCAAGGACAACCAGCCGACCCAGAACCCGAACGTGGTCGTCACCCCGACCGGTTCGATTGATATTCGCACCGGCATTGGCGTGGCCTGGAACCGTAACCGAAGCTTCTACGGCAACCCGGTCGGCGGCGAGTATAGCCTGGGCTACGGCGTGTACGCCCAGAAGTTCAGCAACCGCAAGACCATCTACTGGACGAACGCGAACGGGGCCCACTGGGTGGTGACCGACGGCGGCCTCGATCA
The DNA here is from genome assembly GCF_058213595.1 of Rothia sp. SCPM-O-B-18226 (M350). Taxonomy (NCBI): domain Bacteria; kingdom Bacillati; phylum Actinomycetota; class Actinomycetes; order Micrococcales; family Micrococcaceae; genus Rothia; species Rothia sp. SCPM-O-B-18226 (M350). The sequence continues at coordinate 918,907 of NZ_JBYQJS010000001.1, read as the reverse complement.
CAAGTTCCGCTCTAACGTGGCCCGCTACCGCGGCCTGACCACCGATGAGGGGGGACGCTTCCAGACCGTGGCGGTCTCTTTCGCCAACGGGGAGGGCGCCTACTGGACCGAGAGCGCCGGAACCCATACGCTCAACGAGCGCGGCGGCATCTATTGGGCCTGGCGCAATTCCGGTGCCCAGGGTGCCCCCACCACGGATGAGGAGAACCTGGGCGGCGGCATCGCCAAGCAGGAGTTCTCCGGCCGTCGCACCTTCGTGTGGAGCGCGAAGACCGGCACCCACCTTCTGCGTACCGGCGGCGCGTTCTACTACCGTTTCCTGGAGCACCGCAATGCCTGGGGCGCCCCGGCGACCGACGAGACCGCTAACTCCACGGGCGCGCAGGTGCGCTTCGCCTCCGGCAAGATGCTGCTCTGGTCGGATGCGTACGGCGCCTACGAGACCAACGGTAACGGCGCGATCTACAACCACTGGACTCGCAACACGGCTCGTTACGGTGCGGCTCGCGGCAACGAGTCCTACGCGAACGGGGTGTACTACATGGATTTTGAGCGCGGCACAATCCGCTGGACCGCTCAGCGCGGCATCTACTAGGCCTACGCCCTAGCAAACATCACGGACATAGAGAACGAGGGGCACCTTCTGCCACAGAAGGTGCCCCTCGCCGTTTCCGCTCCGAGGATGCTAAGCCTCTGCCGAGTGTGGGCAGAAGGGTTACACACTGCCGCGAGCGGGGTGGGTTACCGAGTGAGTAGAGAAACCCGGTCATGTTACCCGTGCCGGCAGGTAAGTTTATGTCGTACCCGAGAAGGTAGTTGAGTCATCTCGCGAGGCGGGCCCTGGATTAGTGTGGCGAACGCAATCCCCCTTGACTACGTCCGTGGGGCCCACACTAACCGCTGTGAGGCCTAGTCCCAGGAGGTGTCTAGAGGGGCAGCCTGACCGGAAGTAGGACTCATGGCGAATGACGGCACGGTACGAAGATGCTGAAATTCACCCGGGATGCGGCGTTCCGGGGAAGGAACCGATATCTAGGAGGGCGGTTCCTTCACACGCCGTGTCCCTTCATTCAAGGATAGGTCGAAGGAGGGCTTTCCGCCCATCATTTCGGAAAATATTACGTCTCAACCGTTGATTGAAAGTTTACCTGATAAAAATATATTTTGAATCCCTTGGATGTCTAATAGTGCATATTTTTCGGGTGATTTGCTGAAGTTTTTGAGATAATCCTCGATTATTTCAAAATAATTTTATGAATATATTACGTTTAGGTGTTTCGCACTCTCAGCGGTAACGCCGAGCTTTTCCATCCAGAAATCTCTCTTGCTGAAACCCTTGCCACAGGCTGCGGAAAGCCCCGGAGCGCAACGCACACTAGGGCGCACCCCGTGCCGTATGCACCGCGAGAAAGTACCCCTACTCCCCCGCTACACGGGATGCGCCCTAGACGCTTCATCGCCCGATCAGCCGCGGCTCACGCCGCACGCACCGGGCTCGCACCTCCTAGAGGCTTGCGAAATCCAGCACCATGCGGCCGGTAATCGTGCCGGCGGCCATCTCCTTGAAGACCTCCGGTGCCTCGTCCACGGGGCGCAGCTTCACGACGGGAACCACGATGCCGTCGGCACCAAACTGGAAGGCCTCCGCCAAATCCTGACGGGTACCCACGAGCGAGCCCACCACGCGGATGCCGTCCAGAATAATCTTCACAATGGACAGCTCCATCATCTCCGAGGGCAGACCAACGGCCACCACGGAACCACCCGCGCGCACCGACTCCACTGCCTGGTTGAAGGCGACCTTCGACACTGCGGTCACCACGGCGGCGTGGGCGCCACCGTCGGTCAGCTCACGAATTCGGGCCGGAACGTCCTGCACCTCGCGGCCGTTGATCACGTAGTCGGCACCGGTCTCGCGGGCCAGGGCCAGCTTGTCGTCGTTGATATCAACGGCGATAACCTTGGCACCGAAGACCTTCTTAGCGTACTGAACGGCAAGGTTACCCAGACCGCCAGCACCGTAGGCGACCAGCCACTGGTCCGGGCGAACCAGCGATTCCTTAATGGCCTTGTAGGTGGTCACACCCGCGCAGGTAATCGAGCTGGCCTGCGCCGGGTCCAGGCCTTCGGGCACCTTGACCGCGTAGTCGGCGGGCACCAGGGTGTACTCGCTCATGCCGCCGTCGACGGTGTAGCCGGCGTTCTTGACCGAACGGCACAGGGTCTCGCGGCCCGAGGTGCAGTACTCGCAGTGGCCGCAGCCCTCAAAGAACCAGGCCACCGACACGCGGTCGCCCACCTTCAGGGACTCGACGCCCTCGCCAACCTCAACGACCACGCCGATACCCTCGTGACCGAGGATGCGGCCGGGCACCTCACCGAAGTCACCCGAAGCCACGTGAAGGTCGGTGTGGCACACGCCCGAATACTCAATCTTCACGAGCGCCTGGCCGTGACCCACGGCCGGGACGGGAACCTCACGAACCTCAACCGAGCCATCAACCTTCTCGGGAACAACAACAGCCTTCATGGTTTCCTTGCACATAACCTAAACTCCTTAGTCATCGTTGACCGCACACGGACCGTATACCAGCGGCGCAGGTGCGTGTATTCTTGACACTTCCACCGTAAAATGACGAGCCGCCAATCGGAAGGACCCTTCCCAAATATGACGAAGGGGATGTTTAGGAATCTGCAAACCAATGTTGATAAGTTTTCGATAAGGTCCATTCCGACTAATGCGCTAAACCGCCAAAGGTTGAAATGACGCTATGACAAAGCAACACAGAAGATGAGAATGCCTCCCAAACCAGCGGTCTGGGAGGCACTCAGAAAAAATTTAAATATTAAGTTTGGTGCGCACAGTACCCTAAAGGTAGGGTTCAACCCGCACCTATACGGTTCCTAGCGGCATCTTAGAAGCAGAAAGCAACCTCGACCGAACCGGCACCGCGCTCGCCCGAGGCGCTCGGGGCGTTCATGGCCCAGCCCAGGTCACTCACGTACGCGGTCGTATCCATGTAGGTTCCACCGCCTGCACCACCGCCGGCCAGCTGCACCGTACCCACCGCGTAGCGGGAACGCGCCGGATCGTTATTCCACTTCTGCGAAACCACGCGGGCCGAGACGCTCAGCGCCGCACCCGAACCGCCGCCGCCGTACCCGGCACCGCCGCCTCCGGATACCACCGACTGGTAGCCGTTAAACATCGCGCCCGCATTCGAGGGGGACGCGTCGGTGCCCGCGGGGGTCTGGTCCCACTGGTACGAATAGCTGACCACGCCGTCCGCGCCCTTCGCGCGGAAGCCGCTCGGGCCGGTCTCGCCCGCCGCCGCGCTACTCACCAGCTTCTGCGTGGAGGTGCTCGAGAAGCCGATCACGGAACCGTCGGAAGTCGGCGGATCCAGCTTCTCACCGCCGCCACCGCCCATGCCGTTCATAGCGCCCGAACCGGGGTTCACCTTCAGCAGCGGCACCGACTGCGCCGTGTACGAGGTGAAACCCACGAAACCCGGGGAACCGTCACCGTCGCTGGAACCGGCGCCTCCGCCGGTGCTGAACTGGTGGCGGCGACCGGAGCTATCCAGGGAGTAGTAAGCCGTCGCCTGCAGCGCACCCGGCTTCGCGGGGCTCGGCAGATCCGTCGCGTACGTGGCCAGAGTTCCCGCGCCGCCGCCACCGCCGGCGACAATCATCGGCACGCCGTCCACCTCAATCGCGGAAGAACCGCCGCCCGAGGAGGAATAAAGCACGGCGTTCATGCCGCCATGTCCCATCACACCACCGGTGCGGCCGGTCAGGCTCTCAATCGCGGCGACCACATCCGCAGGGACCGGGGAGGAAGCCTTCGAGGAGCCGCCCACGCCGTAGCCGTCACCGCCCTCGGCCGGGGTCAGCTCACCGTTACCGATGCCGCCCGAACCGGCCGTCAGGGTAATCACCTGGCCGCCGCGCACCGGCATGGATCCCTCTACCAGGGCGCCCGAACCGGCGTCCGCAACGGCGTAGTTCGTGCCGCCGGCGCCGCCAATCACGGTGAAACGCATGCGTCGGGCACCCGCGGGCACGGTCAGAACGGCAACCTTCTTCACGCCGTCACCGGCGGTAATCAGGGTGGAATCCTCGTAGGGGCCGGTACATTCGCCTTCCTCGGGGGAGGCGGCAAAAGCGGGAACCAGGGTCGAAGCCGCGACGGCGGGGGCAGCCCAGGCCGCACCGGCCACGAGACGACGACGGGTCAGGCCCGAACGGGAGGAGGGAGAAATCGGGCGTGAAGAACCGCCGGAAGAAGAGCTCACGATATGTGTCCTGTAGTTGAGCGAATGATTCTGAGCGCGGTGCGTGCCGCGCGGAGGGGGCGATTCCCAGAGGCTATGCCCCCACACGAGCACGTATTACCGTGGTTCCTCTATTATGCCTTCTCAGGCCCCTATTTTCACAAGTCGCCGAAAACCCTCTGCGGTGTGGAAGCAGAGTTGGGAACTCCACGAGAGCAGAACGCCGGCACGGGGCCCAAAACGGGGTCAGGCACGGGAACTGAAAGACAGAAAACCGCCGGACGGGGTGCTCCCCCATCCGGCGGTTTTCAGCATGAATTATCGGTTACCGAGAGCATCAGCTGGACGCGGTGTCCTCCGACTTCCCGGCCTTTTCGGCCTTTTCGGCGGCCTCCGACTTCCCCTCGGAATCGTCGGAGTCTTCGGCGCTCGCAGAGTCCTCGGCATCATCGGCCTTCTTCTCAGAACGCTTCGGAGCAACCTCCACGGGGCCGGGCTCAACACCCGCGGCGGCCTTCGCCGCCGCGCGACGACCGGCCACCACAAAGCCCGCGGCACCCAGTAGCACCAGCAGCAGGGCCGTCCACACGTGAATACGTACGCCCCAGAGCATCTCCGAAGTGTCGATGCGCAGGAACATCTCGATGAAGAGGCGACCCACGCCGTAGTAGAACACGTACAGCCACAGGGTCTGACCCAGCTTCAGCACGCCCTTACGGCTCAGCCACAGCAACAACGCCACGCCCAACAGGTTCCACAGCGACTCGTACAGGAACGTCGGGTGGAACAGCGTGCCCGCCGGATACTGCGAGGGGAAATTACCGCTCGAGGTGCTAATCTCCAGACCCCACGGCAGGGTCGTCGGCTTGCCGAACAGCTCCTGGTTGAACCAGTTGCCCCAACGGCCAAAGGCCTGGGCCAGCAGGATGCCGGGGGCCACCGCATCCGCGAAGGACGCGAAGTTCATGCCGTAGCGGCGGCAACCGTACCAGGCGCCCAGCGCGCCCACCGACACGGCACCCATGATGCCGATGCCGCCCTCCCAAATCTTCAGAAAGGCCCACGGATCGGCGACATGCGGGCCGAAGTAGCTGCCCGGGTCGGTAATCAGCACGTGGTAGGCGCGGGCACCCACGATGCCGGCCGGGATGGCCCACATCGCCACGTCAAAGACGCGTTCGCCTGTGCCGCCCATCGCCTTCCAGCGGCGGGCGCCCAGCCACAGGCACACCGCCATACCGGTCAGAATGCACAGAGCGTAGAAATGCACACGAAACGGGCCCAGCTGCAGGTACGAGACGCTCGGGGAAGGAATCGACAGCGCCGGCAGGGCCACCGCCGAAAGCAGGGCCGACATTAAGCCTCACGCCCCGCCAGCTCGCGGGTCAGGCGGGCTACCGCATCCACGCCGCCGGAGGCCAGGGCCTTCACCAGCGCGGTACCGACGATCACACCGTCCGCGTAGGCGCCAATCTCCTCCACGTGAGCGCGGGTCGAAACGCCCAGGCCCACACACGCGCGCTTCGCGCCGGCGGCCTTGATATCCGCCACCAGGGTGCGGGCCGCCTCCGACACGGAGGCGCGGGCACCGGTCACACCCATGACCGACACCGCGTACACGAAGCCGCTCGAGGCCTTCGCCACGGTTGCCAGACGCTCCGGCGAGGAGGACAGTGCGGCCAGGAAAATACGATCCAGACCGTACTCGTTCGACGCCTCAAACCATGCCGACGCCTCATCGGGCACCAGGTCGGGGGTAATCATGCCCGCGCCACCGGCGGCCGCCAGGTTACGCGCAAAATTCTTCACGCCGTACGCCAGAACCGGGTTCCAATAGGTCATCACCACGACCACCGCGTCGGTGGCCTCGGTAATGCGGCGGACCGCCTCAAAGAGCTGGGAAAGCTTGAAGCCGTTCTCCAGGGCCTGGCCGGTCGCCTTCTGAATCACCGGACCGTCCATCACCGGGTCGGAGTAGGGAACGCCCAGCTCGATGATGTCGGCGCCGTTGTTGCCCAGGGCAATCGCCGCGTCAATGGACTCCTCCAGGGTGGGGAAACCCACCGGCAGGTAGCCAATCAGGGCCGCACGGCCCTCGGCCTCGCACTGCGCGAGACGAGTGGCCAGGGGCGAATCGGAGTTAGCGGGAGGGAAGGTACCGTCCACCACCTCGTAGGGGGCGGCGTGGGGAATGAAGTCCTGGTAGCTCATTACTTAGCCTCGCTCTCGGTCTGGGCGTTCTTTTCAACGGAGGCGGCGGCCTCCTTGTTACCGGTCATCAGGGTCGAGGACGGGATGGCCTTACCCAGGCCGAACCACTTCTGAGCGGTCTCCATGTCCTTATCGCCGCGGCCCGACAGGCACACAATCATGGTCTTCTCGCGGGCGGCCTCCGGGTCCTCGGCGGCCCAGCGCTGGCACACGCGCAGTGCGCCGGCCAGGGCGTGCGAAGACTCAATCGCCGGGATGATGCCCTCGGTGCGGCAGAGCAGGCTCAGCGCATCCATGGCCTCGGTGTCAGTCACCGGCTCGTAGGTCACGCGGCCAATATCGGAGAGGTACGAGTGCTCCGGGCCCACACCCGGGTAGTCCAGGCCAGCCGAAATCGAGTGGGACTCGATGGTCTGGCCGTCCTCGTCCTGCATCAGGTAGGTCATCGCGCCGTGCAGCATGCCCGGGCGGCCCAGGGTGATGGTCGCCGCGTGACGGCCGGTCTCCACGCCGTCGCCGCCGGCCTCAAAGCCGTAAATCTCGACCGAAGGGTCGTCCAGGAACGCGTGGAACAGGCCAATCGCGTTCGAACCGCCGCCCACGCAGGCGGCCAGGCCGTCGGGCAGGCGACCGGTTAGCTGCTGAATCTGCTCGCGCGCCTCCGTGCCGATGGCGTCGTGGAAGAAACGCACCATCGCCGGGAACGGGTGCGCACCGGCGGCGGTACCCAGCAGGTAGTGGGTGTTCTCGACGTTCGCAACCCAATCGCGCAGCGCCTCGTTAATGGCGTCCTTCAGGGTGCGGGAGCCGTTCTGCACCGCAATCACCTTCGCGCCCAGCAGCTGCATGCGGGCAACGTTCAGGGCCTGGCGCTCGGTGTCTTCCTCACCCATGTACACCACGCACTCCATGCCGAACAGGGCTGCGGCGGTCGCGGTGGCCACGCCGTGCTGGCCGGCACCGGTCTCAGCAATCAGGCGGGTCTTACCCATGCGCTTGGCCAGCAGAGCCTGGCCCAGCACGTTGTTGATCTTGTGGCTACCGGTGTGGTTCAGGTCCTCGCGCTTGAGGAAGACGCGGGCACCGGCGTGCTCCGAGAACTTCGGAACCTCGGTCAGCAGCGACGGACGGTTCGAGTACTCAGCAGAAAGGCGCTTGAACTCGGCCAGGAACTCGGGATCGTTCTTCGCCTCGTTAAAGGTGGTTTCCAGCTCATCCATGGCGGCAATCAGCGACTCGGGCATCCACCGCCCGCCGTACTCACCAAAATAGGGGCCGGGGGCGTTCTTCAACGACTTACCGTTGAGGAAAGCATCTGCCAGGTTTTCGCTCATCACTATTCCTTCCCTGGATGGTTGATGCCGGATGCGCGAATCTCGCGGGTCCGCGGGGGCGGGGGCGGCGCATCGGGCCTGAACGGGGCGAGCCCGGCTGGCGTGTACGGGTTTTCCCGCGCCGTTTTAAGAAATGCGCGGAAAAAATCCGAAATGCTTAAAGAAAGCGTGCCGGCGGGTGTTCACCCATAGTTTTCAATAGTACCCCGGGCGCGCCTGCCCGAATGTCGCCGAGGGGCGTGATAAGGCCCCAAGCGGGTCCATTCCGAAGGAAACCTAGAGCAATTCGCGCAGCTCTTCCATATCCTGAGACAGCACGGCGGAGACACCCTCGCGCATCGACACCCCGTACAGGGTCTGCGCCATCTGCATCGTGCGCTTCTGGTGCGTCACCACAATCAGCTGGGAGCGCTCCCCCAGCTCGCCCAGCACCTGCAGCAGGCGCGAGAGGTTGCGGTCGTCCAGGGCGGCCTCCACCTCGTCAAGGGCGTAGAAGGGCGAGGGGCGCGACATATAAATCGCAATCAGCAGGGCCAGCGAGGCCAGCGAGCGCTCGCCGCCCGAAAGCAGGGAGAGTCGCTTGACCTTCTTGCCGGCCGGGCGAGCGTGAATCTCCACGCCGGCGTTCAGCGGGTCGGCGGGGTCGTCGAGCTCCAGGTGGCCCTCGCCACCGGGGAAGAGCGTCGCGAAGATGCGGCGGTAGTGCGTGTTAATATCCTCCAGCGCGGCGGTGAAGACCTCAGCGATGTGGGAGCTCACCTCGTCCATGACCGTGTTGAGGTCGCGGCGAGTCGCCTTCAGGTCGTCAATCTGCTGGTTCAGGTAGGCGTGGCGCTCAGAGAGGGCCTCGTACTCCTCCAGGGCCAGCGGGTTGATGGCGCCCAGGGCGGTGAGCTCGGCGCGGGTCGCCTCCAGGCGGGCGCGCACAACGGCGGTGGGGATCTCGCGTTCGGAGGGCTCGTCCTCGGGGTTTTCCGCACCGTCGGCATTTTCTACATTCTTTGCGGCGCTTTCGGTATTTTCGGTCGCTTCCTTTTCTGCGGTATTTTCGGGCGCCCCCGCGAAGCTTTCGATATTTTCGGAGATGTCCACGGGCAGCTGCTCGGAGTAGTCCTCCCCCAGCTGTTCCAGGCTCACGCCCGTCTGCAGGCGCACCCGCTCGGCCAGGGCCTGCAGGCGCTCCTGCACGCGGGCCGCCTCGGTCTGGGTGCGGGCCAGCAGGGTCAGGGCCGCGGCGTGGCTCGACTGCAGGTCGCGCACCTCCTCATCGGCGGCGAGGGCGCTCTCGCGGGTCTTCTCCAGCTCGGCGCTCAGCTCGCGCAGCTGCCCCTCGCGCTCGGTCACCTCGGTGGAGAGCACCTCGAGCAGTCGGCGGGCACGGCGCTCCACCGTGGCGGCGGGGGCTTGCTCCCCCGTGCCGGCCAGGTACTCGTCCTCGCGGGTACGGGCGGCGCGGTAGGCGGACTCCGCCTCGCTCACGGCACGTTCGGCGGCGGCCAGGCGCTCGACGTGGCGGGCGCGCTCGTTCTGAACGTTCAGCGCGGAGTCCTTCAGGGACTCGGCCTCCGCGCGGGCGCGGGCGTGCTCGGCGGCGGCCACGCCGGCGGCCTTGGCGGCCACGCGTTCGTCCTCGACCGCGGATTCCGATGCGGCGCGGGCACGGGCCACGGCGGCCTCGGCATCGTCCAGGGAGGTGCGGGTGAGGGCCACTGCGCGCTCGGCCTCGCGGTGGGCCGCGGCCAGCTCCAGGGCGCTCACGCCCTCGGCCGGGTAGAGCAGGCTGTAGCGGGTGTACTCGACTCCGCGCGCGTCAAAGACGCGCCAGAAAACGTCCCGGCCGGCGGTTTCTCCCTCGGGGGTCGAGGTGTCACTCTCGGAGCTTTCGAGGTTTTCGGAGTCGTTGGAGTCTTCGGGGGTTTCGGGGTACTCGGCGGTCAGCAGGCGCAGGGCGGCCTCGGCTGCCTCGGGGCTCGGGGCGAAGAGGGTCCCGGCCAGGCGCTCACGCAGGGCGGCGACCACAACCCGCAGGGTCTCCCCGTCGATGCCGCTCAGCGCGGCGGCCTCCTCGCTCAGGGGCTCGACAACCTCGAGGGCCGCGCGCACGCCCAGCTCAGCCAGGCGTTCCGCGTGAGGCTCAGGAAGCGAAGCGGCGGGGACTCGCTCGTGCGAGGGGGCCTCCCCGCGCAGGTGGGAACGGCCGGGGGCAGCGGAGGACTCGGTGAGTGCGGCCGTGGCCAGGGCGCTCAGGGCGCAGGCCGCCGCGCGAGCGTACTCGGGGTCAATCTGCACGGCGTTGAGCACGCGCAGGGCACCCGCGGCGGGCGCCCCGGAATCGGCCGGTTCGGCGTGCTCCAGCAGCTCGCCGGTTTCGGGATTGAACTCGTCCTCGCCCGGAGCGACAACATTCGACGCGGCATCCCCGGCAGGGTCCTCACCCAGGCTCTGCCCCAGCGCCTCACGCAGGGTCGCGGCACGCTCGGAGGCCGCCGCGTAGGCGCGGGTCGCCTCCACTGCCTCGGCGCGGGCCGCATCCAGCTGGGCCTGCGCGCGGGCCCGGCGGTGCGCTGCCTCCCCGGTGCTCCGTTCGCAACCCTCCACGGCCTCGGCGGCACGCTCCACCCGGGCGAGGGCCTCCGCGTAGCGCTCCTCAAAGCCGGCGTACTGCTCGGTGGCGCGCTCGGACTCCTCGCGGCGCTCCTCCAGCGCCTCCAGGGCGCGCTCGTATCCGGCGCGGGCGGCGGCGGTCGCCTCCGTCAGCTCCACGCGGTAGGTGCGCACGCGCTCGGCCGCGATGGACTGCACCGAGCGGGTGCGCGCCGCAGACTCGCGCAGGGAAGACACCGCGGCCTGGGCTGCCGTCACCTCTGCGGTGAGCCGAAGCTGCCCCTCGCGGTGTGCCTCGGCCGCCTCGCGGGCCGCCTGCAGTTGTTCGCTCAGGCCCTCGGCGCGGCGGGTGCCCTGCGCCTCGGCGGTGGCGGCCTGTTCCTGTTCGGAGCGCAGAACACCCAGCTGACGGGCCAAAAGCACCGACTCCAGCTGGCGGATGCGCCCCTGCAGCTGCCGCGCGGTCGCGGCGGACTCGGCCTGGTCGCTCAGCGGCTGAAGCTGCGAGTCCAGCTCGCTCGCCAGGTCGCTCAGGCGCGTCAGGTTAGAGGCCACCGACTCCAGTTTGCGGCTGGTCTTCTCCTGGCGGCGGCGGTACTTCACCACTCCGGCCGCCTGCTCAATCATGTCGCGGCGTTGCTGCGATGTTGCGTGCAGGACCGCATCCAGCTGGCCCTGGCCCACGAGCACGTGCATGTCCTGACCCAGGCCGGCCTCCGACAGCAGGTCCTGGATATCGCTCAGGCGCACCGGGGAACCGTTAATCTCGTACTCGCTGCCGCCCGAACGGAACATGGTGCGCGAAATCTGCACCCGATCAGCGGGAATACTGAGGGTGCCGTCCGAATTATCGAAGGTCAGCGTCACCTTGGCGCGGCCCAGGGGCGCGCGCTGCACGCCGTCGCCCGAGCCGGCAAAGATGACGTCCTTCATGCTGCCGCCGCGCAGGCTCTTGGCGCCCTGCTCGCCCATGACCCAGGCGAGCGCATCCAGCACGTTGGATTTGCCGGAGCCGTTCGGGCCCACCACGGCGTTAATGCCGGGGGCGAACTCGAAGGTCGTGGCCGAGGCGAAAGACTTGAACCCGCGCAGGGTCAGCGACATCAGGTGCACAAGGGGCCTTTCTGCAGAAGAAGGTGCCGGAATCGGAGCGCCGCCGCGGCGAAGCCCATCGGCTCGAACCTGCAGCTCGAACCTGCAGGTCGGGCCTTTCGGGTGTGTGGGCGGCATCCCTCTAGTGTACGCGGTGCGGCGGGCGGGCGGCGTGAACGTGCACGGGGTGAAAAGGGTTCAAAGTTCCTCATTGTGCATCATCTTACGCGCGGGGTGAACGGGCGCGTTCATATTGGGTCTACGGATACGGGTTCGCCCGGTCGGTGCGGTAGATTGGAATGAGCATCACGAATTCTGCGGGGCCGCTGTTCGCATCCCCGCGTTTTTCTATGTATCCCACTGACTTCTATTTTCAAGGGCCACACCATTGTTGAATGCACCCGCCGATAAGGTCGGCACAAACTCCGACATTCGTCATTCCAACGCCGCGCTGCTCTCTATCGCCCACGAGCTACCGCCCGAGATTGTCACGAGCGACTATTTTGACGAGCAGCTGGCCGGTACCTACAAGCGTCTGAAGATGCCCAAGGGCCTGCTCGAGCGCCTTGCCGGCATTAGCACCCGCCGCGGCTGGGCCGAGGGCCAGACCTTCGAGGACGGCGTGGTCGCCGCAGCCGAGAAGGCTATCGAACAGGCGGGTATTGACCGCTCCCAGATTGGCCTGCTGATTAACGCCTCGGTGACTCGCGATAACTTCGAGCCCGCCGTTTCGGTGGGTGTGCACGACCGCCTGGACCTGCCGCGTCACGCCCTGAACTTCGATATTACGAACGCATGCCTGGGCTTCGTGAACGCGATGACCGTCGCCTCCACCATGATTGATGCGGGCGCTATCGACTACGCCCTGATTGTGGCCGGCGAGGACCCCTCCCCGTGGCACCGTACCGCGGTGCGCATCCTGAACAACCCCGATTCGACCCGCGAGGATGTGCTGGCCCAGTTCGCGACCCTGACCCTCGGTTCGGGTGCGGCGGCGGCCGTGATTGGTCGCGCTGACCGCCACCCGGAGGGCCACCGCATCATCGGTTCGGTGTCCCGCGCGGGCACCGAGCACCGCAACCTGTGCATCGGCGGCGAGGCCGATCAGGGTATGAACACCGACGCCGAGGGCCTGCTCAGGCACGGCCTGGAGCTCGTGGCGCAGGCCTGGGAGCAGGCGCACGAGGACGGCTGGGAGTGGAACGACATGACCTCCTACGTGACCCACCAGATTTCGAACGCCCACACGAACGCCATTATCGAGGCGGTCGGCATCGAGCGCGACCGTATCCCCCTGACCTTCCCGAAGTGGGGCAACGTGGCCGCCGCGGCGCTGCCGATGACCCTGGCCGAGTGCGCGCCGACCTACACGGAGGGCGACCGTATTCTGTGCATGGGCGTGGGTTCGGGCCTGAACACCGCCCTGCTCGAGATTCAGTGGTAGCGACTCACCCCCGCGGGCCCTTCAGCCCGTTCGCCGCCCCCAACCCGGCATCCCCTCACCGATTCCGCTAACCGCCGAAGCCCTCGGCCGGAAGGACCCCCAGTATGCGTCACCTGAACTTCCCCAAGACCCAGCCTCCCTACAACCCGGAGGAGTGGGCGGGCGTGGACCCGCGCTACTCCCACCGGCTGGAGGTGCCCACCACCGCCCCCATTGAGCGGCGGGCAAAGCAGGCGGACGCGCGCCGCTGGCACTACCTGGACAACCTACCGGTGCTCGCCGAACGCGGACTGGAGCCGATCGGCACGATTCTGTGCGTGCACGGCAACCCGACCTGGTCGTACCTGTGGCGCACCGTGCTGGATGCGGGCGTGAACGAGCGCACCCCGTGGCGCGTGGTGGCGGTCGACCAGATTGATATGGGCTTCTCGGAGCGCACCCACCTGGACCTGGAGGGCGAGCGCCGCAGCCTGGAGGACCGCATCGCCGACCTGGGCGACTTTACGAAGGCCCTCGGCCTGGATCAGACCGATCAGCCGGTCGTGACCCTCGCCCACGACTGGGGCGGCCTCGTTTCCTTTGGCTGGGCCCTGGAGCACCGCGACCTTCTCTCGGGCGTGCTGCTGACCAACACCGCGGTGTACCACGACGGCATTGAGAACATTCCCGCCGCCCTGCGCCTGGCGTTGGGCGTGCACGAGCTGGGCACCCGTGATTCCACCGCGTTTATTGATGTGACCCTGGGCCTGGCTCAGAACGAGGGCCGCCTGCCCGAGCCCGGAACCCCCGGCGCTGGCCCCGCGGGCGGTCCCCTGCCGCAGCCGATGGGTAAGCAGCCCAAGCGCCTGTACCCGAGCCCGCTGAACGAGGCGATTTACCGCACCTACCGCGCCCCCTACGCCCACCCGGCCTGGCGCGAGGGCGTGCGCAACTTCGTGGGCGATATTCCGACCGGCACCGACGTGCCCTCGTACGCGCCCATGCAGCGCATTGCCGAGCAGATTCGTGACCTGGACGTGCCCGCGTTCTTCCAGTGGGGCACGAAGGATCCGGTGTTCCAGCGCCGCTACCTCTTCGACCTGATGGAACGCATGCCGCAGGCGAAGGTGCACCGCTATGAGAAGGCTTCACACCTGGTGGCCGAGGATTACGATATCGCCGCGCCGATCATGTCCTGGCTCGCGCAGACCTTTGGAACCCGCGGCGAGGACGGTTCCCTGGTTCCGGCACGCAACGCTGAGGCCGAGCACCGCGCCGCTCGCGCGCGCCGCCACGGCCTGGACGCCGAAACCTCGGCGGGAGCCGCCGGCGAGGGTACCGCTGCTGAGGGCGCTGTTCCCGAGGCGTTCCGCCCCATGCTCGCGGCCCTCACCGAGCGCGCCGACGACACCTCCGTGGCCGTGGTGGACATGGACCCCAAGGGCGATGGCACCACCGTGAGCGTGACCCTCACCTGGGCCGGGCTGAACCGCCAGGTCAACGCCGCCGCGGCCCGCCTTCACGCCCTGGGCGTGCGCCCGGGCGACCGCGTGAACCTCATGGTGCCGCCCGGTGCACGCCTGACCACCCTGATTTACGCCTGCCTGAAGCTCGGCGCGGTCATCGTCGTGGCCGACACCGGCCTGGGCCTGGCGGGCCTGACCCGCGCGCTGAAGGGCGCCAACCCGAGCTTCCTGATCGGTATTCCCGCCGCGTTGACCGCCGCCCGCACCCTGCTCTGGCCGGGCAAGCGCATCTCGGTGGAGCCGCTGGGTGCCGCGCAGGAGAAGCTGCTGGGCGTTGCCGGTTCCGTGTTCGCTGCCTCCGCCGAGGGACGACTCGGCGAGCCCATCCCCACCCCGACCGTGGTGGAGTTCCCCTCCCCCGTTCCGGATGCTGACGCGGCGGTGCTGTACACCTCCGGTTCGACCGGCCCGGCCAAGGGCGTGGTGTACACGCAGCGGCAGCTGGCGGGTATGCGCGACGCCATCGCAAACACCTACGGCTTCGCGCCCGGTAGCGGCCTGGTGGCCGGTTTTGCGCCCTTTGCCCTGCTGGGCCCGGCCCTGGGCGCGACCAGCGTGACCCCGACCATGGATGTGACCCGCCCGAAGACCCTGACGGCCTCTGCCCTGGCCTCGGCTGCGGCGGCCATCGATGCTTCGGTCGTGTTCGCCTCCCCCGCCGCCCTGGTGAATGTGGTGGCGACCGCCGATGAGCTGAACGCTGAGCAGCGTGCGGCGTTGGCTAAGGTTCAGACCGTGTTGAGTGCTGGCGCGCCGATTCCCGTGCCCCTGCTGGAGGCGCTCTCCGCCCTGGTGCCGAATGCCTCCCTGCACACCCCCTACGGCATGACCGAGGGTCTGCCGGTGACCGATGTGTCCTTCGAGATGATTCGCCAGGCGATTGCCGAGGGCACCCCGAACGCCGCCGGTGAGGTGCTCGACCCGTTCGCCCGCGACGGCGTGTGCGTGGGCTTCGCGGTGTACGGCGCGGCGGTGGCTATTGCACCGCTGCTGCAGGACGGTTCGGTCGATTCGCAAATGACCCACGAGCCCGGCGTGACCGGCGAGATTCTGGTCTCGGCACCGCACGTGAAGGACCGCTACGACACTCTGTGGGTCACCGAGGAGCAGTCCATTAGCACCCCGGGTTGGCATCACACCGGTGATGTCGGTCACCTGGACGCTTCGGGCCGCCTGTGGGTTGAGGGCCGCCTCGCCCACGTGCTGCTGACCTCCCAGGGTGTGCTGACCCCGGTGGCCGCCGAGCAGTCCGCCGAGTCGCTGCCGGAGGTGCGCCGCGCCGCCCTGGTTGCGGTGGGCCCCGCCGGAACCGCCGCCCCCGTGCTGGTCATCGAGGCTTCCGCGAACACCGCCGTACTGGAGGCGCGTCAGTCGGCCTCCGCATTCAAGCGCGCCCTGCTCGACCGCGTGCCCGGCGTGGGCCGCTTCCCCATCGCGGAGGGCGTGGCCCCCTTCGAGCTCTCCCAGCTGGTGCGCCGAAAGGTCGCCGAGGATACCGGCGTGGAGGTGGCCGCCGTGCTGGTGGTGCACGAGCATCCGACCGATATTCGCCACAATTCGAAGATTGACCGCCCCGCCCTGGGCGAGTGGGCGGCAAAGGTCCTCGCCGGGGCGTAAATCCGCCGGGTCTTAACTTTCTAAGGAGCATGATGTCCCCTCATTCTTCGCGCGGGTCCTCTTCTCGCGAGACTGCGTCCCGCCTGTCGACCGCGCACACGGCGGCCTCCCCCACGGCTCGTTTCCGTAAGCAGGCGCGCCCCCTGGCCGCCCGCTACAGCGACCCCGCGCCGCGTTCCCTGCGCGCCGTCGAGGAGTCGGACTTCGCGCCGCGTATTGGCGAGCGCATCCTCTTCACAGGCGCGTCGGGCCTGCTGGGTCGTGAGAGCGTGCTGGAGCTGCTGCGCGTCGGTTACGATGTGCGCGTTCTGCAGCGCGGCGACTCGGGCATCGCGGCCCTGCTACCCGATTCGATTCGCCCCCGCTTTGAGCAGGTGCGCGGCGACATCACGAACGAAAAGGTCGTCGACGAGGCCATGACCGGCGTGGACGGCGTGGTGCACGCGGCCGCGAAGGTTTCGGTCAGCGGCGAATGGGCCGACTACGAGCGCATTAATATTGGCGGAACCCGCGTCATGCTGCAGGCTGCCGTGAACCACTCGGTGCGCACCTTCCTGTACATTTCTTCGCCCTCGGTGGCGCACGCGGGATCTTCCATCGTGGGTGACGGCGCCGGCGTGGCGTCCCCGGAGCACGCGCGCGGCAACTACGCCCGTTCCAAGGCGGTCGCCGAGCTGCTGGTTCTGGAGGCGAACGGCACGCCCCTGCCCTCGGGCGGGGTCATGCACACCGGCGCGTTGCGCCCGCACCTGATGTGGGGTCCGGGCGATACCCAGCTGGTGGAGCGTATTCTGGAGCGTTCCGCCGCGGGCCGCCTGCCGCTGCTTTCGGGCGGTACGGGCCTAATTGACACGCTCTACATTGATAACGCCGCGGATGCGCTGGTGCGCGGCTATCAGCGCCTCGACGCCTTTGCGGGCCGGGCGCTGGTGGTCACGAACGGCCAGCCGCGCACTATCTCTGAGCTACTCGGCGGTTTCTGTGAGGCGGTCGGCGTTCCCGCCCCGCGCTTCTCGGTGCCCGCGAAGGTTGCGGCCCTGGCCGGGCGCGTAATCGAGCGCGTGTGGGAGCGTCTGCCGAAGAACGTGACGGCCGGCGATGAGCCGCCCATGACGGAGTTCCTTGCCGAGCAGCTCTCGACGGCACACTGGTTTGATCAGCGCCGCACCCGCGAGCTGCTGCAGTGGGAGCCCGCCGTGTCGATTGAGGAGGGCTACGAGCGCCTGGGGGCTTTCTACGGAGACAGGTACAGCCGCTAGGCGCAGGCGATAGGTACAGCCGCGGCTAACATTGATTAACTCGGGTAGCTTTCTTTACCACTTTCTTCAACCCTGCGAAGTAGATCCAACACCGCCTCGGTGCTTATCACCATGAGTTTTGGGTACCCGCATCCATCACTTACCGTGCTGAATCCGTAGCGCCCTTCGTAGTACTTTTCGAGTTCCTCGTTCCGCACGTGTAAGCAAAGGAAGCGGCTTCCAGAGATAGCAACCACATCACGATATTTACGGAAGACCTCCAGCATGAGCAATTCCCCCATGCCTTTACCTTGACCCTCAGTACGTAGGGCGAATTTTCCTAAAAGGTGTGCGGGATGGGTCTGGCTCGGCTCAATGCCAGAGCGCAGACGCTTCCTGAGGGACCCACCTGTAATCTGGTAACCACTTAGCGTAAAGTATCCAATCACGTCCTCCGGATCATCTGCGTCCCCCATGATCCATACGACGCTCCGGTGGAGTTTCTGGTACTCCCGAGCTTTGGTTTGCAACCAGTCGCCTAATTCGGTGCCTTCTCCCGAGCTCGTGGTAGTCTCAAAAAATTCCAGGTAGTGTTCCTCGTCAAGCTTTCTAACGGAGTAGTTCATGACGCTCGTCGTTAGTTAACTCGCGCCATGAGACGCTCAAGGAAGGGGGCGTGAGCGACGACAGGAACGGCTTCCAGATGTGCCCATTCACCCTCGGTAAGACGTTCAACGAGGGGATCAGGTAGCTGGGCACGCAGGGCTTCAGGAATATCGCGCTTCAAGGCAAAGTAATCAATAATATCCGTTGCTTCCAGAGGAGCACGTCGGGAGCCCTCACGTCGGGAATCCCAAGCGTCCCGCCAAACCTGCTCCTCATGGGTCATATCGACCAGTTGCCAACGCGAAAATTTACCGTAGTACCCCCAGACGGCCTCAATAATCTGGATGTAGTAGGGATCTTCAGGCTGAGGCTCGTCCTCCAAAAGTTCCCGACCCATCTCTAAAACATCACGGTCAACATCGAGCCGACGAGCGTGAGCGGTCAGCAACTCACCTACCACGGGCCCCTTGGGCATTGCGTAGAAAGACTGCTCGAAAAGCCGTGAACCGGTCAGGTGAGCGTACCACCCGTAGGTGTAGAAGACCAGCTTCTGCAGGGTGAGCGTCGGCAGGCTCTCCTGTCCGGAGACCTTTAGAATGTCGAGTGAGACATCAAAAACAGAGCGCATGGTTTTCACATCCTTCCGGCGCTGAAGTTCAAAAATATTAGATAATCTGGGCGGTATGCTCTGCCAGCCGTCCGTTTATATTTAGCGTACACCAATTAATATTTTGGTGTATATGTACTCGTCATTTCCATGTCGTCCGTCTTAGAAAGGACTATCGGACGTGCAGGGTTAGCGAGAACGCGGCGCCCGCTGGCAGTGCGGGCAGCGGTAGGATGAGCGGTTCTGGAACGGCTCGCGCACGATCAGGGAGGTGCGGCCCGCCTCCGCGCAACGGTGGCAGGGCTCCCCCGCCCGCCCGTAGGCGTTCAGCGAGCGCTCGAAGTACCCCGACTCGCCCAGCACGTTCACGTACAGGGCGTCGAAGCTTGTGCCGCCGGCCGCCAGGGACTCGCGCAGCACCTGGGTGACCGCCTCCAGCAGTTCGCGGGTCTGCGCGGCGCTCAGGGTGCGTGCGGGCTTCGCGTAGTGCAACCGCGCACGCCACAGCGCCTCGTCGGCGTAGATATTGCCCACCCCGGAGATTACCGACTGGTCCAGCAGCACCTTCTTAATGCCGCTGGAGGTACGCAAAAACTTGCGGCGCACCGCCGCGGGGTCGAAGAACTCATCCAGCGGGTCGCGGGCAATGTGCTTGACCGCCTGCGGCACGAGAAAGTGCTCAGCTACCAGAAAATGCTCGGGCACGACGCTTTCATCAGAGGCTACTTCACCCGCAACCGCTGCGGGTACGTCCGGCACGAGCGGGCTGAGGAACATGCCGCCGAAGATGCGCTGATCCACGAAGAGCAAGCGCTGCCCGGTGCGTCCCTCCCCCTCGGAGGTTTCTTCGGGCCTGGCTTCCGCGGGCCCCAGTTCGAGCGCCACGCGCAGGTGCCGCGGCTGCTCGTCAAAGGCCGCGCGAGCCTCCGAATCATTACCCGAGTCGCTACCGGAATCATCGCCCGGCTCATCGCGCACGAGCAGCTGACCGCTCATGCCCAGATGCACCACGAGCGCCTCATCGGCGAGCGCACCGTCCGGCTCGCTCAGGGTCAGCCACAGGTACTTGCCGCGACGGTAGGCACCGCGCAACGTCCTGCCGGTGAGCGCCGCCTCGAAGTGGGCGGGACCGGGCAGGTGTCTACGTAGCGAACGTGCATCGACCACTCGCACCGCCTGCACGGGGCGGCCCAGCGAATGGTCGGCGATGCCCGCGCAAACGGTTTCTACCTCGGGTAGTTCGGGCATGATTCCCTCCAATCAGCACAGGCTCAACAGGGGCAGGCTCAGCTGAGATAACTCAACGAGAAGCCTAGACAGGGTACTTAGACGAGCACCCTACACCAGAACCCGGTAGGCCTGCTCGGCGGCCAGGCGTTCCGCTTCCTTCTTGCTCGGGCCCACGCCGGTGCCCGTCTTCTGGTTCGCCACGATTGCGACCGCGGTGTACACGCGCGCGTGGTCGGGACCCTCACCGGTGACTTCATAGCTGACATCCCCCCAGCCGCGGGCGGTGGCGAGGTTCAGCAGGTCGGTCTTCCAGTCGCGTCCAGAGTTCAGCACCTTCTCGTCGTCGAGCAGCGGCGCGATTAGCCGCAGAACCAGCTCGCGGGCTGCCTCGCGACCGCACTGCAGGTAGGTCAGGCCGAAGATTGCCTCCATCGTGTCCGCCAGGATCGAGTCCTTATCGGCGCCGCCGGTGTGAATCTCGCCCTTGCCGAGCCGAATGTACCGGCCCAGGTCCAGGTCGCGTGCCACCTTCGCCAACGCCACCGTAGACACCACCACGTGGTGCAGCTTCACGAGCTCACCCTCGGGTAGCTCGGGGTAGCGGCGGTACACCTCCTCGGCGATGGCCAGGGAGAGCACGGAGTCGCCCAGGAACTCCAGGCGTTCGTTGTGCTCCACCCCGGGGTTCTCGAAAGCGTAGGAGCGGTGGGTTAGGGATAGCAAAAACGTCTCGGCGTCGATATCGACCCCGAGACGTTTACGCAACTCCCTAGTATCAACACTAGGAAATTCAGTCATAAGGATTCACCGCTTCTTAGGCGTCTGCAACCTTACGGCCCTTGTACTCCAGGAACAGGGCGTTGCCTGCAGCGTCGGTTACAACCTTTGCCTGGTGGGGCAGGCTGTAGGTCACGCGACCGTTCTCAACGGTCTTAACCAGCTGGGGCACGGATGCCTTCCACTGGGAACGGCGTGCGCGGGTGTTAGCGCGGGACATCTTGCGCTTGGGAACAGCCACAGCTATCTCACAATCTCTAGTAACAACAATTTAGTTTTCGGTATCTGCGCCGAGCAGGCCCTGCAGGGCCGACCAGCGCGGATCCAACACCTCGTGATGATGCCCGGGGTCATCCTCCAGGCGCGCACCGCAATCGGCGCACAGACCCTGGCAGGTGTCCCTACAAACAGGCTGGAACGGCAGTTGAAGGATTACTGCGTCCCGCAGTGCCGGTTCAAGGTCGATCGAATCATCCTCAACGGCGTACTGCTCATCTACTTCGTCTTCGGGGCCGCCAGCCGGGGCCTTCTCAAAGACGAAAAGCTCTTGAATATTGGCCGACATCTCGTAATCAATCGGATCCAAGCAGAGGCTACACTCGCCGTGTACATCCACGACAACGGAGCCGGTAACTAGGATACCATCAACAACAGACTCCATACGAATATCGAGGTCAATATCCGAACCCTCTTCCACGCCGATGAGCGCGTTACCCAGGTCTGCCGGTGCGGGCACGACCTCGGTGAGGGTTTCCATGGTGCCGGGACGGTGCATCAGGTTAGTGACCGATACCACCAGCGGCGATGCGTCTGTACGTGAAATGGCGTTTCTCCTTACGAAATGTATAAACCAAAGTCCCATTTTAGGGGTGGTTCGCGCGGTTAATCAAGATTAAGGCTCTTTTAAATCCGATTAAGTGGCGCTCACCTCTTAAATATCCCCTTAAGGAGGCGCCGCGCGGCGCTTAACCGGCCGGCCGGGAGGCTGCAGAGGCGGTTAAGCGCCCGGTCGGCGGTGCGGGAGCCGTACCGATGGGCATGTCGGCGGGCGTGTCGGGCGGGTGCGCCCGCCGGTTTTGCGGGGCTCTCTACTAGGCGCTCTTCAGGGCGCGGGCCACCGCCTCCGGCACGAAGGGGGTCACGTCACCGCCCAGCGAAGCCACCTCGCGAATAATGGTCGAGGACACCGCCCCGTAGCGGTCCTCACCCGCCAGGAACACGGTCTCCACGCGCGCCAGGTGACGATTCATGCTCGCCATGGGAGCCTCGTAGCTGTAGTCCGTGGCCGAGCGCAGGCCCTTCACCAGCACCTTCGCGCCGCGTTCGGCCGCGTACTCGGCCAGCAGCACGCCCGGCGGAATCGGCTCCACGCTCACGCCCTCGATGCCGAGCTCGAGCAGGGATTCCTCCACGAGCCGCACGCGCTTCTCGAGGGAGAAGCGGTACTTCTTGGCGCTGTTATGGGCCACGCCCACGATGACTTCATCGAAGAGCTCGGCGGCCCGGGCAATGATTTCCAGGTGACCGTGGTGCACGGGGTCGAAGGATCCGGGGCACAGGGCAATCATGCGGTAACCTCCGCGGTGTCGAAGTGGTGAGGGGCAGTTTCGTCGGCAGAGTCGGCGGCGGGATCGTCTCCGTCGGCCGGCTCTTCGGGCTCAACGTAGTAGAGCACCGTCTCGCCGTGCTGGCGGGTCGAGAAGCAGTGCAGCTCGCCGCCCCACCCGGGTTCCGCATCGCGCGAGGAGCGTTCCACCACCACGACGGCACCCGGGGCGAGCTTGGGGGTCAGCGCCCGCATGAGCTCGCGCACCTGCTCGTTCGGCATGGCGTAGGGCGGGTCAACGAACACC
Source organism: Rothia sp. SCPM-O-B-18226 (M350) (assembly GCF_058213595.1). NCBI lineage: Bacteria > Bacillati > Actinomycetota > Actinomycetes > Micrococcales > Micrococcaceae > Rothia > Rothia sp. SCPM-O-B-18226 (M350). The sequence continues at coordinate 896,512 of NZ_JBYQJS010000001.1, read as the reverse complement.
AGGTCCCACGGTCCCGATGCGGTCTGCACGTAGCTCAGCGCCTGAGACTGCTGCACGCGAGCCACAGAACCGGAAGCTTTGCCGCCCATCGCCTTCTGCACCGCCTCGACGTTGCGACGAATCACCGCAACCGCCTTCGGGTAGGTGTCCAGCAGGGTCACGGAGGCCGCCCCACGGGAAAGCGCCTCGCATCCCAGCGCGCCGGAGCCACCAAAGGCATCCAGCACGCGGGCGTCGCGCAGCAGGTCGTAGCTCTCCAGCTTGGAGAAGAGGGATTCTTTCACCCGGTCCGTGGTGGGGCGTGTGTTGTCCCCCGGCACCGAGGCCAGGCGCACGCCTCCGGCGGCACCGGCAATAATGCGGCTCATAGGGTCTCTCCTCTGAAGTAGTTGACTAACTAGGTAACGGCGGTGTGGTGCAGTTACGGTTTGGGCGGGCACGGTTTTAGCGAACAGTGGGCAGAGTGTGCTCCCCATTCCCCGAGCACCTATCCCCTGCCGAGGAAGGCCTCGCGGTCAGCGTCCAGGGCACGGTCAATCGTGCGGGCCAGCGACGGGTGCTTAGCCAGCGTCGGGTCCTTCTCAACCACCGAGCGGGCGTCCTCTCGGGCCCTCTCGATAATGTCGGCATCGGCGAGCGCCCGCAGAAAGCGCAGGGTGCTCTTCGAGCCGGACTGCGCAGCACCCAGAATATCACCCTCGCGGCGCTGGGCCAGGTCGATGCGTGAGAGCTCAAAGCCGTCCGTGGTGGAGGCGACCGCATCCAGACGCTCGCGGGAGACACCGCCCTCCTCCTGGCGGGTGACCAGCAGGCAGGTGCCCGCGTAGCCGCCGCGGCCCACGCGGCCGCGCAGCTGGTGCAGGCCCGAGATGCCGAAGCGGTCCGCGTCCATGATGATCATGAGCGTGGCGTTCGGAACGTTCACGCCCACCTCGATGACGGTGGTGCTGATGAGCAGGTCAATTTCGCCGCGCTCGAAGGCGGTCATGACGGCGGTCTTCTCCGCTGGGTCCATGCGGCCGTGCAGGGTGCCGATGCGTACGCCGACGAGGGAATCCTCGGCGCTCAGGTAGGCGTGCATGGAGGCCACGGAGGTCAGCTGCACCTTGCCGTCACTGCTGGCCCGACCGCCCAGGCCCGGGGTTCCCGCAACGGTCGGGACGGAGGCACCGAAGAACGCGGCCCCCTCCTCCAGGCCGTCGCCGTCATCACCGATTTTGGGTACGACAACATACACCTGGTGGCCCGCGTCGATTTCTTCTCGGGCGCGCCGCCACAGGCGGGAGGCCCAGGCGGGCTTCTCCGCGAGGGGCACCACGTGGGTCGAAATCTTCTGGCGGCCGGCGGGCAGGGTGTCCAGCACGGACACGTCCAGGTCGCCGAACACCGTCATGGCGACGGTGCGCGGAATGGGCGTCGCGGTCATGACCAGCCGGTGCGGCAGGGCGCCGTCGGGGCCGCGCAGGCCGTCGCGCTGCTCCACGCCGAAGCGGTGCTGCTCGTCCACCACGACCAGGCCCAGGTCATTGAAGCGCACGTCGTCGGAGAGCAGGGCGTGCGTACCAATCACAATCTGCGCGGTGCCGTCGGCGAGCTCCTTCAGCACCTGGCGCTTGGCGCGGGTGCCCATGGAGGCGGTCAGCAGGCGCACGCGCACAGTCCCTTCGGGGATTCCTCCGGCAGAGCCGTCAGAGTCCTCGGGCGCGGCCATGTCCCCCAGGATATCCAGCACCGAACGCAGGTGCTGCTCGGCGAGCACCTCGGTCGGGGCGAGCATCGCGGACTGGCCGCCCGCATCGGCCACCTGCAGCATGGCGCGCAGTGCCACCACGGTTTTGCCGGAGCCCACATCACCCTGCAGCAGGCGGTTCATGGGCGATTCGCTCGCGAGGTCGGCGGAGATTTCCTCCCCCACCTTCCGCTGCCCCTCGGTCAGCTCGTAGGGCAGCACCTCGAGCAGGCGATCGGCCAGGCCGTCCTTGATGGGCGGCCGGGCCTGCGTGCGGTGCGCTGCTCGGGCAGAGTGCAGGCGCGCCAGGGCGCTCTGCAGCACGAAGGCCTCGCGGTAACGCATCTGCGCCTGGGCGGCACGCCACGTGTCCTCGGTGTCGGGAGTGTGCAGGGCGCGGTAGGTCCAGGCGAGGGAGGGCACCTTGCGGGCGCGACGAATCGCGTAGGGCACCGGGTCCTCGAGCTCCTTGAGCGGAACCTTCTCCAGCAGCTGCTCCATGTACCCGGCGATGCGGTCGGTGGGCAGCTTGGCGGGGGCCCGGTAGACGGGCACGGGGGCGGTGGCGGCCTCGTTCATCTCGGAGCCGGAGGCGTCCTTCGAGAGCAGGGCGTAGTGCGGGTTGGTGAGCGTGTACTCGCCGCGGTAGATGCCGACTTTACCGGAGAACATCATGGTTTCGCCCTCGCGAATTTCGCGGGCGGCGGTCCAGGCGTTGAAGAAGGAAAGCTTCATCTGCGCGCCGATGAGCGACGCGGGTGCGGGCACGCCAAAGAGGCCGCCCTGCTCGGGACGGTTCTGGGTAAAGTCGTCCTGCCCGTAGGAGTCGGCGTAGCCCGTGTAGGATGCGGGCGCGGCGAGGGAGTCGATGCGCGGGTTGTGCTGGCCGGTTGCCTGCCAGCGCAGACCCAGCCCGGATGCCCCCCGGGAGGAGGTGCCCGGGGCGGAGGCGTTGGCGCGGCCGGGGGGCACGGACACGGTCCCGATGCCGCCGAAGCCGCTCTCCTCGTGCGCGGAGGAGTCGGCGAGCCGGTCGGTGATGGTCACCTCGGTGATTTTGCCGCGGCGGGCCGCCATGGTTCGGGTGCTCACGTGCACCACGCGCGCAATGATGGTGACGTCCTGCCCCTCAACGAGTTCGGCAAAGGAGCTGAGCTCGCCGCGCGGCAGGTACTTGCGCGGGAAGTATTCGAGCATCTGGCCGACCGTGGTGATTCCCAGGTGCGTGGCGATGGCCTTGGCGCTGGGGGCGGGCAGGTACTTTTTGAGGGGCGTATTCTCGAGGCTGTCCTCGGCGGCGTAGCGCGCCAGGGCACGACTTTTGGCCTCCGCGGCAACTGATGCGGAGGTCGATTTCTCAGCCGGGGCCTTCCGTTCAACCGCAGCTTTCCGTTCAGCCGGGGCCTTCCGTTCAACCGCAGCTTTCCGTTCAGCCGGGGCCTTCCGTTCAGCCGGGGCCTTCTTCGCGGAGGCTTTCTGAGCTAGTTCTTTCTGCGCCGGTTTCTTTCGGGCGGGTGCCTTCCGTGCCGGCTTCTTCGGCGTGGGCTCCTCCGGTTGAGTCGTCTCCGGCTGAGCCGTCTGCCGGGCGGCCAGCGCGATATCCACGAGCTCGTAGAGCGCATCGTCGGTCATGGCGTGCGCGGCGGGGCCCAGCGAATGTTTGAGCGCCCTGAGCGCCTTACGGTAGGGTGCGCTGGTTCGACGCGCGGCCCGTTCGCTCAGCTCCTCGCGGCTCGCCTCGCCGCGGGCAAAGGCGGCAAGGTCGCGGACGGTCAGCTCGGCCGTGGTGCGCAGCTGTTCGTCGCTGAGGAGGGGCACCCCGCGTTCCCTCTTGTGAGGTTCGGCGAGCGCAGCGGGTTCAGCCGTCTCGGCGGGTACAACAGGATCGGTGGGTTCGACGGGCGCGACAGGCTCAGCCCCGAAAATGCCCAGGTCCAGGGCCTCCTGTTCGGGGCTGTGCTTTGGGGTGCGGCGCGGGCTCATCTGCAGCTCTCCACGTGGTGCCCGTCCGCGAGCGAGGAGATGCGCTCGTCCGACCATTCCCCGTAGGAGGTCACGAGTCGGCGGGCCGGCTCCACCTCGGGAACGTGCACGTGCACGGCCCAGAGGCCTGCGGCCATATCCAGCGGGGTGATGAGCAGGCTATCGCCCATGCCCTCCAGCTCGAGACGCAGCTGAGCCATCGCGAGGGGTTCGCAGCGCAGGGTACCCATGAGCTCCCAGCCACTCTCCCCCTCCTCTGCGGGAGTCTTCGCGCCCGGGGCGCCGGCACTCTGCGCGGGTGCCGCGGAGGCGGGGGTCAGCATACTCCGGACCTCCTCCTCGCTCAGGGTTGCGCCCTCCCACCTCGGGTTGGCGTGCACGACGGCCAGGTAAAAGCCAAGGGCGCCGGCGTCCACACTTCCGGCCAGGTGCGGTGCGGGCGGATGCTCGGCGGTGCGTTCCAGGGCCCTCAGCATGGCGGCGCGGCGGGCGCGGTTCAGAGGGGTTTCTGCGCCCTCGGCATCCTCCGCCTTGGCACCATCCGCCCTGCTAGCTCCGGGCTCGCCAGCTTCGGGTTCATCAGCGCCGTGCGCAAGTTTCTCGGGGGCGTTCTCCCCCTCGGGGTAGTACAGCCCCAGGCTGGCCAGCTCCACCATGACGGAAAGCATCGTTGAGGGCACCATCTGCTCCCCCACGCTCGCGCGCACGCGCTCGGCGGCGCAGGCCATGGCGCGGGCCTCGGCCACCGCGTAGTCAAAACCGCGGGGCGCCTCGAGGTCTCCGCTTCCCGAAGCGGCCGCGTGAGCCGCGCGCACCCGCTCCTCATCTCGGGCGAGGGCGCTCAGCAGGGGCAGTTTCTCAGCCTCCGGACCCAGCTCCTGGGCAAGGTTGCCGGGCAGACCCCAGTAGCTGCGCACGGCTTCCAAACCCCAAGCGCAGAGCAGCGTTCCGGAGTTGCCGCGGGCCATCCGCGAGGCGCTCACGATGGCGCGCTCGTAGATTCCGCCCAGGCGCACCCACAGGTGGGCCAGCCCGGGCACGTCCTCGCGGTCAGCGGGGTCTTCGAAGAGGAGTTCCTCCATGCCCCGGTCGAATTCCTCGGTGAGCGTGCGCAGAGTGTGGGCCAGGTTCGACCCGGTGTCGTGGTCGGGCACGGGAAAGCCGTTGAGCTCGTTGAGGGGTTCGCGGTAGTGGTCCACCACGGCCCGGGCGCTCGCGGACCAGGCGATACCGAATCGATAGGCTCGCATGCAGGCGCGGCGGTACACCTCGCGGGCCTCGCGCAGTGAATCATTGCGCTCGGGGCCGGTCGGCGCAGAAGCGCTATTCGACCCCTCAGAAAGGCCCCCGGGACGGGCATCACCGCGGGTTCCGGCGGGCCGGGTGCCCCGCGAGTCTTCACGTTCTGTCCTCATGCTCCCCTCCTGCGGTTCCGGTTTCTGGCGGTTCCGCGAGCCCACGCGCGCGCCAGGGCTGGCCCGCGCCACGGCTAATTGCGGTAATTCGCAGGTCGGCGGGTGGGCGTCACTTTAGCACCCACACCCCTGCTTCGTATTTCTATTCTAATAGAATTTTCGATTAAATGTACGGTATTTTCCGCGAAACCCGAGAGTCTAAGAACCCGCGGGTCCCGGCTCGCGCTAGGCCCCGTAGTGTTCCCAGCCCAGCTCGCTCAGGGGCGCGCCGTTCATGAGCACGGCACCGGCCGCGAGCGACCCGCGATGCCCCGCACCATAGTGCCCACCGGCCAGGGGATCCGCGCTGTGGGCTCGGCCCGCGCGGTCCACGCGGCACGAGCCCAGGGTCGTAAAGCCCTCGGGCACCTCCGCGGGGAAGGTCGCCAGCAAGCCGTGATCCTCTCCCCCGCCGAGCACGAAGGCCCTGGCCAGGGAGGCGGGACTCTCGGCCCCCTCGTTGTGTTCGACGATGGTCAGCAACAGACGGGCCACGGGCAACAGGGGCGCGGCAAGCGCATCCACGGCGGCCTCGTCCAGGTGAATCTGCATGCCGGATGCGCGGGCGATCCGGCCCGAATCCTTGACGAGCCCATCGGAAACGTCCAGCATGGCGTTCGCGCCCGCATCGCGCGCCGCCTCGCCCAGGGGCACCGGGCTGACCGGGCGCATCTGCGCATCAATGGCACGTTCGCAGGCCTCGAGCATTTCGGCAGCTTCGGCGCTATTCAGGGTTCCGATGAGGTCCAAAAGCCCCTCGGACAGGGGAATTTCGGGGAGCGGATCGTGGGACAGCCCGCCGTTCGCGATGCCCTTCAGCAGCACCATGGCGGGGCGGGATAGCGGGTTGAGGAGCAGCCGCAACCCGGCGTCGGCCCAGCCGGTACGCCCGGCCAGCGCGAGCGTGTCACCCGCCTGCGCGCCGGAGCGCAGCACGGGCCGGTCGGTGCGGCCCAGGGCGGTGACGGTTACCGAAATCTCGCCGGAGGCCCCCATGTCGCCCCCGGCAATTGTGCAGTCTTCAGCTCCGCAGGCGCGCACGCCGTCCACGAGTCCCCGGGCGAAGTCCTCGACCCAGCCGTAGGGGGTTTCACCCGGCAGGCTCAGGGATGCGAAGAGGCTCACGGGCCGCGCGCCCATGGCGGCGACGTCGGCCAGGTTTTGCGTGGCCGATTTGCGGCCGACCTCGTACCCGCCACTACGGGTTCCGTCGAAGCCCCCGAGCCAGGGGTCCATAAAGTCTTGGTTTTGCACGAGGGTATCGGTGGTGACCACGGTCCGCTCGGTCGAGGGGGTCAGCACGGCGCAGTCGTCTCCGGGTCCCACCTCGAGCGCTTCGGTGCGCCCCGATGCGCGGAGTGCATCGGTCACTCGTTCGTTATGCGCCTCGATAATGGGCATGAAGGCGCGCAGAACGCGGGACTCTCCCAGCTGCGCGAGAGGCGTCTCGCGCGTGGGATGGTCCCGCGTTTCACTAGATGTTTGAGGATTCACACCCTTAATTATCGCGTATTCTGCGCTACGCGTTAGCTCGCGGCCGCTTTTCTCACTAGGGAGAATGGCGGCCTGGTCTCTACCCGTTCGGGAGTCTTAGCTTCCCTGGCTGAAGTAGCGGATTGCCAGGGCAATCAGCACGATGCCGATGAGCGAGAAGAGGATCAGCGGCGCGATGCCGGACAGGCCCGAGTCGTCCGCGTCGGCATTCTTCACGGCCTGCTCCTGCGAGGCGTTCGCGCCGTCGGCCTTGGTCACGCTCTTGGCGGAGCGGCTGGCGGTAGCGGACGCGGAGGAGCTGGGCGACTTCGATGCTGCCGCCGAGCTGGGCGACTTCGAGGGGCTGGCCTCTGCAGTTCGGTCATCCTCGGACTTATTACGCGAAAGGTAACCGGCCACCCAATCGGCTGCACCGGGGATGGAATCCTGCGAACCATTGTTCGCCGCGATGCGTCCCAGCGTGGTGGAGCCGGAGGGCAACGGATCCTCATCGGTGTCACCAATCGGGGTCGGCTTTGCGGACTCGCTCGATGCCGACGAAGTGCTCGGGCGCACCACCTCGATGGAGATGACGGTGTCCTCTTGACGCCTGGTCGGCGCAATAACCTCACGGTCCACCGAGGGCGCCGGCGCCACGGGCTCTGTCTCCGGAGGAGCCACCGGTTGGTTCGGGGTGTTATCCCTGGGTTCGTCAGAAATCACGGGGATAACGGGAACCACCGGATCCTGGGAAACGTTCTTCGTGGGCTCCGGATTGGGCACGGGGACAACCGGCTGTTGCTTAGGTTCCTGAGTGGGGTCCTTAACCGGGTTCGGGTCTGCGTCCTTCGTGGGTTCCTTGGACGGCTCGGGGACGGGATCCTGAGTAGGCTCGGGGGTCACGTCCTTGGAGGGTTCCGGAATCGGTTCAGGGATGGGGTCCTGGGTCGGTTCCGGAGTCGGGTCCTGAGTGGGTTCCGGAGTCGGTTCGGGGGTCGGGTCCTGAGTAGGCTCCGGAGTCACATCCTTGGAGGGCTCCGGGGTCGGTTCAGGAGTCGGATCCTGAGTAGGCTCCGGAGTCACGTCCTTGGAGGGTTCCGGGGTCGGCTCAGCAGTCTTCGACGGTTCCGGGGTCGGCTCGGCACTCTTCGACGGTTCCGGGGTCGGCTCGGCACTCTTCGACGGTTCCGGGGTGGGCTCGGCAGTCTTCGACGGTTCCGGGGTCGGCTCGGCACTCTTCGAAGGCTCCGGGGTGGGCTCAGCAGTCTTCGACGGTTCCGGGGTCGGCTCGGCACTCTTCGACGGTTCCGGGGTGGGCTCGGCAGTCTTCGAAGGCTCCGGAGTGGGCTCGGCAGTCTTCGAAGGTTCCGGAGTCGGCTCGGCGCTCTTAGAAGGCTCAGGGGTGGGGTCCGCACTCTCAGAAGGTGCCGGAGCGGCCTCCTTGGTCGGCTCAGCACTCTCGGACGGGGTCGGCTGGGCATCAGAAGTAACGCGAGGGGATGCCTCAGCATCGGCCGTCGCGGAGGAAGTAGCTTCGGTGGCAGGCCATGCACTCACCGTAGCTAGGGTAGGAACTGCCGTCTGCGAATGTTCGTCAACGGCGGGGTCTAGGGTTTGGTCTGCAGCGTTTTCGGGGTGCACCGGTACCTGGGCGGCATCCTGTATATCCTGCGCAAACGAGGCTACAAAGGGGCTTCCGGAAGCAACCAGTGCTGTCGCCAGACTCGCAGAGACCACCTTACGGTTTCGTTTTCCCAAAAGGTTGTCCTTGACTTTCTGATATTTCGTGAGTGAATAGGTATCCCATCAGCGAGCGACGGAATACCATCAGTTATTCTACCGAATTAGCGGATTCTTTCCCGTCTATCTTATCGCTTTTGGGTATGTCTTCGGGCTTGTCATGAATTTTTACGACCGCCTATTCGGGTTTATTACCCTTTGCGGGCGCTACATTCACTTGTGAGAAAATTTGCATTACCCCTAATCGGTATGCACTTTTACTCGATAAATCGCAAAGGCATCCTAAAAGTATAACCGTCAAGTGATTTTTCACACCAGAGAAATTAGAATGTCTCTCATATATTCTTGAGAATCCCCCCTGCGGCTCGGCCGGTGGGGCGCGATGGCTCCGAGAGAGCGCACACAAGCCGGGGCACCGTACGTAAGACAGAATACGGCGCCCCGGCTGATGCAGAAACTAGCGCAGGCCCAGGGGGCGTTCCATCGCCAGGGTCAGCAGTTCGCTAATCAGGTCGGTGTAGGAAATGCCGGTGTTCTCCCACATGGTCTTGTACATCGAAATCGGGGTGAAGCCGGGCATGGTGTTCACCTCGTTGATGACCAGGCGGCCGTCCTCGGTGTAGAAGAAGTCCGCACGAGACAGACCCTCGCCGTCCAGCGCCAGGAACGCCTTCACAGCCAGCTCGCGCAGGCGCTCCTGCACATCCTGCGGCAGGTTTGCCGGGCACACGGTCACAGCGGAAGACTCAGAGACGTACTTCGCCTCGAAATCGTAGAAGCCGTGGTCCTGGTCCACAACCTCGATCTCGCCGGGGTAGGATGCGCGGGGCATCTCGCCGTGGTGGCCGTCGAGCACGGCACATTCAATCTCGCGGCCCACAATACCCGCCTCAATGATGATCTTCGGGTCGTGGCGGCGAGCCTCCTCGATGGCGGGCACGAGCTCCTCCACCGAATCCACCTTGGTGATGCCGAAGGAAGAACCTGCGCGGGTCGGCTTCACGAACAGGGGGAAGCCCAGCTTCAGCACGCGCTCCAGAATCTGCTCGCGGTCCTCGTGTTCCCACTGGCGGTTGGTGACAACCTCGTAGGGGCCGACCTCCAGGCCGGCGGACTCGAAAGCAACCTTCATGAAGTGCTTATCCATGCCCACGGCCGAGGCGGTCACACCGCAACCCACGTAGTGCAGGTCGGCCATCTCCAGCAGACCCTGCACGGTGCCGTCCTCACCGAAGGGGCCGTGCAGCAGCGGGAACACAACGTCCACCGGTGCGGTGCGGGTAACGTTGCCCTCAGCATCCACCAGGGTCAGGCGGGAATCGCCGGCGCCCATCGGCAGGAACACCTGCTGGGTGCCCGCGGGGAACTCTGCGGTACCGCGAGTGCCGGCAGTCAGCTCGGCAAGCTGCTGCTCATCGGTCAGGTACCAGCGGCCGTCACGGGTAATGCCGATAGTGATGACGTCGTAGGCGGTGCGGTCAATAGCGCCCAGAACGCCGGCGGCGGTAATGAGCGAAATGGGGTGCTCGGAGGAGCGGCCACCGCACAGCAGGGCGACGGTCTTCTTCTCGGTCATGTATTTCTCCTAGTCAATGTTCCCCTACCATTAGGTCCGGAAGGTGGAACGGCAATGCATCAATAATCCTAACGCACGAATACCGTCGCGGTCACTGATGCGTTCCTCACGCACCGGTTTTCCGCAACGGTATCCGTCCTTGGATGTTTACATTCAATCTTCTTCTAGTATGTCCTGGCACACAACCCGAATCAAGGGGTGCCAGCACATCAGAAAGCTTTAACCCTAGTGCCCCTCATGCTTGAGGCGGCGGCCCAGCAGCTTCGGGGCGAGGTCCTCGATGCTGATGCGGCCCGAAAGCACCGCCACCACGGCCTCCACGATAGGCATTTCCACGCCGTGGCGGCGAGCCAGCTCGGCCACCACGGGAGCCGACTTAATCGACTCGGCCGTCTGACTCATGTGCTCGTGCAGGCGGTCGGGGGCAACACCCTCGGCCAGCAGGCGGCCGGCCGTGTGGTTACGGGACAGTGGTGAGGAGCAGGTGGCGATCAGGTCGCCCATGCCGGCCAGCCCGCTCATGGTCGAGGCCTCGCCACCCAGCGCCACCGCCAGGCGGGTAATCTCCGCCAGGCCGCGCGTCATGATGGAGGCCTTCGAATTATCGCCGTAGTTGCGACCCTCGCAAATACCCACGCAAAGGGCAATCACGTTCTTCACCAGACCGCCAATTTCGGTGCCGACCACGTCCGTGTTGGTGTAGGGGCGGAAGTAGCCGCAGGCAATGGCCCGGGCCACGGCCTCGGCCACGGGCAGGGTGCGGGCCGCAACCACGGATGCCGTGGGCTCCTCCCCCATAATCTCAGTGGCCAGGTTCGGTCCCGAGAGCACGCACACGCGGTGCGGAATGTGGCCGATCGCGCGCACATCCGCGCCGCGCATCGCGAGGGCCTCCTCCAGCTCCTCGGTAATGACCTGCGACATGCGCAGACCTGTGCCGGTTTCCAGGCCCTTGGCCAGGGAGACCAGCAACGCATCCGGTTCGATGAAGCGGGCGTAGTTCTGCAACTGCGAGCGCAAAACCTGTGCCGGCAGAGCCAGGACCACCAGGTCCGCCCCGGTCAGCGCCGAGGGCGCGTCCGCGGTGAAGTGCAGGTTGTCGGGGAGCTTAATGCCCGGGAAGTAGCGGGAGTTCTCGCGGGTGCGTTCGCACTCGGCCATGGCCTGCTCGTCGCGACCGATGAGGGTCACGCGGGTGTCGTCGCCGCGCTCGCGAGCGGCGTCCGCCGCGATCTTGGCGAAGGCCGTGCCCCAGCTACCCGCGCCGAGAATCGCAATGGATTCCACGGTGGGTGAGAGGGTGAACTCGGGGCTCGGCGCCGGGGTTCGTCCAAAGAAGCTCATGGGAACCTGTCTCTCTCGCGCTTCCCCACGGATGCGGGGTGCGGGCATTGGTGTGGCTGGTAGGGGGAGGGTGCGAGCCGGAATCGCGCGGGCAGCCGGGGCGAAGGTCTACTTCGCGTCCGGTTCGCCGAGGGCGCCGCCGACCGGACCCGAGGGGGTGCCGGGGGCTTCGCGGCGCTTGGTGCGCGGGTTCCAGCGTCCCTCGGGGGCCTTCTCTCCGCGGATTTCCTCAAGTTCGGCGGTGATGGCGTCCAGCATCGCGTCGGTGACCACGCCCAGCTCGGTGCGGGTGTGCTTCGCCTCCGGGCTGGGGTCGGCCACGAGGGAGGCGATGTCGAGGGCCGGTCCGACCTTTACTCGCACGGTCTTGCGGGGGAAGAGCGAAACCTTGCGCTTTTCCTTCACGCGACCGTCCTCGCCGGGCTCGTCCACGTAGCCGAGAATCTGTTCGTCGCCCCAGTGCGCTACCGGGTAGACGGGCGCGCCGGTGGACAGGGCCAGACGAGCCGCGCCGGTGCGGGCCTGCATGGGCCACAGCTGCGGGTCATGGGTGGTGGTACCCTCGGGGAAAATCACGACGGCGCCGCCGGCCTCCACGACCTTGCGAGCGGTAATCAGTGACTTGCGGGCATCCACCGAGCCGCGCACCACGGGGATGTGCGCGAGCTTGCGCATGATGTAGCCGAGCACGGGAGCGCGGAAGAGCGAGTCCTTCGCCAAGAAGCGCGGCAGGGCGCCCTCAACGAAAGCAGGGAAAGCCACGGTGACCGGGTCGAGCTCGGTCGTGTGGTTGGCAACGATGATGTACCCGCCATTCTTCGGCAGGTTCTCGCGGCCGGTAATTTCGACACGCGCGATGAGCTTATACACCCCGCGCGCTGCGTTACCGAGCACCTTGTAGAGCGCATCGCCGTAGGCGGTGGGTTCAATTTCCGGCAGTGCCTTCTTTCCCTGCTGCCCGCTCATTAGCCCTGAACCTCAACTTCCTCGGGCTCCACCACGACGATGGCGGCGTCCGGCTTGGGGGCCTTGGAAGCCTTGCGCTTGAGTACCTCAAAGTTTGCGCCCAGGTTCTTGAGCTTCTGCTCAAAGTTCTCGTAGCCGCGGGCAATCAGCTCAACACCGCTCACGTGAGAGGTACCCTTGGCGGTCAGCGCCGCGATGATGTGGGAGAAGCCGCCGCGCAGGTCGGGAACCTCGATGTCGGCACCGGTCAGCGGGGTGGGGCCGGAGATGATGGCGGAGTGGCCGTAGCCCTTACCCTCGAAGCGGCAGGGTGCACCGCCCACGCAATCGCGCATCACCACAATGTCGGCGCCCATCTGCTTGAGGGCGTTGGTAAAGCCGAAGCGCTCCTCGTACACGGTCTCGTGCACGATGGAGGCACCCTTAGCCTGGGTCAGCGCCACGACGAGCGGCTGCTGCCAGTCAGTCATGAAGCCGGGGTGCACGTTGGTTTCAAAGACGATGGGCTTGAGCTCTGCGCCGGGGGTGCGACGGGCGGGGTGGGTGAAGCGGATGCCCTCGTTGGTCACCTCGTACAGGCCGCCCATCTTGCGGAACTGGTTCAGGAACGCGGTCATGTCCTTCTGAGCCGCGCCGCGCACGAAGATGTCGCCGCCGGTGGCCAGGGCCGCGGAGGCCCAGGAAGCGGACTCGTTGCGGTCGGGCAGGGAGGTGTGATCGTATCCGGTCAGCTCGTCCACGCCCTCGATGACGATGGTGCGGTCCTCGTTGATGAAGATGATGGCGCCCATCTTCTGCAGTACGGCGATGAGGTCAATAATCTCGGGCTCAATCGCGGCGTTACGCAGAACGGTCTTGCCCTTGGCGCGCACGCCGGTGAGCAGAACCTGCTCGGTAGCGCCCACGGAGGGGTAGTTCAGCACGATCTCGGCGCCCTTCAGGCCCTCTTCGGGCACGATCAGGGTGGTGCCGGTCTCGTCGTCCTTCTCGACGACGGCGCCGAACTTACGCAGCGCGGCCATGTGGTAGTCGATGGGGCGGTCACCGATCTTGCAGCCGCCCAGGTTGGGGATGCGCGCGGTGCCCAGGGTATGCAGCAGCGGGCCCACCATCAGAATCGGAATACGCGAGTTACCGCCGAAGAGCTGAATCTCCTCCGCGTTCTTGGCCGCGGTGGTCGCGTCCTGGGCGGGGTTGAGGGTGAGAACACCGGACTCGGGATCATAGTCAACCTTCGCACCGTGCAGTTCGACCAGGGTGGTAACGATCTCCACGTCGCTCAGGTCGGGGACGTTGCGCAGGGTCGAGGGGGTCGAACCGTGTAGTGCTGCGACCATCGCCTTGGGCACCAGGTTCTTGGCGCCGCGTACGTGAACCTCACCGACGAGCGGGGTGCCACCTTCGATGCGAAGCTTGCTGATGTTCTCAGTCATTAAAAATCCTTTGGAGCGTCGGTCGGTGCGACCCGAACCGGAAAACCGTGTGTAACTGCGCCAGCGTTGTGTACGTGCCGTGCCTTCGAGCGCGAAGGTGAAACGGGCGCATATATTCATCATTATTCTAAGCCCTGCGTAAAGGTGCTCCAAACAAGGAAGGACGTTCCCCCGTAGTGGGCCCACTATGCGGAGAGTGCACCTCTGATACGCGACGCTACGCCAACCTCGCTCCCCCACCCCGCCAGACAGATTGTGGTGCTTGGCGGCGCGGATACCACCTCGCGGGTTCGACGCTTGACGTTTCTGAGGCGCATGGGTGCGGTCAAGGCCTCGCCCTAAAAAATACTTGAGAAACGCGTAAAAAAATAATTTAACATACCTGAAAATTCATTACACCGCAAATAAATACGGGATTGGGGCTAAATATATCGTCGAAAACCCTGAGCGTAACCCAGAACTTGAACCTTACTCGCGTTTCGCCCCTACAATAACGTGCGCAGCTGCACCTGCGCGCTACACACCGAAAGAACCCAATGAACTACCATCACAAATCACACATCACCGTGCATCACACCGATTCCCGAACCACCGGCACCCGAGCCGCAGCATCGCCGAAGATGTCGCGCCGCAACCTCGTTCGGGGAGCCGCCTGGAGCACCCCCGTCATCCTCGCAAGCTCCGCCATCCCGGCGTGGGCAGCTAGCGTCGAGGCCTGTACCCCCGCCCTCTCCCTCAAGCCCGCTGCCACCGGCTACGACGACGTGAGGGGGGCCTACAGCGAATGGATCGTTCCGCAGGGCACCGGCCGCGTGCGTTTCGATCTGATTGGCGGCGCAGGCGGAGCCACCTCCTCCTTTACCCCCTCGTACCTTGCCCAAGAGACTGACTCCTACCTCATCGGCGGAGGCGCGGGTGCCCAGCTCAGCGGCATCCTGAAGGTCTCGGAGGGCGATATCCTGCGCGTCTGGGCCGGCAACGGCGGCGTCGGTGCCGCATCCGGCACCCGCCCCGCACTCGGCGGCGGCGGTTACGCGGCGGGCGGCGATTCCACCGGCTCCAGCACGCAAATCGGCAAGGCGCAGACCCCCGAAAGCACCTCCGGCATCGTCTACGGAGCCTCCGGCGGCGGCTCCTCCGCTATCGAGCTGGTCCGCAACGGCACCGTCACCGTGGTAGCCGTGGCCGGCGCTGGCGGAGGCGGCGCGCAGTTCGCGACCCTCGCAAGCCACTTCGCGGTCTTTTCGGAAGCCCCCGATGACCAGCTCAACCCGGCCATGCGCATTGCCGCAGATGGTGCCGGCACCGCTATCGGCGGCGGTAACGCCGGGGCCGACGCGAGCCAGGATAACGACGGCCAGGGCGGCATGCTCATGGCGCGCCCCTACCAGATTCTCCACCCCGTCACCACCTGGGACGAAGACATGGACCTGCGCATCAGCGTCACCGGAGGCACCCCGGGCCGCGCGGGCGTACCCGGCACGACCGGAGAGGCACTCATCGGCGTACTCGGCGCCGATCGCCAGCTGACGCTCAAGGACATGAAGACCCCCTGGTTTGAAAACGTTGAGTTCCCGCCCTACTACAGCTACGACGGCGACTCCGTGGTCACCGGCGTCAAGGGCACCGGAGGCTCCGAGGCTACCTCCGGGTACAAGGGTCGAGGCGGCTCTGGTGCCCTCATCGCCCACGATCAGGATAGGTTCAGCCTGACCAGCATCGCCTCGGGTGGCGGCGCTGGATACGGCGGCGGCGGCGCGGCCCTGAACATCTGGACGGCCGCCACCTACTTTGACGACGTCTTCGGCCGCCAGGTGCAGTTCAACGAGGGAGGCAGCATCACCTCCGTCACCGCGATGAGCAGCGGCGGCGGCGCGGGCGGCAGCTACATCAACCACGAGCTGGTGAGCGACTTCAGCCTGGCCACCGCAAAGAACGCGAACTCGCAGGTGGGCGTGCGCTCCCCCGGCTCGGTGCAGCTGTACACCTGCTCGGAGAACGCATCCCTCGCCTCCCCCATCACGGGAGCGGCCGCCTAACGGTATTCCGCGGTATTCCACGCGCATGACAAAAGCTCGGGGCGGTCACCTTTTCGGTGACCGCCCCGAGCTTTTAGCTATTCGGTACTCTCGCGGCAGCGAGGTGAAGGCGTTTAGAGCTCCTGAGTGCGCGGCATCCAGGAGGGGCGCTTCGCCTCGTACGCCTCGATGGCGTCAATGTTCTGCAGGGTCAGGCCGATGTCGTCCAGGCCCTCCATGAGGCGCCAGCGCACGTAGTCGTCAATCTCGAAGGGAACGACCAGCGCGCCCACGGTCACGGTCTTCGACTCCAGGTCGACCGTGATTTCGGTGCCGGGCTCGTGCTCCAGGGCCTTCCAAATCAGCTCGATGTCATCCTGGGCGACCTGGGCGGTCACCAGGCCCTGCTTGCCCGAGTTACCGCGGAAAATATCGGCAAAGCGAGCGGAGATAACGACCTTGAAACCGTAGTCGCGCAGCGCCCACACGGCGTGCTCACGCGAGGAACCGGTGCCGAAGTCGGGGCCGGCCACCAGAACGCTACCGTGCTTGTAGGGCTCCTGGTTCAGGATGAACTCGGGGTCCTTGCGCCAGTTGGCGAAGAGCGCGTCGTCGAAGCCGGTCTTGGTCACGCGCTTGAGGTAGACCGCGGGGATAATCTGGTCGGTATCAACATTCGAAGAACGCAGCGGTACGCCGATACCGGTGTGCTTAATAATGGGTTCCATAATGGCTCTCCTTTATAGCGTCGGTGGCGTATTACGCCAGAACGTCGGACGGTGCGGACAGGGTACCGCGCACGGCGGTTGCGGCGGCGACCACCGGGGAGACCAGGTGGGTGCGGCCGCCCTTGCCCTGGCGTCCTTCAAAGTTACGGTTCGAGGTGGAGGCGCAGCGCTCGCCGGGGGCCAGCTGGTCGGGGTTCATGCCCAGGCACATGGAGCAGCCGGCGAATCGCCAATCGGCGCCGAAGTCCTTGAAGACCTTGTCCAGGCCCTCTTCTTCGGCCTGTGCGCGCACCTTCTGGGAGCCGGGCACGACCATCATGCGCACGTTCTCGGCGATGGTGCGGCCGCGCACGATGTCGGCCGCGGCGCGCAGGTCCTCGATGCGGGAGTTAGTGCAGGAGCCCAGGAAGACGACGTCCACGGGGATTTCCTTCATGGGGGTACCTGCCTCCAGACCCATATACTCGAGGGCGCGGGTTGCGGCAACCTTGTCGTTCTCGTCCTCAAAGTCGTCGGGGGACGGCACGGACTGGCTCAGCGGCACGCCCTGGCCGGGGTTGGTGCCCCAGGTAACAAAGGGCTCGAGCTCGTCGGCGTTGATGAAGATTTCCTTGTCGAAGACGGCACCCTCGTCGGTGGGCAGGGTCTTCCAGTACTCCACGGCCTTGTCCCACTCTTCACCCTTGGGGGCGTGCGGGCGGCCCTTGATGTACTCGAAGGTGGTCTCGTCGGGGGCGACCATACCGGCGCGTGCACCCGCCTCGATGGACATGTTGCACATGGTCATACGGCCCTCCATGGAGAGGGAGCGGATGGCGGAACCGCGGTACTCGAGCACGTAGCCCTGGCCACCGCCGGTGCCGATCTGCGCGATGACGGCGAGGATGATGTCCTTAGCGGTCACGCCGGGCTTGAGGGTGCCCTCAACGTTGATGGCCATGGTCTTGAAGCGTGCCAGGGGCAGGGTCTGGGTGGCCATGACGTGCTCCACCTCGGAGGTGCCGATACCGAAGGCCAGCGCACCGAACGCGCCGTGGGTGGAGGTGTGGGAGTCACCGCAGACGATGGTCATGCCGGGCATGGTCAGGCCGAGCTGCGGGCCGACCACGTGCACGATACCCTGTTCTTTGTCGCCCAGGGAGTGGATGCGCACGCCAAATTCCTTGGCGTTGCGGCGCAAGGTCTCAATCTGGGTGCGGCTGGTCAGGTCGGCGATGGTGCCGAAGATGTTGTCGGTGGGGGTGTTGTGATCCTCGGTGGCGATGGTCAGGTCGAGGCGGCGCAGGGGGCGGTTCTCGATGCGCAGGCCTTCGAATGCCTGGGGCGAGGTCACTTCGTGCAGTAGCTGCAGGTCGATGTAGAGCAGGTCGGGCTTGCCGTTTTCGCCGGGGACGACAACGTGGGCGTCCCAGACTTTTTCTGCCAGGGTGCGCGGACGGGTGCCCGCGGTGGTTGCGTTCTGTTCGCTAGTCATGCTTTCTCCTGCTTGATGCGTTCCTACGGTGGATGCGTTCGGTGTGGTGCGTACCGCAAGTTTGCGGAGTTGAGGGGCGGATTATGTACCCGATGGGACCCTCAAATCGGTATTTCCCTACGGCGTGTCGCATAAATTTTCATGAGTTCTTAGCCTGTGAGACGGCCTAGAAACACCCCGAACTCGCGAGTGTTTTTATGTGGGTTTACTCTATGACTCCAGGGTAATTTTGCGGGATTATTCGCATTTTTCTGCGTCTTTTCGCATATTTTCACCCATAAACCCACGCAAACACTTATTATGAAAAGTTCATAATTTATCCCGTAGGGGGTGATTCCATCTTCAGCTCTGCATCCCAAAGAGTCCATGAAGTCCGGGGTATCTTTCATATTCTGAGATAGAATGAAGGAATGACTCCTTCCGCATCACGTTTCAGCGCACACGGAATGCGTCACGTCAACGCATCCACACAACACAACGCACCGATCATCGACCCCGTCAAGCCGCCCGAGCATATGAACGCCGATGAGCATGTGGTAGAGGTACACTCCCACGGTTCCTCCGGCGTTGGCGTGCTCGACAAGGCCACGCTCATCCTCGACTGCCTCGAGGCCGGCCCCGTCTCCCTGGGCGATCTCGTCAAGGCCACCGGCCTGGCACGCCCCACCGCACACCGCCTCGCCGTGGCCCTGGCCCACCACCGCCTCGTGGCCCGCGACGTGCAGGGCCGCTTCATGCTCGGCCCGCGCCTGACCGAGCTGGCCTCCGCCACGATCTCTGACGAGCTCACCACCGTGGCCAACCCGATTCTGCAGCAGCTCAGCATCGACGCCGACGAGTCCACCCAGCTGTACCGCCGTCAGGGCGATTGGCGCGTATGCGTCGCGACCGCTCCCCGCCCCTCCGGCATGCACGAGTCCATCCCCCTGGGTACCCAGCTGTCCATGCAGGCCGGCTCCGCCGCACAGGTGCTGCTGGCGTGGGAAGACCAGAACCGCATCGTCGAGGGCCTGCGCGACGCCCACTTCAGCGCCGCCATGCTCGCGGCCGTGCGCCGCATCGGCTGGGCACAGTCCGTGGGCGAGCGCGAACGCGGCACCGCCTCGGTTTCGGCCCCCGTGCGCGCACCCGGCGGCAAGGTGATTGCGGCCGTGTCCATCTCGGGCCCGATCGACCGCATGACCCGTCAGCCCAACCGCAACTACCCCGAGCTGGTCTTCAAGGCCGCGCACGCCATCACCGAGGGCCTGCGCGAGCTTTCGGCCTCGCACGGACACGTTGACAGCGAGGCGGAAACCCCCGCCGACCCCAACGAGGTCGGCTAGTTTCAGCGGCGCCTCGCAGCAACAGCACCTCACAGACTAATAGTCCCTCCCCACCTTTCCGGCGGGGAGGGACTATTTGTATTCGGGCTGGCGCGCGCCGGGGCTGGGCTGGTGGGTGCCAGCGCTGGGCTCCGAGTCAGCCCCCCTGGCATGGGCGCCGGCCTGAGAGGTCCCGACTATCCCGCTAGGGCCGAATCTCGAGCGCCGAACGGTAGGCCTGCAAGCGCTGAGCCTCCGCCCGCACGGGCTCGATGACGCAGGAGCGGACCGCCTCCTCGACCCCAGCGTTCAGGCGGACGCGCAGGCGGCGAGCGTAGCGTTGGGCACCCCAGGCCGTCAGTAGCCGCCCCAGTCCAGCGGCGGCAATGCCCAGCAGCACGCCCAGGATGACGAGCAGGGTCGGCAGGGGCACCGGGAACCCCTCGGGGGCGGGAGGCGGCGGCAGCTGAATCTGCAGATAACCCAGCCCCGCGATGAGGGTCAGCCAGGCCACGCCCGCCAGGGCGCTGAACAGGGCCAGCCACTGCAACACGTTGAAGACCGCCCACGGGGCACGCTGGCGGCCGCGCGTGTAGTCGATGCGCGCGATGTCACGCTCAATCAGGGTCGGCAGCTCGGACTCCCGCGAGAGGGCTGCCTCGCCGAGGGAACGCTTCCAGGGTTCACTCACGTTCTGTCCCATGCGCGAGCCGTAGCGGCGCACCGCGTTGGCCATGTTTGCCTTCTGCGCGGCGCTCAGCGGGGGCAGCGAGGGAGCCACGAGCTCGGGCGCGGAATCCTGGGCGGAGCCGCCCAGCATCCCGGGGTTCGAGACCCCGGCACCCTTCTCGCGCCCGCCCTTCGCGTCGCTCTTTGTGCCGTTCTTTCCTTCGGAACCGGTTCCGAGGTGAAGGCGGCGCAGGGGGTCGGCCTTCAGACGTCCCACCCAGCGCGTGGCAATCCAGCCGGTGCGGGTGCGGGCCGCACGGCGGTACGACTCGGTGGCCGCCTCCAAAACCTGGGCGGCGGGGCTCGCATCGTAGCAGGCCTGCGTCAGCTCCCGCTCGGCGTTCAGCGCGTAGGTTCCGGCCAGGACCGTCCCCTCTCCCCCGGCGTAGGCGCGCAAATCGTTGGCGATGGCGTGCAGCTGGGTGTCCGTGCTCTGCAGCGAGGCACTCTTCGCGGCGGCCACCTGAGCCAGCAGATCGCGGAGCGCGTCCATTCCCTCACCGGTTCGGGCCGAGACGGCCAGGGGCGGAGCCAGCAGGTGCCGGTCGGTACCTTCGGCCTGCATCAGGTGCGTCAGGGAGGCCAGCACGGCGGGCACCTCGGAGGGCTCAAGCTTATCGGCCTGGTTGAGAACGCAGAGGGTCTGCGCGCCGGAGGCGGCCAGCGGCACCATGAACTCGCTGTGAATCACCGCATCGGCGTACTTCTGGGGGTCGACAACCCATACGAGCACGTCCACGTAGCGCATCATGCGGGCGGCAAGCTCGCGGTTGGCGGTGGTGACGGAATCGAAGTCGGGCATGTCCAGCAGAATTAGGCCGCCGGTGCGGGTGCGGGTTTCGCCGCGGCCCACCATGCGCCGGATGCGGTTGAAGAGGCCCGGGGCCGGTTCGGTCACCGCGTTGGGTGCGGGCTGCGCGCTCGCGGCGTTCTGCGTCTGTCCCTCGACGTCCCGGATAAATTCCGTGCTCTGGGGGTAAACGCGGTTCTCGATGCCCAGCCAGTCCAGCAGTTCGTCGCTGTCCTCGGCGCCCCAGACGGCGGCCTGCACCGCGGAGGTCGTGGGGCGCGTGGGCGCCGAGCGGGCGATGGGGTACCCCGCCACGGCGTTGAAGAGCGTGGATTTGCCGCTGCCGGTCGCGCCGAAGAAGCCGATGATGGTGTGTTCGGTGGAGAGCTCGCGGCGGCGGCTCAGGCGTTCGAGGGCCTCGGAGGCTTCGAGCACCACGGATTCGGGGAGGCGGTCGCGGCCGTATTCCAGCGCGTCGTTGAGGCTCGCGACGGCCCGGGCAAAGGTTGAGACGGCCCGGGGAGCCTGGGGTTCCGCCGGCGGGTTCGGGCGGTCACCTCGGGGGTTGTGGGTGGTCATAGTGGGCTTTCTGGAAGGTCTGGTGGGTGTTGGCTGGGGGCTAAGACCCGCTGCCGGGAAGAGGTGGTTCCTGTGGCTAGGCGCTCTCAGCGGTCATGGCCTCGGCAAGCGATTGCACGCCGCGGGCCGCGTCCCAGACCGTTTCGGCGGGCACTTCGGGTTCGGTTTCCGCCAACAATTCGGTGAAGGGGCGTCCGTGCTCGCGCAGCAGGGCACCCATGCGTTCGAGCAGGTCGGTGCGGGCCCGGGTGGCCATGCGGCGCACGGCGTCCTCGCCGAAGATGGATTCGAGGAGCTTGGCGCCAACCACGCCGCTACCGCCGGCGATGCCGACCTCCACGCCGGTGAGACCTCCCGTGAGGCTGAACGCGGCGACCATCATGAGCACGGCCACGGCGTTGACGCTCAGCGAAAGGAATCGGGCGCGCTGGCGCTTGCCGGCGCCCTCCTCGCGAATCATGTCGAGCACCGAGGCCTGCCAGAGGCGGATTTCCGCGGCCACGGCGGCCGAGAACTCTTCCTCGGGCGTGGCGCCGGCGGTCGGGGCAGGGGCCGCGTCCAGCCGGTGCAGCAGGGAGCGGCCGGCACGGGTCGAACGCCAGCGGGCGCGGGTGCCTTCGGAGGCTCGGGAGGCTGCGTCCACGACCACGGCGTAGATGCCGCTTTCAAGGGCATCCTCGACCTTCTGCGCGGCGGCGGGTTGGCCCCGCAGCGCCGAGCCCACGCGGTCGCGCAGGCGGCCGATGGTGCTGTCGAGGGAGCGGAAGAAGTCGCCGGTGCCCACGAAGTCGTGCCAGCGAGAGAGCACCTCGCCGCGCAGCAGCGAGCCGTCCGAGAGCGCCGCGTCGATACCCGCCAGGGCCTTTTCGTACTCTTCGGAGGCGACCAGGGCCAGGGCGCGGTGGGAGGCCTGCTGCCCCTCCTGCTCGAGGGCGAGGATGCGCAGGTTCCGGGCGAGCGTCTCGACGGTTCCTGCAAGCGTCGTGCGGGCGATGGCGGCGCGGGCGGGCGCGTCGGCCCCGAGCTCGCGAATCCACAGGGTGAGCGGGGCCAGGCTGATGGGGTTGATAAGCCCTCGATCGTCGCGCGGCTGCTCGGTCACGGTGTGGATCAGCACGGCCTCGATTCCGGCCTCGCGGAGCATGCGGCGCAGGTCGGTCTCGATGGCTTCTTCGTCCCCTTCGGGAACGCGGTTGAGCACCACGGCGATTGCGATGGAGCGCGCGGCCGCCGCGTGGAGCAGTTCCCAGGGCACGGCATCGGCGTAGCGGTTGGCGGTGGTGACGAAGAGCCACAGATCGGCGGCGGAAAGCAGTTCCTTGGCCAGGGTGCGGTTTTCTTCGGAGACCGAGTCGATATCGGGCGCGTCGATGAGCGCGATGCCGCGCGGCAGGGCCGCCGTGGGTACGGGCACGAGCGCCTGCGGAACCAGCGGGTCGGCACCGGGCAGGCCCTCCCCCTTCTGCACGCGGGTGCGGGGCAGGGTCGGCAGAAAACGGTCGGGGGCCAGGGCGGCCTCGTCTTCGGCGCGGTAGAGCAGCACGGGGTGGCGGGTGGTGGGTCGAATCGCGCCGGATTGGGTGAGGGGTTCGCCCAACAGGGTGTTGACCAGGGTGGACTTGCCGGCGCCGGTGGAGCCGCCGACCACGATGGTGAGCGGGCTGTCCATGCTGGCGCTGCGGGGCAGGATGTAGTCGTCAAGCTGCCGGGCCATGGAGGCTATTAGGGCCCGGGCGGAGGCTGTGTCTATCGTTGCGGAGGCGGCCTCGCGAGCGCCGCCGTGCCCCTCCCGAGGAAGGCCGGTTTCTTCGGGGTCGACGTCCAATGAGAGGGGGATGCGAGTGAGGAGTTCGCGCGCTGCCTGAAGCTGCGCATAATCGGTGGTAGTCACAGCGTTATTGTCCCACAGCTCACGCCGTCACACCGTTATGGAGGTCAGCGGGGGCAATTTTATAGGGGTTATTCTGTTGGTAGATGGGGATACCTCGGTCTGCGGAGGTCAGCGGGGGCAATTTTATAGGGGTTGTTCCGAACACATTGGTTCGTTCGCTCCCGCCCTACTGAAGGGAGAAAAATAAAGATTTGATAACTTTTTACGCTGAGAGGCATATACTCGCGTGAGGGCCCCAAAAAAGTCCCTAAAATCGTCTGACACGACGCATTTACTTTTCGGGTCGGGTCGCGGTTCACTCCCGCGTTCGCCTTCCCGCGCATACGGTGCGCACCGGTTTATAACCGTCCGGCGCTCACCCGATTCCCCTACGGTTCGCCGCGAGGTTCTCACCGGCCCGCCGAACCGAGGGGGCTCCACCTGCCCATCCACACTCACCGCGAAAGGTCTGCATGCCCGAATCGCTCTCTCGCCGCCACCTTCTGGCGCTCTCCTCCGGGGCGGCGTTTAGCGTACTCGCAACTGCCTGCGGCGCATCCTCTTCCGATATTAAGGAGTCCACCGGTAAGGCGTCGGACGACTCGGTACCTGAGCCCACCGCTTCGACCAGCCCGACCTCGGCTGCCGTTTCTCGCAGTATTCGTCGCGCCGAGCCGCTGCCGGCTTCGGCGTTGGACGGTCGCGGCCCCGTGATTCTCCCCGACCGCTATTTTGAACGCGAGGGTGTCTTCTCCTCCGGAACGCTCAGCCACCGCGCCGTCAACGTTCCCCGTCCCCTCAAGCCCAAGGAGCTGGGTGAGCGTAGCGTCGAGGGTCTGCACTCGTTCCTGCAGTACTGGAGCGCCGCGCAGAACTACATGTTCCTCACCGGCAACACCGAACCCTTCATGGATCTGCCCGGCCAGGAACGGTTCAACCACATGACCAACATGTACCGCGATATTTACCGCTATAACATCGGTTGGCTCGTGTCGAAGAGCAACGCTCCCCTGTGCATCAACCTGGACAGCGCCCAACCGGTTCCCGTTTCGACGGCAGACGTGTACTGTTGGAAGGCCACGCTCAAGGTGGATGAGTCGGCGTTCCTCTTCAATCACGAGACGCTTCAGCGCGAGCTTCTCACCAAGGTGTACGGTCACAAGTCTCAGGCTGATGTCTACGTGTACTTTGGCGAGGAGGGTTGGCAGATGCTGGAGGATCCGCAGGCTTCCCCCAGCGCGATCGCCACTCCCTCGACCGGTTCGAGTGCTCAGCCAACCCCTAACGCGACCCCCTCGGCGCAGGCCACGGCGAAGGCCACCCGATATCTTCAGGGCTCCAAGTAAATCCTCCCGTTGCAGGTGACATAGGGCACGGACGTGGGGGTTTATTTGTGTGCCGGGCACGAACTCTATAGGCTTAGGGCTATACGGGCTTCGCGCCTGTGCTTCCCTCAGCATCGACGGGGGCATCGCGTGCGGGCTTCACAACACACCACCGATACTTCCGTTTCACATCATGTTCGAGGGGATCACCATGATTCACAGCCGCCGCCGCTTCTTCGCCGTCACGGGCACCGTAGCCCTGGGCGCGATGCTTGCCGCCTGCGGGTCGAAGAGCACTTCGACGGCCACCGCCTCCGCCACCGCCTCCGCCACGATTGCCGGCGCGTACGATAACCTCTCCGGCGAGCTGAAGTGGACCAAGTTCGTTCCGGGCCACGGCGCCTCCGCGATCAGTAGCACCGACCCGACCACCGGCGAGGTGTACACGATCGAGCCGACCGCGGGCCCGGCTTCGGTGGATGCCAAGGCGAGCTCGGTGCCGATTCCCATCGAGGATGAGACCATGTACGACAAGAACGCTCGCGGCCTGCGCGCGACCTTCGCGTACTTCGCGGCGGCTGTGAACTATGCGCGCACCACGGGTGACACGGGTCCGGCCCTGCAGGTTGTGCATCCCGACAACGCCCCGCAGCGCGCCTCGCTCGAGAAGCTACGCGCCTTCTACGCACCGGGCACGAACTGGCTTGTGGACGGCGGCTGGACCTACCGTCTGACCGAAAAGCAGCCGGTTACGCGCGGCACGAAGTACTCGTGGGCCTGCTCGGTGACGCAGGCGCACGGTCTGGTGGTGGAAAAGGCCACCAATACGACCAAGCCTCTCGAGAACACCGAGGCGCAGGATATCACGGCCCTCTACGCCGAGTACGACGAAGAGGCGAAGCGCTGGACGGTGATTTCGGCGCAGCAGTACGACCCGTCGATGACGCCTAAGCCGACGCACACCTCGCGCCCGCAGCCCTCCTCGACCTACACGCCGACGGTGACCGATGACAGCACCGCGGCGGCTCACACCGGTTCGGGTTCCAACGCCGGTTCTGGCGCCAACGCGGGTGGTTCCGCGCGAAGCGGTGCGAATACCGGCGCGCAGAACGGCACGGCCCAGAACGGTGGTGCCCAGAACGGTGGTGCACAGAACGCGCCGGCCCCCGCCGGCCAGGGTGGCGCTCAGAACGGCGCGGCTAACACCGGCGCCCAGAACGGTGGTGCACAGAACGCCCCCGCGCAGAATGTTGCAACCCCCGCGGCTCCGGCCGGCCAGCAGAGCGCTGAGGCCCCCGCCCAGCAGAATCCGGCCCAGCAAAACCCGACTCAGCAGAACCCCGCGGCTCCGACCGCCGGTGGTGCCGCGGATCATCCCGCGGGCGATGCCGCCGCTGCCAACCCCGCTGCGGCCGAGGCTCCGGCGGCTCGATAGCCCGCCGAGAGGACGAACGAGTGAGCGGTCCGCAAGTCCCGGCCACCCCACCGACGTTACACGGGTCGGAGTGTGGATGGACCCGAGCCTACGATGGGCGGCATATCACCCCCTGCGCGTCGGTGATGTGCCCGGCCGCGGGTGCGCGTGCGCGTTATACTTAGGACTGTCTCGTTCGACGACGATTCGGTACGGCCATCCGGCATCTCGCGCCGTCGGCGACGGGCTTTACTCTCACTCCTTCACTCCTCTCGTACGAGAGTTTCACGCGAAAGGTACTCCGTGGCACTTTTCCCCCATGCCTCCGGGCAGTCCCCCCGTTCCGCGTCCGGTCTGAGCCGACGAGCCGCCCTGCGGTATGCCGGTGTTGGCGTTGCGGGCGTGTCGCTGAGTGCTCTGCTGGCCGCCTGCGGTGGTAGCTCCAACCCCTCCGCGTCGGCCGACCCCGATGAGCCGGTGGTGACTCCCTCCGCGTCGGCTCGCACCGATTTTAGCGGTGAGGTAACCTTCGATCACTTCGAGTCCAAGGGCGAATTTGTTGCGGCCACGGAGTCTGCTCCGGCGCAGAACGTGCCGGTGCCCAAGCGTCCCGAGAGCGCGGCGCAGAACTCGATGCAGGGCCTGTACGATTCAATCGGTTTTGTCTACGCGGCCATCAACTACCTGGTGCTGACCGGTGACCCCGCTCCCCTGCGCGAATCGAAGGTCGATGAGAAGTTTATTTCTTCCCTTTCGATGTTCATGGACGAGGGCAACGCAAGCACCCAGGCACGCGACTGGTACGTATCGCCGAAGGTGACTCTGAAGGCCTACACGGCCCTTCCGACCCTGGTGAAGAAGAGCGTTCAGTGGACCTTCGACTTGGTGATTGATCTGGGCCCGACCATGGTCTTGGATGGTGCCCCGGTGTCGATTTCCGAGAAGGAACGTCGCATTGAGCGCGGTCTGGTTGTCACGGGTGTGCGCCAGGAGAACGACTGGGCTCTGACTATCCAGGACGAGTACGAGGTTCAGGCCTCGGCGCCGGCAAGTGGCGGCGCGGGCTCGCAGACCGGCGGTAACGACGGTTCCGGCAACAGCAACACCGGTAGCTCCGGTGGTAGCGGTTCCGATGATAAGCTCTAAATCTTTGCCGAATGGCGCCCATGCCCTAACCTGCCCGTCGGGTTAGGGCATGACTTCTAGTCGGGGCCTGTAATTATGGATCATTACGTCACGCCCCATACCCCATCTATGTGAGGTGTATTTCCGATGACTTTTCCTTCCGATTCTTCCGTTTCCCCCGTGTCCGCTCGGGTTTCGCGCGGTGTCTCCCGCCGTTCTCTCATTCACGCGGGTCTGGGCCTTTCGGGGTCAGCCGCCGCCGCGCTCCTGCTGAGCGCTTGCGGTTCCTCAAATTCGGGGTCGCAGGGAAGCGGTAACCAGGGTGGTAGCCTTTCGGGTTCGAAGTCGAGCGCTAACCCGAACGGTTACACCGACGACGGTAAGAACTACTCCGGAACGGTGGAGTACACCCACTTTGAGGGTGCTCTGGACTATGAGCCGGGCACCGTTGATCATCCGCCGCGTAACGCGCCTAAGCCGCAGGTGACCGACGCGCTTTCGATGAATACGGTGACGGGTTTTCACGAGGCCATTGCATACTTTGCGGCGGCGATGGATTACCTGGTGAAGACCGGTAGCACTGAGGCGTTCTCGACGGGTATCACCCTGGCTTCGAAGACCCGATCCGAGGTGGACGCCCTCTCGGCGTCGATTCTGGCGGGTGTTGAGAAGGGCTCCTGGTACGTGAACCCCTCGGCTTCTTACGCTCTTTCGAGCGCGCAGCCGTCCATCATGAGTGACGGCAACCTGCTCTTCAAGGGTCAGTACACCCTTGACTTTGGCGCGGAGGCGGTGGCCGAGGGCAAGGTGCAGCCGGTGGTTGCTTCTGCGAGCGCCTCCGCATCGGCCGAGGCTACCGAGCCTTCCGAGGACGCGCTGGTTTCCGGTGAGGCTACCACGGCTTCGGCTTCTCCTTCCGCCGCGGGCCCTGCTTCTCAGGTGACGGTTCAGGAGTGCGACTTCCGCGGACGCTACCACGCCGATTCGAAGACGTGGGAGCTGAGCGTTGCGTACGGTGCCGCGCTGCAGGGAGGTGCGGCTTCGGCTTCTGCCGGTACCCCTGCGGGTTCGGCCAGCGCCTCTGCGGGTTCCGCCGTGGAGAGCTCCGCGGCGGGCTCTCCTTCCGCTTCCTAGCTCGAGCCAGCCCTGGCCAGCCCTAGCCCGGATTGCGTCCCGCGTTCGTGAGCTGGTTCGCCGTTTGGCCGGGCTTTCGTTCGTTCCTCGCCGAACGAGATACTTCTCACGCGGCCGCGTCTTCGGGCCGGTCCGGACTCTGTATTGAGGCGCGTTTGCGGTTAAACTGGTTGCAATCACCGAATGTTTGAAAGGTATCACTATGTCTGAGATTCTGACCCGCCGCGCGGCGCTGGGTGTGCTGGGCGTCAGCTCCATGGCGCTACTGGCGGCCTGCGGTTCGAAGGCTTCCTCCGAGGCCTCCGCATCCCCCTCTGATTCCCCCTCCGCTACCTCCGAGACGACTGCTTCGGCTAGTGCCTCCGAGACTGCCTCTCCGAGCGCTTCCGCTTCGCCCTCGGCGAGCGCATCGGCGACCGCAACGAACTCGCCGCTACCCAACGACGATAAGGACTACCGCGGTGTAGCAAAGCTGGAGAAGATGGAAGACCACGGTGAGTACCAGCCGGGTAACGCTGAGCACCCGCCGCAGAATGTTCCCTCCCCGGTCGTGCCGGAGACCATGCACCAAAATTCGGTGGCCGGTTTTGCCTCGGCGCTGGCTTACTTTGGTGCGGCGTTTGAGTACCTGCTGCGCACCGGCGATATGCACTACATGAACGAGGTCAGTACCGACCAGGAGACCCTGGCCGCGATGAAGAAGTACGCAGATTCCACCAAGTCCGGTATTGATGCGAAGAAGACCTGGTACGTGAACCCGACCGCTACCCTGACCATTGAAACCAAACAGCCGGTTCTGGCTCAGGGTGCGTACAACTGGACCGTGACCCTGAACGTGGATCTGGGTGAGAAGCTGTTCAAGGACGGCAAGGAGCAGACCGTGGCGGCTGATAAGCGTCACGTGAAGATGTTCGGTGAGGCCGTGGGCCGCTACCTGAACAATAAGTGGGACCTCCACATGGACATCAACTAGTCGGTTTGCCCTCGCGTTTGTCCTCGCTCTCGGACCGGTCGTTCACTCGAAGGTTCGTTCCGGGGGCGCTCCGCGGATGCGCTTTTTGGGCCGTCCGCGGAGTGTATGTGAGAGGTTTGCGCCCTCCGTAACAGGAGACGTAACGCGAGCCGCAAATATTTTTTCATCCAGTAGCAATAAAATGGCCCGCCTAGACTTGCGGTGAACGGGGTTCACCACTACTCTTATATACAGAGGTTGTCTTTTTGGGCTACATAATGTTTCAAGAAAGCACCGCGCATTCTCCGTGAGGGAGAGCCTTTAGGACAAAGGTGAGGCGCGGTGCTTTTCTTT
Source organism: Rothia sp. SCPM-O-B-18226 (M350) (assembly GCF_058213595.1). Lineage (NCBI taxonomy): Bacteria > Bacillati > Actinomycetota > Actinomycetes > Micrococcales > Micrococcaceae > Rothia > Rothia sp. SCPM-O-B-18226 (M350). The sequence goes on along the minus strand of NZ_JBYQJS010000001.1, from coordinate 867,018 downwards.
TTGCCCACTCAAGGTACCCGCCGAGGTTCCGGTCACGGCATAGGTTGAGGCGATGCATCCGGCGGAAGCCTCGAGGGATCCGACGTGGAGGCACCGCCGGGGCACCCCGTTGATGCGCGCTCGTGCAGGCTTCCCGGTCACGAAAAGTCATGTTACGAACTGTGACCGCAGGTTTAAACCTGCCGCCGCCGAGTAGTAGAGTGTCCACGTACCCAAATTATTCACTGGGGAGGCCCAGCTATTCCGGTAGTCCCCTCCCCCATGCTCAGAAGGAGCACCTCCATGGCAAAGATTGTCAACAGCATCGTCGAGGCTATCGGCGAGACTCCCCTGGTCCGCCTGAACCGTCTGGACGAGGGCCTGCCCGGTAACGTCGCCGTCAAGCTCGAGTTCTACAACCCCGCAGGTTCCGTCAAGGACCGTATCGGCCGCGCCATCATCGACGCCGCCGAGGAGTCCGGCGCTCTGAAGCCCGGCGGCACCATCGTCGAGGGCACCTCCGGTAACACCGGTATCGCCCTGGCCATGGTCGGTGCGGCTCGTGGCTACCGCGTCATCCTGACCATGCCCGAGACCATGTCCGCTGAGCGCCGCGTCCTGCTGCGCGCATACGGTGCGCAGATCGTGCTGACCCCCGGTACCGAGGGTATGCGCGGCGCCGTGGAGAAGGCTAAGGAAATCGTTGCCAACACCGAGAACGCTATCCTGGCTTCGCAGTTCTCCAACGAGGCTAACCCCGCCATTCACTACAAGACCACCGGCCCCGAGATTTGGGAAGCAACCGACGGCAAGGTCGACATTTTCGTGGCCGGCATCGGTACCGGCGGCACCATCTCCGGTTCGGGTAAGTACCTGAAGGAGCAGAACCCCAACATTAAGGTTGTCGCCGTGGAGCCCAAGGACTCCCCGCTGCTCTCCGAGGGTCGCGTTGGCCCCCACAAGATTCAGGGCCTGGGCGCTAACTTCGTTCCCGAGACCCTCGATCGCGGCATCTACGACTCCGTGACCGCCGTCAGCGCTGAGGACGCTATGCGCACCTCCCGCCAGCTGGCCACCCAGGAAGGTATCCTGGGCGGCATCTCCTCCGGCGCGGCCGTCTGGGCAGCTCTGGAAGAGGCCAAGAAGTCCGAGAACAAGGACAAGCTGATCGTGGCTATCGTTCCCGACTTCGGTGAGCGTTACATCTCCACCGCCCTCTACGAGGACATCCGCGGCTAGTAGACCCCGGTCTTCGGCCCCCGTGGGGCCGCCGTCTAGAACAGTACGCGGTGTTCGACGCTCCGTCCCGGTTGCATGCCGGGGCGGAGCGTTTGCGTTCCCCCGCGATGCTCCCCCGCTTAGGGCCCGCCCGAGCCCGAATATTACGTTCCGCACGTAATTGTGACCGAGATGTTAAAGAGAGCGCTCACTATGACGACGACAGAGTTCGGGAATAGGTGAATGAGCACCGTTGTTGGTACCTTTGGAAAGGTCGCACACACAGAGCACGACCGTTGAGGGAAAGGGAACCCCATGAGTTTTATTGCGCGCCTGCGTGAAGATATTGAGAACGTCCGCCAGCACGACCCCGCTGCCCGTGGCGCTGTCGAGATCGCTCTGAACTATTCGGGCATGCACGCCATCTGGGCGCACCGCCTCACGCATAAGCTCTGGCAGAAGGAAGAGACGAAGTCGCTGGCGCGTACGCTCTCGCAGTTCGCCCGTTTTCTGACCGGTGTGGAGATTCACCCGGGCGCCACGATTGGCCGCCGCTTCTTCATCGATCACGGCATGGGTATCGTGATTGGTGAGACCGCCGAGATTGGCGACGACGTGATGCTCTACCACGGCGTAACCCTGGGCGGCCGTTCCCTCGAAAAGGTGAAGCGTCACCCCACGATTGGTGACCGCGTGACCATTGGCGCCGGCGCGAAGGTGCTGGGGCCGGTGGAGATCGGCTCCGATAGCGCGATTGGTGCGAACGCCGTGGTCGTCAACGATCACCCGGCCGATTCGATTATTACCGGTATTCCCGCGAAGCACCGCCCGCGCACCCCCGAGAAGAAGAAGCCCCTGGTGGACGCCGTGGCGTACATCGACCCGGCGATGTGGATTTAGAGCTCCTCCCCGCTTTCTGCGCCCGTAGCGGCGCGTTGAGAGGCTCCCTGCGGTGCTCTTCGGCGCCGTGAACAACGGCGCATAGCCGAGACATCAAGAAGACATAGCAAAGGCCCGCCCCGACCGGATGTGAAATCCGGCCGGGGCGGGCCTTTCGCGGTCAGCTACGGGAGCTTAGTGAACGTGGATATCCGCTGCGTTCACCTCGGAACGGTCACCGCTCCACATGGTGTGGAAGGCGCCCTCTTCGTCGATACGACCGTAGGTGTGCGCACCGAAGAAGTCGCGCTGGCCCTGAATCAGGGCGGCGGGCAGGCGGTGGCGGCGCAGGCCGTCGTAGTAGGACAGGGCGGAAGCGAACACCGGCACGGGGATGCCCAGTGCGGTTGCCTTAGCCACCACGCGACGCCAGGAAGGAACGAGCTCCTCCATGAGGTTCTTGAAGGCGGGTGCCAGAAGCATGTTCGCGGGGGCCTCGTCAGCGTAGGCGGCCATGATGTCGCCCAGCAGCTCGGCGCGGATGATGCAGCCGGCGCGCCACAGCGATGCGATGGTGTCCAGCTTCAGGTCCCAGCCGTACTCCTTGCCTGCGCGGGTGAGCAGGTCCATACCCTGTGCGTAGGCCACGAGCTTGGATGCGAAGAGTGCGCGGCGCACGTCCTCAACGAACTCGGGGTCGCCGGCGCCCACACCGGTGGTGGCAATCAGGCCGGCGGACAGCTCGCGCTGAGCCTGCTCGCGCTGCTCACGATCGACGGAGGACAGGGCGCGGGCGAAAACGGACTCTGCGATGGCGGAGACGGGGGAACCGAGGTCCAGGCCGGCCTTAGCGGTCCACAGGCCGGTACCCTTCTGGCCGGCGGCGTCAACGATTACGTCGACCAGAGGCTTGCCGGTCTTGGCATCCACCTGTGCGAGCACCTCGGAGGTGATTTCGATCAGGTAGGAGTTCAGCTCGGTCTTGTTCCAGGCCTTGAAAATCTCTGCCTGCTCGGCGGGTTCAATGCCGGCCACGGAACGTAGCAGGTCGTAGGCCTCGCCAATCACCTGCATGTCGGCGTACTCGATGCCGTTGTGGACCATCTTCACGAAGTGGCCGGAGCCGTCGGTGGAGATCCATGCGCAGCAGGGTGCGCCGTCCTGGGGAGCCTTAGCGGCAATCTTCTCGAGCATGGGGCCGATGTGCTTGTAGGACTCGGCGGAGCCGCCGGGCATCATGGAGGGGCCCCAGAGGGCGCCTTCCTCACCGCCGGACACGCCGACGCCCACGAAGTGCAGGCCCTTCTCGGCCAGTGCGCGCTCGCGGCGGATAGTGTCGGGGAAGTGGGAGTTGCCGCCGTCGATGATGATGTCACCCTCGTCCAGCAGGGGGGTGAGCTGCTCAATCACGGAGTCGACGGGTGCGCCCGCCTTCACCATGATTAGGATGCGGCGGGGAGATTCGAGGGAGTCGACGAGTTCCTGAAGGGACTCGGTGCGGATGAAGTCGCCCTCTGCACCGTGCTCGGCGAGCAGGGCGTCGGTCTTCTCAGCGGAACGGTTGTGCAGTGCCACGGTGTAGCCGTTGCGTGCCAGGTTGCGGGCGAGGTTTGCACCCATGACAGCAAGGCCGGTAACACCAATCTGTGCCTTCTTGTTTTCAGTCATGTATATAAGGATACGCGTTGAGGACAGGCTATATACAGGTAGAGTGTACTTTTAAGCCCTGATGGGTTGTTCTTCTCACTCTTGGAGAAATGCACCGGGGCACGCATCGGGATACGCGCGGGGGAATACGGCCCGGGTGGGTAAACCGCTGAGGGTAAACAAAACCCCGGTACCGTGCGGTACCGGGGTTAGCGGTGGGTCCTACCGGGATCGAACCGATGACATCCACGGTGTAAACGTGGCGCTCTACCAGCTGAGCTAAAGACCCATAGTTCCTGCTGAACGAATGTCAGCCGAACACAAGGTAATACTATACAGACCGACTTCTGGGTACGCAAACCATCTACATGTGTTATACATCCCACCGCTTTTGACCGGCTCGCGAACCAGGATTCATTGCGGCCTACCCAACCCCACACAACCCCACGGAACACAACACCTTCACCCCAACCAAAATCCCGGTAAAAAGCGGTACTTCGCGGCAATTCCATGTCACCCGTTTTCCCTTGATATATAGGTTCACTTAGACCCTAACACCCCCTCTTTTGAGCCCCGTTTTCCTCAATGATGCCCAGAGTGCGAAACCAACATCACAAAAACATCATTTTGATGCCATGAAGGCCATTTTTAGGTCTAAGATAGTAGAGAAAGAAGCGTAGCAGGTCTAACGGTCTGCCGCGCTTAAACATAGAGATGATTCAAACGACGCAGAATCGCGTCATGAACCATCTGAACAACCGCACAGAAGAGAGGTTGGATTAGTTTGGCTAACGTACCGAACGAGCACTCCCTGAGCACCCTTCTCGATGGCCTGAAGGACATCGACGTCGAAGAGACCCAGGAGTGGGCTGAATCCCTCGAAGACCTGATCAAGACCCACGGCACCGAGCGCGCAGAGTACATCCTCCGCGCACTGCTCAAGGAAGCTGGCGAGAAGGGTGTTAAGATCCCGACTCTAGTCAAGACCGACTACATCAACACCATTCCCGTTGATCAGCAGCCCGAGTACCCCGGCGATGAGGAACTCGAGCGCCAGTACCGCGCATGGATCCGTTGGAACGCAGCAATCATGGTGCAGCGTGCCCAGAAGAAGGGCATCGGCGTGGGCGGTCACATCTCCACCTTCGCGGGTGTCGCTGACCTCTACGAAATGGGCCAGAACCACTTCTTCCGCGGCCGTAACCACCCCGGTGGCGGCGACCAGGTCTTCTTCCAGGGCCACTCCTCCCCCGGTGTCTACTCCCGCGCATTCGTTGAGGGCGTCCTGACCGAAGAGCAGATGGACGGCTTCCGCCAGGAGAAGACCAAGGGCGCAAACGGTATTCCTTCGTACCCGCACCCCCGTTGCATGCCCGAGTTCTGGCAGTTCCCGACCGTTTCCATGGGTCTGGGCCCCCTGAACGCTATCCACCAGGCATCCTTCAACAAGTACCTGCACAACCACAAGATCAAGGACACCTCCGAGCAGCACGTCTGGGCATTCCTGGGCGACGGCGAGATGGACGAGCCCGAGTCGCGTGGTGCACTGCAGCTGGCTGCAAACGAGCACCTGGACAACCTGACCTTCGTCGTCAACTGCAACCTGCAGCGTCTGGACGGCCCCGTTCGCGGTAATGGCAAGATCGTTCAGGAGCTCGAGGCATTCTTCCGCGGCGCAGGCTGGCACGTCATCAAGGTCCTGTGGGGCTCCGACTACGACGAGCTGCTCAAGAAGGACAAGAGCGGCAAGCTCATCCAGCTGATGAACGAGACCCTCGACGGTGACTACCAGACCTTCCGTGGCGAAGACGGTGGCTACATCCGCGAGCACTTCTTCGGCAAGTACCCCGAAACCAAGGAACTGGTTGCAGACCTGACCGACGAGCAGATCTTCAACCTGCGCCTGGGCGGCCACGACGACAAGAAGCTCTACGCAGCCTACAAGGAAGCTATGGAGACCAAGGGCAAGCCCACCGTCATCCTGGCACAGTCCATTAAGGGTGCAGAGCTTGGCCCCTACTTCGAGGCACGTAACTCCACCCACCAGATCAAGAAGTTCACCATGGAAGCACTGAAGGGCTTCCGTGACCACCTGAACATCCCCATCTCCGACGAGGAGCTGGAGAAGGATCTGTACAACCCGCCGTACTACCTGCCCGAGGCAAACCACCCGGCACTGCAGTACATGCAGGCACGCCGTAAGGAACTCGGCGGCTACATCCCCGGTCGTCCGAACGTCCAGCCCGAGATTACCCTGCCCGATTCCAAGGTCTACGCACAGACCAAGAAGGGCTCCGGCAAGCAGACTGCTGCTACCACCATGGCGTTCGTCCGCCTGATGAAGGACCTCATGCGCGTGAAGGGCTTCGGTCACCGTATCGCCCCCATCACCCCCGATGAGGCACGTACCTTCGGTATGGACTCCTTCTTCCCCTCGGCTAAGCTGTACAACCCCAACGGCCAGAACTACGTGCCCGTTGACCACCAGCTCATGCTCACCTACACCGAGTCCCCCGAGGGCCAGATCGTTCACGTGGGTATTAACGAGGCAGGCGCAACCGCTGCATTCATCGCTCTGGGTTCGTCCTACGACACCCACGGCGAGCCGATGATCCCGATTTACATCTTCTACTCGATGTTCGGCTTCCAGCGCACCGGCGACGGCTTCTGGGCTGCTGCCGACCAGATGTGCCGCGGCTTCGTCATCGGTGCAACCGCTGGTCGTACCACCCTGTCCGGTGAGGGTCTGCAGCACAACGACGGCCACTCCCCGATTCTGGCCTCCACCAACCCGGCCTTCAAGATCTACGACCCGGCTTACGGCTACGAGATTGCTCACATCGTGGAGCGCGGTATCGAGCAGATGTACGGTACCAAGGACGAAGACCACAACGTCATGTACTACCTGACCGTGTACAACGAGCCGATTCACCAGCCTGCTGAGCCGGCAAACGTTGACGTTGAGGGCATCATCAAGGGTATCCACAAGATCAGCGAGTCCCCGCTGACCTCCGGCCCCAAGGCACAGCTGCTGGCATCCGGCGTTGCTGTTCCGTGGGCTGAGAAGGCTCAGAAGCTGCTGGCTGAGGACTGGGGCGTCTCCGCAGACCTCTGGTCTGTCACCTCGTGGACCGAGCTGCGCCGCGACGGCGTTGCCGCTGAGGAAGAGGCTCTGCTGAACCCGAACCAGCCCGCTCGCGTTCCTTACGTGACCCAGAAGCTGGCTGGCGCTGCTGGCCCGATCGTCGCGACCACCGACTTCGCTTCGGATGTTCCCGACCAGATCCGCCAGTTCGTTCCGAACGACTTCGCAACCCTGGGTGCTGACGGCTTCGGCTTCGCAGACACCCGCCCGGGTGCACGTCGCTTCTTCCACATCGATGCAGAGTCGGTTGTTGTCCGCACCCTGCAGATGCTGGCAAAGCGCGGCGAGGTTGCAGCAGACGTTCCCGCGAAGGCATTCGCTAAGTACGACCTGCTGAACGTGAACGCTAACTCCGAGCTGGAGCAGCACTAAGCATTTAGCGGTAGAACCCCGGTTCTGCGTTAGACGCTAAACGATGCCCCCGGTTGATGATTCATCAACCGGGGGCATTCGTGTTTTAACTCAACTGCATGTTTTAACCGATGTAGCCCGCAGGTAACGACTATTACCTCCGGGCTACATCAGTTATAGGGGGTAGCTGGCGGAGGTGACCGGCCACTTCGCCAATTAGCCCGCTCTATCTGTAGAGTAATTAATAAATATAAATGTCCCCGATTGATGATTCATCAATCGGGGACATTCTATTTATTGGTTTTTGAGAACCCACTCTTTATATCGGAGATAAACTTCTGATAGCTGCTTTCGCTGTTCTTCTAGTTTTGTTTCATTATCCCGGATGAGCGGTTTTTGATACGAAGCTACAAGATTAGCAAGACCTTGAGCCATTCCTGTATCTTTACTGCATTGTGCTTCGATGACGCTGAGTCGAATTTCTTCTTCCGATGCTGGGGAATTACTAACACCGTCACTGCGGGCTATATTTGATAGTTCTTTTGTACCCCATTCTTGGTCGCCTTTTCGTGGCGTTAGACCTTTATCCGATAGGCATTTCCACCATGCTTCACGGTATTTTTTCCATTCAGGATGATTCATGGCAGCTGCATAGGATTCACCGTGGATTCGACGATAGGCTTCTGTGAGGCCACTTTGCTCTTCGAGGCTGATGCCCGCAATCTCTTTCAACGTGGCTAAGATTTCAGGCATGCACTGTTCCATGATTTTTGTGTCATATCCCCCCGATGATGGTGCATTCCCGGGTCGCTTGTAGCTTCCATATTTGGCGGAGTATTCGGGGTTCCAGCGACCAAACTCGCGACCGGATGAAACGAATTTCCTATCTTCTACATCCGGGATATATATTTCATAGGACTGGCCGTGCTTTGCGAAACAGCGCTGCCTGAGAATTTCCAAGGCTCGACCGTAATACTGGGAATTTTCATCGAAAATGTCATTGTATTCTTCGAGTGGAGTAATGATTCGGTTGTTTTTATAGTCTAGAGTTGCTTGGGCCGTTTCATCACGTTCTAGTTGCGGGCCTGTAGAACAGGATGTGCAGGCTAGCGTGAATGCAAACGTTAAAGCCATTGCGGGCTGAAAGAATTTCTTGAGGTTCATGATTTTTCCTTTCAAGAACAACAAGGGGATTATTTTTTGCGATTGGGCGGCATAATACTTATGTCATATTATGCCGCCCAACCATTTATGCGGGGAAATTAGTCATTTCGGCGAAGGGAAGTGATCTTATCGTTCCAGTCTCCGTTCCACCAATTTCGACCTTCATAGAAACCTTCGAGGCTGTTGAAGTCGCGATAATTGATATCGAATGAGAATCCCTGATAGTCCTCATCCTGAAAAGCGACGTAATGTTCGCCATAGCTTCGGATGGAAGATACGCGATCATTCATATCACGCAGGTGAGACACGTACCGGTCGCCGTGGGTATCGTAAATACCGCCTGCCTCGTTATAGTTACGCCAGTCGTAAAAGACTGCGGCGTTACCGGCGGGCATCGCTGCCATGGTAGCTGCCGTTGCAACCATCGCGGTTGCAAGAGCCTTGTAGAGCTTCATCGTAAACTCCTAGTGTTTTGAGAAGGATATCCTTCTGCGTGAGTGAAATACATTCTACGGCTTGGTGTATACCGAGTCGTTCTCTTAGATACAATCCCTATCCATGTAATCGGAATCATATTTAAGAGGTGGCTTCAATCTAGCACTCACCAAGGAGTCTTTTCAAGCAATGAGTGAGGCACGTGTCACAAAATTTAAGAGTACATGTATAATAAGGGCTGTAAAATTTGGTATTTTACACCATTTGCGTACTGACAATTTTTTGCACAAATATTTTACGTGACTAAAATCACTCAAAGGATACTCTTTATGAGAGTAACACGAATGCATGTTTTAACCGATGTAGCCCGGAGGTAGCATCTATTACCTCCGGGCTAATTCAGTTACTTGTGGGCGTTGGCGAGTTTAGCCGGCGAAGTGGCCGGTCACCTCCGCCAGACGCGCCGGATTCACCAGGTCAGGGTGCGTGCCCTCCAGCAGCACCGCACGGAACGACGACGCATGCGCCGACCAACCCTCCGCATCCAAATACGGCTGATCCTCATGCGGCACACCCACCAGCAACACATCACCATCAAAGAACGCCTGCTCAGCACCACGCATCAACGCCGCCGAAGCACGCATACTACCCAAGCACACGCCCAACTTCTCCTCCGGCAGGTAACCCATCGCCGAACCAGCCCGCTGCAAACGCTCCAGGGTACCCGGCAAATCAAGCTGCTCACCAGCGGCAGGCTCCGGCAAACCGCCCATACGCAACAGCGCACGGAAGCTCTCCTGCTCATCCGGCGCCGGAACACCCTGCCACTGCTCCGAAGGATACGCATCCAACAGGATGACACGCTCAACCTGCGCACCCGCAGCCTGCGCCAAAGCCGCCACCTGCACCGCGGCAGTACCGCCCACAGACCAGCCCATCAACGCAAAACGACGCGGCAACGAACGCTCCGCCAGGGTCTTCTCAATCAGCTTCAGGTAGCCCTCAGCCAACTCCTGCAGGCTCGACGCAAACCCAGCCTGCGGGTCAGAGAACGCCTCAGCCTGCACAGCATACACACCCTGCTGAGCCGGAAGATGCGAAAGGTACCCCGCATAGCACCAGCCCAAACCACCCGCAGGCGGCAGGATAAACAGCGGCGCGGGGGCCTCGTCGTGCGCGGCAGGATGCTCACGCAACGGCAGAACCGGCGCGAACTCCGCACCCTCGCCACGCTCACCCACAATGGACGCCGCCAAATCCTGCACGGTCGGATGCGCAAACAGCGCACCGATGCTCACGCTCAGACCCAGCTGCTCCTCAACCGCGGCAATCACCTCAAGAGCCGCCAGCGAATGACCGCCCGAGGCGAAGAAATCCTCATCCACGCCAAAACGCTCACGACCCAGCACACCGGCAATAATCGAGCACAGCTGCTGCTCCAGCAGACCGTGCGGGCCCTCAGCATCAGAAGTCTGCGGGGTCAGGTCCAGGGACGCCAACAGCTTGCGATCCGCCTTACCGGAGGGGCTCACCGGCAGAGCAGGCAGGGTATGCCACAGGGTCGGCACCATGTAGTCCGGCAGAACCTGCGCACAATGCTCACGCGCCGCCTCCACCAGCTGCTCGGCACGCTCAGCGGGCACGTCGCCGACCTCCAGCACCGCCGCCAGGGCAGGCTCACGCAGGCCGCGGTACAGCAGAGCCACCGAAGCGCTCACGCCCTCAACCGCGGCAAGAGCCATCTCAATATCGCCCAGCTCCAGGCGCTGACCGCGCACCTTAATCTGATAATCCGTGCGGCCACGGTAGCCAATGACGGCGCGACCATCGGGAAGAATCTCCCAGCACGCCAAATCGCCCGTACGGTACAGGCGCTGACTCTCACCGTTCAGCAGCGCGAGCGCACCGGCAGGAGCCTGCTCCACGAAAGCCGCCGCGGTCGCCTGCGGGTTGTTCTTGTAGCCGCGCGCCAGCTGCACACCCGACAGGTGCAGTTCGCCCGTCACACCCACCGGCACGGGGTGGCCGGTCGGGTCAAGAATCAGGGTGCCGGTGTTCCAGACCGGCTCGCCAATGGGCACGCTCTCGCGCTGCGGGTCGGTGGAAGTCTCCCAGAAGGTCACGTCCACCGCCGCCTCGGTCGGGCCGTACAGGTTCAGCGGGTACACGCCCAGAACCTCGCCCGCAGCCTGCACCTGGTCCTTCTGCAGCGCCTCACCCGAGCAGACCACGTAGCGCAGGGGCTGCTCTCGATCCTGACCGAAGCCGGCATCAGCCAGGATGCGGCGCGCCGCCGGCGAAGAGGTCAGCGCCGAAAGCATGGTCGGCACAAAGTGCACCGCCGTGACGGACTGCTCGGCAATCACGCGCGCCAGGTAGGCGGGGTCGCGGTGACCCTCCGGGGCGGCAATGACCACGGCGGCACCCTCGGCGAGAGGCCAGTACAGCTCCCACACGTGCACGTCAAAGGAGATGGGGGTCTTGTGTAGAACGCGGTCGCCCTCCCCCACCGGAATCTGGTGCTGCTGCCAGCGCAGGCGGTTATCAATCGCGCGGTGGCTGATGGCAACGCCCTTAGGCCTGCCCGTGGAGCCGGAGGTGAAGAGCACGTAAGCGTCCTCGTCCAGGCCGGTTTTCGTGCCCGGAAGCTCCTCAGCGGCGGGTGCTGAGGAGTGTTCCCCGTTGGGTTCCTCGGCGCTCAGTAGGGGCAGAGTATGCTGCGGCAGGTTCGCGTGACGCTGCGGCTCCTGCGGGTTCAGCTCTTCCGCGCTCAGGGGCTGCAGACCGGGGCCGTGCAGCAGCAGGGAACATTCGGCGTCCTCCATCATCACGCCCACACGCTCGGCGGGCAGATCCGGAAGCACCGGCACGTAGGTGGCGCCAGCGTACAGCAGGGCGTACAGCGCCACGTACTGCTCGGCGCCGCGGTGCACACGCAGACCCACCGCATCGGAAGGGCGAACGCCCCAGTCCAGCAGCTGCGCGGCAAGCGCACGGGCGCGCTCGTCCAGCTCGGCGTAGGTGAGGGCGCGGTCAAAAGCGTAGGCGCGATCCGACTCGGGGGTGAGCACCTCACCGGGCACGGGGGCAGAATCCAGCACGGCGAGCGCCTGCGGATGCGCTGCCACCGCGTCACGGAAACGATCCAGCAGGGTCTTGTACTCCATCGGGTGCTCGGTCAGCACCGGGGCGGTCAGCTCGCACAGGGTCGCAAGCTCCGCCTCGGTCGCCAAACCAAGGTTATTCAGGGAAGCGTCCTCGCGCTGTGCCTCCGCAGCGTAGGCGGGTAGCCACTCGCGCAGGCGGGCGGCGTGACGTTCCAGCTCCTCAGCGGTGTAGAGCGCCGGGTTCATGTCAATCTCGCAGGAGATGCTGTTGCCGCGGCCGGGCATGCCGCGCAGGGTGAAGGTCGCGTCAGCAACGGGACCGGCAGAGATATTGTGAATACGCGCGGTCGGTACCGCGGATCCGGACTCGTCCTTCGAGGGCGCCGCCAGCGGCAGCACCGCGTCAAAGGGCACCACGTTAATCTGCGCACCAAACAGCCTGGACTGGGCATTACGCGCGGTACGCTCGAGGTCTTCCTGACGAGCCAGCGGATGCTCAGCGTTGCGGGCGTACTGCTCCTTCACCGAGTGCAGGGATTCCGTGATGGGGCCGGTCGCCGCAACCTGCACCGGCAACACATTCACCGCGGTACAGCCGGTCTGCGCGCTCGCCGTACCCAGGGCGCGGGTCGCCTCCGGCAGGGTGCGGGCGAACATGCGGTTCATCTGCGGCACGCCGAACGAAGCCTGCGGGTAGCCGCCCACACGCGCCAGGTACGAGCCGACAGCGGCGGTCGCCAGCACGGGCCAGGAGACGGCGTGCTGCTTTGCCGCATCCAGCAGAGCCTGCTGGGTGGGCACATCAATGCTGAACGCCAGGCGCACAGACTGCGCCGACGGGGATGCGGTACGACCCGCCAGGGAGGTGTCTTCCTGCTCCAGGGCGCCGCTCGCCTCCCAGAAGGCGACGTCTTCGTCACGGGCGGTGGAGGCGGCATCGTCGGCGTCGAGCAGCTGCTGCAGACTCATGCGGCGGGTTGCCGGAACCGGCTGACCGGCGGACAGGGCGCGGTATATCGCGGCGACGCGGGAGAGGCCGTTGAACGCGGCGAAGCCATCGGCGACCACGTGGGAGAAGGAATGGTACACCCAGAGGAACCCGCCGTAACGCGCCACGGCGCTGCGCACGGTCACGCCCTCATCGGTGGTAAGGGGCTGGGCGAGCAGGCGCTGTGCCCAGGCGCGCACCGGCGCGGGCAAATCAGAGTCAGGCAGGGCTGAGTCAGGCAGGTCAGAGGCGTTCTCCTCCCCCGCCTCTGCGGTGCCGTTCAGCTCGCCCTCCTCCAGTTCGCCCCCGTCCAGCTCGCCCTCCTCCAGTTCGCCTCCATCCACGAGCAGGTCAATACCCGCAAGGAACACCTCAAGCGGCAGAATCTGCTGGGAGGCGGCACCATCGGCAATGCGGGTGCGCACGCGGAAGCCCTCGTTCTCGCGGTAGAGCTGTTCAAAAGCCTCACGCAGCAGAGCGAGGTCGGTGTCTGCGGGGCATTGCAGAACCTCCGCGGTGTTGTAGCAGGGGTTCGTCGGGTCAATCGCGGCGGCAAAATAGATGCCGCGCGCGTTGGCGGTCAGCGGCAGCCAGGAGGTTTCGGCCTGCGCGTTCGGTACGGCCTGCGCGGTGTACGAGGTGGAAGCGGTAGTATCAGCTACGCCCATGGTGGCCTCTCAGGTCTGAATCAAGGTCTGGATTAGGAATGATGTGCGTGTGGGGGCTACTCCCCCGCCATTCTCAGCTGAAATCAGCCGAAACGGTGAAAGTAGAACACCGAAAGAACACCCCGGGTACCCGCCTGCAATACCGGCAGGCAGGCACCCGGGGTGCGGTAAGGCTTAGCCCAGGCGGGAGGCGAGGAACTCCACGGTCGGGTTCTCCACCAGCTCGGTGAACTCGATGACGGCACCCTCGGCAGCCAGGTCATCGAGCAGGGCGAAGGAACCCATCGAATCCAGGCCCAGCGAGAACAGCTCGGTGGTCGGGTCGTCGAACGCTGCCTGCAGGGAATCGGGCTCAACAATGTACTTCTCCATGATGGGGCGCAGGGTCTCGGTTGCGGACATTTTTCTCCTCTTCGGGGTCGGTCGGGATCGGTCAAAATCCCTCAAAGTAACGGGGCGTAGCCGGCTTAGCCGAAAAGTGCCTAGCCGAAAATTTCGGCCAGTTTGGCGCGCAGCTCGCGGCGAGAAATCTTACCCACGTTCGTGGTGGGCAGCTCCTGCAGAACCTGCACGCGCTCGGGAATCTTGAAGTCGGCGAGCTTCTTCGAGGTGAAGAACTCGTGCATCGTGCGGCGCGGGTTTTCGCCCAGGTCGGCGCCTTCCTGCGGCACAATGACCAGGCCCACGCGCTCGCCCACGGTTTCGTCCGGGATGCCCAGGACCACGGCGTCAAAAACGTCGGGGTGGGTCAGCGCCAGCTCTTCAATTTCGTCCACGGCAATCTTCTCGCCGTTGCGGTTAATCTGGTCCTTCGCACGGCCGGTCACCTCAAGGTACTTGCCGGCAACCAGTCGCACAATGTCGCCGGTGCGGTAGAAGCCGTCCTCGGTGAAGCCGTAACGGTTCGCGTTCTCCTCCAGGTAGTAGCCGCGAATCGTGTACGGGCCGCGGGTGAGCAGGTGGCCGCTCTCGCCGCGCTTAACCGGCTGATCCTGATCATCAACAATCAGGATTTCGTCGTCGGGGCTAATCGGGTAGCCCTGGGTTCGCAGGCGTAGCTCAATCATGTCGGTCGAGCGGGTGTAGTTCACCAGGCCCTCAGCCATGCCGAACACCTGCTGAACGGTGCAGCCGAGCACCGACTCAATCTTGCCCGCAACCGCCGGGGCCAGCTTCGAACCGCCCACCTGCAGGGTCTGCAGGGACGGCAGGGACACGCCGCGCTTCTCCGCGGAGGCGACCCACGCCTGAGCCAGCGGCGGCACCAGCGCGGAGGTGGTCACACCCTCCATCTCAATGAGGTGGAACGCAGTCTGCGGGGACGGATCCGCCGCAAACACCAGCTTGCCGGAGGCACACATGACGCCCAGGATGCCGGGCGAGCTCATCGTGAAGTTGTGCGCGGCGGGCAGCACCACGAGCATGGTCGTGTTGTTGTTCAGCTTGCAGATATCGACCGAGCCGCGCACCGAGTACAGGTAGGCGGCGTGGGTGCGAGGAATCAGCTTCGAAATGCCGGTCGTACCGCCGGAGAGCTGCAGGAACGCCACCTGCTCGCTCGCGAGGGTCTTCTCGGTGTTCTGGATGACGCCGGGCACGAACTCTTCGGCGAGCTCTTCCTCGGTCAGCGGGGTCAGCGGCTCCGCAACATCAATAGCAATCGGCGGCTCCAGGGAGTTCTTGCGCAGCTCGGCGGCAACATCCTCGTGCAGGGCGGTGAAATCTGCGCCGGGGGTCAGCGAAGAGAACACGTGCGCCGCCGCATCGGTGCGGGTCGCAAAGTGCACGAGCTCGGTGGTGCGGTGCTGCGGCAGGCAGAACACCGGCAGCGCAGCTGCCCAGAAAATACCCAGCAGGTACACCAGGTACTCGGCGGTGTTACCCAGCTGCAGCAGCACACGGTCGCCCGGCTGCACGCCAGCCTGAACGAGGCGCGCCGCAGCGGCACGACCTGCCGCCTCCAGCTCACCGTAGGAGAGGCGAATCTGCTGGGGCTTGCCGTCCTCATCGAGCTGCGCGTGCGAGAGCGCCACCAGCGCCGGGAAGTGCGGCTTAGCGCGGCAAGCATCGAGCAGGAACTCGGGGATAGTCTGGTCAATCCAGTAGCCGGCCTCGCGGTACTTCGCGGCAAAAGACTCGGGGATGAGCGGCGTGGGGGCCAGGGGGCTACGTTCTACGGTCATCTTCTCTCGATTTCTGTGTTTCGGTCTTTAGGGTGTTCTCTACGATGAGCACGATGCGGGACGGGGCTGTCTTTACGAGGGTGCAGCCCTACGCGGCTTGTCGCAGGTCTTCCTCGCGGTCCTGCTCGCTGCGTTCAATATTCCGCTGATGAGCATCAATGATACGTTCCAGGGCCGGCACAATGGCACCGCGCCAGCACGCATAATCGTGACCACCGTTGAAGGTCGTGCAACGCGCATTTTCCAGGCCCAGCTTTTCCAGGCGCGCCTTCAACTCACGGTGAGGCGGTACCAGAATCCACTCCTGCTCCCCCACCTCAATCTCAAGGTACAGGTGGCGCAGACGGTCAATCTCACCCGCCGCCTCCAGCTCGTCCAGGCGGTCCATGACCTGCGGCTGCCACAGTGACGAGGACTGCGCAATCGCGCCGCCAAACGCCTCCGGGCGGCTCAGAACCGCTAGCAGGGAGGACAGACCACCCAGCGACTGGCCGTTAATCACAATGTTCTGCGGGTCGGTCTTAATACCGTGCACCGCCTCCAGGTGCGGGAACGCAATATCCACCAGGTAGTCGGCAATCGGGTTGTCGCCGTTCAGCTCCTTCCAGCGGTTCTCACGGCCGCCAGAGTGCAGGAAGAACACGTGCATCGCCGGAATACGGCCCGCCTCGTGGGCGCGGTTGAGGGTGCGCTCCATGCCCTGGCTGAACCACATCTCACCATCAAATTGGATGAACAGCGGCGCGTCCGGGGCGGGGTCGCCCACGCGGCCGAGTACGTACTGGTGGCCGTCAGAGGTCTGCATCCACTCGGGGGCGGGCAGCGCGTCAATCTCTTCCTGAGTCAGGATGAACTCCTGCACCGGCGCGTGCTCAAGCTGCACCACGCCCATGCATCGACCGACGCGGTTGCACACGGTCTCGGGGTTCAGCGGGTCGCCCTCGCCGGCATCCAGGGCGGCGCGCAGGCGCACCTGGTCGTCGTCGCCCAGCCAGGCGGGGCGATCGCCCGGCAGCGCGGGCAGGAAGTTGTAGGAGGCACGCCATGTGGTTTCCATCTGCATGCTCAGCTGCCACCAGCCGGTGCCTTCGATGCGGCTCATGAGGGAACGGTCGAGGTTCTTCTCATCGGTCAGGCGGTTGATGAACATGAGCACCTGCTCCGCCTGCTCGTTGAGGTACAGGAAGGTGACAATGCGCTCGTTCTCGTTGACGGTGCCGTCTTCGCGGTGCACCGGCTCAATAATCGGGGTGCCCTCGGAGACAACCTCAACGATGCGGGCGTTCAGCTCCTCACAGCTGACCGCCTCGGCAATCAGGGCGGTAATGAGGGGGCTATCCACGCGCGGCGCAGGTACGGGGCGCGGGGTCTTGGGAGGGGTCGGACGAACCTGCTGTGCGGAGGCCTTCTCGGCGGCCTGCGGGGTAGCGGTCAGCGTGGTGTCCGCCGGGGCGGTGTCAGTCTGCGTGGTGGTTGCGCTCTCCATGGTGCTTTCGGATTCGGGGTCGTGCGGTCCCTGTCCATGCCTCCTCATCGGTGATATTGCGCGTGAGCAACGTAGCGTGATGTAGTACTCCTTTAGCGGTGAGGAGGAACGTCAATATTGGTTAGCCTCCCCTACCTCACTCTATGGTATCCCTAACCCAAACCTGAGCGAAATAGCGAACAAAAATATGACGTCATCTGAAAGAGAAAAACGCCCCGAAAGAGCCGCGGTGGCAATCGCATAGGGCACAGAAACAAATAAGGCACCGAGACCGTGCATCAAACGCAACAATGTACGCCTCATGCGGCAGTCTCGGTGCCTTACTCAGGGGATTCCCATGAGAGATGGAACCTACCCAGTGCTCGGGTCCGTTCATGCGTCAAAGACGGGCGAGCACCGGGTAGGCGCCCTACGCGCGGGGGATCCTGGGTCCCTCAGATCCTCTCGCTAGCTGCAGAGCGCAATGCCCGGCTTTTCCTCCCGTATAGATACGGGTGGCGCCAACTCCCACGCGGCTTAGGGGCGAAAACTATTCGCTTTCGCGGGCCGCCGAAATAGCGTCGGCGGCGATATGGATGTCCTGGTGTTCCTTCGGAATCACCAAAGGAGTTCCAGTACACGGATCAGGAATAATGATCGATTGAAGATCAAAAACTTCCTGAATTAGTTCCGGTGTAATTATTGCACGAGGATCACCTTGAGCGATAATCCGTCCCTGCTTCATTAACACAACATGAGTAGCATACCTGAAAGCGAGGTTCAGGTCATGCAACACCACGGCAACAGTTCGACCCTCGGCGTGCAATTTCTTGGTCAGGTTCAGCACTTCAATCTGGTGGGTGATGTCCAGATAGGTCGTCGGCTCATCGAGCAGAATCAGCGGGGTCTGCTGTGCGAGGGTCATGGCGATCCACACGCGCTGACGCTGACCGCCCGAGAGCGCCTCAATCGGACGCTCCGCAAGCTCCAGGACGTTCGCGGCCTTCATCGCCTCCACGCAGGCCCGCTCGTCCTCCTCAGACCAGGAACGCAGCAGCGATTGGTGCGGGTAGCGTCCGCGCGCCACCACATCCGCCACGGTCACGCCGCTGGGCGCCTCCGGGGTCTGCGGAAGCATCGCCAGAATCTTGGCGATGGCCCGGGACTTCATCTGCGGCAGCGGCGTGCCATCCAGGCGCACCTCGCCTTCCTTCAGCGGATTCACGCGGGCCAGAGCCTTCAGGGTCGTCGATTTACCGCAGGCATTCGGGCCCAGGATAACGGTCAGCTCACCCTCGGGAACCTGAAAGTCCACCCCGTTGAGCACCGTGTGCTCGCCGTAGGCCACCACCATCTGCTCGCCCTCAAGGCGGCTGGTCACGCTAGTCTTCGTGCTCACTAGCTCCTCGTCCTTTCACGATAAATCAGATAAATCAGGTAGAGACCGCCAATAGCGCCGGTCACCACACCCACCTGAATGATGCGGCCCGGAATAGCGAATCGACCGATGAGGTCGGAACCGAGCACCATGAGCGCACCCATGAGCGCCGAGGAGGTGAAACCCACCCCGCCGATGCGTCCCAGGCTCTTCGCGATGTGCGGCGCGGCCAGGGCCACGAAGGCGATGGGTCCGGTCGTCGCGGTCGCCAATGAGACCAAAAGCACACCGATGAAGAGGGCTGCGACGCGGTAGGAGTTCACGCTCACGCCCAGGCCGGAGGCCACCTGATCGCCAAAACGAATGGCTCCCAGCGGGCGAACCAGCATCAGCAGCAACGGAGTCACGACCAGCAGCAGGCCCAGCAGCGAGTACGTGCGCTCCCAGGTCATATCGTTCAGCGAGCCGGCCAGCCACGAGGCCGCCGTCTGCGCCTGCGTCAGGGAGGCGCGCACGACCAGCAGCGCATTGAAGGCCGCCAGGGTCGAACCCACGCCGATACCCACCAGCACCAGGCGGAAACCGTGCAGACCCGTATTGCGCGTCATCAGCCACACCAGAATCGAGGTCGCCAGGCCGCCAATCACCGCGCCCAGCGCCACCTCCACGGGCCCGGAGTTGAACACAATAATCTGCAGCAGGGCACCGGTCGCGGCGCCGTTCGTGAAACCGATAATATCCGGCGAGCCCAGGGCGTTACCCGAAATCACCTGGAAGATCGAACCGGAAAGGCCCAGCGCGGCACCCACCAGAAGGGCCGCCACGATGCGCGCCGCACGCTGCTGGGCAAAGGTTACCGCAATCGGCTTGCCTTCGCCCAGAAGCGCCGGAATAACCTTCTCAGGGGCGAGCTTGTAATCGCCCTGCAACATGCCCCAGAAGGCCAGCGAAGCGATAGCCGCCACCAGGATTACGTTCAGGATGACCACGCGCCACGGAATCTGCGCGCTGAGCGGCCCGCGCACGGTCAGAACGGGACGACCACCCAGGTCGCGACCGCGGCGGGGATACCCCGCCCCGGCAGCCGCGGAAACAGTAGCCGAGGAAACAGTCGACGCGGAGCGCGCCGAAACAGAACTATTCGACATCAGAGCGCCTCCACCTTGCGACGGGTCATCAGGAACAGGAAGACCGGAGCACCAGCCAGGGTCGCCACGATGCCCGCCTGCGTCTCCTGCGGGGCTACCAGCACGCGCGCCAGAATATCCGCGCTCAGCAGCCACACCGGCCCCAGCAGGGCCGAGCCGTAGTTCACCCAGCGCACATCGTTACCGAGCAGGGCGCGCACCACAAACGGCACCGCCAAACCCACAAAGCTGATGGGGCCCACCGCGGCCGTCGCGGCACCGGCCAGTACCGTCACCGACAGCAGGGTCAGGTTCTGCGTGGTCCGCACGCTCACGCCCAGGCTCGTGGCCGCCTCCTCGCCCATACTCAGGGCGTTAATGGCCGGGGCCACCACAAAGGCGATCAGCACGCCCACCGCAATCACGGGGCCAACGGTCGAGACGATATCCATGCCGCGGCCCTCCAGAGAACCGGAAACCCACAGGCGGAACTCGTTGTACGCATCCTGATTGGCCAGCAGCAGGCCCTGTGCGAGCGCCGACAGCGCGGCAGAAATCGCCACACCCGCCAACGCCAGCTTCACGATCGACCCGTCACGGCCGCGGCCCAGGGTGTACACCAGTATCGCGGCCAGCGCGCCACCAATCGTCGCGGCAATCATGTACTGCCAAATACCCATCACGCCAAACGCCACCACGGAGCCGATGACGGCCACCGAGGCGCCGGCGTTCACGCCCATCAGGCCGGGCTCGGCCAGCGGGTTGCGGGTCAGGGATTGCATAAGCGAACCCGCAATCGCCAGGGCCGCGCCCACGATAATTCCCACCAGGGTACGCGGAACGCGTTGCTCCATGACGATGGTCCGGGCCTCCTCCGAGGCATTCCCGGTCAACACCCCCACCACCTGATTCGGCGGCAAATTATTCGACCCGAATAGCAACGAGGCAACCACAGCGACCACCAGCAGGAGCGCCAGCAGGGCCAGCCAGGCCAGGCGGCGGCCCAGCTTTCGGCCCTGCACCACGGAATCCTTCACGCGGGCCGGGGACGTCGTCATCTCGTGCGGAGCGGGCCTGGGCGATGCACTCTTAACGGTCACATTGCTCCTATAGACATGCTCGATGAGGACAAAAACAGGGGGGCGCGGGCACGGTGCGTGCCGACGCGAGAAAACGCCGGAGCGGGCGGGGACGCTCCCCCACCCGCCTCCGACGTTCAGAGAGGTTAGCGCTTACGAATCACCAATACGGCTGCGGCGGCGACCAGGCTCAGACCCAGAACAATCACGCCGACCCACGGGAATGCGGCGCCGTAGGTCACGGTCTGAACGGTCTTCTCGGCGTTATTCACACTCGAAGCCGATGCGGATGCCGAGGCCGACGGTACGGAGGCGCTGCCGCGTGCGGGGGCGCTCGAGGAGGCCGAAGCGCTCGCGGTAGCCTTCACGGTTTCCTTCGGCTCAGCCGATGCGGAAGCAGACTCGGACGAACCGGCCTCCGCGTTCAGGCGGTCGTACTCCTCCTTGGAGATGACGTTGCCCTCGGCATCGGTGTACACGGTCTCGACCTCGCCGTTCGACTCATCGCCCTGCGAGTTCGAGGAGTCCTCGGAGCCAGTGCGGCGCGAGGAAGACTTCGAGGAGTTCGACGAATCGGAGCCGCCCTCGGAGGTCACGGTGAACTCGGGGCTACGGTTGGTGTAGGCCTCGGTGCCCAGGTACTTGCCGTCCTTATCGTGCTTCTCACCCGTAGCCAGGAATCGCAGGGTGTGCTTGCCGGTGCCAACGTCCGGCAGCACGAAGGATCCGGAGACGTTACCGTTGCCATCGCTCATCTGCTGGTGCACCACGCAGGCACCCTGCGCGGCATCGGAGGGGCACAGATCGCCGTCGTCAACCTTCACCGACACCTGGGTGTTCGCGGGGAAACCGCTCAGGGTAAAGGAAATCACGCCGTGCTCGGTCACGGAGGAGGAGACGGTCGAGGAGGTACCGGGGGTGGAAGCCTTCGCGCCGCCCGGGGGCAGGGCGGAGGCGGTGCCCATTCCCAGACCCAGGGCCAGGGAGGCCGCGGCGCAGGCGGTCAGGGCTTTACGGGTGAGGGGTGCCTTCGAGGAGGCAGCCGAAAAAGGTGCACGCATGGTGGTCCTTTCACATCTTCCGGGGCGGCCGGCGGTCCCGTTGCCGGGCGCCCCGTTGGTTCTGGCCCGGCTCCGCCGCGCTCATTCTCGAAAAAGGCGGCGGAGGTCGGGTGAGCCCTATCGGGAGCGGTCCCGGGCTCTTGGGGGGGGTTACTTGTTCGTGCGTCGGCTGGTCAGCGCCAGGGCCAGAATCACCAGGCCGGCCGCGGAGAGCAGCAGATTATTCGCGTTGTTGACGAACCACTTGGTCGCGCCGGTCAGCTCGGTGCCCTCAACGGTCGGACCCTGAGCGGTCAGGGCCGTGGGGCTGGCTGAGGCGCTGGCGGTCGAACGCGGCGAGGTGGAAGGCGAGCTGGTAGCCTTGGCGGTCGCCTTAGCCTCGGGCTTCGCGGCGGTGCTTTGGGGAGCTTTTTCCTTCGCTTTGGCCTGCACGCGGTTCACGACGGTCTCGGCGGGGGTGACCACCGTGGCGAGCGTCGGCTCTGCCTCGTAGGATCCCAGGTCGTCATCGGATGCGTCCTCGCGGGGTGCCGCGGCACGCTCGACGGTCATGTCGGCAAAGCCAAGCACGGCGTTCTCGGCGCCCTGGTTACCGTTGTGCACGACCACGCGGTAGGTCGCCGATGGCATGGTCTCGCTGGTTTCGTAGCTGAAGCTGCGGTTATCGTCCAGGCGCTTCCAGCCGGAGGCGTACAGCGCCTGCGGGGAATCCCCCAGGTAGGTTGCGGCGTACACCCAGGTGCCCGGTTCCGCGCCCGGAACGGTCACGGTCACGGTGGAGCCATCGCGGCGCACCTGCACACCCTTGCCGTCGGTCAGCGCGGTCGCGTGAATCGCTTCGGGTGCCTCGGTGGGCTTGTACTCGGGGGCGGTGTCGCTGAGCTTAATCTTCTGTCGAATAGACACACCACGGTCGTAATTGTTACCCTGCTTATCTTCTCCGCCCAGGGAGCCCGAGAGGACCTGCACGTTGTGCTCGGAATTTTCGGTAGCCCAGCCTGCCTTAGCCAGTTCTTCAGCACTCAGACCGGTGTTTTCGGTGGTGGGCAGGGGAACCTCAACCTCGAAGGTGCCGTCTTCATTAGCGATTGCCATGAAGTTCGCGGGCGAGTTTCCGCCCTTCTTGGTCAGGGGGTTAATGGCCTGGTGAGCCTCATCGGGGCGGGCGTCCAGGAACTTGACCGCAAATACGGCACCACGGCCGGGGGCATTACTCACGAAGCCTTCACCGCGCACCACAAGCTTGCCTTCGCGCCACTTTTCGGTGGAGATGGTGACATTCGCCTTCGCGGGGTTCGCGGGCTTGGAGTCGGTGGACTTCGGTGACGCGGAGGTGGGGTTCGGGCTAGCAGACTGGGTGGGGTCCGCGGTCTTGCTCTGCTCGGCGCTGGGGGTGGCCGAGGGGCTGGCCGCCGGATCCGAGGCGATTCCAATCGGCAGTTTGGAATCCGCGAATGCGGTCGGTGCCGTCAGGGCCGCACCGGGAGCCACGAGCGCGCCGGCAAGCGCAACGACAGCGCCGTACCGTGCGGCGGCACGGGCGGGGCGGTGATCGGTCATGGTGGTTGTTCCTTGCGAGGTGGTGAGTCGTGCAAGCTTCCCGTAGCGACCGGGCCGCTACGGGAAGCCAGAGGGGGGGGTGAGGGCTTAGAGGGGCAGGGCCTTCTTGACGTCCTCGATAATGCCGTTGAGCAGCAGCGGGCCGCCGGTGGAGGTCCACTTGGAGCCGTCCACGAGAATCACGTGGTCGTCCTTGACTGCCTTCAGGTTGGTGAAGCCGGAGGTTTCCTTCGCCTTATTCAGTGCTTCTTCGGCGCCCTGCAGACCTGCGGTACCCTGTGCGTTCGGGTTCTTCTGGCTTGCGCCGCCGAGGGTGCCGAGGAACATGTAGTCCGCGTCGATGGTTGCCAGGTTCTCCAGAGAGACCGGTTCGGAGTGGCCCTGGCCGTTGCGGTCCTGCGCCTCGGGGCGCTTGAGGCCCAGGTCGTTGAGTACCTGGCCGGCGGGCAGTTCCTTGAGGATTAGGGCGGGGCCGTTGCCCGCCCAGCGGACGATGGAGAAGGTCTTGTCGCCGTACTTGGGGGCCAGCTGCTCCTTCAGTGCCGCTGCGCTTGCCTCGTAGGCCTTGATGACCTCTTCACCCTTGTCGGCCATGTTCATAGCGTTGGCGACGTTGCGGAAGTTGATGCGCCAGTCGCCGCCCGCGTAGCCGCAGTAGACCACGGGGGCGATCTTCTTGAGGGTTTCGAAGGCCTCAGAGCGCTTGTCCACGCCGGTGGAGTCGACCAGAATCAGGTCGGGGTCGAGGTTGCCGATCTGTTCGTAGTTCACCTGGGCAACGGTGCCGATGATCTGAACGTCCTTGGCGCGGTCGGCGAGGTAGTTGGGCACGCCGGACTGGCCGCGTCCGGAGACGGAACCGGCGGGAGTCACGCCCAGGGCCAGCAGGCCGTCGAGGGTCGGCTCGGAGAGCACGATGACCTTCTTGGGGTTGGCGGGAACCTCAACCTTTTCGTCATCGACGTCCTGGATGGTTCGGGTGCCGCCGGAGTTCGAGTCGCCCGATGCGGAGCCGCCGGAGGTGGTGGTCGTGGTGGTCTCGCTACTGCAGGCCGCGAGGGCGAGGGCAGCGGAGGATGCGAGGGCCAGGCCGAAGAAGGCGCGGCGGTTAACGCCCGATGCGCCCTGGTTCTCGGGGTCGGTCAGCTCGGAACGGTTGAAAGACATAGTTCTCCCTAGATATCACTAAACTATACCTAACCTTACAGATATCTGAGTGTTACATCAAGATATTCAGAGTCTCGCATACATTCCCGACGTAACGACCCGCCCTACCGCGGATTTTCAAGGTTTTTACTTTTCATATATTTGTCATAATTTTGCTGACAGGGTGTCAAAATAATCGAGCGAGCGCGCAGAAGTACCTCTCCCCCGCCCCTTTACAACGCGCAAACGCCCCGCCGCGGGGTTCGCGACGGGGCGCCTCCCCATGACGGGGCGTACGTGGTTTCGGTGATGCCTTCTAGGTACGAGCGGGGTGCGCGGGCTCCGGGGTTCCGCCGTCGGCGAGGGCCGCTAGTGGCCGCAACCGCATCCGGTCTTGGAACGCTGCACCGAGGCGGCCGCCGCGCGCAGGGAGGCGATGGCCGCCTCCGGACCGCCCAGCGCCTCGTCCACGCCGTACACCGAGCTACCGGCCACGAAGCAGGTCGCACCCGCCTCGGCCGCACGCAGAATGGTCTCCTCGGTGATGCCGCCGTCCACCTGCACGGTCACCGGCAGGTTCGCGCCCTCAATCGCCTTGGCGACGCGGGCAATCTTCGGCAGGGTCACCTCCAGGAAAGCCTGGCCGCCGAAGCCGGGTTCCACGGTCATAATCAGCAGCATGTCCAGCTCACTGAGCATGTCCAGGTAGGGTTCCACGGCGGTCGCGGGGCGCAGCGCCATGCCGGCCTTCGCGCCCTCGGCACGCAGGGTGCGCGCCAGCTTGATGGGGGCAATCGCGGCCTCCGCGTGGAAGGTCACAGACTCGCAGCCCATGCTGGCGTACTGGGGCGCCCAGCGGTCGGCGTCCTCAATCATCAGGTGCACGTCGAACGGCACCGGCGATACCTCGCGCAGACGCTTGACCACCGGCGGGCCCCAGGTGAGGTTCGGCACGAAGTGGTTGTCCATCACGTCAATATGCGCGGCGTCGGCGGTAGAGATGCGTTCGAGCTCGCGCTGCAGGTTCGCGAAATCCGCCGAGAGAATCGACGGGTTAATGGCAATGCCCATTGTGTTGTCCTTACGTTGCACTCTCCCGCGCTCGGCCCGCGCTCCGGGGAATGGAGCATGGGCCGGGCGGGGCGAGTGACGGTCTAATTTTGCGCGGGTTCGGGTCTGCAATTCCGGATCTGCGGGATTGAAACGCCCGGGTTTACGCCCGAGGCTTCCGGAGCCTAGCTCTTGCGCAGCAGGGCCAGGAACATGGCGTCGGTCCCGTGCACGTGCGGCCACAGCTGAGCGGTGGTCGCCGAGGCGTTCACGACCGGGGCACCCTTCTTGACCTTGATTTCGGGGGTGTGGCCGGGGTCCTTCTCCCCCGCCAGCACGCTCACGGGCTCGCCGTTCGCGCCTTCGGTGTGCAGGGCCACCTCGCGCAGGATGGCCGCCGAATCGAGCAGGCTCACCGCACCGCTTTCGAGCACCTCGGCAACAATGTTCTGGGTTTCTGCCGCGTGCGGGGAGCAGGTCACGTAGGCGATCACGCCGCCGGGGCGGGTCGCCTCAATGGCTGCGTCCAGGAGCTGACGCTGCAGGGGCAACAGCTCGGCAATATCGCGCGGGGACTTGCGCCAACGCGCCTCGGGGCGGCGGCGCAGGGCGCCCAGGCCGGAGCAGGGCACATCCACCATCACGCGGTCGAACAGCTGACCGGGCTCAATGGAACCGGGCAGTGCGGAGGCGTTCTTGCGCAGAGTCGAGGTGATTTCGCGGCCGTCGCCGGTGAGCACCGCGTAGCTGTCCTCGGGCAGGGGGCGCATGGAGGATTCCACGAGCTGGGCGCGGTGCGGTGCCGCCTCGTTGGCAATCAGGGATGCGCCGCGCTGAATACCGAGCGCTCCGAGGAGCGCCGCCTTACCGCCGGGGCCTGCGCACAGGTCGAGCCATGCGGTGTCGGTGCCGTCCAGGGGTGCTACGGCAAGCGCGCGTGCCACCAGCTGGGAGCCGGCGTCCTGCGCGCGGACGGTGCCTTCACGTACGGATTCCAGGCGTGCCAAGTCGCCGGAGGCGTACAGCGCCGAACCTTCAACCAGCTCGCCATCGACGGCGCCCTGTTCGCGTGCCTCGTCGAGGCTACCCAGGCCGGGCAGCGCAACCAGGTTCACCACGGGGGCGAGGTTGTCCGCTTCGAGCAGCTGCTCAATTTCGGAGGCGGGGCGGCCGTGCGCGACGAGTGCCTGGCGCATGGAACGCACAATCCAGGCGGGGTGCGAGGCGAGCAGCGCCATGCGCTCGGTGTCGTCCTTGGCCTCCTCGATGATGAGCTCGTACCACTCTTCGGGGGTGCGCTCGGAGACGCGGCGGAGCACCGCGTTGATGAAGCTTGCCGGGCCCGACCCAATCTTTTCGCGGGCCAGGGACACGCTCTGGTTCAGCGCCGCGTGGGCGGGAACGCGCATGTTCAGCAACTGGTGCACGCCCATGCGCAGCACAATCAGGGTGGTGGTGCCGACCTTCTCGAGGGGGCGGTCCACGCAGCGGCTGAGGATTGCGTCGTAGGTGCCCTGGTGGCGTAGCGTGCCGTAGGTCAGCTCGGTGGCGAAGCCCGCGTCGCGGTGGTCGAGGCGGTGGCTACGAATTGCCTTGGGCAGCACGAGGTTCGCGTAGGCGTCGGATTCCGCCACGGAGCGCAGTACGTCGAAGACGGTTGCGCGGGCGGTGTCTGCGGTACGCGAGCGTGCGGAGGGTGCCGCCGCCGAGAACTCGCGGGCGGACATGGAGCGGCGGTTGCGTTCGTGGCCGCTCTTATTGCGCTGGGAGGCGCCGCCACCACCGCGTTTGGTGTCGTCGTGCTCGGTCTTAGCGCGGCGTGCGGCGCGTTCGACGCTGGTCAGGCCGTCGAAGCGGCGGCCGGTGCGCGATTCGCTGCGGGAGTTGTCCTCCCACTTCTGCGGGCGGCCCTGCGAGCTTTGATTCTGAGCGCGCTGATTCTGCGAACGCTGGGAATTCTGGGACTGCTGGCGGTTCTGCTCGCTCACACCAGAGCCGGAGCCGTTGCCAGCGCCGGAGCGGCGGCGACGCTTACGCTTCGCGCCGCCCTGGCCGCTGCCCTGGTCGCCAGCCTGGTTGAAGCCGCCGCGGCCGAACTTGTCCGGGCCGAACTTGCCGTTGCCGGGCTTACCGGAGTGACCGGGCTTGCCGTGTCCTCCCTTGTAGGGGCGCTTTTCGTTGCTCATGCGAGTACCACCAGGCCTTCCGCCATGTCCTTGCCAGCGCCGCGAGCCCAGGCGGGCGCATCCATCATTTTCTTACCGGCAGGCTGAACCTGCAGCAGCATCAGGGGTTCGGTACCGGTGCCGACCAGCACCTTCTTCGCGTGCAGGCGCACCGCACCGGGGGCCAGGGGGCCGCCGTTTGCCTCGGTCAGGGAGGCCACCAGGCGCTTGTCGGCAACCGCCAGGCCACCGATCTTGAAGCGGTTTTCGCCCAGTTCGCACCATGCACCGGGTTCGGGGGTCACGCCGCGGAAGCGTGCCAGAATCTGCTCGGCGGGTTCGGTCCAGGTGAGGCGGCCGTCGGCAATGCTCATCTTGGAGGCGTAGCTGACCGACTCGTCCTCGACCTGCGCGGTGCCGTGCTCGCCCGCTTCGAGACGCTCAAAAGTGCGTTCAAGCAGCGCGCCGCCGCTGGTGGCCAGGCGCATCAGCACGCTGCCGGCGGTGTCGTCGGCGGCCACGAGGGTGGATTCCTGTTCGAAGGTGGGGCCGGTGTCCAGGCCCTCCTCGAGCAGGAAGGTGGTGGAGAAAATCTCCTGCTCGCCGGCCATGAGGGCACGCTGCACGGGGGCGGCGCCGCGCCAGGCGGGCAGCTTAGAGAAGTGCAGGTTGACCCAGCCGTAGCGCAGGGATTCCAGTGCGGACAGGGGCAGCAGCGCACCGTAGGCGACCACGGCGGCTGCGTCGGCGTTCAGCTCTGCGATGGCTGCGGCGGCCTCGTCGTTCCAGCGGTTTGCCTTCACGATGGGCAGGCCGAGCTCTTCGGCACGCTGGGCGACCGGGGAGGGGGTGAGCACGCGCTTGCGGCCCACGGGGGCGTCTTCGCGGGTGAGCACGCCGACCACGCGAACCTTATCGGAGTTCGCCAGGTAGTCGAGTGGGGGCACGGCAACGTCGGGGGTGCCGGCATAAATAATGTTGAGCATGTGAGCCTACTTTCCGAAGCTACCGAAGGAGGAACCAGCAGAACCGGCGCCAAACGCACCGCCGCCGCCGAAGGCGCCGCCCACGCGGGTTGCACGCTCGGTCACGGTCTTCGCGGCGACAGTGTTGTAGTCTGCGGCGCGCAGGGCACGCATCACGCGTCGACGGTCTTCGCCGACCAGGCGGTCGATGAAGAGCTTGCCGTGCAGGTGGTCGGTCTCGTGCTGCAGCATGCGGGCGAACAGGCCTTCGCCCTCCAGTACGAGGGGTTCGCCGTGGCGGTCCACGCCGGTCACGCGCGCCCAGTTTTTGCGCGGGGTCGCGGACTTCTGGCCGGGCACGGACAGGCAGCCTTCGCCGCCTTCCTGGTCTTCTTCGCCGACCTCGAGCACGGGGTTAATGATGTAGCCTTCGCGGTCGTCGATGCCGCCGAAGGTGAAAATCTGCTTGGAGATGCCGATCTGCGGTCCGGCGAGCCCCACGCCGCCCACGTCGTACATGGTTTCCAGCATGTCGTCGATGAGTCGCGCCAGGTCGTCGTCGAAGACGGTGATGGGTTCGCAGACGCTGCGCAGCACCGGGTCGCCCACGGTGCGGATGCTCAGGATGGTCATAGTTCTCCTCTGCCGGCGCCGGGCCGGTCTAATGTGCTAACGGATATTCGGTGGGGTGCCGCGGGGTGCGGCTCTCCCCCATTGTCCCCGAATCGGGGTGGGTAAATCTAGAGGGTGTCGGGCCGGGGTCTCCGGGTTGAGTCCCCGGGAGGAGTCTCCGAGCCGGACCCCCCCCGGGCCGGTCGTCGCCGCGGGAGCTGAGCGGAGCGGCCGGGGGTTCGTTCCGGTCGGCCCTGCCTCGCGATGCTACGCGGCGGAGCGTCGCTCGGTGGGCGGCGGCACCACGGGCATGAGCGCGGGATCCTCGAATTCCTGCACCTGACGGTCGAATTCCCAGACGCGGCGCAGGGCGCAGAACTTGTACCAGTTGCGTTCGAGGATGGCGGGGTTCGCTTGCTGCGGCAGAACCTGCGTCTCACCGAGGGCCACGCCCATGAGCACGGGCGCGTCCCCGTACTTCCAGGGTTCCCAGGTGCCGGCGTCGGGGTCGACGAGGGATTCTTCGGCTTTGAGGCCGGCGACGAGCTGCATGACGACCTTCTCGTCGAGCGCTTTGACGCGGCCGCGCTTGTCGGTGCCCTTGGTTTTGTAGTCGATGATGCAGGTGCGGCCCGCAATTTCTGCAACGAGGTCGAGGGTGCCAGCGTAGCCGACGGTGTCGTTCCAGATGGTGATTTCGGCGGCGAGGGGGCGGGGGTTGAAGGCTTCCCACCACTCGTCGAAGCGGTCGGCGTAGGCTTGCTCGCCGTTAGCGATGAGCAGCTCGCGGCATCCGGCGACGTCGTGGTCACGTCCCATGGCGCGCAGGGCGACGTTTTCGGCGTAGTTGTGCACGCGGTCGCCTCGGGCGGCGGCTGCGTCGCGGTATCGTTCGGAGGCGTTGGCGGCGTCGCGGATAATGGCGAACTTGAGGCCGTGGGATCCGGAGGCGCGGTAGGCGCGCTGGTCTTCGAGTGCGGCCTTGGCGGCCATGTATCCGTGCCAGCCGCTCAGGTCGGTGGCGTGCTGGCCGATGACGGTGGTAATGGAGGGCACGAGCAATTCTCCCCCGCGCTTGCGGGAGTACATTCGTCCGTAGTCGGTGGAGGTTGCGAGTTCGGGTGATGTCACGGGGGTACCTCGTTCGTGGTGGGGCCGTGTCGGGGTTGGCGTTCCCTCGGCGGGGCGACCGAGCGGTCGGCGGGGTTTCGGAGCCTTTGTGGAGGGTGCGCCGGGGTGGACACAATAAAACCCCCGTTCCTTGAAACGGGGGTTCTTTGGTGCGTGATACTGGGTTCGAACCAGTGACCTCTTCGGTGTGAACGAAGCGCGCTACCACTGCGCCAATCACGCTTACGGATAAGACTATACCGACGGTTTGAGGGGAGGTCAAATTGAGGAACCAACTTTTTTGAAAAACTTTGCCGCCCTCTCCCATCGGAACGGCACCGCAGAGCCAGAGAGTTCTAACGAATAAAGATATAAACAAAAAAGCCTGGCTTCCGAAGAAACCAGGCTTTTTCCTAGTGTGACCCCAACCGGATTTGTATGGTGATGAGGGCGCATAATGCCGAGCGCGCGAGGGAATTTCATTATGCGTCCGAATGCCACGCCGTAAGAAGTGGCGGGGCATGATGCCGAGCGTGCGAGGAAATCCATCATGCCCCGGAGTGCCGCGACGTAAGGAGCGGCGCCGTGAGAGGCTCACGGCGGCACCATAGAATCTATAAAATCATCCGACAGATACAGATATAAACAAAAAAGCCTGGCTTCCGAAGAAACCAGGCTTTTTCCTAGTGGTGACCCCAACCGGATTTGAACCGGTGTTGCCGCCGTGAGAGGGCGGAGTACTAGGCCGCTATACGATGGGGCCGCAACCTCCAGATGGAGGTTAGCTGGGATACCAGGACTCGAACCTAGAACAAAGGAACCAGAAACCTTCGTGTTGCCAATTACACCATATCCCATTACTCTATTGAGTTACCGTTCCGCCTTTCGCCTTTCGGCTCATCACCGGAACGAGTAATAACTATACGGGGCTTTCGGGAGGCATGCAAGCCAAAATACGGTAACCTGCCTCACACTCTCACTCTGGTATCCGCTACTTCCGCGGAATCCCGGGGTTTTTGGGGTCAAAAAATTCTTTAAAAAACCTCAAAGGGAGGACTCTGGAGCCGATTTTAGCCCCTCAAAGCAGTCGAAGGAGGGCTCAGAACGCAGTTTCCGCCCCTCCCCCGCACGATTTGCCCACCAAAATTTTTGAAGATTTTTTGAATCCCTGCCACTACCTAGAAATCAGCTCAAGGTATCCGATTCGGAAAACACCTCGGACAAGCTAGAGGGTTAGTGCGGGATTGACCGGCACAGAATTACCGCATCCCACGCCTCCGCTTCAACGCCTCGCCATTCTCCAGGGATTTCACTTCCACCCGCACCCACCCCTCGCAGATTTATTCACTAAGACACAAAACTTTTGGAGACAACGAAAAAGCCCCGAGGCGAACCTCGGGGCTTTCAGCGGAGCGGTTGACGAGACTTGAACTCGCGACATCCACCTTGGCAAGGTGGTGCTCTACCAACTGAGCTACAACCGCATGTTTTCGCTTCAAACTTTGTTTGTCGCGGCAACGGATATAACTATACGGATACCGAACAGAGTGTGCAACCCAAAGCTTTCTCCTCTGCGCATCCTAGGCCCCAAAATTTACGCATAAAAACGCATTGACAAGCGAGTATAGATGGATTATCCATCACAAAAATTTTTCTTTGACCAACAAAAATTCCCCCTCCCGGCGGAGGGTTTCCCGGAAGATATTCCGGTAAACCCCCCGTCAAGAGGGGGAATGTGTAGCATTACGAGCACGCCGAGTATCCGGCCGCTCAGGCAGGTGTCAGGAGGCGCTAGTCGCCGCCGCCCGAATCGCCGCCGCCCGAATCGCCGCCTCCGGAGTCCGAGCTGCTGTAGTCCGAGCTGCTGTAGTCGGAGCTACTTGAGCCGGAGTCGAAGTCGCCGGCGTAGGGGTCGGGGCCCGGGTCCACGAAGTCGTCTTTGTCATCCTCTTCACGCGAGGAATCCGAAGAGTCCGAAGAATCCGAAGTGTCTACGCCGTCAGACGAGGAGCTGCTGACGTCGCCACCGCGGGCGTGCCGTGCCTGAGCTTCTTGAGCGTTCAGGGCGGCGCGCGCCTCCAAGTAGGCGGTCATGTACCCGAAGGCTGCCGCAACGACAACAGCGACCACCATCAAGACGGACTTGTCCATGTTGGCGATGTACAGAATCAGCCAGATAATGCAGGCATTGGTGAGCGCCATGAGGGTGCCCTTGAACAGCGCCTTGCCGATGATGGATTGGTTATTCGACCGACTCATGGTTAGCCCAGCTCAGCGGCAAGCTTGCGCAGGCGTGCGAGGGAGGAGTCCTTACCCAGGATCTCCATGGACTCGAACAGCGGCGGGGAGATGCGCTCGCCGGACACTGCGATGCGCACGGGGCCGAAGGCCAGGCGCGGCTTGATTTCCAGGCCGTCGACGATGGCCGAGCGCAACGCTGCCTCGATGTTGGCGGCGGTGAAGTCCTCGAGGGGCTCCAGGGCCTCGATGGCGGCGGCCAGCACCTGCGGTGCGGATTCCTTGAGCTGCTTGCGGGCGTCGTCCGCCACGGTGATCTCTTCGTCGCTCTTGAAGAGGAAGGCGAGCAGGCCGGGGGCCTCGCCGAGCAGCTGCATACGCTCCTGGACGAGGGGTGCGGCCTCGGTGAGCACCTGCTCCTGGCGCTCGGTGAGGGTTTCGCCGAGTACGCCTGCAGCCTGCAGGTACGGGATGAGGCGGTTGCGGAAGTCCTCGGGGTCGAGGGCACGGATGTGGTCACCGTTGATGGACTCCGCCTTCTTCACGTCGAAGCGGGCGGGGTTGGCCACCACGTCGTGCACATCGAAGTGCTCGACGAGCTCGTCGATGCTGAAGACGTCCTGGTTTGCGGAGAGGGACCAGCCCAGCAGGGACAGGTAGTTCAGCAGGCCTTCCTTGATGAAGCCGGCATCGCGCAACAGGAAGAGGTTCGACTCGGGGTCGCGCTTGGAGAGCTTCTTGTTGCCCTGGCCCATGACGTAGGGCAGGTGGCCGAACTCGGGGATGAAGGTGGTCACGCCGGTGTCGATGAGTGCGCGGTAGAGCGCAATCTGACGCGGGGTGGAGGAGAGCAGGTCCTCGCCGCGCAGCACGTGGGTGATGCCCATGAGTGCGTCGTCCACGGGGTTCACGAAGGGGTACAGCGGGTCGCCGTTGGAGCGGACGACCACGTAGTCGGGCACGGTGCCGGCCTTAAAGGTGATTTCGCCGCGAACCAGGTCGTTGAAGGTGATGTCCTCGT
Organism: Rothia sp. SCPM-O-B-18226 (M350); assembly: GCF_058213595.1. Classification (NCBI taxonomy): domain Bacteria; kingdom Bacillati; phylum Actinomycetota; class Actinomycetes; order Micrococcales; family Micrococcaceae; genus Rothia; species Rothia sp. SCPM-O-B-18226 (M350). The sequence continues at coordinate 833,277 of NZ_JBYQJS010000001.1, read as the reverse complement.
CGGGCATGCGCAGACGCCACACGGGCTTGCGGCCCTCGGCGCGGTAGGCTTCCTTCTGCTCCTCGGTGAGGTTGCGGTCGTAGTTGTCGTAGCCGAGCTGCGGGTCCTGGCCGGCGGCCTTGCGGCGTTCCTTCACCTCGTCGGGGGTGGAGAAGTCTTCGTACACGTAGCCGCCTTCAACGAGCTTTTCGAAGATCTCGTTGTAGATGCCGGCGGTCTTACGCTCGGACTGGCGGTAGGGCTCGTGCGGGCCACCAACGCCCACGCCTTCGTCCCAGTTGATGCCGAGCCAGTGCAGGGAGTCGAGCACCTGGTTGAACGACTCTTCGGAGTCGCGTGCGGCGTCGGTGTCCTCGATGCGGAAGACGAGCTTACCGCCGGTGTGGCGTGCGTAGGCCCAGTTGAAGAGGGCGGTGCGCACCATGCCCACGTGCGGGGTGCCGGTGGGCGAGGGGCAGAAACGCACGCGGGTGTCTGCGGGGGTGTTGAGTTCGGGACCGTGGTACTCGGTCATGTTGTCTCCTTGACGGTGTGTTCAGGATGGACGGTAGATGGTGTGGGGCGCGGGCGGCTTAGTCGCGCACGCGGGTGACGAGGGAGCCGATGCCTTCGACCTCGACCTCTACTTCGTTGCCGTCGCGCAGCACGCTGACGCCGGCGGGGGTGCCGGTCAGGATGACGTCGCCGGGCAGCAGGGTGAAGATTTCGGAGGCTGCGGCCACCTGTTCGGCCACGGAGTAGTGCATCTCGGAGGTGTTGCCCTCCTGCACGACGTCGCCGTCGACCCAGGTGGTGATGTTCAGCGAGTCGGTGTCCAGGTCGGTTTCAATCCAGGGGCCGAGCGGGGTGGCGCCGTCGAAGCCCTTGGCGCGGGTCCACTGGCGGTCCTCGAGCAGGTCGCGGGCGGTGAGGTCGTTGGCTACGGTGTAGCCGAAGATGACCTCGTGCACGCGCTCGAGCGGCACGGACTTGGCGATACGGCCGATGATGACGGCAAGCTCACCCTCGGGGCTGACGGCCTCGGAGTACTCGGGCAGGCTCACGGGGTCGCCGGGGCCGATCACGGTGGTGTTCGGCTTGAGGAAGAACTGCGGGGAGGCGGGCGCCTCGGTTCCTGCCCAGTTTGCGATCGCTCCAATCACCTTGGAGCGGGGAATGATCGGGGCGAGCAGACGCACCTGATCGATGGGGTAGGTCGTGCCGGTCGGTTCGACGCCCGAGTAGAAGGGGTCGCCGGCGATGACGCGCAGGGTCTCTTCGCCCGCTTCGCCTTCGACCAGCCCGAAGTGGAGCTCATTATTTACGGTAAATCGTGCAATACGCATACTTTCTAGGGTACCAGCCTTCGAGGGTCGGGGCGGCGGCGCGGAATGAGCGTGGAGGCGGGGCGGGGCACGTAATTCAACTAGGCGAGTCCGGTGCCTCCCTCCTAGCGTTCCCCTCCCCCGCATGTGCGCCCCGGCAGATAGTTGCCGCACGCGGCTATGCGCCGGGCACAGCGAATCCCCGCGGATGCGTTCCGGGTGGGAGCGCATCCCGCGGGGATTTCGCGTGAAAGATTAGATGAGGCGGGTCATCCAGCCGTGGCGGTCCTCAACGGTGCCCAGCTGAATACCGACGAGTTCTTCGCGCAGGCTCTTGGAGATCTCACCGAAGTGCTCGGTGGGTGCCGGAATCTCAAAATCCTCGGCCTTGAGCTTGCCGATGGGGGCAACCACTGCTGCGGTACCGCAGGCGAAAATTTCGGTGATATCGCCGTTTGCCACGCCCTCGCGCCACTCGTTGAGGGTGATGGCGCGCTCCTCCACGGTCATGCCGCGGTCCTTGGCCAGCTGAATCAGCGAGGAGCGGGTCACGCCCTCCAGGATGGTGCCGGTCAGCTCGGGGGTGACGATCTTGTTTTCCTTGCCGAAGATGAAGAACACGTTCATGCCGCCGAGCTCTTCGATGGCGTCGCCGCGGTGCGGATCCTTGAAGATCACCTGCTTGCAGCCGTGCTTTTCACCCTCGGTCTGGGCAATCATGGAGGCCGCGTAGTTACCGCCGCACTTTGCCGCACCGGTGCCGCCCTCGCCCGCGCGGGCGTAGGTGGTGGAGAGCCAGATGTCCACGGGCTCGGGAGTGCCGAAGTAGTTACCGGCGGGCGAGCCAATCACGTGGTACTGCACGTGGCGTGCGGGGCGAACACCGAGGAACGCCTCGGTGGCAATCATGAAGGGGCGGAAGTAGAAGGCCTCACCGTCACCGGTGGGGACCCACGATTCGTCCGCCTTAATCAGCTGGCGCAGGGACTCAATGAAGGTCTCGGCGGGCAGCTGCGGCAGGGAGAGGCGGTGCGCGGAGTTCGCGAAGCGGGCGGCGTTCTTTTCGGGGCGGAAGGTCCACACGGAGCCGTCGGCGTGGCGGTAGCCCTTAATGCCCTCGAAGATTTCCTGACCGTAGTGGAAGACGGATGCTGCGGGGTCCAGAACGAGCGGGCCGTAGGGGTGGACTCGGGCGTCGTACCAGGTGCCGCCGGTCTTGTAGTCACCCTCCCAGTCGATGGTGACCATGTGGTCGGTAAAGTAGTCGCCGAAGCCGGGGTTCTTGAGGATTTCTTCGCGGCGTTCGGCGGAGGCGGGTGACTGGTTTGCTTCGTGGCTGAATTCGGTTGCCATCGTTCTGCGTTCCTCTTCGTCTAATGCATCATTCTGCGTTCTTCGAGTTCGGTCGCTCTCGCACGGTGGGAGCGGCCGGGGCTGCCTGCGGCCGCTGATGCGCCGGGGTGTGTGCGGTGGGCGCGGTGCCGAGGCAGGTGGTGCATCCGTGGGGACGGTTCGTGCTTTCGAGCAGCGTGGATGCATCAAGGTACGCGGTGGAGGGTATCCACCGCCGAGGAGGTCGGGCGGGTGTGCTCGACTGTTTTAGAGTACCGGAAAGATGCTTTTGCCGCATGTGCACCTTTTACCCCATTCAGGATGTGAACAGGTGGGTTTCGCAGGTCAGGTTCGGCGGGCGGGTTTAAACCTAGCGGCAGTGGATGCCTCTCCCCCGCCCGCACAGATATATGTAGCCACGAGCGTGGGCAGACGAGCGCGGGGCAGGCACAGGTAAAGCCCGGAAGGTGTGTTCCTTCCGGGCTTCCCTGGCGTTTTTATTCAGCGCTCACGCTGTCATAAGCGAGTTTTAGTCAGCTGACCTTAGCCGAGGCGTGCGAGCACGTCCGCGCCAACCTGATCGGTGCCGCGCACAGTGGCGCCGTTTTCGCGCATGTCCGCCTCAACAGCGTCCTCAATGCGGGCCGCGGCGGCATCGTAGCCAAGGTGGCGCAGCAGCATCGCGCCGGCGAGGATGGCGGCGGTGGGGTTGGCCTTGTTCTGGCGGGCGATATCCGGTGCCGAGCCGTGTACGGGCTCGAACATGGAGGGGAACTCGCCGACGGCGTTAATGTTGCCGCTGGCGGCGTAGCCGATACCGCCGGTGACCGCGCCGGCCAGGTCGGTGATGATATCGCCGAAAAGGTTATCGGTCACGATCACGTCGAAGCGGGAGGGGTCGGTGACCATGAAGATGGTGGTCGCGTCAATGTGCAGGTAGTCGGTCTCGACCTCGGGGAATTCAGTCGCGATTTCGGCGAAGTAGCGGTTGTAGAGGCGACCGGCGTGGGTGAGCACGTTGGTCTTGTGCACGAGGGTGACCTTCTTGCGGCGGGTGGAGGCCAGCTCGAAGGCGTAGCGCACCAGGCGCTCCACACCGTGCGCGGTGTTGAGGGAGACCTCGGTGGCGATTTCGTGGGGGGTGCCCTGGCGAATCACGCCGCCGTTGCCGATGTAGGGGCCTTCGGTGCCTTCACGCACAACGACGAAGTCAATGTTGCCGGGGTTGGCCAGCGGAGATACCGCGCCGGGGTACAGGCGGGAGGGGCGCAGGTTGATGTAGTGGTCGAAGGCGAAGCGCAACTTCAGGAGCATTTCGCGTTCGATGAGGCCGGAGGGAATCTTGCCGCTGCGCGGGTCGGCACCGATGGCACCGAAGAGAATCGCGTCGTGCTTCTTGAGGGATTCCATGGTGGACTCGGGCAGGGTCTCACCGGTTTCGAGCCAGTGCTCGGCGCCGAGCTTGTACTGGGTGGGGTTGACGGTGATGTTTTCGAGCTCGCAGGCGCGGGTGAGGATGCGCTGGGCTTCGGTAATGATTTCGGGGCCGATGCCGTCGCCGGGGATGACGGCGAGGTCGATGCTACGTGCTTCAGTCATGCCTCTACCGTAATACGCGCTCGGGGGCGGGCGGTAGGGTGCGCGGGCGGGTTCTCAGAGTCTGGGCCGTCGGAGTCCGGGTCGTTCCGGGCGGGTGGGAAGACCCGCAGTGTGGCTAACAGGAGGGTTAAAACACTTTTCCCCGGCTGAATCATCAGCCGGGGAAAAGAGATGGTATTTCTACCCCGAGTGGGGTCGAGTACCTAAAACGTTACCGCTAATTATGCGGTGCGCTGGCAGAGGGTAACCTTCACGTAGCCGTTACCACGGGTGCTACGAGCGGTCGGAGCGTTGCCTGCGGAGGTAATAGTACCGCCGGAAACACCGGGAGCAACGTAGGAGCCACCTGCGCCGCCGCCGCCGCCGAGCTGGCCGAAGGAGACGTTCTGGCGGATACCGCTGGGGTTGTTGTTCCACTTCTGGGTCAGAACGATTGCGGAGGAGGAGCTGGAAGCGCCGGAGCCACCGCCACCGTAGCCTGCGCCACCACCTGCGGAGATGACCGACTCGTAGCCGTTGAAGTTGAAGCCGATGGACTTGTACTCAAGAGCGTAACCGGTACCGTTGTGGGTACCCTCTTCCTTCTTGGTGCGATCGTTGTTGTCGATCAGGTAGGAGTAGGATGCTACACCGTCGCCACCGTTACCCTTGAAGCCAGAGCCACCCTGGTTACCGGACTTGGAGGACTGGTAAATCTCCTGGTTGTTGGTGGAGTAGAAGCCCAGAACGCCGTTCGGGGACTTGCCGGTGTGCAGAGCGGTCTTGGAACCACCGTTACCACCGATACCGTTTGCGCCACCTTCACCGGCTTCAACGGTTTCGCGGATAGAGCTGTCAGCGTCGTAGATACCGAAGCCTTCAAGACCTGCAGAACCCGATGCACCGTCAGCGGAACCACCGGTGGAACCGAAGATGATGTTGCCGTTGCGCTTTGCGCCGGAAGGCCACTGCCAAGAAGCGGTCACTGCGCCAGCTTCCATGTAGTCGGGGTTGTTGTTAGCGCCACCGTTGTTGATGAAGCCAGCGCCACCGCCGCCACCTGCAACAGCAACGGGGGTGCCGTCGATGACCAGAGCGGAGGAGCCACCACCGGAAGCGGAGTAGGTAATACGCTTCAGGGGGGAGCTAGCGGGCCAAATAGTGTTGACCTGCTGCATGATGCTGGAGGGGACGGGGTTGGGCAGGCTGGAGGAACCGCCGTTACCGTAGCCCTCACCACCCTCAGCTGCAGTCAGGGGGCCGTTACCGATACCACCGGCTGCACCGATGAGCTGAACGGTCTGGCCGGGCTTGACCTCGATGATACCGGCGATCTTAGCACCGGAACCTGCTGCCATATCGTCGTAGTTGGTACCACCGGCACCGCCGACGACCTCGAACTTAATCTTGTCGACTCGCTCGGGAACGGTGAAGGAGGTGGTGCTCTTAGCACCTGCGGAGGTGCCCTCAACGCTGTAAGCAGCGGAGGAAGCCCACTCGCACTCGGTGGAGGAAGCAAAAGCCGGAACAACGGCAGAAGCCGCGACAACCGGAGCAGCCCATGCTGCGCCCGCAACAACCTTGCGGCGAGAAATGTTAGTAGACATATATGTCCTTCGAGAGTGATGTCATTTGAGGAATAAGAGTTATCACCCATCGTCGTGCACGGTGACAATTCACCAAAGCGATTGAGCGAGTGAAGCCGGACAATATTCCGACCCCGGATGATAACAACATAATGCTGTACCGTTCCGCGTGGGAGCGTCCCACAAGGGGCCTTGGTGCGCCCGATGGGCTCAACCTTCTACACGCCGGGTGACGATACAGGTAAAACTATACCCACCAAATCCAACCCCCGCAATGGTTTTCAATAGAGCCCTGATGAGGGGTTATAACAAAAACCCTCCGTTAAGATTGAAGGTTTTTCAACCCAAATAGGTTACTTAAGAAAGTTTTTAGTGATATACACCTAAATTCAAACCCCATATAACCCCAAACCCTCAAGCGGTGATTGAGAGAAAAATCTAATTTAATGTGGCGAAGCTCATAAATAATCCTGTATTTCAGCGTGTCGCGCACACAGAATCACACACAGGCAAAGATATACCCACACGCACTATGTGCACGTCAGCGCATTTTGTGGGCCTCCTATGCCCGCAATACTCCCCTCGCTCCCTCGCTACACTGGAAACATGCCCCTCAAACACACCGAACCCCAGCAGAACCCACAGCACAGCACAGAGACAGCCGAATCAGGCCACGCCGTAACGCATACCCGCGGCAGCTCAGAAAACAGCGACCTACCCGCCGACGCAATCAGCGCCTCCAGCCGCATGCAAAACTACCTCAGAGACAAACGCGGCTGGATGAACTTCATCGTCGTCGCGCACATGCAGTTCTTCTGCTGCGTACTCTCCGTTGCCTTCATCAACGGCTACGGCTGGATCCCGCTCATCTCCGCGCTCTGCAGCACCACCGCGCTCTACTTCCGCTACCGCTTCCCCTACGGCAGCATCTACGTGGTCATCGCGGCGCTCTGTCTCACCCTCGTGACCCCCTTCCCCGACTCACTCGTCATCACCTGCTACCCGCCGGTCAGCCTCGCCGCCTACCACACCGGCAGGCACTGGACCCGCCGCGCCCGCTTCCGCGCCCTCATCCTCGGCTGGGTCGGCGCACTAGCCGTCACCGTGCAGGCCTCGCTCTCGTTCCTCTACCACTGGGACGACATACCCGCCCGCATCTTCATCTGCCTGATGCTCGGCGTGCTCTGTGGTTCCATCTTCACCGTCTTCTGGTTCCTCGGCGACTCCCGCCGCATGCGCGAACTCCGCAGTGAGGAATTCAAAGAACGCGCCCGCCGCCTCGAATACGAGCAGGCACAGGAACGCCGCCTCGCCGCGCAGGACGAACGCACCCGCATCGCCCGCGAAATGCACGATATCGTGGCGCACTCGCTCTCCAGCATTATTTCTCAGGCGGACGGGGCACGCTACGCCGCCGCGAGCGCCCGCACCGCACGCGCCCAGCAAACACAACAGGCACAGCAGGCAGAGCAGCCGGGTCAGGCTCAGCAGAGCGAACCGGATATTGCCGAGCAGACCCTAGAACTCATCGCAGACATGGCACGAGACTCCCTCACCCAGATGCGCTCCCTCCTCGGGCTACTTCGCACGGACGAAGCAACCGCCTACGCGCCCGTGCCCACCCTCAACGATGTGCCCGCCCTCGTGGAGCAGAGCCGCCGCGCCGGGCTACCCGTCACCTTCACCGGAATCACCGGCACCATGGCGCGCACCCTACCGCAGGGTGCCGAGCTAGCGGCGTACCGCACCGTGCAGGAGGCGCTCACCAACGCGCTCAAGCACTCCCCCGGCGCAGTAACCACCGTCGCCATTCACTGGGGTAAGGACGGCCTGCACTTGCGGGTTCAGAACGGTCCGGTTTCCTCTACCGCGGCTCAGCACATCGCCCGCCCTGTACCCGGTAGCGGTAACGGTCTGCGCGGCATGAGCGAGCGCATCGCCCTCTACCACGGCACCCTCACCTACGGCCTGCAGCCTGACGGCGGCTGGCTCGTTGAGGCGGCGCTGCCCTACCGAGACCTCTAATACCCGCGCCCTCTACTACCTCGTAATCTAGGATTGAAACTATGTACTCTTCTGCATCACAGACTTCTGCACCACAGACCACCCAGCCGATCCGCGTGATGCTCGTTGACGACCAGCGCCTAGTGCGCGGCGGCTTGAGCATGCTCGTCAATTCCCAGCCGGACCTGCAGGTCGTCATGGAAGCTGATGACGGCCTGGCGGCGATTGACGTTTTTGACCGCATGGTCTCTGAGGGGCAGGCGCCGCAGGTCATCCTCATGGATGTGCGTATGCCACACTGCGACGGTCTGGAGGCGGCGCGCCGTATTCTGGAGCGTGACGGGGAGCGTGAGGTGTCCGAGGATGAGCGGGTGCGCATTATCATGCTCACGACCTTCGACATTGACGAGTACGTGTATTCTGCGGTGCGTGCGGGTGCGAGCGGGTTCTTGTTGAAGGACACCCCGCCGGAGCAGCTGCTGGAGGCGATTCGTACGGTGCACCGCGGCGATGCGGTGATTGCGCCGTCTGCGACTCGCCGCCTGTTGGAACAGATGATTCCGGTGCTGGACTCCCCCGCTCCTGTTGTTCCTACCGCTCCTGCCACTCCTGCCGCCGGGTCTGTTCCAGTTACTCCCCCGGCTGCTGAGCTTCCCAAGGCGACGTTTATTCCGGCTGAGCATGCAAGCTTTGAACCTGTGCAGGATTATCCGCATCGTGAGTTGATTGAGCAGTTGTCGCCGCGTGAGTTTGAGGTGCTGGGTTTGATTGCGCGCGGCTTGTCGAATGCGGAGATTACGCGGGAGCTGGTGCTTTCGGAGGCAACGGTGAAGACGCATGTATCGCATGTGTTGGCGAAGTTGGGTGCGCGTGATCGTGTGCAGGCGGTCATTATGGCGTATGAGGCGGGTATCGCCCACTAGCGCTCCCTTATATAAGGGCACAGTGAAGCCCCGGCGGGCGCCTCCTTGTCGAGGCACCCTCCGGGGCTCTTTAGTTAAGTGGTTTCTTGTATCTCGTCGATGATTCGTTCGAAGTCGCTCATCAGCTCAGGCAACTTATTCCGGGCGACGTCCCATAGGACAGCAAAATCAACGCTCACATAGCTATGAGAAATGATGTTACGAATAGCGATGAGGTACTGCCATTCAGCCCGTTCATACCGTTCATAATCTTCTGGGTATTTTGAACGAATTCTATTGAGGGTTTCGCCAATAATCTGAAAGCGCATGCAGAGCGCGTCCTGGACTACCCCGTTTGAATCGTCTATCAGGTCTTCATATCGCTCGGGCGTAAAAGCGTAGATACGCTGAGCTGACTCAAGAATCAGAAAGAAGTCGTCAAGCGAGCTTTTCATAGCGGCAACTCCACCATGTCCGGTTCTGCCTCCGCATAGATGCGAGGGCGCAACCGGGTGACCATATCAACGCTACGGCCGGTCAGCTGTTCAATGCGGTGCTGAGCATCTACCATCTGCATGAACTCGTCAAAAGGGGCTGCCCCCGGCATCTGAACCAGAAAATCCAGGTCGCTGGTTTCGGTCAGCTCACCGCGGGCGGCGCTGCCGAAGAGTCGGGCACGGCGCACACCAGCGTCACGGAGGATCTGAAGAACCTCCGCTTCATGGGGTAGCGTGTACCCGCGACGCAGATTGGGGTGGCTAGTGCTCATACACCCATCATACGCGCAAAGCCAAGCTACAGGTCAGCTCCAAGAATCTGAGAGCACAAGCACAGCAGAATAGAGAGCACGGCAGACTAGAGGACACAGTGAAGCCCCGGAGGGCACCTCCTTTTTTCGAGGCACCCTCCAGGGCTTTACTATCTCACGCCGAGTATCCGGGTTTGCCGGGTACTGTGACTATGCCAGGTACAGCGGGTTAGCCGCGCATGCCCTCAACCGGGGACATGCGAGCCGAACGAGCCGCCGGCAGAGCCGAAGCGAGCATCGCGGCGAGCACACCCACAATGAGGATGACCACGTACCAGACGTACGGCAGGTCAAGCACCAGCGGGGCGGAAGCACTCATGGAAGACATAATAATCTGCGCAGAGAGGCTACCAATCACCGCACCGGAAACCATACCGAGCACCACTGCGGCGAGCGTAATCAGAATCGCCTCAATGGAAATCATGCGGCGCAGCTGCTTGCGGGACAGACCCAGCGAGCGGAGCATCGCGTTCTCGCGGCGGCGTTCGTTGACCGACAGGGTCATCGTGTTCGCCACACCAATGATGGAGATGACCACTGCGAGCATGAGCATCACCAGGGTGAAGGTCAGCATAACGGTCAGTATCTGGTCGTAGGTCTGACGTTCCTGCAGACCACCGGTGAAGGAGCTGTCCGGGCTGGCTCGGTTCAGGTCAGCCTGCAGGGTCGCGTTCTCGCTACTGGTCAGCGGGGAGGCGGCGCGCACCAGAACGACGGTGTCGTTACCGGTTGCCTGGCTGGTGACAGTCAGGTGAGCGGCCTTCGTCTGAGCTTCTTTGTCACCGCTGGCGATTGCTTCTTCCATGCGCTTCTGAGCTTCCTCAGCGGCAGGGTTGGCCACCTTCTGCGGGTTCTTGGCGTCCTGCAGCTTGGCGGCGGTGGCAGGGTTGACAATCAGCAGGTTCTGCTTGGTTGCGGACCTGACGGGCTTGAGTTCCACTTCGCCGAGCGGGCCGTGTGCCTTCAGACGGCTGGACTCGGTCAGCCCTGCGGATTTCCAGAGGCCCTGCGGCACGAGCACGGTGTCGTCGGCAAGGTTCGAGTTTTCGTCGGGCAGGATTGCCTTCAGGTCGGAGGAGCTTAGCGCCACCAGGTCGGAATTCTGGTTGGCGGTCTGTCCCTCGTATTCGACGGTGTAGTCGACCACACCGGCTGCGTAACCGACGGCGGATGCCTGAACGTTCTTAATGCCCTTGACCTTGGAGGCGATTTCCTCCGCCTTGGTCACGGTGGAGGCTGCCTCGGACTGGTCATACGAGCTGTACTTCGCCTGCGCAGAAATCGGGTACTGCTGATCCAGGGCCTTGGTCAGCGAGGCGCTCAGCACCGAGTAACCGGTCAGCACAGTCGACACGACCAGGGTACCCACCAGCACGGCACGGCCGGTGGAGACGGTGCGCTTGGGCGAACGCAGCGCGTTGGCGAGCGCCAGCTTGCCGGTCTGGGTGCGGGTTACCTTACCGAGGGCACGTACCAGCGGGGGCAGCACCAGCGGGGTGATGAGGAAGACCGCGATACCGAGCAGCAGCGCGGCCCCCATCATGAAGGCAATGGCCTTATTGCCGGCACCTTCACCGGAACCCTGGTTCTGAGCCAGCATAACCAGGCCGATACCTGCGGCACCGAAGACAAGACCCAGGATCGGGCCGACCTTGCCGGGCTTGCGCACTTCAAGGTTGGTGTGCTCGCTCATCGCGCTAATGGGCGAGATGCGCAGGGCGCTTCGTGCCGGGGAGAGCGACGCCAGAACCGTCACGAGGGTGCAGAGGAGCACACTCACCAGGATCGGGGTGATTGAGTAGGAGATCATGATGGTCGAAACCATGCTTCCCACCAGCATGCCGGCAGGGAAGGTCAGCAGTGCACCGATGAGGGAGAACACCACGCCCACGGTAACCGATTCGATGAGTAGCATCCGTACGAGGGAGCCGCCGCGGGCACCGAGGGTGCGCAGCAGAGCCAGCTCACGGATGCGCTGGCCGACCAGCACCGCGAAGGTGTTGGAGATGACGAACGAGGAGACCAGCAGAGCCAGCGCCGCGAAGGCGCCCAGGACCACGCTAATGGAGGTGAAGACCGTGGAAAGGGTCTTCTGGTAGTCCTCCAGCAGCTTCTGACCGGTCATGACGCGCGGGTCGTTCTTGGTGTCGCCGCTGCTGAGGGTATCCTGCAGGCTCTTAAGCTTGGCGTCGGTTACGCCGTCCTTGAACTTGAGGTAGATGAGGTTCGCGCCAGCCATGCTTCGGTGGCCTGCCGCGGAACTCTTGTTTTCTGCCTCGGATGCCTTCAGGGCGGCTTCGCCGAGGCTGGTGCCGCCAATGAAGACAGCCCGATTGGTGGTGGAGCCTTCAAAACCGGGGTCGAACAGGCCGACGACGGTGTATTCGGCGGTCTTATCAGTACCGGGGGCGCTGACGGATTCCACAACGTCGGTGCTGGTGACCTTGCCGTTCAGTGAGAGGTTGTGCTCCTTCGCGAAGTAGGTAGAGACCATGATTTCGTGGTCGCCACTGGGGATTTTGCCCTGCACCTTATACGGGAAGAGGCTAGAATCGGCGGGTAGCTGGTCGTACTGCACCTGGGTTTTCTGATCGCCGGTGCCGAGCGTACCCGCAACGGTGTACTGCACCCAGTAGCCGGAGAGCAGGTCGCTCTTTTCTACCTTTTGAATCTGGTCACGGGTCAGGTAGATAGAGGTGCTGTCTTGACCGTCGCTGGTTGTAGCGGCGGAGGCGACAACCGCCTCGACGCGGGAGAGCACGTCACCCACGGAGGAGTTGACGGTCGCCTGCAGCGAGTTGGTGAGCATCATAATGGCGGCGATGAAGAAGGATGAGATCGCGATGCCTATGCCCGTGAGAATGTATTTTCCTTTGGAGGCGCGCAGATTGGAGCGCGCCACCGTGTTCAGTGTGGTTGCCACGGCTTATCGACCTTCCAGCTGTGCCATTGCGCCGAGGACGGCGTCGTAGGTGGGTTCGATCATTTCGCCGGCGACCATGCCGTCCTTGATGAAGACCACGCGGTCTGCGTAGGAGGCGGCGCTTGCGTCGTGGGTGACCATGAGGATGGTCTGTGCGTGGTCGGTGGCGGCGGCACGCAACAGGCGCAGCACCTCGGCGCCGGAGTTGGAGTCGAGGTTACCGGTCGGTTCGTCGGCGAAGACCACTTCGGGGCGTGCGAGCAGGGCGCGCACGATGGCGACGCGCTGCTGCTGACCGCCGGAGAGCTGTTCGGGGCGGTGGTCGAGGCGGGTTTCCAGGCCGAGGGTCTTGACCAGGTAGTCGCGCCACTGCTGGTCCGGCTTCTTACCGGCGAGGCCCAGAGGCAGGTCAATGTTCTGGCCCGCGGTGAGGGTGGGCACCAGGTTGAACGCCTGGAAGATGAAGCCGATGTGTTCGCGGCGGAATTCGGTGAGGGCGTTGTCCTTCAGACCGAAGAGCTCGGTACCACCAATACGAATCGAGGTTGCCGGGTTCGGGTCGGGGGTGTCCAGGGTTGCGATGGTCTGCATCAGCGTGGACTTACCCGAGCCGGAGGGGCCCATAATCGCGGTGAACTTGCCCTGTTCAAAGTCGACGGAGACGTTGTTGAGGGCGTGGACGGTGGCTTCACCCATGCCGTAGGTTTTGGAAAGGTTTCGTGCGGAGACGGCGGGCTGTGCCGTCTGTGCGTGAGGAGTTGTCGTAGTCATAGTTCAATTATTTCACGCAGTATGGCGCTGACTACATGGTTTTTCTCATCCTCCAGGTTGATTTTGGTGGGTGTTCACCGGGTCCTGACCTACGGGCGCAGGGTTTCCCGGTGCTTCCGCGGTATGAGCTGAACGCGAGGCTGCCGGAACGGGGTACCGACCTCATCCTTAAGGATGAGTGGCGACCAAACCAGCGTCCCGTCTCTACCCTGCGCCCGTACCTCTCCATACGCGCGTACACGAAAAGCCCCCGGCTCCTCCCCACTGGGGTAAGGATGCCGAGGGGTTTCTCACGCTATCCGTTACGGCGCTATCTCACGCGCCAGCCGCTATTACTCAAGCAACCGTTACGCCTTGGGTGCTTCGTAGCGGGGGAACACCGGTGCGGGTGCGGGCAGTTCGGTGCCAGGCACGAGCGCGGTGCCGAGGGCTGCGAACTGGCGGGACTCGCCTTCGGGTACGCCGAGCAGGGTCAGCAGCTTGGCGGTTGCGTCGGGCATGACGGGCTGCAGCAGAAGGGCGACCTGGCGTACGACCTCGAGGGTTACGTACAGTACGGTGTTCATGCGGTCGAGTTCGCCGTTCTTGCGCAGGGTCCAGGGCTCCTGCTCTGCGAAGTAGGCGTTGGTGTCTGCGAGGACGGTCCAGATGCGCTCGAGGGCGCGGTGGAAGGCCTGCTCGTCGAAGTCGGCGCGAACCGGCTCGTAGAGGGCAGCCGCCTCGTCGAGGATCTTACGGTCGGCTTCGGTGAATTCGCCGTGCTCGGGCACAGCGCCGCCGCAGTTCTTGGCGACCATGGACAGCGAACGCTGGGCGAGGTTGCCGAGGTTGTTGGCCAGGTCGGAGTTGATGCGGTTGATGATGGACTCTTCGGAGTAGGAGCCGTCCTGACCGAAAGAAACCTCGCGCATGAGGAAGAAGCGGACGGCGTCCAGGCCGAATGCGTCGACGAGGTTTGCGGGGTCGACGACGTTACCGACGGACTTGGACATCTTCTCGCCGTTAACGAGCAGGAAGCCGTGGCCGAAGACGCGCTTGGGCAGTTCGATTCCGGCGGACCACAGGAATGCGGGCCAGTAGATGGAGTGGAAGCGGGTGATGTCCTTACCGATGAGGTGCAGGTCGGCGGGCCAGTACTTGGTGAACAGCTCGTTCTCGGTGTCGGGGTAGCCGAGGCCGGTGAGGTAATTGGTCAGCGCATCCACCCACACGTACATGACGTGCTTGTCGTTGCCGGGCACGGGCACACCCCAGTCGAAGGTGGTGCGGGAGATGGACAGGTCGTTGAGGCCGCCCTTGACGAAGGAGATCAGCTCGTTGCGACGGGATTCGGGGTAGACGTAGCCCTCGTTGGCGTAGAGCTCGAGGAGCTTGTCACCGTACTTGGAGAGGCGGAAGAAGTAGGACTCTTCTTCGGTCCACTCGACCTCGGTGCCGGTTGCGATGGCGTAGCGCTGGCCGTCGCGGACCTCGGTTTCGTCTTCGGCGTAGTAGGCTTCGTCGCGGACGGAGTACCAGCCGGCGTACTTGCCGAGGTAGATGTCACCGTTCTCTTCCATGCGCTTCCAGATGGCCTGGGATGCGACGTAGTGGTCGGGGTCGGTGGTGCGGATGAAGCGGTCGTAGCTGATGTTCAGGGCGTCGTTCATGGCCTTGAAGCGTGCGGAGTTCTCGTCGGCGAGTTCCTTGGCGGTTTTGCCGAGCTTCTCTGCGGTGGTCTGCATCTTCTGGCCGTGCTCGTCGGTGCCGGTCATGAAGCGTACGTCGAAGCCGTCGAGGCGCTTGAAGCGGGCCAGCACGTCGGCGGCGATGGTTTCGTAGGCGTGGCCGATGTGCGGGTTGCCATTGGGGTAGGAGATGGCGGTGGTGATGTAGAACGGAGTTGCAGTCATAACTTTCAGTTTACCGCAGTATTAGGCTAGGCTCTCACTGGGGTTACACTCTGATACGCACTGACTCATTGCGTGTGGGTGGAGGCTAGCACGCCGTATGTTTCCTCCGCGCCTACGCAGGGGCACCCGTCACCCGGACGCTCCGCCCCTCCTTGCTTCGCTGCGGAGAGCGTCCGTGTGACACCCTGAGGGCGCTTCCGGAAAACACGGCGCGCCAGCCCAAACATTCAGCCACCATGCAACACGCTAAACCGCGATAGCCTCCCCCGCCCCACACGCAAAACACCCAACCACCAAGCAACACACTAAACCGCGACAGCCTCCCCCGCCCCACACGCAAAACACCCAACCACCAAGCAACACACTAAACCGCGACAGCCTCCCCCACCCCAGTTCGCTAGGCACGGGGCGCACATACTGAACCACCACGCAACCCAACGAACCGGCGGGATAACGCACCCCTGCCGAACCCGCAGAAACCACCTGAGGAATCGGTGTCGTCCGTAGTGACATCAGGGTGTCCGAGCTCTGCGAGGACAGGTCCCCTGTAGGAACGAGGACGAACACCGATTCCTCAACCCATGAAGACTACATTTCAAGGGGAACGCAAAGATCCCGCCGATTCCGAAGAATCAGCGGGATCTTTCTTGATGTGCGCCCCCTGGGACTCGAACCCAGAACCCATTGATTAAGAGTCAATTGCTCTGCCAATTGAGCTAGAGGCGCTTATTCTGTTTTTGCAGGTTTCCCTTGCAACAAGAAAATACTATACGCGCTTTCCACTCCACCCGCAACCCAATGAAGCATGAACTACATCACATATACTGTTGGGGGGCATGGGACTCTCGTTAGACAGAAATCCGGCGCCCCTCCCCTCCCCCACACGGGAGGAAAGGCGCGACGCCGGATTCTCAGAAAGCCATAGCTTGGCTACCGCTTAGCGAGCGACCGAACCCTCGGTGTAGTCGTCGTCAACGGAGTTCCATGCGAAGAGCTTACGCAGCTTGCGGCCGGTAGCCTCGATGGGGTGTGCCTCGCCCTTGGCGCGCAGTTCCTTGAACTCGGGTGCGCCGGCTGCCTGGTCGTCCATGAAGCGCTTTGCGAAGCTGCCGTTCTGGATGTCTGCCAGGACAGCCTTCATGTTCTCCTTGACCTCGGGGGAGATCACGCGGGGGCCGGAGACGTAGTCGCCGTACTCTGCGGTGTCGGAGATGGACCAGCGCTGCTTGGCGATGCCGCCCTCAATCATCAGGTCGACGATGAGCTTCATCTCGTGCAGAACCTCGAAGTAAGCGATCTCGGGCTGGTAGCCAGCCTCGGTCAGAACCTCGAAGCCGTACTGAACCAGCTGAGAGGTGGAGCCGCAGAGAACTGCCTGCTCACCGAACAGGTCGGACTCGGTCTCTTCGGTGAAGGTGGTCTTGATGACGCCTGCACGGGTTGCGCCCAGTGCCTTAGCGTAGGACAGGGCCAGTGCGAGTGCCTCGCCGGATGCGTCCTTCTCGACTGCAACCAGGGCGGGAACGCCGCGGCCAGCCTCGAACTCGCGGCGCACGATGTGGCCGGGACCCTTGGGGGCAACCATGGCAACGTCGACGCCCTCGGGAACGGTGATGTAGCCGAAGCGGATGTTGAAGCCGTGTGCGAAGAACAGTGCGTCACCGGGCTTCAGGTTCGGCTCGATGCTCTCTGCGTAGACCTTTGCCTGGACCTGGTCCGGGGTCAGGATCATGATGACGTCAGCTTCTGCTGCTGCCTCTGCGACGGTTGCAACGCGGAGGCCCTCTGCCTCAGCCTTGGCGCGGGACTTGGAGCCCTCGGGCAGGCCAACAATGACCTTCACGCCGGAATCGCGCAGGTTCAGTGCGTGTGCGTGACCCTGAGAGCCGTAACCGATAACTGCTACGGTGCGGCCCTGGATCACAGAGAGGTCTGCGTCGTCGTTGTAGAAAATGGTTGCTGCCATTTTTCTTCTCCTAAGTACTTTATGATATGCGGCCCAGGCTGGGCTCAACATTCACTATTTTACTTGAAAGCTGTTTAGTTTCGGGTTCTCGAGAGTACTTCTCAGCATCTGAAGCATCCGGAAGGTTCGCGAACCCTATAGAGCCGGGTACCGCATCGCCGCCGGTTTCCCGGCTGAAGCGATGCGATACCCGATCTGTTCCCCGCGTGTGCGGGGTTGTTCTACACTCGCGGTGTGGGCGTTAGATGCGCTCGCTCATGGCGCGGGGGCCACGGGAGAGGGCAATGGTACCGGCGCGAACAATCTCGCGAATACCGTAGGGCTCCAGGACATCCAGCAGAGCGTGAATCTTCTCTGCCGAACCGGTGGCCTCGATGACCACGGACTCGGGAGAGACGTCGATGACGGAGGCACGGAACAGGTCAGCAGCCTGAACAATCTGCAGACGTGCAACGGCGTCAGCCTTCACCTTGATGAGGATGTGGCCGCGCTGGGTCGAGGAGTCGGCGGGCAGCTCGACGACCTTGAGCACGTGCACGAGCTTGTTCAGCTGCTTGGTAATCTGCTCGATGGTGTGGGCGTCACCCTCGGTCACGACGGTGATGCGGGAGACACCGGGGTTCTCGGTCGGGCCGACGGCCAGCGAGAGGATGTTGAACAGTCGACGGGAGAAGAGGCCGGAGACGCGGGTCAGAACGCCGGGCTTATCCTCTACCAGAACGGACATGGTGTGCTGAGACATTACTTGTTCTCTCCCTCGCGGTCAAAGTCGGGCGAAGTGTTCTTCGCAATCCAAATCTTGTCGTTCGACACGCCGGCCGGAACCATAGGCCAGACCAGTGCGTGCGGGCTCACGGTGAAGTCAATAACCACGGGGCGGTCGTTGATCTCCAGGGCAGCCTTAATGGTGGCGTCCACGTCTTCGTCGCGCTCGCAACGGAAGGTGGCGCAACCGTAGGCCTCACCGAGCTTCACGAAGTCGGGGATGCGTGCGGTGCCGTGGCCGTCCTTCAGGTCGGTGTTGGAGTAGCGCTCATCGTAGAAGAGAGTCTGCCACTGGCGCACCATGCCGAGGGAGGAGTTGTTGATGACGGCAACCTTGACGGGGATGCCGTTCTGGGCACAGGTTGCCAGCTCCTGGTTGGTCATCTGGAAGCAGCCGTCACCGTCGATAATCCACACGGTGGAGTTGGGGTGTGCCACCTGGGTACCCATGCCGGCGGGAACGCCGTAACCCATGGTGCCGAGGCCTGCGGAGCTGATGAAGTGGCGGGGGCTTTCCTGGTTGAGGTAGTGTGCACCCCACATCTGGTGCTGGCCAACGCCGGTGACGTAGTAGGCGTCGGGGCCGGTCAGGGCGCCGATGCGCTCCAGCACGTACTCGGGCGAACCCAGGCCGTCGGAGGGCTTCTCATAGCCGAGCGGGTAATCCTTGCGGATCTCGTTCAGCTCGTTCCACCACTCGCCCAGGTTGGGCAGCTCCTGAGCGAACTCGGTGGAGAGCAGCTCGGTCAGCTCGGGCAGCACGTACTTCAGGTCGCCAACAATCGGGACATCTGCGAAGCGAATCTTAGAAATCTCGGCGGGGTCAACGTCGATGTGAATGACCTTGGCCTCGGGGGCGAAGGTGTCGACCTGGCCGGTCACGCGGTCGTCGAAGCGGGCACCCAGGGTGATGAGCAGGTCGGACTTCTGCATGGCAGCCACTGCGGGAACGGTGCCGTGCATGCCGGGCATGCCGAGGTTCTGGGGGTCGGACTCGGGGAACGCACCGATAGCGTTCAGGGTGGTGACGACGGGGGCGCCGATGAGCTTAGCCAGCTTGTGCAGCTCGTCGGATGCGCCAGCGCGCACCACACCACCGCCGACGTAGAAGACGGGGCGCTTGGACTCGGTGATGAGCTTGGCGGCTTCGCGAATCTGCTTGGAGTGGCCGCGGGTTGCGGGAGTGTAGCCACGCAGCTCGAGGTCCTCGGGGATGCCGCGGTATTCCATCATGCCAACCTGTGCATCCTTGGTGACGTCCACGAGCACGGGGCCGGGGCGACCGGTGGAGGCGATGTGGAAGGCTGCGGCGAGCGCACGGGGGATGTCCTGTGCGTCGGTAATCATGAAGGAGTGCTTGGAGATGGGCATTGCCATGCCGACAATGTCAGCTTCCTGGAATGCGTCGGTACCGAGCAGCTTGGTGGAAACCTGACCGGTGATGGCGACCAGGGGGATGGAGTCCATGTTGGCGTCAGCGATTGCGGTCAGCAGGTTGGTGGCGCCGGGGCCAGAGGTTGCGATGCACACGCCGGTCTTGCCGCTGGAGACAGCGTAGCCCTGAGCTGCGTGGCCTGCAGCCTGCTCGTGACGGACCAGGATGTGACGAACCTTCTTGGAATCGTACAGGGGATCGTAGGTCGGCAGAATAGCTCCACCAGGCAGGCCGAAAACGTCAGTCACACCCAGGTCTTCGAGGGTGCGGACGATTGCCTGAGAACCGGTCATGCGTTCTGCGGGAGCGTTTGCCGCGTCATCAGAAGTGGAAAATCCCATGGTCATGGAAATGCCTCGTGTCTTTTGGTTCTTCGTTGTACTCAATGTTCTGCGTGGGATTTGTGTGGTCCTCACGCATCCTATGCCCGGTGGTACCAAGCTATAAAAAATGCCCCCCGCTGTTGGTGGTAGCGATAGGGGCGCTTAGTCGCAGTGAATAGACCCTGCCACGCGCCCTAGGCGACATCGACAAGGCGTAGAATTCGCTGGAACATTGCTGTCTTCACCCCTCTATAGTGCCCCTTTTCTGAGAGGTGAGTCAAGTCTCTAGAGGGGCGGCAACCGAGTTGTGAGCACATTAGCCCATGTCAGGCCCCATCTTTCATGATGTGGACGCTCAGCACGCCGGTGCACTATCTTGCATGAACCTCACTCCAGCATCCGCAAAAGACGCATATTACCCGGTTAATGATGCGTAATATCGCCGTAAACCCGTGACCTGTCTCCCCTACCCCGGTAGACTGAAGCTATGACCGAACCGATTATCCCGGTCGCCGACGAGCTGACCGAAGCAAGTAAGTACGCAGAGGTTGTCGACCCCCTCAACTCTCTCGAGAATCCCGAGTTCCTTACCGCCGAGGAGCTCGTGCGCGTGATGCACCCCGTCTTTGATGAGCAGATCATTAACTACGGTGCGTACAACCTGGTGTACGCGACGGGCCGCGCCGTATACCGCAACCCCGATTTGGCGGTGCACCAGTCACCGGATCAGACGCACTTCATCATCGGCTACCAGGATTCTCCGGACGAGGTGATAATCGCGCCGATTAACATGCCGGGACTGACTCCCGCGGGTACGGCCACGACGATTGATAACACGAACGCCCTGCACGCCTATTCGGTGGGTGAGGACTCCGTGGTGATTGAATCGGTGAACGGTAGCGCGTTCGAGCTGGCCTTCGAGGATAATGCGGAGGTGGTGACCCGCTACGGCACGGGCCTGCTGGAGCAGGGTAAGGATGTGAAGGACTTCCGCGAGTTTGTGACGCGGATTTGGCCGGTCCTGTAATTGAGTTTTGCGTTTGCCCGCTGCAGCACTGGAAGCTGCGGCGGGCTTTCATGTGCCTGCACGCAAAACACCAGCCACCAGGTAGCAGGCTAAACCGCGACAGCCCTCCCCGCCCCAGTTCGCTAGGCACGGGGCGCACACAAAACCACCGCGAATCTACCGCAACCCCGGCGGGACCGCAGCGCACCCCGAATACTGATACACGCAGAGGTGCATATATCCTCTGCCGCGACATCAGGGTGTCCGAGCTCTGCGAGGACAGGTCCCCTGCAGGAGCAAAGAGGATAATATGCACCTCGCACGACAAAACTGTATTTATTCGAGGAACGCAAAAATCCCGCCAATTCCGAAGAATCAGCGGGATCTTTCTTGATGTGCGCCCCCTGGGACTCGAACCCAGAACCCATTGATTAAGAGTCAATTGCTCTGCCAATTGAGCTAGAGGCGCTTATTCTGTTTTTGCAGGTTTCCCTTGCAACAAGAAAATACTATACGCACTTCCAAATTTTTGCGCAACTCGATACATGGTGACTCTCAACACATTATATGGTGCGGGGGCATGAGACTCTCCGGGGCAGTTTTCCCCGAGCGGGGTGCATCCCGAGACAGGGACGCTTTAGACTGGGGTGAAGTATTGGGGCGGGCACACCCGCCACACGCAATGAACTTTGAGGAGCATCATGAGCATCCGTCTTGAGCCGGGCACCCCGGCCCCCGCTTTCACCCTCCCCGACGCATCGGGTGCGGAGCACAGCCTGAGCGATTACGCGGGTAGCAAGGTCATTCTGTACTTCTACCCGAAGGCTTCGACCCCCGGATGCACGAAGGAGGCCTGCGACTTTCGGGATAACCTGGCCTCGCTGAAGTCTCTGGGCTACGTGGTTCTGGGCGTCTCCCCCGATTCGCCGTCGGCTATTGCCCGTTTTGCGGAGAAGGAGTCGCTGTCGTTCCCGTTGCTTTCCGATGCCGATCACACGGTAGCTGAGGCCTACGGCGCGTGGGGTGAGAAGAAGAATTACGGCCGCGTGTACGAGGGCTTGATTCGTTCGACCTTCGTGATTGACGAGCAGGGCGTTATTTCTGTGGCCCAGTACAATGTGCGCGCGACCGGCCACGTGGCAAAGCTGCGTCGCGACCTGGGCATCGACCCGAAGTAGGGCCGGGGCACCACTCAGGCCGATGGTCGGGAAGCGGTGGCGGAACGATACACCGCCGATTTCGCGTCTAGAGGAGCCTCTAGTGTAGACTTGGGTCTTGGACCTCTGACGCATCCCTTCGGGGTGAGGTCCGCGCGCGCGAGTGGTGAAATTGGCAGACACGCAGGATTTAGGTTCCTGTGCCTTACGGCGTGGGGGTTCAAGTCCCCCCTCGCGCACACACATTCACAGTGAACCCGCCGTCACGGCTACCGTGGCGGCGGGTTTGTTCTATCCGTGCTCCGCCTCCCGCGGCCCCGCTCTCGCAGATTGCGGCAGAACGAGTGCCCGAGCGCGACTCGAACCGGTATTCTGAATACAAGCATCCGCTATGGAAAAGAGGACCTCCCGTGCTGAATGATCATCGTGCCTCTTCGGCCCGCAAAAACGCTGAGCTGCTCCGGGTAACCGCCGGTTCACGCGGCCTGAGCCGCCGCGACGTTCTGCGTTTTGGCGCCCTGTTGAGCGCGGGAACGGCCCTAACCGCGTGCGCTTCGACCGGCTCCTCCAACCCCGCATCGGGTTCCTCGGCGGCTTCAGCGGGCCGTATTTTTCGTTTCGCGCAGGGTGCCGCACCCGTTCAGCTGGACCCCGCGCTCTCCCCGGTGGCAAGCACCTATCAGGTGACGGCGCAGGTTCTGCAGACCCTGCTCACGGCAGACCACTACACGGGCTCCCCCGATACGACCGATTCGCTCTGCCGCGAGTGGAAGGTTTCAGACGACCGCCTGACCCATACGTTTGTTCTGCGTGACAACGTGCATTTCAGCAACGGTACGGCCCTGACGGCCGCAGCGGTGGTGCAGAATTTCCAGCGTTGGCAGGCCCTGGCAACGGGCGAGTCTACCGCCGCACTGGTGGTTCCGGCACAGCCTCTGTACGCGTGGGGTTTTGGCGTGCCGGAGCAGCCCGCGCAGAAGGATGCCTCGGCAGATGCCTCCGCCACCCCGTCCGCGACGGCCTCCCCGACCGCGGGGGCGAGCGCCTCCGCAACCGCGGATGCCCAGAGCAGCGCATCCCCGTCTGCGGATCCCAATTCCTCCGATTCTCAGAAGGGGGCGACCGCGAAGACGGAGGCAACGAAGCCTGAGCCGAAGCCCGTCTCCTTCACCCCGCTGGTGACCTCCGTCAAGGAGCAGGACGGCGCGGTCGTGGTGACCCTCTCGCGCCCCTCGCTGGCTTTCGGATGCATCCTGACTCAGCAGGCCTTCGGCATTATCGACCCCGCCCTCTTTGGCAGTGACCAGAAGCTCACCGGTGTTCCGGTGGGCACCGGAGCCTTCCGCATCGAGTCCTCCGAGAAGGGCACCGTGCGCCTGCTTCCGAACGAGCACTTTGACGGTGCACGCCCGCAGCTTGATGAGATTCAGATTT
The DNA here is from genome assembly GCF_058213595.1 of Rothia sp. SCPM-O-B-18226 (M350). Taxonomy (NCBI): domain Bacteria; kingdom Bacillati; phylum Actinomycetota; class Actinomycetes; order Micrococcales; family Micrococcaceae; genus Rothia; species Rothia sp. SCPM-O-B-18226 (M350). Next base: position 810,091 of record NZ_JBYQJS010000001.1, on the reverse strand, counting down.
CGACCCTGACCTCCTCCGATAAGCGCTACTTCGCGCTGGTCGAGGGAATGATCGATGCGTGCGATCAGGTGAATTCCTCCGATCTGGGCCAGCTGGCTCGCGACGGTTACCAGACCCCGGGCCGCGACCCGTTCTCGCTCGTGTACCTGCACCTGAACACGGCGCACCCCGTGCTCAAGAATATTTCGGTGCGCCGCGCCATCTCCCACGCGGTTGACCGCGGGGCACTCCACCAGTACTACCCGCAGGGCACCTCTGACGCGCAGACTCTTGTCTCCCCGTCGTTCCGTATTCGGGCCGACCACGCGAAGGAGCACACCGACCGCAATCAGGACCTTTCCCGTTCGCTACTGGCCACGGCCGGGTACAACAACCAGGTGATTGAGTGCTACTACCCCGCGGATGTTTCCCTGCCCTGGATGGATACCCCGCAGAAGGTGTATTCCGAGATGGTGGCTTCCCTCATCGAGGTGGGCCTCAACATTGTGCCGGTGCCGCTCACCTGGGAGGAGTACCACGCAAAGGTGAACGAGCCGTCCTCGACGCGCGGCATTGCGCTGGCAGGCTTCTATGGCATGTACCGCGACCCGTATGCGTTCTTCGGTCCGGCGTTGGCCCCGATGATTGCCGAGCAGCAGGTGCGCTCAATCGTCGCCGCGGCACCCGAGAGCATGACGACCGGGGTGACGGCGAAGACCGTCGAGCTACCCTCTTCAAACGGTGCGGATTCAAATATTCGGATTCAGGCGACGCCGAGTCCGCAGCCAAGCTTCTCGCCGGATCCGGCGAGCCCGGAGGAATCCGCTTCCGCTTCGCCCTCCCCCACCCCCACGCCTTCGGCCACGGCCGTTCCCGTGGAGGAATCCCCGAGCTTCCTGCAGATTATGGAGAGCATCCGCGCCGCGGACTCGGCCGAGTCTGTGGATGCGCAGCGTGAGCTGTACGCGCAGGTGGTTACCCAGCTCGGCCAGTTCATGCCGGCGGTTCCCCTGCTGAACGTGACCTCGAAGGTTGCGGTGAGCCGCTCCGTGCAGGGCTACCAGACGGAGCAGAACGCCATCGAGTTCTTCAGCAAGCTGCGCCTATCGTAGCCGGATGCCCCGCGAGGCCGGCAGAACGTGCGGCGGCACGCGCCTCCGCGGAGGGACGGAGGCTACCGGGCAACGACAGCTAAGGTTTTTTCTACCCTAAGAAAACCTTACTTATGAGGTGTACCACTCTCCAATATTTTGTGGATTCTAGCTACAACTCACCCTTCAAAAGATAGTAGGCTAGATGATATACCCCACAATTATTTGTTGTGCCCGACGCCGGGCACCCACACCCTAGGGAGAATTCAGTGGTAGCACGTACTGAACGAACCGACGTCGTCCTGGTGGGCGGCGGCATCATGAGCGCCACCCTCGGCGTGTTCCTCAAGGAACTCGAGCCGACCTGGAACATCATCCTGCTTGAGCGCCTCGACAAGGCCGCCCAGGAGTCCACCAACCCCTGGAACAACGCCGGTACCGGCCACTCGGCACTGTGCGAGCTCAACTACGCCCCCGCCGGCCCCGACGGCACCGTCTCCACCGCCAAGGCGTTGAACATCAACGAGCAGTTCCAGATTTCCCGCCAGTTCTGGGCCTCCCTGGTTGAAGAAAAGATTCTGGACAACACCGACTTCATCAACCCGGTTCCGCACATGTCCCTGGTCTTCGGCGAGGATCACTCCAAGTACCTGGCCGCACGTTTCGACGCCTTCCGCAAGGAGAAGCTCTTCGAGCGCATGGAATTCTCCACCGAGCGCGAGAAGATTGCCGAGTGGGCACCGCTGACCGTGAACGGCCGCAAGGGCAACGAACCCATCGCCGCCACCTGGGCTCCCGAAGGTACCGACGTCGACTTCGGCGTCCTCACCCAGCAGATGATTGACCACCTGCAGCCCAGGGGCGTTGAGGTTCGCTACGGCTACCAGGTCACCAACCTGAACCGCGAGTCCAACGGCTCCTGGACCGTTGACGCGATTAACCGCATCAACAAGGAAGAGCCGCTGACCATCAACGCTAAGTTCGTGTTCCTCGGCGCCGGTGGCGGTGCCCTGCACCTGCTGCAGAAGTCCGGCATCAAGGAAGGTAAGGGCTACGGCGGCTTCCCCGTCTCGGGCCTGTTCCTGCGCAACACCCACGAGGCTACCGCACAGAAGCACAACGCAAAGGTCTACGGCCAGGCATCGGTGGGTGCTCCCCCGATGTCCGTGCCTCACCTGGATACCCGCTACGTGGACGGCAAGCGCGCCCTCATGTTCGGCCCCTACGCGGGTTTCAAGACGAACTTCCTCAAGCAGGGTTCGCTGCTGGACCTGCCCCTGTCCCTGCGCCTGAACAACATCTACCCGATGAGCCGCGCGGGCCTGGACAACCTGGACCTGGTCAAGTACCTCGTCTCCGAGCTACTCAAGAACAAGGAAGCCCGCCTCGAGTCGCTGTACCAGTACTACCCCGAGGCTGACGGCGGCGAATGGGAGCTCATCGAGGCCGGTCAGCGCGTTCAGATCATGAAGAAGGACGCGAAGAAGGGCGGCATCCTGCAGTTCGGTACCGAGGTCGTCTCCGCCGCCGACGGTTCGATTGCTGCACTGCTGGGCGCATCCCCGGGTGCCTCCACCGCGGCTCCGATTATGCTGAACCTGCTGTCCAAGTGCTTCCCCTCCAAGATTGCCGGTTGGGAGCCCCGCCTGAAGGAACTCATCCCCGGCTACGGTGTGAAGCTCAACGACAACCCGCAGCTGGCTGACGAGCTGATGGGTCACACCGCTAAGGTTCTGGGTATTCACAACTAGTCGCGCGTAACCCGTCGAGCGTTCGACGCGTACTTTCGGCAGGCCCCTCCACCCCGCGTGGAGGGGCCTGTTGCGTGCCCAAGGTATCGAGATATATGGCCCCGAAAGGACAAACACACCATATATTTGCATCGTCGGTAAATTGTGCGGTGCGGCGGAAACCCTATAATGTCACCGCAGGGGCGGAAAGAGCAGCTCATTGTTCTTCCCGCCCCAACTGTGCGCCCGCACGCTCTCAGCGCGAGACGTGCGGGGCGCCGCATGTGTACACCTCGTCACTCTCACCCAAGGAGCCCCATTGGCTGCACACACCGGCTCTTCCACGGACACCTCCTCAACCCAGGTACCCGCCAGAGCTCGACGCGGACTCTTCTCCCGTAAGAAGAAGCCCGCGGCCCCCAAGTACGCAAGCGTGAAGCTGCGCGACTTCCCCAAGGGCAGCATCCTCTACATTCTGCGCCGTGCCATCTACAAATTCGGCGCAAACGGCGGCACCGACATGGCGGCAGCACTCACCTACTTCACCGTGCTGTCCATCTTCCCCGCCCTGCTGGCGATCGTCTCCCTACTGGGCGTATTTGGTCACGGTGAGGAAAGCGCCGCCGTCATCCTCGCCTTCCTCAAGGACAACGCGCCCGCCCAGATGTACGCCATTATGGAAGACCCCATCAAGCAGATTACCGGCGACCATGGCGCAGGACTGGTGCTGTTGACCGGTATCCTCAGTGCGATCTGGTCCGCCTCCGGGTACACCGGATCCTTCGGTCGAGCTCTCAACACGGTCTACAACGTGCGTGAAGGCCGCCCCGGCTGGATTCTCAAGCCGCTGAACGTCTTCGTCACCACCGTGATTATCATCCTCGTGGTACTCATGATGCTCATGATGCTGCTGGGTGTAACCGTCCTGGACATGGTCGGTCAGTACGTGCCCGCGACCGTCGACATGGAGCTCATCAAGCTCATCTGGCTCAACGGCCGCTGGGTCCTCATCCTGTTCATGGCAATCGCCCTGATTACTCTGCTCTACGCGACCACCCCGAACGTGCGCCGCTTCAAACAGTGGAAGCTCTCCCCCGGTGCGGCGCTGGCGCTCTTCGGCATGGGCCTGGGCGGTTTCGGCTTCACCCTCTACGCCAACAACTTCAGCAAGTACAACGCCACCTACGGCCTCATTGGTGGTGTGATCGTGATGCTGCTGTTCATCTGGATTATGAATAACATGCTGCTCTTCGGCGCGCACCTGGACGCGGAAATTATGCTCATGCGCCAGATTATCGCCGGCGACGACGACCACGGCCACCTGAAGGTGCAGCCGCGCAGCACATCCGCCTCGCGCGCGCTGAAGGCACGCCAGGAACGCCTCATGTCTGACGGACGCGAGCTGCAGCAGCAGGCGGCAGGTCAGGGTATGCTCCCCAAACCGAAGGGCCCCTCCGTCGTAGCTCGCGTGCAGAAGGCGGTGGACACCAACACTGCAATGATTCGCACGATGATTGCCGACGGCAAGGAACGACTCGAAAACGGCAAGAAACAGCAGGCGAAGACTGACGCCGCCGAGGCTCAGGCTTCGGAGGCAGCCTCGGCAAAGGCAGATGCGAGCGCAAAGGCGGATGCGAACGCAAAAGCTGAGCCTCAGCAGGAAGCGCTCTTCGACCTGAACACCGATAGTTCGAACGGTGCGGCGAAGAAGAACTAAGCGGCAGCCGAACGTTCGCCCACCATGCGCGTGAAGGGCGCGGGACAGAAACCCTGCGCTGGTCACTAAGATAGAACTATGACCAGTGCAGATTTCTCTCCCGCGCCCTTTGCCGTACCCAACGCTGTCGTACCCGGTGCCGCCCTCCCCGACCTCGAGTACACCCTCTACCAGCCGAAGCAGCTCAAGAGCCGCATCCCGGCCCTCATGATTCACGGCTTCGCCACCCGCGGCGAACAGCTCTACGGAGGCACCGGCTGGATCCGCCAATACCTGCGTGCCGGATACCCCGTGCTGATCGTTGCCCTGCCCTACCACTCGGACGAATACCTCAAGGACCCCGAGTCCATGCACGCCATCGACTGCAAGCTCCCCGACAATACGGGCGTGCGCAGCGGCAAGATTCCCGTCGATGCGGCGGGTCAGCCGCTGACCCCCATGCACCTATTCACCAACCTGCTCGCTCGGCTACTGCGCACCGTCGCCACCGAGAACGACCTCGGCGTTGAGCTACAACCGCGCGCGCACGTTATCGGCTTCTCCTTCGGCGCCCGCGTCGGCTGGGAGCTTGCCCTCACCCACCCGGAGGCGGTCGCCTCCCTCACCCTGGGCGGCCTGCCCCTGCACGACCACCTCATCACCCTGCGCGCCATGCTCGAGGCGCACGAAGGTACCAGCGCCGCCGCGAGCGCAGAAACCCCCGCGGCGGACTCCACCGAAGAGGCGATTGCGTCCTTCACCTCGATTATTGATAACTCCCCCGTTCAGCCCGAGGCGCTGCTGAAGTTCGTGCGGATTCCCTTCGGCCCGTTCTTCGACGTGCCCGCCCTGCGCGCCGGTTCCCCCGAGCTGCCGGCGGGCAACCCCGGTGCGCATCCGCACGCACCCATCGCGGTCGTGCTCGGCGATGCGGACACCATCGCCGCCGACGGTGCCGAACTCTACGACATGGTGCGCGAGGACAACCCGCTCAACCGTTTCATTCCCCTGCCCGGCCGCGATCACGTGAACGCCCTGACCTCCGGAGTGTTTCGCCGCGGCGCGCTCGCCTTCGCGGCGGAAGCGGAAGCAACCGAGGCGGCAGAAGGTGCCGGGGAAGCGACGGGCCCTTCATAAAACGTCATATTCCTCCGGGGGCTTCACGCTCAGCCCCGGGGTGCATCAGGTATGCCTTAGCTCTTAGAATGGGAACGTATCAAAAAACCTTTATCTAGCGGTTGAGGCTCAACCGCGCCCAGCAAAGGAGCACCATGCACCAGGTTAAGGCTGTCGTAGCCCTCGCCCAGGACGCGCCCGTCACCGTCACCACCATCAACGTACCCGACCCCGGCAAGGGCGAGGCCCTCGTCAAGGTCCTCACCTGCGGCGTCTGCCAGACCGACCACCACTACGTCACCGGCGGCGTCGGCCAGGACTTCCCCTACCTGCTCGGCCACGAGTCCGCAGGTATCGTCGAGGCCGTCGGCGATGACGTCACCGACATCGCCCCCGGCGACCTGGTCATCCTCAACTGGCGTGCCGTCTGCGGCGAATGCCGCGCATGCCGCAAGGGCCAGCCGCAGTACTGCTTCGCAACCCACAACGCAACCCAGAAGATGACCCTCGAGGACGGCACCGAGCTCACCCCCGCGCTGGGCATCGGCTCCTTCGCCGAGAAGACCCTCGTTGCCGCCGGTCAGTGCACCAAGATTACTGCCGACATCAGCCCCGAACAGTACGCAGCAATCGGTCTGCTCGGTTGCGGCGTCACCGCCGGCCTGGGTGCCGTGCTGAACACCGGTGAGCTCAAGCGCGGCGAGTCCGTGGCCGTTATCGGTTGCGGCGGCGTCGGCACCGCGGCTATCGCCGGTGCACAGCTGGGTGGCGCGACCACCATCATCGCCGTGGACATCGACGAAGAGAAGCTGGCCCGCGCCCGCGAGCACGGTGCAACCCACACCGTGAACTCCTCCAAGGTCGACCCCGTCGAGGCCATTAAGGAGCTCACCGGCGGCTTCGGCGCAGACCTCGTCATCGACGCCGTCGGCATTGCCCCCACCTTCAAGCAGGCCTTCGAGGCACGCGACCTGGCCGGCCGCGTCGTCCTCGTCGGTGTGCCCGCACCCGGCACCACCTGGAACATCCCGCTGGACGAGGTCTTCGGCCGCGGCGGCTCCATCAAGAGCGCATGGTACGGCGACACCCTACCCTCCCGCGACTTCCCCGAGTTCGTAGATCAGTACCTGCTCGGCCGCCTCGATCTGGACAGCTTCGTCTCCGAGCGCATCACCCTCGAAGACGTCAACGAGGCCTTCGAAACCATGAAGACCGGCCGCGTGCTGCGCTCGGTCGTGGAACTCTAGGAGCGCAGGATGAGCGAACGTATTGAACGAGTCGTCACCTCCGGCACCTTCTCGCTGGACGGCGGCTGCTGGGACGTCGACAACAACGTCTGGATTGTCGGCAACGACTCCTCGGTCATTATCATTGACCCCGCCCACGACGTGGACAAGATCTCGCGAACCGTCGCGGGCCGCACCGTGGAGAAGATCCTGCTGACCCACGCCCACGACGACCACATCCGCAGCGCCAAGGAGGCGGCAGAACGCTTCGGCGCACCCGTCTACCTGAACCCCGCAGACCGTGTGCTCTGGGAAATGGTGTACCCCTCCTGGGACTTCGACCACGAACTCGCTGACGGCGACGTACTGCGCATCGGTGAGACCGAGCTGACCGTCCTGGCAACCCCCGGCCACTCCCCCGGCTCCGTGTGCTTCTACGCGCCCACCCTCAGCTGGGAGAACAGCGAAGGCGTCGTCTTCTCCGGCGATACCCTCTTCAATGGCGGCCCCGGCGCAACCGGACGCTCCTACAGCGATTTCGACACCATCATCGAGTCGATTTCGACCCGTCTGCTGACCCTGCCCGAGTCCACCGCGGTTCTTACCGGCCACGGCGACAGCACCGGCATCGGCCTGGAGGCGCCCGAGCTTCCGGCATGGATTAAGCGCGGCCACTAAGCGTTTGCCCGCGCGGCACGGCTGCCCTCGCGGCTACCCGCACAGCGCGGCGCTACGCGGCACGGCGCTAAAAAGCGGAAGGCCCCGCCACCTGCACTCAGGTGGCGGGGCCTTCCGCCGTATCTGGAAACGCGAAGGATTAGGCGTCCAGGGGAGCCAGCTTCTCCTCGTGCTCCTCGCGCCACAGGTAACCGTACAGGTGCCCCAGCGCAAAGTACATGGTCGCCACAATCACCGGCACCATGAACGCGTTGCGGTAGTATGGGGCGTCGCCCATGTAGCCGCCCCACATGCATCCCATCGCCATGCCGATGCCCAGCATCGAACGGGTGAAGAAGCTTGCCTGTGCGTCGGGAATATACTTCAGCGAGCGGCTCAGCGACAGCTCATGGCCGGCGAAGGCCACACCCAGCGTCGCACCGCACAGGACTAATGCATAGAAAATCGTTGACGTATCCACGCTCGTCGGCAGGTACAGGGCGGCCAGGACCAGCAGAATTCCGCTCAAAAGCCAGCCGTGCCACGGGTTAATGGACTGCCCACCCAAAATCACGGGGAAAGCCACCAGAACCATCGATCCCGTTCCGACGGCCACCATCGCCATGAACATGTTCATCGACCCCTGCATCAGCGCGAAGCCCAGCAGACCCGAGCCCACGGAGCCCACGCATCCGCCCAGTAGCACCAGGCCAATCACCAGCACCGCAGTCTGCAGGCTCGGACGCGTCATGCGCACCCGCGCGCTCGCCGTCTTCAGGCGAGATACATCCGGTAGGAGCTTCGGCGCCACGAAAACCACCAGGAGCAGGAGCACATCCAGACCGATAGTAATCCAGAAGCCCGAATATTCGTGGTTAGGCGCAATGTAGGCGTCGCCAATCCAAATCATCAGGGCCGCTAACGGGTGCATCGACAGGTTCGCGGTGGTACCCCACGAGACGGCCGTCGCCAACCGCTCGTCGCTATACCGGTAATTCCGGCGATACAACGATTCAAGAGCGAACGGAGTCCACGGCGGGGTCGTAAAGCCCATCGCCACGCAGGAGAGCGCATGGTAAAGGGTACTCACATTGTTCGGATCCACCGTCAGACGCCAGCCGATGACCAGCATGTTCGCTATCGCCGCGATGTTCAACACCGACGTGATACCCAGAAGAAACTGCAGGCCCAGGGCCCGCACCAGCATGGGCCCCATCATCACCTGAACCGAGTACGCACCGGCAAAAGCCGCCACCGCATAACCGGCGTCGTGCACGCTACCCAGGTGGCTCGCCAGCAGAATATACAGGGCAAACGCCGAAGATGCCGCGGGAATGTGGAACAGAATGGTCAGGACGCTACGCGCAAATCCCTCATCGCGCAAGATATCACGCAGGTACTTGCGCTGCTCACGGCCGTTTCGCCAAAACAGCGCCCAATGCTGACGCACGATGTTCGATACCGAGTCGTCCTTATTGACCTCATCATCCGAGGGCAGAGGGAGGGGCCTCACCTCCTGCAGCACGTGGTCGTTGTTACGCACCACATCGGTGAGGGGACCGCCCGGAGCGGAGGGAACCCCCGTGCCGGAGGTAGGCTGCACGTGTAGCTCGGGAGGAGGAGTCACCTTCATAGTGTGCGGAGGAACCCCCGGTACGTGAGCACCGGGGGTGGGTGACGCGTCCTCGGGGTGAGCCGCGGGGCGCGCTGAATCCTGATTCCTACGCTGAGGTGTTGGGGTCATGGTCTCTCTCGTGATTATTCCGCCGGTTCTCGACGCGTCAGCGTTCGAGGGCGGGGGTATGCCTAATAGGAGTTTACCCTCACCGAGGAGCCACGCTGTCCCTTTTCCACCACAATCTGGGTCGGAATACGGTTCTTCATCTCTTCAACGTGCGAAATAAGGCCGATGGTGCGACCGTTCTCACGCAGAGACTCGATGGTGTTCATCACCGTATCCAGGGTTTCGGAGTCGAGCGTACCGAAGCCCTCGTCGATGAAGAGAGTGTCCAGCTCGATTCCGCCGTTGTTCGACTGCACTACCTCGGCCAGTCCCAGGGCCAGGGCCAGGGAGGCCAGGAAGGACTCACCGCCGGACAAGGACGCGGCGTCGCGCGGTTCTCCCGTCCAGGTGTCCGTGATGTTCAGGTTCAGGCCACCGCCGCTACGGCTTCCCTTAGCGCGGTGGTCGCTGAGCTTCATACCGTAGCGACCGTCGCTCATGCGCTGCAGGTGCTTATCCGCGACGTCCAGGATCCGCTCGAATTCACCGCCGAGCACGTAGCTCACCAGGTCCACCTGGTGCGTGTACCCGCCGAGGGTGTCGCCTCGGGCCGCGGCGGCGAGGGCCCCCAGCATCTCGGCCCGATCGTAGCGTTCGGCCGTCCGTTCGCGGAAGGCGACAAACTCACTCCGCAGGGCCTGCAGGGAACGCACGATGCCTTCCCTCTCGCCCTCTCGGCGAACGAGGTGCTGCACCCGCTGGCGCAGTTCCTCGATGCGTCCCCTGAGTTCCTGCTGATCATCCGGGGCCTGTTCGCCCGCGGCCACGCGAGCCGCGACCTCGACCAGGGCTTTGCGTCCCAGGCTTTCGTTCACGCGGGCGGACTCCAGCTCGTAGTCGTTCACGGCCTTCTCGAGGGCCAGAATCTGAGCCTCCGTTCGCTCGGCCGCAATGACCCCGGCGGAATCGGCAAAGGGCGACTCCTGGAGCAGCCCCTGGACCTCGACGAGGTGCTTAGAGTGCTCCTCCGCCGCGCGGTTCAGCAGCAGGGAGCCCTGTTCCTCGCGCTGGGCGAGGGTTCGGTAGTTCTCGAGTGCCTCAATACGCTGGGCAAACGGGATGTGAGCTTTGGAAGGCGCCAGCTCTCGAGCCAGGGCGTCACGGCGTTCGAGGCTTTCGCGGTGGAGGGCCTGGGCCTCGGTGAGGGCATCGTGCAGGGTGCTCCGGGTCTCTTCGGCGGCCTTCTGTTCGGCCTCCGCCTGAGCCTGGCGCTTGCGCAGGGCGTCGCGCTCGGCGAGACGGGTCGTCGTCTGCTGAACCCGTTCGCGGGCCTGGGCCAGCTCCCGGGCGCTCTGCTCGGGATCCGTGCGTTCCTGGGCCGAGAGGGTTTCGCTCTGGCTACGGGCGCGGGCCAGCGCCTCAGAAGCCCGGTGATACGCGAGGGTGGCCTTTTCCTTCTCCTCCTCGCGAGTGCGGGAGGCCTCGTGGGCGCGGTCTTCACGGGTCTTGGCTGCGTCCAGATCGGTCTGCTCGACGAGGCTCTCGCCCTCGCGGGCACGGGCGGGGTTGGGATGCTCCGCGGAACCGCACACAGGGCAGGGTTCCCCCTCGGTCAGCTCGCGGGCGAGCAGGGAGGACGCCTGGGCCAATCGTTGCGCCTGCAGGCTCCTGAAGGCGTCGGTCGCCTCGATAGCGGCTCGGGCGGCTTCCTCCCAGCGTTCCTGAGCCTTCTGCCGGGTGCCGAGGGCTCGTTCCGCTTCCTTCTCGGCCTCGGCGACGGCCCGCCGCGCGGCGTCAATATTCTGCTGGGCCTGCTGGGCTTCGCGGTGCACCTTCTCGGCGTCCTCGGCCCCGCGGAGGGCAAGAGCGTGCTCTTCCTCGGCCTTCTCGTAGGCCTTCAGGTTCTCCTGAATTTCCCGCGCCCTGGCACCCAAGGTTTCGAGCTTCTGGGCGGCGCTTTCGACCTTCTGGGCCAGCTGCTCGCTCCGGGTTTGGGTCTGTCGGACAGTGCGCTCCTCCTGGGCCAGCTGATCGTCACGCTTGTGCAGGGCGCGCAGGGAGGCGAGGGTCGCGTCGAGATGCCGGCCGCGGGCTTCCGCGGGCTCTTCAGCCGTACGCGTGGCGAAGAGCTCCTCCTCGGGGTAGGGCACGGCGTCTTCCGCGGGGTCCTCCCCCGCACGCAGGGCACGGCGCAGGCTCTCGCGGGCGGTCTTCAGGGCGCCGGCGTACTCGGCCTGCCGGGCGCGCTGTTCCTCGATGTCCTGTTCCTCAACGCGCAGCTGGGTGTAGCGCGCGGTGAGCGGGGCGGCGGCGCGGGCATCCGCAAGCTCCTTCACGCGTGCTTCGTGCGGTTCCCGTTCCTCAACGAGGCGTTCACAGCGCGCGATGAGCTGCTCGTACTCGCCCCAGTCCTTGCGAAGCTGAAGGCGCTCATTGAGGGTCTGGGCGTGACGGTCAGCTTCGCCGGCGAGGCGGGACTGTTCCCGGCCGTCCCGCGCGGAGGCGGTGCGCGCCTCCTCGACGCCGGAGGCGAGCCACGCGTCAAGGGTTTCAGCGGCGACGGTTTCGGGGGTGATCGTATCCGTGGCTTCTGCGGTCTCCGGCCCACCATCGGCGGGGGATGCTTCGGCCGCCTCCCCCTCGGGGGTGAGCGGGGCGAGGCTTTCGCGAAGAGCTTCCATACCACTCCGGGCACGATTGAGATAGCCGTCGAGGGCCTGTTCATCGTTGGCAACGTCCTGCCGGGCCTGCTTTGCCTCCTCGAGAAGCTCGGCGTACATGGCCTCGATGTGATCTACGGGGAACATCTTCTTGAGCAGTTCTTTACGCTCTACCGGCTTGGACTTGAGGAATTGCGCGAACTGCCCCTGCGCGAGGAGCACGACCTTGAGGAATTGTTCGCGGTTGAGGTGAATATGCTCCGCGATGACGGCGTTGACCTCTTTGACCTGGGAGGCGATGGGCTTCCAGGCCTTATCGTCCCCCGGGTTGCCTCCGGGAAGCAGCTCCTCCACGGTGGCGGTGGCGGCTTTGACGGTCATCTGTCCGGCGCGCTTGCCGCGGGTGATGGGGTGGCTGTACACGGGGGTGCGGTTAATGCGCAGGCGGCGGCCCTGCAGGGTGAGGTCGAGGAAGACGCGGGGCGGGGTGTTGCTGCGTGCCGCGTAGGTGGAGTAGAGCTGCGCGGGGTCGCGGTCGCCGGTGGTGCCGCCGTAGAGGGCGTAGCAGATAGCGTCCAGGATGGTGGTCTTACCGGCGCCGGTGGGACCGTTGAGCAGGAAGACTCCGGCGGCGTTGAGGTCGCCGAAGTCAATGGTCTGCCGGTCGGGGTAGGCCATGAAGGCTTCAAATTCGAGGCGGTGCAGGATCATGCGTGGTCTTTCTGAGCGGTGACTCGGTCGGCGATATCGGCGATGACGGCGCGTTCGGGGTCGGTGAGGGGACGCTCGCGAACGTAACGGTGGAATTGGTCGAAGAGGTCCACGGGGTTAATCTTCTGGCTGAGCGGCGGAGCGGCGGGTTTTTCGACGGCTTCGCGGGTGCTGCGGTAGCTGAAGTGCGAGATGGTTTCGTACCGCTTGCGGAGCGTGTCGACCGCGCCGACGGGAAGGGTCTCGTCGGTGAGCTCGATGCGGCAGTAGTAACCGCGCTCGTAGGGGGTGTATTCGGGGTTGTTGAGCAGATCGTCCATGGTGCCGCGGAGGGTTTTCATGGGAACTCGGGTCGCCCATTCATGCCCGGTGATGACGGGTTCTTCGCCGGGGGTGAGCTCGATGAGGTAGGCCCCGTTGCGGTTGGTTTCTTCGCTAAAGGAGAAGCCGAGGGGTGAGCCGCTGTAGCGAATGGTCGCGGTGACGGGGTACCGCTTATGAATGTGTCCGAGGGCTACGTAGTCGAAGCTGTCGAAGAGGAAGACAGGTACCCAGTCGATGCCGCCGACGCTGATGTCGCGTTCGGAGTCGCTGCGGGGCGTGGTGTCGGCGTTGCCTGCGGTGTCGCTGACGGTTGCGTGGCTCATGACGATGACGCGGTCGGCACCTTCGCCGCGAGCTCGACGGTCGGCGATGTCCGCACGAATGGCATCGGTGACGGCGCCGAGGACGGCGCGGTGAGTGGGTTCAACCCCGAGTGCGGTGGCGTGCAGGCGCGGCGCAAGGTAGGGAATGGCGTAGACGTGCACGCGCTGGGTCCCCTCGACGAGTTCGACGGGGCGGGTGGCGTCCTCGAGAGTGGTTCGGATGTGCACACCCGAGGCTTCAAAGAGTGCTGATCCGTAGCTGAGGCGGCGGAAGGAATCATGGTTGCCGGAGCTGAGGATAACCTGCACGCCGGCCTGGACGAGGCGGGTGAGAGCCCGGTCGAGCAGGGTGGTGCTTTCGGCGTTGGGGATGCTGCTGTCGTAGACGTCCCCGCTAATGAGGAGGGCGTCAACGCCTTCGGCCCGAACGTAGTCGAGCAGTTCGTCGATGAACTGCCGGTGCTTGTCGGTGAGAGGGCTGCGGTGAAAGGTGCGGCCGAGGTGCCAGTCGGAGGTGTGCAGAATCTTCATGGTTTCAGTATGGCACCGTTGAGAAAAGTGCGCCCCGCGGTTCGTCATTCACGGTTTGGACCACGCTGCTAGGGCCCCACAGCGGCGTATGCGCTCATGCGGAGCGGGGGCTCCGTCCTCAAGGCGCCCCAGCGCCGCAGAGGGGGCACTCCCCCGCGAGCGTGAGCGCGAAGCCGCCTGGTACAGGCCTCCCGCGAGCACAAAGCCGCTTTTATCTAAGCCCTCCTCAATGTCTGATGACAACGAGTAGCCGACCATACGCGACGTAGGCGCTCATGCGGAGCGGGGACTCCGTCCTCAAGGCGCCCCAGCGCCGCAGAGGGGGCACTCCCCCGCGAGCGTGAGCGCGGAGCCGCCTGGTACAGGCCTCCCGCAAATGTGAGTGCGGAGCCGCCTGTACCCAAGCCGCCCGTGGGATAATCGCCCTATGAGTTTTTCTGAGTTCACGCGCGCACCCGAGGTTTCTGCGGAGTTTGCGAGCCGGGTGCGCGGCCTGTTGTATGCGTCTGCGCTGGGTGACGCGCTGGGCTATCCCCTTGAGCTGCTGTCGGCGGAGCAGATCGCGGAGCGCAACCCGAAGCCCTGGGAGGCCGCGTACGGCGAGCTGCTAATCAGCGATGATACGCAGCTGACCTGCTACACCCTAGACGGCCTGACGGAGGTTCTGGAGTGGAATAACGAGGGCGCGGCGGCGGATGAGTTGGCGTGCCTGTGGCTGGCGTATTTGCGGTGGTTCCGCGGTATTGGCGAGGCTCTGCCGGAGACCGCCCCGTTTTCTTTGGATCGTGAAATTGACGGGTCGAACGAGTTGACGGCTCGTCGCGGTCCGGGTGCTGCGACGTTGCGGGCGTTGGGTACCGGTGAGATGCAGCTGGTGTCGAAGTCGGTGAACCCTGATGCTCTGGGTAGCGGCGCGCTGGTGCGTTCGGCGGCTCTGGGGCTGTTGCCGGTGGCTCAGGAGCGCACGGTGGTCATGTTGGCGGTGCGCGGTGCGGCATTGACGCACGGCCACCCGGAGGCTTTAGTGTCAGCGGCGGCGTACGCGCTGCTCATCCGCGATTTGTTGGCATCCCCGTCCGGCTCGTTTGGTGTGTTGCTGGAGGCGGCGCGTCGTGTGGTGTCGTGGTGCGGTTCGGTTGCCGGGGATGATGCGATTCCGGGTGATGCTTCGCGTACGGCGGCGGCGTTGAGCCGTGCTGTCGAGCTGTTGGAGGGCGGTACGGTGCCGGTTCCGGAGGCTGTGGCGGAGCATTTTGGTACGGGGTGGACCGCCCCGGAGCTGCTGGGCACGGCGCTGTGGTGCGCGGCGGATGCGCTGAGGAATCTGCCCGCCGATGCTGATGATGCGACGGTGCGTGGCACCCTGTTTGAGGGGCTGTGCCGCGCGGTGTCAGTGGATTCTGATTCGGATTCGGTGGGCGCGATGGTCGGTATGCTGTGGGCGGCGGCCGGTCTGCCGGTGGGTTCGGAACCTGCGGGTGATGCCTGGGCACAGGCGCTGGGTCGTGTGCGGGGCTTGGATCAGGTGGAGGCGGTTGCGGAACGCTATCTGCGCCAGCTGGGCCTGTAGTAGCGCTGCACCTCGACGGCGTAGCGGACATGCGGAGCGGGGGCTCCGTCCTCAAGGCGCTCAGCGCCGCAGAGGGGGCACTCCCCCGCGAGCATCGTCCGCAAGCCGGCTGTGCAGAACTTACGCGAGCATCGTCCGCGTGCCGCATATACAAACTGTTTACATACGCAGAAAAGGCTCTCCGGTATCCCGGAGAGCCTTTTCTGTATGTGCTAGATCTAGCGAAACTGAACCTAGACGGCATAGCGGCGATGCGTAATGGCGAGGCCCCATCCTCAAGGCGGCTGGCCCATTCACTTATTGGGGCGCCGATGAGGGGGCACTCCCCCGCGAGCATCGTCCGCGTGCCGGTCGTGCGGAACTGTACCGCGAGCATTGTCCGCAAGCCGGCTGTGCAGAACTTACGCGAGCATCCTCTGCGTGCCGGACAGCAGACCAGCTGCACGAGCATCCGCCAGCACGTTAGAACCGCTAGATATGAACTTTTAGTCCAGGTAATCGCGCAGAACCTGCGAACGCGACGGGTGACGGAGCTTAGACATGGTCTTCGACTCGATCTGGCGGATTCGTTCGCGGGTCACGCCGTAGACCTTACCAATCTCGTCGAGGGTCTTGGGCTGGCCGTCGGTCATGCCGAAGCGCATTGCGACGACACCGGCTTCACGCTCGGAGAGGGTGTCGAGGACGGAGTGGAGCTGCTCCTGCAGAAGGGTGAAGGACACCGCGTCTGCGGGGACGACTGCCTCGGAGTCCTCGATGAGGTCACCGAATTCGGAGTCGCCGTCTTCGCCGAGGGGGGTGTGCAGGGAGATGGGCTCGCGGCCGTACTTCTGAACCTCGATGACCTTTTCGGGGGTCATGTCGAGTTCCTTACCGAGCTCCTCGGGGGTGGGTTCGCGACCGAGGTCCTGAAGCATCTGGCGCTGCACGCGGGCGAGCTTGTTGATGACCTCGACCATGTGCACGGGGATGCGGATGGTGCGGGCCTGGTCTGCCATGGCGCGGGTGATGGCCTGGCGGATCCACCAGGTTGCGTAGGTGGAGAACTTGAAGCCCTTCGAGTAGTCGAACTTCTCGACGGCGCGGATGAGGCCGAGGTTACCTTCCTGGATGAGGTCGAGGAAGAGCATGCCGCGGCCGGTGTAGCGCTTGGCGAGGGAGACGACGAGTCGCAGGTTGGCTTCGAGCAGGTGGTTCTTGGCTCGCTTGCCGTCGTGGACGACCCAGCGCATGGCCTTCTTGAGGTCCTTGTCCATGTCGGGGTTTTCGGCGAGCTTGTGTTCTGCGTAGAGGCCGGCCTCGATGCGCATGGCGAGGTCGACTTCCTGCTGTGCGTTGAGCAGGGAGACCTTACCAATCTGCTTGAGGTAGTCCTTGACGGGGTCGGCGGTTGCGCCGGGGGTGACGACGCGCTGAGCGGGGGCATCGTCGTCGTCGCTGGCGGTGAGAACAAAGCCGGAGCCCTTGGCTGCTACAGCCTCGGCGGCCTTCTTTTCTTCCTTCTTGGCGACGGTGGCTTCGTCTTCTTCAGGCTCTTCGTCGGCGTCGGTGGTTTCGAGATCGTCGTCGAGTTCGAGGTCGAAGTCGTCGTCGGTCTTCTTGCGTCGTCCGCCGGTTTTGCGCTTGGTGGTTGCCTTAGCGGTGGTCTTGCGGGTGCGCTTGGGCTTTTCCGCGGTGGTTGCGGTGGCAGTATCTTCTGCGGTGGTTTCCTTGGCTGCCTCGGAGGTGGTCTTGGCTGCCTTAGTAGCCTTAGTAGTCTTGGTTGCCTTGGTGGCGCGGGTGGTCTTGGCGGCGGTTTCTTCGGTTGCGTCGCCGGTTGCAGTCTTCTTGCTGGGTGCAGGTGCCACTAGTACCCTTTCTGGCTTGTGTTGGGGTGCTTTGTCTGCAAAACACCTAAGACCCTGTCAAGTCTGTGCTGGCGTCCTCTTTGGTGTGTTTGCGACTCTGAACCGGTTAACGCTGCGGGACGGGTTTTTATTCCGCTCGCGTTGGTCGTTTACGTGGTGCCGCGGCTCGTTGTACTGAGCTGTTTGAGGGCGCGCTATAGCGCATCGACTGTACGGGGTCAATACATAAGTATTGCAGATTTTCGGGGGCTTTCAACTTGACTGGCCGTAGGTCGGGGTGTTTTTGCGGGGCTTGAGGGTGCTGATGGTGGTCCCTTCGGTAAGCGCGTCGGTATTTGCACGCCGAGCGGTGAGCCAGGCGGGGCAGGTTCCGGTGGCGAGTCGCGCATCGATGATGTTGGGGCTGAGGCGGAGGTCGTGGAGCTGTGCTTCGTGGCGCAACAGGTTGGCGTAGGTGCTGTGTCCCTTGAGCCAGTTGCTCCAGGATTGAAGGGTGCGTAGGGCGCTGTACTCCGCAGTGTTGGAGCCCGGAACGAGAAGGCTGGAGAGAAGCTCGAGGGCGTTGAGACGGCGGTAGTCGGGTGCCTCGACATCGGCAGACCCGGCGAGCGCGGCGCGGTAGTGGTTGAGGGCCGCGAGGCGGCGGGGTTCGCTCATATAGGTGCTGTTGTTGAGCTGTTGGATGATGTGTTGGTCGCGGTTTTCTTCATCGGTTGCGGGCGCTTCCCCGTCCGTTTCTGCGGCGTAGGGAGAAACCCGACCGCCTCTGTACTCGTGGAGGGTTTCTTCGTGAAGCAGGGAGCTTTCGGCGAGGTCGATTCCGTCGAGCTCGGTGAAGGCCCAGCGCTCGAGATCGGCGGCTTGGATGGTGCGATGGGTTCGGCGAATCCAGTCTTGCCACTGATTGCACTTGGCGGGGACGGTGCGCACGGCGGGCCCCTCGCCTGCCAAGGCGGCGGTGAAACTGCGAGGCATCCGGGCCTTTCGGGTGATGCGCGTGCCGTAATGGGGCGGTTCGATGGGCTCTTCGCGAGGCTCACCGAGGGGTGCGGCGCCGCCGAGGGCATAGTAAATGTAATCGGTGGTGTACCGCTGGATGGCGAGTACCTGCTGGGTTCGGTCGAGGCCGTACCCGGCGAGGTACGCCAGGGTCTCCGGGCTGAGAATTTCGAGGGTGCTGTGCTCCTCGAAGGCGTTGGTGAGGGTGCTGGGCTGCAGGGATGCACGCAGGTGCCCAGCGACCTCGGCGGGGATGAGCTCGCGGAGGGTGTCGCCGATGGTGCGTTCGCTGAGCTCGGGCGGGGTGTTCAGGTAGGGTTCGACAGCGCTGATGGCGGTCTCCCAGTAGCAGAGGTCGAGCTGGGCCTGGCGGTAGGCTCGGTCGGTGGTGGTGACCGGGACGCGTTGAGCGCGGGTTGCGCTCCAGAGCTCGGTGGCGGATTCCCAGTCATCGCGGGCAGAGGGGTTGTTGGTCGTGTCGGTATCCCAGGGGCTCCGGGCGAAGTTGCCGGTTGCGTCGGGCGCGATGCTGTCGCCGAGACTGGTTCGCCATGCCTGGTAGCGGCTGGCGTGAAGGTCTTCGATGGGTCCGAGAAGGGTGAGCGCTTCCATGCGGTCGTTGAGAGCCCACACGGTGGCGGCGCCGGCGTAGATGATGTCTTCGCAGCGTCGTTCGCCGACGATGCGCGGGTCGAAGAGCATGTGTGCCCAGGAGCTGATGCGGCTCTGCGCGGTGATGTCTGCGCCGACTTCGTGCAGGGTCGCGGCGGTTCGGGTGGCTGGGTCGAGTTGGCGTTGGCGTACGGCGTTATCGCCATCGACGATGATGGCGTAGAAGCGGTTGAGGGGTGCCCCGTCGTATTCGGCGGGAATCATGGTGAAGAGGCCGGTGAGGTACACGGCGCGGTGGCTTTCGGGGAGCGGTTCTTCAGGCAGGTTGACGCGCAGGCTGGGGCCGAGGACGGAGTTGTGGGCGGTGAGGATGATGAGGGAGCGTTCAGGCCAGTAGCCGTTGTGGTGGAGGGCGTGGCTGAGAACGTCGTACTCGGTGGAGATTGAGGGAGGCGCAGGGCTCGGGGTGCCGTTCGGAAGACTGTCCGTCCGGACGGCTGCGCTCTGGAGGCCATCTCGGGTGTTAGGGTTCTGGGGGCTGGGCTTCTGGGTCTTGCGGTGCTTGTTCATGGTTCCACAATGTCAGGTGCGCCGCCTTGGCATCCGTTAAAGAAAAAATCTGTGGATATCTCCTCTGTAAAGAGAAGAAAATCCACAGATTTATTCGTTTTGTTCGGTTTTTCGGGTACTGCACCGCGGCGGTTCCGTCACATTCGGTCACGAACGCCCCGCTGTACGGTCGATTGGAGAGCCGCAGATGCAGGTGAGTCTCCCCTCCTCCCGGCGCCGCGCCTCGACGAATCGGTTAGCGTCTGCCTAGCGTTCCCCTAGTGCTCGTCCAGGAAGCGTTCGAAGAGGGCACCAATCTCGTCGCGGCTCGGAATGTTGTTGGCGTCCCGTCGCGAAAGCGGAATGGCGATATCCGAGGTGCGGTAGTTCTCGTCGTAGTTCTCTTCCATGGTCGTGATCATGCGCCCAATTTCGGGGTTCTGCTTGACCTGGTCGTTAATCTGCCCGTGCACGTGTCGGGCGGCCTCGCGCAAATCGTCGGTGGGTAGCGAGAGATGCGCGGCCATGCCCACGTGCTCGAGGGCGGTGAGGGTGCCCTGCGGCAGGTCGGCCTCGGAGATGTACTGCGGAATATTCACGCCGAATCCCACGGTGTCGTAGCCGTTGTCGGTAAAGAGCACCTCGAGCAGGTTGGTGATGGTCGCGTGCATATCCGCGGTAGGCTTCCACGGCGAGATGCCGCGAATCAGGTCCTTGCGGGAACCGTGCGCGGTGACGGGGAAGGGCCGGGTGTGCGGCACGGGCATGGGGTAGGCCGAAACCAGCACGATGAGCGAAGGCTGCAGGCGTCGCACAATGCCGAGCAGAGCCTTCTGAAAACGCTGCCACTGCAGGTCCGGTTCGGCGCCGGTGAGCAGCAGGAAGGGCTGATCGAGGCTATCCTCGACGGCGTAGAGCTTGAGCTGCGGGTACTGCGGGTTCTCGAAGTGGTCCTTCTCGTAGTGCACGAAGGGGCGGCGGGCGCGGTAGTTGTGCAACTGGTCGCTGTCGAACTCGACGATTTCAATGTTCTTCAGCTCGCTGAGGAGCACCTGCCCGAGCTGTCCGGCGGTGGATCCGGCGTCCTGCGGGCTGGAGAGGGCGATGACGAGGGTCAGCCCGTGCATCCGCGGATCGTCGAGGATTTTGGTGTTAGCTAAGTAGAGATCTTCGGGGTTGAGCATGACGGCCTCCTCACTATGAATCCGTTCGGCCCGCCACACCGTGTTTCGTCACGGGGCTGGCCGACGCGCCTTTCTGTCAACAGACGCTTTCCGTAGTCTTTCATTCTAGGCCAAGAAGATTGTGTTGGCTTCTATCTCGGCGTTTTCTCGCGGCGGGTGAACGGTCTGCCCTGCATGAGCCGAAATGCTGGGGACCCCCGCGGACGGCTTGCGAGCGTACGCGCCGCTCCCCCGCCCCATCCGGTAGAGTAGAAACGGGTAGTCCGCGTACTTTTGCGCGGCGCATCCCGCCTCTACGGGCACCGTTTCACACGGTTCGCCAGCTTCGGGTGGGATGGTTTCAAGAAGACATACGCAAAGGAGTAACGATGTCTCTTTCCCTGTCGATTCACAGCACCGACCTTGAGGCGCTGGAGGCCGACGTTCTGGTCCTGGGTGTTCTGAAGGGTTCCGAGGGCCCGTACCTGGCCCCGAACTCGCTGTCTGAGGATTCCGCCGAGGGTATCAACGAGCTGCTGGAGGCGCTGGGTGCCTCGGGTGCCCCCGATCAGCTGCTGCGCCTGCCGGGCCTTGAGGATTCGGGTGCCGGCATCGTGGCCCTGGCGGGTCTGGGTTCCGATCAGGCTACCGGTCAGGAGCGTCTGGATGCCCTGCGCTATGCCGCTGGTTCGGCAAGCCGTCAGCTGGCCGGTTCCGCCGAGGAGATTGCCTTCGATTTCGGCCTGTCCTCCGTGGATGAGATTGAGGCCGTCGCGCACGGCGCCGTGCTGGGTAACTTCATCGAGGAGGGTATGCGCGGCAAGACCCAGGATTCGATTAAGGAAGAGATTGAGTCCGTCCTGATTATTTCCTCGATTGATCCCGACGAGGCGGAGCCCGCACTGGTGCAGGCCCTGGTCCTGGGTGAGACCACCAAAGACGCACGCCGTCTGGTGAACCTGCCCCCGTCGCACCTGTACCCCGAGACCTTCGGTGAGTTTGCGGCTGAGCTGGCCGAGGATTACGCAAACGTTGAGATTGAGCTCTTCCACTACGACCGCCTGGTCGAGGAGGGCTTCGGCGGTATTGCCGGCGTTGGCCAGGGTTCTCCCCGCAAGCCTGTTCTTGCCGTGGTGAAGTACGTCCCCGAGAACCCGAAGGCTCACGTGGCTCTGGTGGGTAAGGGTATCACCTTTGACTCCGGCGGTAACTCGCTGAAGCCCGCCGCTTCGATGATGACCATGAAGTGCGATATGGCCGGTGCCGCAGCCGTGCTGAACGCCGTGGTGGCCTCCGCTGAGCTGGAGGTTCCGGTGGCCGTGACCGGTTACCTGTGCCTGGCCGAGAACATGCCCGGCGGCCACGCCCTGCGCCCCGAGGATGTCATCACCATGCGCGACGGTCGTACCGTTGAGGTGCTGAACACCGATGCCGAGGGTCGCCTGGTTATGGCGGACGGTATCGCGCTGGCTTCCGAGGCTAAGCCGGACGTCATTCTGGACATCGCCACCCTGACCGGTGCCGCTATGGCCGCCCTGGGCCTGCGCACCGCGGCTCTGCTGGGTGACGAGGAGATTCGCGAGCGCGTGCAGGCTGCCGGCGCATCCGCCGGTGAAGCTTACTGGCCCATGCCGCTGGAGTCTTACCTGCGCAAGAGCCTGGACTCGCAGGTTGCCGATATTAAGAACATCGGTTCGCGTTTCGGCGGTGCCCTGACCGCGGGCCTGTTCCTGAAGGAGTTCGTGGGCGAAGGTATTCCGTGGGCACACCTGGACATCGCGGGCCCCGCGTTCAACGAGGAGGCACCCTACGGTTACACCCCGAAGGAGGGTACCGGCTTCGGTACCGCAACCCTGGTGAACTTCATCCAGTCCTACGCCAAGTAGAGGGTTCGGCGGCGCCGGGACTCTTGCGGAGGGCTTCCTTTCTGCAGTGTTTCCGCTGATTGCTGAACGGTTATATAGGGATGCGCGAGGCGCTTTGGCTGAACAGGCTGGGGCGCCTCGCGCGTTGCGTTGAGGTCATTTCCGCCTTTTCTCGATTCGTCGCTGAGGGAGCTTTTCTTCTTCCGTCGGGGCCTTTCGGCATCCCCGTGCGAGAACGGCCGGACGGGGTGTCCAGTATGCTATACGCCTCGAATTTTTTGGCCTCTTTGCGGGATTATTTGGCTAAAAACCACCCTGAGTGAACTTAAAGGGGCGGTATCGGGGGTATTGTTGTATTAAGTGTTTTTCTGCGTACGCGGATGGGCGCGTGTCTTTTTGATGCGGGCCTGCTGTGTGTGCCGGGGAACCTACCAATAAGGTAAGAACTCATTGCACGGGGTCGTACCCCACCAACTATGCAAGGGAGCAATATCGTGGCTCAAGAATTCGATATCCTCATCCTCGGCGGCGGTTCCGCTGGTTACTCTGCAGCTATTCGCGCACGCCAGCTGGGCTTCACCGTCGGTCTGATTGAGAAGGAAAAGGTCGGCGGCACCTGCCTGCACACCGGCTGCATCCCCACCAAGGCCTACCTGCACGCAGCTGAGCTGGCCGAGGACGCACGCGAGGCATCCAAGGTCGGTGTCAACGCTGTTCTGCAGTCCATCGAGATGGGCAAGGTGCGCGACTACAAGGACGGCATCGTTTCCGGTAAGTTCAAGGGTCTCGCTGGCCTGCTGAAGATGAAGGGCATCGAGATCATTGCCGGCGAGGGCAAGCTCACCGCTCAGGACACCATCACCGTTAACGGTGTGGAGTACAAGGGTAAGAACATCATCCTGGCTTCCGGTTCGGTCTCCAAGACCTTCGGTCTGCCCATTGAGGGCCGCATCCTGACCTCCACCGAGGCTCTGGAGATGGACTACCTGCCCAAGAGCGCTATCGTGCTCGGCGGCGGCGTGATTGGTTGCGAGTTCGCATCCATGTGGAACGCTATGGGCGTGGACGTCACCATCATTGAGGGTCTGCCCCACCTGGTCCCGAACGAGGATCCCGCAATCATCAAGGTCCTGGAGCGTGCCTTCAAGAAGCGCGGCATCAAGTTCAACACCGGCACCTTCTTCGAGAAGGTCGAGCAGGACGCTAACGGCGCTAAGGTCACCCTGGCAGACGGCAAGGTCTTCGAGGCTGACATCGTTCTGGTCGCTGTTGGTCGTGGCCCGAACACCGCAAACATGGGCTACGAGGAGCAGGGCATCCCCATGGATCGCGGCTTCGTCCTGGCCAACGAGCGCCTGCACACCGGCGTGGGCAACATCTACGCAGTGGGCGACATCGTCCCCGGCGTTCAGCTGGCTCACCGCGGTTACCAGCAGGGCATCTTCGTTGCCGAGGAGATCGCTGGCCTGAACCCCACCGTTGTTGAAGACATCAACATCCCCAAGGTCACCTTCTGCGATCCCGAGATTGCATCCGTCGGTTACTCCGAGCCCAAGGCTAAGGAGAAGTTCGGCGCTGACAACGTTGAGACCGCTGAGTACAACCTGGCCGGTAACGGTAAGTCCGCTATTCTGGGCGCCACCGGTATCGTCAAGGTTGTTCGTCAGAAGGACGGCCCCATCGTTGGTGTTCACGCCATCGGTAAGCGTATGGGTGAGCAGATTGGTGAGGCTCAGATGTGGGTTGCTTGGGAAGCATTCCCCGAGGACGTCGCCAAGTTCATCCACGCACACCCGACTCAGAACGAGTCCCTGGGTGAGGCAGCAATGCTCCTGAACGGCACCCCGCTGCACAGCGCATAATCCAGGCGCACATATTTTTACTGGCTGATGTTTTCGCATCGGCTTAGTTACGACCTTTCAGGTCAAGGCGGTGACGGGCGTACCCGCTGAACAACGCCCCGCACCCGGATGCGTGCTCCCCGGTTCTGAACCGGGGGCGCGCGTCCGGGTTGCCGCCCCACATTTTTCTAGTTCAAGCATTCACCAAGGAGAACGGGAAAGATTATGTCCCACACCGTAGTACTGCCCGCACTGGGCGAGTCCGTGACCGAGGGTACCGTCACCCGCTGGCTCGTAGAGGTCGGCGACACCATTGAGGTTGACGCTCCCCTGGTTGAGGTTTCCACCGACAAGGTTGACACCGAGGTTCCCTCCCCCGTAGCAGGCGTTGTCGAGCAGATTCTCGTCCCCGAGGACGAGGACGTCGAGGTCGGCGCTGCTCTGGCCATCATTGGCGACGGTTCCGGCGCTGCTGCTCCGGCTGCTCCCGCCGCTGCCGCTGCACCCGCAGCTCCCGCTCCGGCTGCTGAGGCTCCCGCAGCACCCGCTCCGGCTGCTCCCGCCGCTGGCTCCGCTTCCGGCACCGAGGTCCTGCTGCCCGCACTGGGCGAGTCCGTGACCGAGGGCACCGTGACCCGCTGGCTGAAGGAAGTTGGCGAGCAGGTTGAGGTTGACGAGCCCCTGGTTGAGGTTTCCACCGACAAGGTTGACACCGAGGTTCCCTCCCCCGTTGCAGGTACCCTGCTCGAGATCCGCATCCCCGAGGATGAGGACGCAGAGGTTGGCCAGGTTCTGGCTATCATCGGTGACGCTTCCGCTGCTGCTGCTCCCGCCGCTCCGGCTCCCGCAGCTGCTCCGGCCGCTCCCGCTGCTCCCGCCGCACCTGCTGCTCCCGCCGCACCTGCCGCTCCGGCAGCTGCTGAGGGTGAGGCATACGTGACCCCGCTGGTCCGTAAGCTCGCTAAGGACAACGGCATCGACCTGTCCACCGTGAAGGGCACCGGTGTTGGTGGCCGCATCCGCAAGCAGGATGTTCAGGCTGCTATCGCCGCTAAGGGTTCCGCTGCTCCCGCCGCTGCTGCTCCCGCTGCAGCTGCTGCTCCGGCTGCTGGTTCCGCAAAGGCACCGCACACCTTCGAGGTTTCCCCCAAGCGTGGCACCGTCGAGAAGACCGCACGCATCCGCCAGGTCATCGCAAAGCGTATGCGCGAGTCTCTGGACATCTCCACCCAGCTGACCCAGGTCACCGAGGTTGACGTGACCCGCGTTGTCCAGCTGCGTGCAAAGGCTAAGGACGGCTTCGTTGCTCGCGAGGGCGCAAAGCTGACCTTCCTGCCCTTCTTCGTCCAGGCAACCGCTGAGGCTCTGCAGCAGCACCCCGCTCTGAACGCTTCCATGACCGAGGACTACAAGCAGATTACCTACCACGGCTCCGAGAACATCGCTATTGCTGTGGACACCCCCAAGGGTCTGCTGGTTCCCGTCATCAAGAACGCTTCCGACCTGGGCATTGCTGGCCTGGCAAAGGCTATCGCCGACCTGGGTGGCCGCGCACGTACCGGCGACATCTCCCCCGAGGAGCTGTCGGGTTCGACCTTCACCATCACCAACATTGGTTCCTTCGGTGCACTGTTCGACACCCCGATCATCAACCAGCCGAACGTTGCAATCCTCGGTACCGGTTCGATCGTGAAGCGCCCCATGGTTATCCAGGATGCAGACGGTAACGACGTTATCGCTATCCGCTCCATGTGCTACCTGTCCCTCACCTACGACCACCGCGTGGTCGACGGTGCAGACGCAGGTCGCTTCCTGCGCACCGTCAAGACCCGCCTGGAGGAGGCAAACTTCGAGTCCGAGCTGGGTCTCTAAGACCTGCACAGGCTCAAGGAAGTTTCCTTGTGGCGATACCCTGACGGGTAACCGAGCGTAGCTCCCCCGGTTTTTCCGGTGGGCGTGTAAAAGCGGCGGTCCCATCCACTTCGGTGGGTGGGACCGCCGCTTTTGTGTTCCCGCAAAGCCGCGGTTATACGGGTTCGGCGCGGACGATTTCCCAGCCTTGCTCTCCACGGTGCAGTTCGAAAATAACTTTTTGGCGGGTGATCCCATTTTCTTCGCTGAGTTTGCGGGCCTGCTTCTCCTCAGCGCTGGGCCGGTAGCCCGATGCCGAAACCACCGCGACGATGCGCAGGTCTTCCCCGCCTCCGGCGGAGTCTTCGATGCTTTCGAGAATGAGCTCGGCGCCGCCTCGGGCGCGGCGTTCGCGGTTGCGCTGGTCGAGAAGGGCCCTCAGCACCGCCTCTGGGTTTTCGCGTTCCCCCGCCGCCGATACGTCGGGAGCATCGCGTGCCGTGGGGGATTCACCGGAGGCGGCGTGCACCTGAGCCGAGGCTTCTACCTCTCCCCCGTTGAGAGTCAGCATGCCGGCAGAGGTCGCGAGCGCGGCCAGGGTCAGCGCGGTGGCCCCGATCCGCATCGGGGTGTTAAGCCGCAAGCCTTTGGCGGAGCTCTTGTTATCGCCCGCGATGGCGTTTACGAGGTGGGTAGCGGGTGGGCGGGCTCTCCCGGGGGTGTGCCTCCCCGACTTTCCGCGTTGTGTCACCATCCCGCGGGTTTCTAAGAATTTGCGGACCTTTTCTCGGGTCTTCTCGAGCGGGGTGTCCCGCGCGCTATCCTCTCGTTCCGGAGCGGCGGGAATCAGCATCCGGGCCCGTTCGGAGCAGCTGAGGTACACGTTAATGGGCCTGGAGTCGAGGTCAAGATCAAGCACGGGGTTCAGACCGATGCGGGCCAGCCGGGCGGCGGGGGCATCCAGCAGGTACTCGAGGGCACGGCCGAGGTTTCGGGCCCGGTCGGTGCTCCAATCGGCGCCCCGGTCGGCTTCGGTTTTTGTTCCGGGGCCGAGGCGCAGGCTGAGGGGCACGCGGGCCTCGGCCGGTTCGGGGTCGTGCCCGCAGGCGGCGCGCCATAGCAGGGCTGCGGCGGAGCGCACGTACTCGCCCACCCACGCGTAGCTTGTGGGTTCTGCGTTCTTTTGGGGAGCGGGTTCCGCAGCAATATAGGAGCTCTCCGGGAGCAGCAGTCGGGGCTTGCCTCCGGCCGTGAGTCCCACGTACTCGGCGGAGATTACTCCGTACCGCTCCCCCGCTTCGCGCAGGGTCTCGATGGCCTCGTGCAGGGAGCGGGCCAGGGTCACGAGCTCTTCGATTTCTAGCGGGCGCAGGGCTAGCAGCCGGTCCAGGGTTCCCGCATCAAGCGGTTCGTAGTAGAGGCTCACCGTGTTGTTCTCGCCCGAGGGGCCGCTCATTCCGCAGAGCCGCGCGAGTCCTGGACCGTTTGCGGGCCTCGGGGTTATCGATTTCCCCGGGATCTTGAAGATGCGCCGGGTGTAGCGCCCCGGGCGCAGAGCCGGTTCGACGCGCATCTCTAAGGGGCAATCGACAATGTTCAGGGTGCCCACGGCGGGGTTTCCGATGGTTTCGAGCAGGAATACTTCATCGTTATTCATGGCTTAATACTATCAAATTACTCTAAATAATTTCATTAAATACCAAAAGATAAAATTAAACCTCTAAGCCCTAGTCTTCAGCACCGCTCACCTACCAGTACACAAGGTATTGTGTCGCCCCGTGTTCGCTCATCATATGATTCAGGGCGACCTAATTTTCATCAGCTCATCCGCGGGTCTAAGGTAGAGGTATGTCTGTGACTATTGAACGAGTGGGCTTCGCCCCGAACTATGTGAACTATGTCGAGTGCCTCGAGGACCAGTACCGCATCCATGATGAGGTGGCCAACCGCACCCGCCAGAACACCATTCTTCTACTGGAGCACGAGCCCGTCATCACGGCCGGAAAGCGCACCGAAGACCACGAGTACCCCGCAGACAAATCCACCCCGGTCGTCAAGATTGACCGCGGCGGCAAGCTCACCTGGCACGGTCCGGGCCAGCTGACCGCCTACCCCATCCTTCGCCTACCCGAACCCATCGACGTGGTGGCCTACGTGCGCATTGTCGAGGAGATTATCATCAACGTCCTGGCGGGCCTGGGTATCAAGGGTGAGCGCGTCGAGGGCCGCAGCGGTGTGTGGATTCTGGGCGATGGCAAGACCCAGGATAAGAAGATCGCCGCCCTGGGCATGCGCGTTTCGCGTAACACCACCATGCACGGCTTCGCCATCAACTGCTGCAACGATCTTGAGCCCTTCGCTCAGTTCATCCCCTGCGGCATTAGCGATGCGGGCGTCACCTCGATTTCTGAGCAGCTGGGTCGCACCGTTACCCCCGCCGAAATCCTGGAGCCGCTGGAGGCCGAGCTGGTGAAGTACCAGGACCGCCTGGCCGAATCCTTCGAGCCGGTCAGCGCCTAAGCGGCCGGTTCGTCACCTATACGTCATATATTAAACTCGCTTACACTTACGCCGCACCGGGCGTAGAATAGGACGTGGCCCGATTGAGCAGAGGGCACGTCGAACCCAAGGAGAAGACCTTTGAGCACCAAGCCTGACGGACGCAAGCTGCTGCGTGTGGAGGCTCGCAACGCCGAGACTCCCATCGAGAAGAAGCCTCACTGGATTAAGACCAAGGCCATTGTCGGCCCCGAGTACAACGAGATGCGCGAGCTGGCTCGTGGCCAGGGTCTGCACACCGTGTGTGAAGAGGCCGGCTGCCCGAACATCTACGAGTGCTGGGAGGACCGTGAGGCAACCTACCTGATTGGTGGCTCCGAGTGCACCCGTCGTTGCGACTTCTGCAACATTGCGACCGGTAAGCCCGTCGCTGTGGACTACGCTGAGCCTTTCAAGGTGGCAAAGAACGTGAAGGTCATGGGTTTGCGCTACGCTACCGTGACCGGCGTGGCCCGTGACGATCTGGAAGACGGCGGTGCGTGGCTGTACGCAGAGACCACCCGCCAGATTCACAAGATGTGCCCGAACACCGGCGTCGAGATGCTCGTCCCCGACTTCAAGGGTGTTCCCGAGCACGTCCAGAAGGTGATTGACGCGAAGCCCGAGGTGTTCGCCCACAACCTGGAGACCGTTCCCCGTATCTTCCGCCAGATTCGCCCGGCGTTCCGTTACGAGCGTTCCCTGGATGTCATCACCCAGGCTAAGGAAGGCGGCATGGTCACCAAGTCCAACCTGATTCTGGGCATGGGCGAGACCGACGACGAGATTTACGAGGCGCTGTGCGACCTGCACGATGCCGGCTGTGACATCATTACCCTCACCCAGTACCTGCGCCCCGGCCCGCTCTTCCACCCCATCGAGCGTTGGGTGAAGCCGCAGCAGTTCGTGGACTTCGCAAACATGGCTGAGGAGATTGGCTTCGCCGGCGTTATGGCCGGCCCGATGGTTCGTTCTTCCTACCGCGCGGGTCGCCTGTGGGCTCGCGCAATGCGCAAGAACGGCTACCCCATCCCCGAGAACCTGGCTCACATCGAGAGTGAGGGCGCTGCTCTGCAGGAAGCCTCCTCTCTGGTGGCTGCGGGCTACTAAGCCGTTTCGGATTCCATCTGAAGCGTGGAGGCTCCCCAAACCGGTATTCAGCTGGTGTTCGGGGAGCTTTCCCTTATACCCCGGCCATTGTGCGGGTAGGGTAAACTAGATAAATTGCAGGCACACTGCATCGTTACGTCACTATGGTTCCGTGAGCGTTTGAGGCGCCTCGGGACCGCGGAAGAACCACCGAGGAAGAATCGTGGCAGATAAGCGCGAAGAGAAGAAAAAGAAGAAGGAACGCACTCCGGGCACCTTTGCCCAGATGAAGCAGGTCTACCAGATGACCAAGAAATCCGACCCGAATATCGGTTGGATTCTGAGCCTGGCCGCCCTGGGCACTCTCCTGGTCTTTATCCTCATCGGCGTTGCCCTGGGTAACT
The DNA here is from genome assembly GCF_058213595.1 of Rothia sp. SCPM-O-B-18226 (M350). Taxonomy (NCBI): domain Bacteria; kingdom Bacillati; phylum Actinomycetota; class Actinomycetes; order Micrococcales; family Micrococcaceae; genus Rothia; species Rothia sp. SCPM-O-B-18226 (M350). Next base: position 779,996 of record NZ_JBYQJS010000001.1, on the reverse strand, counting down.
GGATTACCTTCCTTATTCTGGGTCTGGGCGCCGCCGCCGTTGTGGCTATGCTGATCCTGAGCCGTCGCGCGGAGGCTGCCGCCTTCTCGCAGATTGAGGGTCAGCCCGGCCGAAGCGGTGCAGCCATGAACTCGGTGCGTCGCGGCTGGCAGGTTGAGGAGCAGCCGGTGGCCGCTAACCGCAACCAGGATATGGTATTCCGTGCGCTGGGCCGCCCCGGCATCGTACTGGTGACCGAGGGCCCCCACAGCCGCGTGAATGTCCTGGTGAACACCGAGAAGAAGCACCTGAACCGTGTGGCTCCCGGCGTGCCCGTGCACGTGATTGAGACCGGCCACGATGAGGGCCAGGTGGAGCTCAAGGATGTCGTGAAGACCATGAACAAGCTGCCCAAGGCTCTGACCCAGCAGGAAGTGCAGGCGGTGGGTGGTCGTCTGAAGACCCTGAACCACATGCGCAACCCGATGAACGGTCTGCCCAAGGGCGTCGACCCGATGCGTGCGCGCCCCGATCGTCGCGCGATGCGCGGCCGCTAGGCAATACTAGGCCCCGACCTCTCCCCCCGCGGAGGGTCGGGGCCTTCGTCGTACCCGGGGTCGTTATTGCCGGTAGCGTTCCGCTGCCGCCGGGTGTGAAAGATGAGACACAGAAAAAGATGGGCAACAGAGATGTTACCTGTTTCCCAAATTTGTAACATTGACGAAACACGTTAGTCATGCACCCGAAAAAAATACCTACTATGCTGGATATGTCCGGGTGATTCGTGATTCGCCCGAAACCGACACTAGACAAACAGGTTGAGGTGTCGCGGCGGGTTACTATTCCTCCTCCGCACTCAATCAAACAAGGAGCAGTCCTCATGTTTACCAGCCCCCAGGAAGTCCTCGATTTCATTAAGAACGAAGACGTCATCTTCGTCGACATTCGATTTACCGACATGCCCGGCGTGCAGCAGCACTTCAACCTGCCCGCCAAGGCAATTGATGACGATTTCTTCGTCAACGGCCAGCTTTTTGATGGTTCCTCCATTCGCGGCTTCCAGGGTATTGCTGAGTCTGACATGCAGCTGATTCCCGACGTTCAGTCCGCATACATTGACCCCTTCCGCATTGAGAAGACCCTGGTCATCATCTGCTCCATCGTGAACCCCCGTACCGGTGAGCCCTACCACCGTGACCCCCGCGGCGTTGCTGAGCGCGCCGAGGCATATCTGCAGTCCACCGGCATTGCGGACACCGCGTTCTTCGCATCCGAGGCTGAGTTCTTCGTCTTCGAGGACGTCCGCTACCAGGTCGAGCCGAACTCCGTGTTCTACAAGATTGACTCTGACGAGGCTCCCTGGAACACTGGCCGCAAGGAAGAGGGCGGCAACCTGGGTAACAAGACCCCCGTCAAGGGCGGCTACTTCCCCGTCTCCCCCGTCGACAAGCAGGCTGACCTGCGTGACGCAATGTGCGTGGCGCTGGACGAGGTTGGCCTCGAGGTTGAGCGTAGCCACCACGAGGTGGGCGCAGCCGGCCAGGCAGAAATCAACTACAAGTTCGACACCCTGACCAAGGCCGCTGACGATCTGCTGAAGTTCAAGTACGTTATCAAGGGCACCGCAGACGCATGGGGCAAGTCCGTGACCTTCATGCCCAAGCCCGTCTTCGGTGACAACGGCTCCGGTATGCACTGCCACCAGTCGCTGTGGCAGAACGGTGAGCCGCTGTTCTACGACGAGCGCGGCTACGCCAACCTCTCCGACATCGCTCGCTGGTACATCGGCGGTCTGATTGAGCACTCCTCCGCTGTTCTGGCCTTCACCAACCCGACCGTGAACTCCTACAAGCGTCTGGTTCCCGGCTACGAGGCTCCCGTGAACATGGTGTACTCGCAGGGTAACCGTTCGGCAGGTATCCGTATTCCGATTACCGGCACCAACCCGAAGGCTAAGCGCCTCGAGTTCCGTGCGCCCGACCCCTCGGCTAACCCCTACTTCGCGTTTGCAGCTCAGCTGATGGCTGGTCTGGACGGTATCCGCAACCGCATCGAGCCGCCCGCCCCGATTGACAAGGACCTGTACGAGCTGCCCGCCGAAGAGGCTAAGGACATCAAGAAGGCTCCCGCTAACCTGGAGGCCGCTCTGGAAGCTCTCGAGGCTGACCACGACTTCCTGCTCGAGGGTGGCGTGTTCACCGAGGATCTGATTCAGGCTTGGATTGATTACAAGCGTAAGAACGAGCTGGAGCCCCTCTCGCTGATTCCGCACCCGCTCGAGTACCAGCTGTACTACGGCGTCTAAGAGCTACCCCATTTCAGTAGCTAGCCTGTAGCTGTTCCCCGCACACCCGTGAGGTGCGCGGGGAACAGTCGTTTAACCCGCCCCCCCTACCGGCCCTGATGCGATTCGTGTGCGCCGCGGCATCTGTCACCCGTTCAGGTCTAAGGTTTTGGGAATTCGCGAGGCCCCACGTGCTGAATCGTTATCTCTGGTTTAAGCCTGTGACTTGCGCTTAGAGCGACTCTAAGGATTAACCTAAAGGTGCTGGCGCTCCTCCTACTTACGTCGTGCAACCGGGAGGGGCGCCGGCATTTTCTATGCTCACTTCTGTCCACTCGGGCACGAACGATGTATGTTAGAGCTCCCTTCCTGAACGAAAAAAGCGAAGAGGAGTAAAATAGAAGGTGCGCGCGCCCGGCCTGCGTCACCTACGAATTCCTCGAGAAACGACACCATACGCCGTGTTCTCAGCGCCGCCCTCCCGAAGCACTCTCACGCCTCCCTGGGCGAGCATCGCCGATGACCGACCGATTCGTCTGACGCCGCGTATCAACTGTCAACGAGGAGAAATACCATGGCATATCAGCCGACCATCCTAAACGGTGAAACCGTTTTTCGTAACGAAGTTTTTCAGACCGGCCTCATGTCCCAGCTGCTGGACGGTATCTACGATGGCGAAATGACCATCGGTGAGCTCCTGAGCCACGGCAACTTTGGCGTGGGTACCTTCAACGGCCTCGACGGCGAAATGGTTGTCCTCGACGGCGTCTGCTATCAGGTGCGTCACGACGGCTCCGTATCCCTGCCCGATCTGCGCCAGCAGACCCCCTACGCCGTGGTCACCAACTTCGTGCCCATGATCAAGCGCGAACTACCGCAGAACCTGCTGCGTAAGTCTGCCTCGCAGATTCTGGATGACTTCACCGTCTCCAAGAACTACATGTACGCCATCAAGATTTACGGCGAGTTCGAGTGGGTCCGCACCCGAACCGTCATCAAGCAGGAGAAGCCCTACCCGAAGATGGTTGCGGCCACCGAGAATGAGGACATTGTCCAGTTCGATAACGTGACCGGCACGATTGTTGGCTTCCGCACCCCGATCTACGAGCAGGGTATCTCGGTGCCCGGTTGCCACGCCCACTTTATCGATGATGAGCACGTTCAGGGCGGCCACGTGGTCGACTTCAAGTTGCGTTCGGCAAAGGTCGAAATTTGCCCCGGTACCGGCCTGCAGCTGCACCTGCCGCTAACCCCCGAGTTCTCCTCCGCTAACCTCTCCCCCGAGGACCTGGCTGAACAGATCTCCAAGGCTGAAAAGCACTAAGCTTCTTTCCCACCGGGATATAGCAACGGGCTATATTAACGAAGGAGCCGCCCTCTACTGTTGTGTAGAGGGCGGCTCCTTCGTGTCCTACGTGCTGTAAAGGGCGCTTACGCCTCCGGCACGAACTCGCCGTGGCCGCGCTCGCGCAGGGCGGCACGTACCTTCTCGGCGGCCGTATCCAGCTCTTCGGCGGTGGCATCCTTCTTGGCGTTGGCGGGGTCGTACTCAGCCATGCCGTCCGCGGGGAACAGGTGGATGTGGGTGTGCGGCACGTCGAAGCCGGCAATCATGAGCGCGACTCGGTCCTTATCGAAGGCGTCGTCCAGGGCGCCGGAAATCTTGTGCGCCACGGAGAACAGGTGCGCGGCCAGGTCTTCGGGCAGGTCGGGCCAGCGGTCAATCTCGGCGCGGGGAACCACCAGCAGGTGACCTTCCGACTGGGGCATGATGTCCATGAACGCCACGCACTGATCGTCCTTCCAGACGAATCGGCCGGGAATCTCGCCGTCAATAATCTTGGTAAAAATCGTGCTCATGCTATCTCCTTTGATGTTATTCCGCCGCCCACGCGGTGAACGTGTGAGCGGCAGAACGGGTAGTACGGGGATGAGGGTTAGTCCTCAACCTCAATGCTCTCGCCGGGGTTCAGGTGCTTCAGCTCGGTACCGTACTTGCCACCGAAGTTCGTCACCAGACCCTCGATAATGCCGGTACCGTTGGCGTTAATCATGCCATTGTGAATCGGGACCACGCGCTGCGCGCCGGTTGCAATCACAAAATCAATGACTTCCTGAACCTTCGACCAGGGCGCGTGAATCGGTACCAGAACGGTCTGCGCCTTCACGCGGTGGGGCACAACGAGGGAGTCACCCGGGTGGTACAGGCTGTTGTTGAACAGGTAGCCGACGTTGCGGATTACGGGAATCAGCGGATGAATCAGAGCGTGCTGGCCGCCGAAGGTCTTCACATCGAAGCCGGGGATGGCGAACTCGGTGTCCGCCTCCACAACGGTCACCTCAGCCTCGGGAGAGGCTTCCAGAATGACCTTGGCGACATCGGGAACGGTCCAAATCTTCAGAGGGTTACCCTCTGCGATGCGCTGGGCAATAATCGGCAGTACCGAGGGGGCGTGAAAGTGGTCGGGGTGGGCGTGGGTAATGAACAGGTACTCCGCGCCCTGCAGGGCCTCGGCGTGCTCTCCCTCGGGGGAAAAATTACCGGGGTCAATCACCAGGACGTGTCCGTCGTTCTCGATGCGGACGCTGGAGTGGGTGTACTTCGTTAGCTTCATGTGTTTCAGTTTACTCTTGTGTCTCTCTCCTTATCCCAAAAAACTTCACTTTTTGAGACAAAGTGCAAATCAGAGGCTTTCTATGTGGCTTTAGTGTACAGTTCTTTACACAAGATCGACCGTGACTATTGGGGGCGGTTATCCGCTCCGAAAGGTTCATCAATGGACACTCACATTCCCGTTCGGAGAATTACGAAGCCCGCCGAAGCTCGCAACACACGTCAGCGCCGCATCATCAAGGCCACGATGGAAGAGCTCGGCGATTTTATTTCGGCACAGGATCTGCACCTCACTCTCGCAAACCGCAAGGAACAGGTCTCCCTCGCGACCACTTACCGCGTGCTGCAGTCGCTGGCCAACACCGGCGAACTGGACTCGGTCAAGGGCGTTGAGGGCGAAACCCTGTACCGCCACTGCCGGGCCAAGGAACACCACCACCACCTGCTCTGCCGCCGATGCGGCACCGCCATCGAGCTGGAGGCTCCCGATTTCGAGGATTGGGCACTGACCATGGGCAAGAAGTACGGCTTCTCGGAGCTCGAGCACGTGGTCGAGGTGACCGGCTACTGCCCCGATTGCACCCTGGCCCTGCGAGAAGAAGAAACGCAGAACGAATCGGCCCGCTAGGGTCGGCACACCGTCCTAGAGGTGGTTGGGATTCCGGCCAAATACCGACGAATCCCACCAATAGCACGACAACATATCAGCACGACACAGCACGACAACACACAGGGCGTTGAGAACCCAACCCCGTAGCACGACGTGAAAGAGCCCCCGCTCAACTCGAGCGGGGGCTCTTTCACGTCTGCGGACGTAAGCTAGTTCTTTGCCGCCAGATGACGGCCCGAGGCGCTGTGGCGGCGCTTCACGGAACCAATCACACGGCACACCAGGTAAATCAGGAAGGAAATGCTCGTCACGTACGGGCTAATCGGCAGTGAGCCGGCCAGCGCCAGCATAATGCCGCCCACGATGGAGGCCTCAGCGAAAAGCACTGAAAGCAGCAGCGTGCGCAGCGGAGAAGCCGTCACCTGCATCGCCGCCGCCGCCGGGGTAATCAGCAGGGCCAGCACCAGCAGCGAACCGACCACCTGCACCGACAGCGCCACCGCGATACCCAGCACAACCATGAAAACCAGCGAGAGGAAGCGCATCGGAACGCCCTTCGCCCGAGCCACATCCGGGTCGAGGGAGGCGAAGCTCAGGGGCCTCCACACAATAATCAGCAGGGCAATAATGACCACCGCACCAATAATCATGGTGTTCAGCTGGTCGGCATCCACGGACACGATCTGACCGGTGAGCAGGCCAAACTTATTCGCACTACGACCCTGATACAGCGAAAGGAACAGAATACCCAGCCCCAGGCCGAAGGGCATGAGCGCGCCAATCACCGAGTTCGACTCGCTCGCCTTGGACCCAATCATCGCAATCAGCAGGGCCGAGGCAATCGAGCCAACCATGGAGCCGGTGACCACGTCGTAGCCCAGAAGCAGAGCCAGGGCCGCTCCCGCGAAGGACATCTCAGAAATGCCGTGCACCGCGAAGGCGTGATCGCGCATCATCACGAAGATGCCGACGAAGCCACCGATGAGGCCCAGCACGGCACCCGCAAAAATGGAGTTCTGCAGCATATGCAACAGCTCGCCGTAACGGTCAAACACGAAGATGCGCGAGAGCAAATCACCCTGCGTGCTGGATGCAGCGGCGGCCAACGCGGGGAGGGAAGAGAGAATGGTCATCGAGCGGTTCCTCCCGGTAGGTGCAGGGTGCCGGACGCGCCTCCGGGCTGTGCCTCGACTCGCAGGTGGGCACCGTGGATATTCTGGTCGCCGCCTTCAATGTGGCAGTGATCGCTGGCGTGGGTCTCCCCCACCACCACGTAGCGGCCGTTGGACTTGAGCACACTCACCGGAGTTCCGTACAGGGAGGTGAGGGTCTCGCTCGTCATAACCTCTTCGACCGAACCAACCGTAAAGCGGCCGTTGGCCAGGTAGAGCACGCGATCCACGTGCTCGATAATCGGGTTGATCTCGTGCGTCACGAAAATTACCGAGACTCCGTGCTCGCGGTTGAACCGGTGAATCAGCTCCGCCACGGCGTACTGATGGTTTAGGTCTAGGGAGAGGAGCGCCTCATCGGCCAGCAGAATCTTTGGGTCGTTCGCGAGGGCCTGGGCAATGCGCAGGCGCTGCTGCTCACCGCCGGAGAGCAGACCCACCGGAACGTTGGCGTACTCGGTGGCGCCCACCGCTTCCAGCAGCTCGTCGACCTTGGCACGGTACTTGCGGCCGTGCAGGCGGATACCCCAGCGGTGCCCGTCCACGCCCAGGCCCACGAGGTCGCGAGCGCGCATCGGGGTGGAGGGATCGATTGCCTTCTGCTGGGGCACGTACCCGACACCGGGGTTGCCCAGGCGGGCGGGCTTGCCGAGCACCGAAATTTCGCCGGAGTTAAGACCGGTCAGTCCGAGGATGACCTTGAGGAAGGTTGATTTGCCGGAGCCGTTCGGGCCGAGCACCGCGAAGTACTCCCCGGCCCCAATATCGAGGGTGAGATTTTTCCAGAGGGTGCGGGCCCCGAAAGCGAGGCTACCCCCGCGAATCGAAATCGCGGGGGTGGCACCGTTATTGTTATCAGTCACTTAGGAGAGCGCCTTTTCGAGGTTGCTGACGTTGGTCTTCATCCATGCCAGGTAGTCGGTGTTCTCGGGCAGGGTTTCGGTGAAGGATACGTAGTTTACAGAAGCTTCCTTCGCGGTCTGCAGCACCTCGTTCGTCTGGGAGGTGGCGGTCTGCTCGTTGTAGGCCAGCAGCTGCACCTTCTTCTCGCTGATAAGGTCCTTGGTTTCCTTCAGCACGAGGGCGGGAACGTCGTTACCCGCCTCGACAGCCTCGGCAAACTCGCTGGGGGTTGCGTTCTCGGCGCCGGTGGAGGAGATCAGGTAGTCGGGTACGGGCTCGGTGGAGAGGTACTTCTTGCCCGCACCGGAGATGGCCTTTGCGGAGGCTTCGAGGCCGTCCAGCTCCTTGACGAAGTTGGCGGCGTTCGAGCGGTAGGCCTCAGCGTGCGCGGAGTCCAGGGTGGCGAGGTTCTCGGCAATCTGCTGGGCAACCTTCTTGACGGTTTCGAAGTCGTACCAGAGGTGCTCGTTGAACTCGTGGGCGTGGGCGTGGTCGCCGCCGTCCTCGTGGTGTTCGCCGCCGCGGTGGTCCTCGACCAGGTGGTCGTACTCTGCATCGGTGAGCTTGCCGCTGACCTTGACCGCGTTCACGACCTTCTGGGAGGCGTTATCCTTGCCGGCCAGGTCTTCAAGGAACAGATCGTAGCCCGCGCCGTTGATGACGATCAGGGATGCGTCCTTTGCCTTGAGGCGGTCGGCGCTGGTGGCTTCGTAGGAGTGGGGGTCGGTGCCGGTGGAGGAAATCAGCGCGCTGACCTCAACGTTGTCGCCACCGACCTGCTTAACGATATCGGCGTACACGTCGGTGGAGGCGAGCACCTTAACCTTGCCGTTCGAGTTAGCGGAGGCGCTCGAACCGGAGGAGCTGTTCTCGGTGGCGCAGCCGGTCAGAAAGAGGGAGGTCGCCGCGAGGGATCCCAGCGCGGTGAGGAAGTGCTTGCGGGTGATGGGGTGATGCGACATATCGTTCTCTTTCTGTTCGTCTGCTGATGTGTTTCTTCCGTTTCTTAACTACACCACGCGCATACCCGTATAAACAACTCTTTATTTGTTGTCCCGACCGGGCGAATACCCGCGTTCGATGTCCTTTGGAAGCATGCCTTATCGACGGTTCGGGTACGCAAATGCCCCGTGCTTCAGGGCAGTGGTCGCTGAAGCGCGGGCATCGTTTCTGCCGCAGACGGTCACCGGAGGGTAGGGTCCTCGAGTAGCCGAACCGAGGGGCCGGATGTCGCCTTAGTCGGCGTCCCGACCCGCAGCACGGGCACGCTGACGGCGAATACGTTCGCGCACCTCGTCCTGCGTGGTGTCGTTGATTTCGCCGACGAGCTCCTCGAGCACGTCCTCCAGGAAGACCACACCCAGGGTGCGGCCGTGGCTGTCCATGACCTGCGCGATGTGGGTTCGGGTGCGCTGCATCGAGGTCAACGCATCGTCGATATCCGTGGTCGGCGAGAGCGTATCCAGAGAGCGCAGCTTATACCAGGGGAAGGGCTCGTTGAATCGCTCCGGGGAGACGGCGAGCGCGTCCTTCACGTGCAGGTATCCCATGTAGGTTCCGTCGCTGTCGGTGATGACGAAGCGAGAGTAACCGCTGCGGGCCACGGCGTGCTCCAGCTCTGCGGGGGTGCTGCCGAAGGGCAGGGTGACGAGCTTGTCACCGGTCACCATGATGTCGGAGATTTCCTTCTCGGTGAACTCGAGGGCGCCCTCGATCACGCCGGCGTCATCCTCCACGGTACCTTCGGCGGTCGAGGTGGCCACGATGGTCTGCAGCTCGCCCAGGGTGAAGGTCGAGGCAACCTCGTCCTTAGCTTCGACCTTCATGAGGTGCAGCAGGCTGTTGGAGAGGTTATTGAGCAGAGCCACGATGGGTGCGAAGACCTTGGAGACACGCACCAGCGGCGGCACAACCCAGAGGGCCAGGCCTCGGGCGGCGAGGGTGACGGTTGCGTTCTTGGGCACCATTTCGCCGAAGATGACGTGCAGGTAGGTCACCAGGATGAGGGTGATGCCGAAGGCCAGCACGTCGACGACCGCGGTAGGCAGGCCAACCAGGTGCATGGGCATCTCCAGCAGGTGGTGTAGCGCAGGCTCTGAGACGTTCAGGATGAGCAGCGAGCAGATGGTGATGCCCAGCTGGCAGGTGGCGAGCATGAGCGAGACGTGTTCGAGGGCGTAGATGACGGTCTGCGCCCGTTTGTTGCCTTCCTCCGCGAGGGGCTCGACCTGTGCACGTCGGGTGGACATGATGGAGAACTCACCGGAGACGAAGAAGGCGTTTCCGGCGAGCAGCAGGACCAGCAGTGCGATGGCTACCCAGTCGTTCATGCGCGTACTCCCTTCTTCGGTGCGGTGTCCTCGTAAGCCGAGTTTTCTTCAGAGTCGGGGGTGAATCGGATGCGGTCAACGCGCCGGCCTTCGAGGGCGTCAACGCGCAGGGTGCCCCCGGTGACCGGGACGGTGTCGCCGATTTCGGGGATGCGGCCGAGTCGATCCATCATAAAGCCGCCGACCGTCTCGTACTCGGGGCTTTCCTCAACCTCGAGTCCGGGAATAAGGGCGTTGATTTCGTCGGGGCGGCGCAGGCCGGAGAAGACCCAGTCGCCGTTGCCGTAGCGCAGGGGGCGCTCGGTGCGTCCGCGGTCGTGTTCGTCGGAGACTTCGCCGACGATTTCTTCAACGAGGTCTTCAAGCGTTGCGATACCCGCGGTTCCGCCGTACTCGTCGAGGACTACGGCAAGCTGCAGGGCTCCCTGGCGCAGCTGGGTGAGCAGCGCGTCCAGGTGCAGGGTCTCGGGGACCTGCAGAACGTCTTCGGCGAGCGCGCCGGCCTCGAGGGTGCCGCGCACTTCGGGGGGAACGCCCACGGCCTTCTTGACGTGCAAAACACCCACAATGTTGTCGTGGTCGCCCTTGTAGAGCGGGAATCGGGAGTGGCCGGTGGAGCGTGCCAGCTCGATGATATCGCTGACGGGTGCGGTGTCTTCGAGCATGGAGACCTGGCCTCGCGGGGTCATGACCTCGGAGGCGGTCAGCTCGGAGAAGCGCAGGGTGCGGTCCAGGAAGCGGGCTACGGCTGAGTCGAGGGTACCTTCCTTAGCGGAGCGGCGCACCATCGAGGAGAGCTCGTCGGGGGTGCGGGCGGCGGAGAGTTCTTCTTTGGTTTCCATGCCGAAGCGGCCCAGAATCCAGTTTGCGGAGCCGTTCATGATGCGCACGAGCGGCGAAATAATGCGGGTGAAGTTCAGCTGGAAGGGGGCAAGGCGGCGGGCCACGTTGTAGGGGTCCGCGATGGCGAGCCCCTTGGGCAGCAGTTCGCCCATCACCATGGACAGCAGGGTCGCGATGAGCATCGCGAGGACGAGGGTAAGAACGTCGGTTAATCCGCTTGGTAGGCCCAGGCTACCGATGGTGCCCGTGGTGAGCGCCTTGATGGCGGCGTCGAGGGTGTAACCGGTAAGCAGGGTGGTGATAGTGATGCCGATCTGGCAGCTGGAGAGCTGCGTGGATAGGGTCTTGAGGCAGCGCAGGACGGCGTCTGCGGCCTTGTCGCCGGAGTCTTTGGCCTGCTGCACGGTGGCGGCTTCGAGGGCCACGAGAGAGAACTCGACGGCCACAAAGAATCCGGTTCCCAGAATGAGCAATAGCCCGATCAGCAGAAGAATCAGATCCACTCGGTCACCACCTCGGTTCGGAGCGATGCGCCGAGCACGGGTAGAGTAGCGGTCGGGTCGCGGAATAGTGCGGGTACTCCGCGCTGGTCTGTGTGTACGTTCGTACTCGAAGGGTCATCCATACCCCATATTCTAGCGAAGGTTCCGGGCCGCCTTGTTGCTCCGGGTCGGTTCCGTTCTGGGCGGAAGGCCTCGTGAGGGGCTTTATGGCGGCCCTTAGCTTATTTGAACCGTGTTGAGTGAAAAATTGCATTGTCTACATGCTGTTCTCAGGTGGAAACTTCACGGTGATTCTCTCTACACTTATACATAGGAGCATGAGTGTGCCGCCAAGCAAGCGGATGAACTCCGGAGTTCACGGCACGCTAGGCAGGTTTGTACGGTGCACACCCCGCACATACGGCCTCTACCGCAGGCGATGCGCACATGCTCAGCGTGATGATTCGCCCCTCGAAGACGCGGGTCGTCTATGCCGGGGTGAGTCCCGGACGCGACGGATAAATTCACACTAATTGGAAGAGGCGTTTAACGTGCCAAATCTGCCAGAACATCTGGTGCCTGAGGAATTTGCCGGTAACGAATGGTTCGTTGAAGAACAGTACGAGCGTTACCAGAAGGACAAGAACCTCGTGGACCCTTCATGGTGGCCCATTTTTGAGACCATCGATAAGGCGCTGGGAGGCGCCGGTACCGCGAGTACTCCGAGCCCCGCCGCAGCCGCACCGGCTGCTCCCGCAACTCCCGCCGCCGCTCCGGCGGCTCCTGCAGCCCCCACCGCTCCCGTGGCATCGAAGCCTACGAAAGCGCCTGCTACCCCCTCCCCCGCACCTGCTACTCCGAAAGCTAATACCGTGGAACCTGCTGAAGACAAGATTGTCCCCCTGCGTGGCCCTGCTAAGGCAGTCGTCACGACCATGGAAGAGTCGCTGACCGTCCCCACCGCTACGACTGTTCGCGCAGTCCCCGCTAAGCTTCTGATTGAGAACCGTAGCGCCATCAACAAGTACCTGGCCAGCACCCGCGGCGGCAAGGTTTCCTTCACCCACATTATTGGTTACGCGGTCATCCGCGCCGTTGCGGCTATGCCCTCCATGAACGTGACCTACAACGTGGATGAGAAGGGCAAGCCCGTTGCCGTCCACAACGCTCACGTGAACTTCGGTCTGGCAATTGATATCCCCCGCCCCGATGGTTCGCGTAACCTGGTGGTTCCGAACATTAAGGGTGCCGAGCAGCTGAGCTTCCGCGAGTTCTGGGACGCTTACAACGACATCGTCAAGCGCGGCCGTAACGGCGCGCTGACCATCGAGGATTTCCGCGGCACCACCGTGTCGCTGACCAACCCCGGCGGTATCGGTACCGTTCACTCGGTGCCCCGCCTGTCGAAGGGCCAGGCCGCCATTATTGGTGTGGGTGCTCTCGAGTACCCGGCTGAGTTCCGCGGTCTGTCCGAGAAGCTGATTACTCAGCAGGGCCTGTCGAAGATTATCACCCTGACCAGCACCTATGATCACCGCGTGATTCAGGGCGCCGGTTCCGGTGAGTTCCTGAAGCTGGTCGAGCACTACCTGCTCGGCGGCGATGACTTCTACGACGCTATCTTCCGCGACCTGCGCATCCCGTTCGAGCCGGTGCGCTGGGCCCGCGACAACCACATCGACGACGAGCACGAGATTTCGAAGGTCGCCCGTATTCAGCAGCTGATTCACGCGTACCGCGTGCACGGCCACCTGACCGCGGCAACCAACCCCGTCGGCTACAAGATGCGTTCGCATCCGGACCTGAAGCTGGAGCGCTACGGCCTGACCCTGTGGGATCTGGACCGCGTCTACCCGACCGGTGGCTTCGGCGGCGCCGAGCGTCTGCCGCTGCGCACCATCCTGGAGCGTCTGCACGAGGCATACTCGGGTTCCCTCGCGGTCGAGTACATGTACTCCGAAGACCCCGAGGTGCGCGCATGGTTCCAAGAGCGTCTGGAGCACGGTGCGACCAAGCCCAACCGCGAAGAGCAGCTGCGCGTGCTCTCGAAGCTGGTTGAGGCCGAGGCATTCGAGCACTTCCTGCAGACCAAGTACCTGGGTCAGAAGCGATTCTCCCTCGAGGGTGGCGAATCCCTGATTCCGCTGCTGGATGCCGTTCTTGACAAGGCAGCCAACAAGGATCTGAAGGGCGTTGCCATCGGTATGGCACACCGCGGTCGCCTGAACGTGCTGACCAACATCGCGGGCAAGTCCTACGCTCAGATCTTCCGTGAGTTCTCCGGAACCGCAGCTCCCTACGAGGGCGGTTCGGGTGACGTGAAGTACCACCTCGGCACCGAGGGCGTCTTCACCTCCGATTCCGGCAAGCAGACCCAGGTGTATGTGGCCGCTAACCCCTCGCACCTCGAAGCCGCTAACACCGTGCTCGAGGGTATTGTCCGCGCTAAGCAGGACGTCTACCGCGAGCAGGGCGTTGAGGGCCACCCGGTTCTGCCCATTCTGATTCACGGTGACGCAGCGTTTGCCGGCCAGGGCATCGTCATGGAGACCCTGCAGATGGCAGACCTGAAGGCTTACACCACCGGCGGCACCCTGCACATCGTGGTGAACAACCAGATCGGTTTCACCACCCTGCCCAACGACGGCCGTAGCGCAACCCACCCCACCGACATTGCGCGTATGACTAAGGCTCCGGTCTTCCACGTCAACGCTGATGACCCGGATGCCGTGGTCCGCGCCGCACGCCTGGCCTTCGAGTACCGCGAGCGCTTCGGCCGCGACGTTGTCGTCGATCTGATTTGCTACCGCCGCCGCGGTCACAACGAGGCCGACGACCCGTCGATGACCCAGCCGAAGATGTACCAGGACATCGACGCTCTGCCTTCGACCCGCACCCTGTACGCACAGGATCTGGTGGGCCGTGGCGATGTCTCCCAGGAGGAGGCAGACGAGGTTCTGGATTCCTACCACTCGAAGCTGGACGCTATCTTCGTTGAGACCCAGTCCTCGGCACCGGCTCCGACCGCTCCACACGTTTCCGGTCTGGAACTGCCGGCTGCTCAGCAGAACACCGAGGTGGTTCACGCCGGCAAGACCGCAATCTCCCTGGAGACTCTCCAGCGCATTGCCGATGCCTTCGGTAAGGCTCCCGAGGGCTTCACCGTCCACAAGAAGCTGAAGAAGCTCATGGACCAGCGCGTTGAGATGGGCCGTAGCGGTAACGTGAACTGGGGTATGGGCGAACTGCTCGCCTTCGGTTCGCTGCTGCTGGAGGGCACCGACGTTCGCATGAGCGGTCAGGATGTTCAGCGCGGTACCTTCGTTCAGCGTCACGCGGTCCTGCACGACCACCTGACCGACGAAGAATGGTCGCCGCTGCAGCATCTCTCCGAGAACCAGGGTAAGTTCCGTATCTACAACTCCTTCCTCTCGGAGTACGGCGTGCTCGGCTTTGAGTACGGCTACTCGGTGGAGCGCCCCGACTCGATGGTCGTGTGGGAGGCTCAGTTCGGTGACTTCGCCAACGGTGCCCAGACCATCATCGACGAGTTCGTCTCCTCCTCCGAGCAGAAGTGGGGCCAGCGCTCCTCGCTGGTTATGCTGCTGCCTCACGGCTACGAGGGCCAGGGTCCTGACCACTCTTCGGCACGCATCGAGCGTTACCTGCAGCTGTGCGCCGAGAACAACATGACCGTTGCGGTCCCCTCGACCCCGGCTTCGCACTTCCACCTGCTGCGCCGCCACGCTCAGCACCGTCCGTACAAGCCGCTGGTGGTTATCAGCCCCAAGCAGTTGCTGCGTCTGAAGGCCGCAGCATCCTCGATTGAGGACTTCACCGAGGGCTCGTTCCAGCCGGTGATTGGCGACCGTTCGGGCATTAACCCGGCTCAGGTGGAGCGCCTGGTCTTCGTGTCCGGTCGTCTCTACTACGATCTGGAGGCCGAGCGCGAGCGCCGCGGCGACACCAAGACCGCGATTGTCTCGGTGGAGCAGCTGTACCCGCTGCCCGAGAAGGAGGTCAAGGAACAGCTTGCCCTGTACTCCAACGCAACCGACCTTGTGTGGGCTCAGGACGAGCCGGCCAACCAGGGCCAGTGGCCGTTCATGGCGGTCAACCTGCTGCCGCTGCTCGACCGCCGCGTGCGTCTGGCTTCCCGCCCGGCCGCTGCTTCCCCGGCAGCCGGTACCGGTAAGCTGCACGCCGCCGAGAACGAGGCTCTGCTCAAGCAGGTCTTCGAAGGCTAAACGGTTGAAGTTCTAACCGTTCACAACCCGTCGCCCCGTCAGGTACGCCTGGTGGGGCGACGGGTTTTTGGTCTCGGATGCTTGTGGATAGGGGATTAAGTTCGAAAACCGGCCCGTAAGCGCTTATCCTAGATATAAAGACTATTACTCACGTGCCCCGCCGCCTCTCACGGCGGGTCCATCCTGCAGAAGAAAGAATTCCGTGGAGCAACGCAATATTCGAATTGTGGCAGTCGGCGATGACCTGCTCGCCGGTGTTGGCGATCCCCGTACCCTCGGCTGGTTCGGCCGCGTCATGGCACGCACCCCGCAGACCACCGCATCCATCGCGGCGTACAACCTGGCCGCACCCAATGAAGGCAGCGAACAGCTCAACGCTCGCTGGTTTGAGGAGGCCCGCCGCCGCTTTATTCCGGGCGCCGACAACCGCCTCGTCATCGCTCCGTCGACCTTCGACATCGATTTGGGTCTGACCAGCGCACGCTCCCGCTTGAACCTGGCTAACATTGTGGACATGGCCTCGCAGAACAACATCAAGGTTCTGGTCGTCGGTCCCCCTCCGACCCTGGATGCCGAGCGTAACCGCCGCATCGCCGATCTGTCGGCCGCATACGCCGATGTCGTGAC
Source organism: Rothia sp. SCPM-O-B-18226 (M350) (assembly GCF_058213595.1). Lineage (NCBI taxonomy): Bacteria > Bacillati > Actinomycetota > Actinomycetes > Micrococcales > Micrococcaceae > Rothia > Rothia sp. SCPM-O-B-18226 (M350). The sequence continues at coordinate 763,905 of NZ_JBYQJS010000001.1, read as the reverse complement.
CCGTCGCAACCACGTGTACGTGGACACCTTCAACCCGCTGCTGCACCACGAGCAGTGGCGCAACGACCTGGCAGCAAATGACGGTCGCCCCGGCCAGTCCGGTTACGGCCTCATGGCCTGGCTCGTGTTGCACCGCGGCTGGTACAACTGGCTGAACATCCCGGAGCACGGCTAATCCTTTGGAAGAGGAAGGCGAAGAAACTTCGTGTTTTTTCGCTCATATCTCGGTTCCAAGATGCAATCAGGCCGTTTCTATGAAAAAATAGACGGCGTTGCCCCTATAGCGTGGACCACCGATTTTCGGTGACCGCCTCTCACAGGGCAGTTAACGAGGAACGCGCACCGCGAAGGTGGGGCGTGTTTCCATGAACACTATAAGGAGGCTCTCATGAGCAAGCGCGGTCGTAAGCGCAAGGACCGTCGTAAGGGCGGCGCAAACCACGGTAAGCGCCCCAACGCATAAGGTATCTTGCATACACTTTAAAACCCCGGCGTATCGAATCTTCTATTCGAACCCGGGGTTTTGCTTTACCCCCCCCCATCACCCGGGTGCGGGGAATAAAGCCCCAAATCAGACGTTATGTTCTACGGTGACCGTATGGAGCGTTCCCGTAGAGAGGAGGAATCATGGCCGAGACCGCAGACACTCAGAGTGTCAGTGCCAAGGACACCCGCGAGCTACGTGAACGTTTTACCGCACAGGCCATGCAGTACGTGGACCAGCTCTACAGCGCGGCCCTACGCATGAGCCGCAACCCCGCCGACGCTGAAGATCTGGTGCAGGAGACCTATATGAAGGCCTTCGCGTCCTATCACCAGTTCACCGAGGGTACGAACCTGAAGGCGTGGTTATACCGCATCCTCACGAATACGTACATCAACCTGTACCGCAAGCGTCAGCGCGAACCGCAGCAGAGTCAGGGCGAAACCGTCGAGGACTGGCAGCTGGCCGCTGCCGGCGATCACGACGCCGTGGGTCTTCGTTCGGCGGAGGCCGAGGCGCTGAGCTCCCTGCCGGGCACCGAGGTGCGTGAGGCACTGAGCTCCCTCCCCGAGGATTTCCGCATGGTGGTGTACTACTCCGATGTCGAAGGCTTCGCCTACAAGGACATCGCCGAGATTATGGACATCCCGATAGGTACGGTCATGTCCCGTCTTCACCGAGGACGACGCATCCTGCGAGAAAAGCTACTCGACTACGCGAGGGAGAACGGTCTGCGCCCCTCCACGGTTGCCAAGGTTGAGGCGAAGGCCGCCGCCTCGGCAGCCAAGGCCGCGGCGAAAACCTCCCCCAAATCGGTTTAGCCCCCTCAAAAACGTTTGCCCCACTTGCTTCCCCCTGCACCTTCCGTGTGAAAGGAACCTCCGATGTCTGATACCCCGAATACCTCTGCTGCCCCTTCTGAAGACTGCGGCGGCGAACCCTGTTCCACGACCCTCAAGAAGCTCTACGAGTTCCTGGACGGCGAGCTGAGCAGCGAACAGGTGCGCACGATTCAGCGCCACCTCACCGCCTGCCCCGAGTGCACCGATGTCAAGAACTTTGAGCTGGCGCTCCGCGAGAAGATGCGTTCCTCCTGCGCGCAGAAAGCTCCCGCGGAGCTCAAGAGCCGTCTGCTGCAGGATGTGCGAGACTTCTGCGAGCAGGTGCACCGCTAGGCACTGAGTCTCCCCACTCTGCTTTTCAGCTTTTCTTATAGGGCCTGCCCGGCGCTCCCCTCGAGCACCGGGCGGGCCCGTCTCATCCGGGGGTTCCGGCGGGGTGCGCTAAACCTTCACCCGGTAGAATAGACCTAGACCGTCTACGGATTCCGCCGAGTGCGGGCTACCCTCCGTAGCATGCCGATTTGGAAGAGGATTTATGAGCGACGCATCAGTGCAGCTGTCCGCGGGTGATTGGCCCGCTCCCCCGGCCCCCGCTTCGGCCCTCGGTCGTCACGCGACGGTGCATATCCCCGGTTCGAAGTCGCTCACAAACCGATACCTGCTCCTGGCTGCTCTGGCCGATTCTCCCTCGTACCTACGCGCGCCTCTGCACTCCCGCGATTCTGCCCTCATGATTGAGGCGCTACGCCGCCTGGGTGCCGGGGTTGAGCTCATTCCCACCGATTCGCCCTTCGGCCCCGACCTGCGGGTTACCCCGTTGGATTTCTCCGCGTCAGCCGAGCCTTCCGGGGTTCGCGAGGCTCACCGCGTCAGTATTGACTGCGGTCTGGCCGGCACCGTGATGCGTTTCGTACCCGCCCTGGCGGCCCTGCTACCCGGTGAGTTCGCCTTTGACGGCGACCCTCACGCACGCCAGCGTCCCATGGGCCCCGTGCTGGAGGGTCTGCGCCAGCTGGGCGTGCGCGTGGACTGCGCCGAAGCGCCCGATGCTCTACCCTTCATTCTGCGTACCCCGGGCCTGGCCTCCGTGCCGGTGGACGAGGCTCCCGTCGTGCGCATCGACGCTTCTTCCTCTTCCCAGTTCGTCTCTGCGCTTCTGCTCATGGCTCCGCGCCTGCCGAAGGGGCTCGTACTCGTGCACGAGGGCTCCTCGGTTCCCTCGATTCCGCACATTCAGATGACGGTTGAGGCGCTCCGCGAACGTGGCGTGCGGGTGCAGGAGCACTACCCCGCCGAGGGTGGCGAGTACCGCTGGGTCGTTTTCCCCGATTCTTTCCCCGGCTTCGAGGTCACCGTGGAACCCGATTTGTCGAATGCCGGCCCGTTCCTGGCTGCTGCCGTGGCCACGGGCGCCTCTGTGAGCGTTCCCCACTGGCCCGCCCCCGCGGCTGATTCCTCGGCCGGTACCACGCAGGTCGGCGATATGTGGCGCGAGCTTCTGCCGACCCTGGGCGCGCGCGTCGAGTATCGCGACGGTGCTCTGACCGTGACCGGCCCGCGTTCCCTGCCGGAGGGGCAGCTCAGCTACGACCTGTCGGCCGGAGGCGAGCTCGCTCCGACCATGGCCGCCCTGTGCGCGCTGGCGCACGGCCCCGTCGAGCTGCACGGCATTGCGCATCTGCGCGGCCACGAGACGGACCGCCTGGCCGCCCTGGCCGCCGAAATTAACCGTCTGGGCGGCCGTGCCCGCGATACCGAGGACGGCCTCGTGATTGAGGCCCCCATCCCCGCTGAGGTCCACGCCGAGACCGTGGTGGCCCGCACCTACGACGACCACCGAATGGCTACCTTCGCGGCCATTGTCGGCCTTCGCCGCGGCAACACCGTCGTGCAGAACGTGGGGACCGTCGCGAAGACGATGCCCGAGTTCACCTCCATGTGGGAGGGCATGCTCGCGCAGTGGGCCGGTGAGGCCCCAGAAGCCCCGCAGAACGCACAAACCACCGAGGAGGTGCGCTAATGGGTTCCTCCCGAATGAATGTTCGTGACTTCTCCGAGTGGGATGAATCGGATGTGCACGTTCGCCCCAACAAGAAGGGCTCCCGCCCCCGCACCAAGGACCGCCCCACCTTCAAGGAGGCCATTCGCGGCCGCGTGATTACCGTGGACCGAGGCCGCTGGTCCGTGGTCGTGGACGAGGGCACCGAGAACGAACGTACCCTGATTGCCGCCCGCGCCAAGGAACTACGCCGCACCCCGATTGTGACCGGCGACTTCGTGGACGTGGTGGGAGATACCTCGGGGGCGAAGGATACCCTGGCGCGCATCGTGCGTCTGGGTGAACGCACCTCCGTGCTACGCAGAAGCGCCGACGACACCGACCCCTCGGAACGCGTGGTCGTGGCCAACGCCCAGCAGCTTGTCATTGTGGTCGCTGCGGCCAATCCCGAACCGCGTACCGGTTTCATCGACCGCGCCGTGGTGGCGGCGGTTGATGCCGGAATCGAGCCGATTCTGTGCATCACGAAGACCGATGTGCGTTACCCCCAGCATCTGCTGGACTATTACGCCGCCAGCGGCCTCAAGATTGTTCTCTCGGCCTCCTCGGACGGCCTGGCCCCCAGCCAGGACGGTGCCCAGGGCCTCGAGTCGGCTCCCGTGCAGGAGCTGTTGCAGGAACTGCTGGGCGAGGTATCGGTCCTGCTGGGCCACTCGGGCGTGGGTAAGTCCACGTTGGTGAACGCGCTGACCGGTTCGGATCGCGCAACCGGCCACGTGAACGCGGTGACTGGTCGAGGCCGACACACTTCCTCCTCGGCCCTGGCCCTGCGCCCCGTGGAGCGCGATGGCCGCCCGGTCCCTGCGGGTACCTGGATTATCGATACCCCGGGTATCCGCTCCTTCGGCCTGGCGCATGTGCCGCGTGAGACCGTGGTCGATGCTTTCGTCGACTTGGCCCCCGGTGCCGCCGACTGCCCGAAGGGATGCACCCACGCAGCGCAGGCCCCCGACTGCGGAATCGAAGCCTACGTGGCCGCCGGGAAGGCGGGCCCCAGCGGCCCCGAGCGTCTGGAGTCGCTACGCAAGCTCCTGCTGCTGACCCCCGAGGAGGGGGACTCCGAGAAGGAACTGGGCGCCCTCGCCTAGCCACACACCGATTACTACCGTGAGAAGAGCCAACCAACCATGAGCCGTACCCCGCTGTACACCGACGACCTGCGTCTCGCGCACATTTTGGCCGATAGCGTGGACCGGGTCAGCTCCGCCCGTTTCCGTGACCGTCCCGCATACTCCCCCGCGGAGGACGGCCCCGCTATCCCCGAAGAGGAGCAGAAGCCCGCTGAGTCCGCGCCCCTGGCGCCCTGGCAGCGTGCCGCGCAGCAGAGTACCGAGCCCGAACCGGTCGTGCCGGAGGCGCCCGCCGATTATGCGCTGGAGGTTGCTCTAGAAGTTGAGGAGTTGTTGCGGGCTCAGCTGTCGAGGGTCCGCACCCGCGACGGCATCGCCGGCGAACACGCGGGCCACAACGGCCAGGCGGCGCGCCAGTGGGTTATTGCGCCCCTCGCGGAGCTGGATAACTTCCGCCGCGGCGTTCCCGTGTGGGCCACGCTCATCGCTCTGCTGGACCAGGGTGAGCCTGTGGTGGGCGTGGTCTCCGCCCCGTCGCTGGGCCGTCGCTGGTGGGCCGCTCGCGGTTCGGGCGCATACACGGGCAAGTCGCTCGCGCAGGCGACCCGCCTTCAGGTTTCTGAGGTGACGCAGCTCGATCTTTTCTCCGTGGCGTACACGGATATCGCCTCGTGGGAGCAGGCTGGCTCCTCCGTCCCGAACCTCACCCCGCGCCTGCTACACCTGCTACGCTCCGCAAACCGTTCCCGCGCCTACGGGTCCTTCTGGTCGGCGTGCCTGCTCGCCGAGGGGGCCGTGGATACCGTGGTAGATCCGACCCTTTCCTTCTTCGAGGTGGCGGCTCTCCTCCCCATCATCCGTGAGGCTGGCGGCGTTGCCTCTACCCTCGAGGGCAACCTGCCCGAGCACGCCGGTGCGTCCGAGACGGTCTCGCTGGTGGCCAGTAATACCGCAGCGGTTCAGGAACAGGTCCTCCAAATCCTTAACACGGAGGGTTAGGCCTCCTTCTCCCGCCGGACTTATCTCGGCGGAGTAGCGCATACGGCGAAGGCGGCGGCACCCCAATACGGGGTGCCGCCGCCTTCCTGTGTTATATCGCGTTCTTAGAGAGCGACGAATAGAACGCCCACCAAGGCCAGAATGCTCAGGCCTGCAAGGACATAGGCGAAGATGTTGAAGGTGTTCATCTTCGAGGTGTACTTGGTGACGTGGCCGCTATTGACCTGCGCGGAGTAGATGGCCAGCCAGATAGCAATACCGGCAGGAATCAGGCCCGTCAGGAAAAGACCGACGACAGAAGTCGAGTCGTAGGCTAGCGAGCTGGAACGGTAGCCGCGGCTACTCATCTCGCTCATCTCGAGGGCACGCAGACCCACAACCATCCAGGCGTAGATGGCGAGCGCCAGGGTTCCCAGACCGGAGCAGAAGGCACCGATGGAGTAGTAGTAGCCGGGGCCGCGGAAATCGCTGGTGGCGTCGCCGTAGGGGCGGCGGTATTCTTCGGGGACGGTGTACTCGGCCGGGATACGACGGTAGGTATCGTCACGCTCGGGGTACGCGGCGGGTGCGATAGCCACTCCCGCGGGTGCGCCGGGCTGACCGTTCGGAGCGCCGTAGGCGGGCTGGAAGGAGGGAGCGGCGCCGGGTCCTCCAGGCTGAGCCTGCGAAGCGCTGTAGGGAGCGCTATTGTTCGATGCCGCGGCGAATCCGCCCTGGGTGCCGCCGGAAGCGGGGGTGGGGTTCTGGTTATCCATGGTGTGTCCTTGTTCGGGTGTCGCCGAGCTCCGGGGCGTGACGGTACGCTCCGAGAGCCCCCGGCAACGTGGGTATCCATTGGCTCTCTATCGTTCATCATACGGCTACGAAGGCTCAAGCGTCGCGGCGTCGGAACAATATCTACCCTTTGATACTACGTCATGAGCTCTCTCTACGTCTTCTTACGTGACGTTCTCGTTACGATACGGTCGCACATTCGCCCCGCAGCGGGTATAAAAAAGACCCGGCAGGTGACGCCGTGGGGCGTCCTGCCGGGTGGTAGAAAGCTACCGCGGTTCGTCCTCTTAGAAACTTCTAAGCGATGTTTTACACACTAGGTCCTTTAGGGGGTCCCTTAGGGAACTTTGAATCACTCTCAAGCGTCCTTCTGGCTGCAAAAGTGACCAAAAGACCTCCTAAAATTGCACTTAGAATTGATACTGGATTAAAGAACTCCCCGTCTCTGGCAAATGAGATAATCACCCAGAACACCGGAACAATAGTGAGAAAAAATCCTAGTGTAAATATATTCTTCGTACGCATTGGACCTCTCCCAGGTTAAAGAGTGAGAGCGCAGGACACTGCTGCAACAGCTAGCGCAGCGGCAATTACTGCCTCACACTGAGCATCAATCGATTGACTCTGGCGAGCTTTTGAGGTTCTGATGTGTCCGATTTTCATGGCTTTACTCCTCGATTGAGCGCATCACCAATCGAGGTTTCACCGGACTGTTCCGAAAGGAATGTTACCGCAATCATTCAACGCCCAAACCGGTGATTTTCCTACTCGCCTCAATCTCGTGGGCAGCGAATTCAGATACTCCCTGCACCACCAGCTTGTGGGTTGCACCAATAACGGCATCCATGAGTTCCCAGTCAGGCTTGCCGTCCTTTACTGGCAAAGAAATATCCAGCGCGTCGGCGTCCTTCGCGTAGAAGTTCCGCCCATAATCAAATGCCCCTGTGTGGGCTGCCTTATGTGCCGCACCAGTAACAAAGATTGCGACATTGCGCGTGAGATTTTCTGTGTGCACTACCGCTACATGGTCGTCACCGCCGTAGCTATAGTTACGGAACTTAGCGGAACCAAACATGTCGATGGTGAATGACCCAGCCGGGAACACCTGCACATCATTGCCGATAAAGGCTGAAACACCCGTATCAGACTCGCCTGCTGTCACAAATGGCAAATCCCCCACCGTCCGGTCCGCAGACTTGAGTCGTTTACCGCGTGTGGATGGACCAAAAAGCTGCTTGAGGTTGAAGGAAGTCCAGTCAGCCGAAGCGAGGGCAGATAAAGCTCCATAATCGACCTCATCAAGAGTGCAATCAGAGAGTCCAGCGGAAGAAAGATAAGCCTCCAGCTCGGCGATATGCCGAGCCTCCAGCTCGGCGACAATATACCTCATCGCTTGAAAATCAATGCTCTTGTCGCCCTTGCACGGCAGCATAATTTGCATATCACGAGCAGCATCTCTGGTGAACTTGTTCCCGTAGCTGAAGCGGCCACGTGCAGCCTTACGCATGAGGGCAGCTACAAAGAGAAGCGAAGCACAATCCCACTCGTCAGGCTGTTCCACCGGGTACATCCCTTGAATATGCGGGTATCCAATAAATGGGCGCGGCTGAACAAAAATGCAATCCCCCGTAGTGGTGTCGCTAAAAGTCAGCATCGGTCCTACCTCGGTCGGAGGTAAAGTGGAGAACCCTGTTATTCCATTATTCGATGAAGAATTAGTCACCACTGGTATACGACCGACTGGAGAAAAAAGCTCTCCGTTTGTCAGCTTGTAAGCACGGGTTGGGTGAATATTGAAAAGGTCTCCGATTCTGAATTCCCCCCACTGTGCGCTTTCCAACTTTGCACGCAGTGAGGTATCTATTTTCCCAGGCGATCGTCCTCCAGGTTCATGTTCTTCAAGAGAGTTGAAACTTCCCATGCGAGATAGTCGGATACAGTCTTCTTGAAGTCTTCCAACGTAGGAGTGATGTCAATGGGCGCGCTCTGATTCCAATCAGCCCCATTGGTCGGGTCAATGGTGCCTTCAAAAAAGTCTTGCGGGCGAATGTGCTGGAGCTTCTTTTCCCCATAGCGCACCACGTCGACCAGTTCTGCGTAACGCTCCGCAGCATGGTCGACGTCTCTCAGATTCACACTGGCCTTCTTACGGTTTGACCGCGCATACCCATCTTCAGTGAAGTCAATGAAGCGGACCACATCATCCGAGTGGTGTGCTTCACCGACGCGGAAGACGTAAATATAGGTCTGAACGCTTGCCTTGCCAAGGAACAAGTCGATAGGCATTTTGATACTAGCCAGTAGCGTGGAATGGGTGAGAATCCTCCGATTGTAATCCGCGGCCTTCCCAGAGCCTGCGGACCCTTGAATAATGACCGCAGCATACCCCCGGTTCATCATCGACAACGCCTTTTCCACAAAGACCATGCCGTTGCCAGGTGCCGAATATGGTGGGTTGAGAATGAACGCATCTGCCGGGAACTGAACGTCCTCAGCGTCGAATTCTTTAAGAGAGTCTCTGTTGAGGATGTTCGAGGACCCATCGCCCATAAGAATCATGTTGAGGACGGCAAGCATATAGACGCTAGGCAAGATTTCAATGCCCAGCAGCTGCTTCGCCTTGATGCCAGCTTCCTTTTGAGCCAATTCTTCGGGAGACTTGCTGGACCTCTTCGCATCCGCAAGCATCTCATTCATCGCAGCAACCAATAGCCCAGCAGAGCCAGTAGCGAAATCCCATACGTGCGAGTCCTTGTTGACACGTGCTAGCCTTACCAACAGCGTCGCCACATACGATGGTGTCAACACCACATCGTTGAGGCTGTCCTGGCTAAACCCGAGCCATGAGTACATTTCGTTGAACAAGCGACCAGTGAAATCAGTGGTCAGGCCAATCTTGTAGTAAATTCCCAGGTCATCGATAATCTTGAAGAAGATACGCCGGAGCTGACTCTCTCCGTTCTCTGGCTTGTTGATCCGCTCTTGCAGCAGCACATTCGACAACGTGCTCTCCACGAACCGCTGCTTATCTTCAGGCAGATTCTTGTGCTTCAAGAACGCCCGAATCTTCCGAATAATGATGTCTCCATCGCGACTACCGTCCTCAGTTGACGACTTGAGTTCACTCTTGTCCAGTGGTGCAACATGGCCGGGAATGCCAAGCGTGGCAATAATCGACGCAGCCACCAGATAGACCCGGTCCGACTCCCCGATACCCTTCTCGTTCTGGTAGATGTCGTTGTTGAGTTTGGTGAGGCTGGCGGCAATCTCGCCCTCGCGCTTTTCGCGCAGAGCCTCAAGTTCGCGCTGCGTGAGAGACAGTTGCTTGACTCGTTTGATGAAGGTGTCGAAATGCTCGGGGCTAAGGAAGCTCAGATCGCTATAATCTGAGACCTTTTGACCAACACCCAGGTTCGACTTCGAAACGTAGTAGACACCGATTTCATGGCGCAAGGTGCCAACATCTGGGTCGAGGTATCCGGTCACACCGATGGCGATAATATCCGTATACCCAGTGAAGTGGAGCAGAGCATTCGCGTAGTGAACGGCTCCGTTAACCGCGAATGTTGCGATATTTCGGTAGTCAGGTTCGCCCTTGCGTTTCCGATTGGCGACATGAGCTTGTCCGTCAAGCTTAACGAGCTTGTCACGCTGTCCCTTGTACTCAATCAGGATAGGCCAGTGCTTGCCTGTGCTATCGGTAAGTAGCAGTTTTGCATCTGGACGATTCCCGCCCGCTCCACCCATCTTAGACTCATACTCAGCGAGAGCTTTGTCAATCTCCTCATTGAGAGAGCCTTGCTCGAGTTTGTAGTCCAACCCCATATCGTGCATCCAACGGTTGCATAGGTCAGCGATTTGAGGTTCAACTGATTTTGTTTGTCTAGCCACTTCTACCCTTTCAGAGTCATAGATGTGTTCATAAACGGTCGATTTCGGCCCCCTAGGAACATTGGAGCCTGTTGGGCTCTGTATGACTCAGAACCTGTTCCATAGTCGGTGTCCAACCACCTGAGTGTATCATCATTGACAACATTATCGATATCAAATACTTCTAGCGGGGAGGCAAGACCCAAATCACCATGTGGGTGACGGATATCGGGCTGAAGTTCATAGCAATGCAAAGATGAAAACCTTACTATCCGGGACATCGACGGTGCTGTACTCGAAGCGTGCATTTCGCTCATAGACAGCCCTATCTAAGTAGCACACATCCTTGTCGAGTCAGCTGTGTCTTTTATCCTCGATTTCGTCAGGGAGGTAGTCTCTGAATGAGGACCAGCTACCCCAATATCAACCCTCGAACGAATGGGGAGAGAGAACAACCCTCGAAGTCAACGACATGTGAGTCGTCTTCTCTGATGGCGTTCTCATTACAATGCGGTCACCTGAGCGCCCACGGGCACGCCGGCACACCCCAGAACGGAGCGGCAATATAGACTCGCAATTGGGCATAAAAATACCCGGCAGGTGACGCCGTGGGGCGTCCTGCCGGGTGGTAGAAACCTACCGCGGTTCTTCCTCTGGATTGGAACCGATAATCACCGCCGCACCCCATACGGGATAGCGGGCGGTTGGGAGATCGTGGAGATGCGGGGAATCGAACCCCGGTCCGATGTGGCGTCAACGGGGCTTCTCCGTGCGCAGTTTATGCGAACGCTACTTTTCGGCTCCGGTACTTGCATAAACACATATACCGACGAACCTAGTCACGTAAAAGTCCCGCTAACCCCCGCAACAAGGGCTAGCAGCAGTGGCCTTTTAAGTCGATGCCGGTAACTGAGCCAAAGGCATGCTCAGGCCGACAGACGGCAACTCGCGCTTAGGCAGCGAGTGCGAAGTCAGTGCGCTTAGATTCTGCACTTAATTTTTTGCAGAGGGCGTTAACGAGATAACCCTGCATCCTCGGCACGCTTCACCCATCTCAACTCACATCGTCGAAACCGATCATCCCCCTATGCTTTTATCAAAAAGCCCACCGTCCTCTGAAAGTTTTCCTCAGCGTACCTAGACGCTGTGGTGCCATTCAAACACGGTAGAGATTCAGTATATCTGAGACACCCGAACGGGCGCAAGTCCCTCGAGGCCTCCCCAGACGACGTGCACACGCCGAGTGTCTGTCCCCAGCATAGAGATTCCCCGAATACGAAGGGAGGGGCGGAGCCTCAGAAAATCTGAGACTCCGCCCCTCCCCTAACGCGCTCGTCAGGTGGCGTTCTAAAGTTTATTAACGTGCCGGGACGGTCATCAGGTCGTCCGGATCGTCACCAATCTGGCAGACCACGTGGCCGTGACCGTCGCTAGTACCAACCTCGGCGCACTTCTGCATGGTCTGGAAGGCAAAGATATAGACAAAGACCATAATGAGACCGAAGATAAAGGCCAGAGCACCGGTAATGATACCGGTAATTGCGAAGCCCTGACCCGCGCCGGCAGCCTTGGTCTGCTTCAGCGAGATGATACCCAGAACAACGGCAGCGATGCCAAAGAGCAGGCCGATTGCAAAGAAGCCGGTCAGAAGACCAACAATACCGAGAATCATCGAGGTGATAGCCAGAGCCGGGGTCTTCTTCGATGCCTGGTAGGGGTAGTTGCCCTGCTGGCCGTAGTTGTAGAGATCCTGGCCGGGCTGCTGGTAGGAGTTCTGCTGGTACTGGTAGTTGTTGTACTCACCCGGCTGGCCCTGCTGGGGGTAACCCTGGCCGTACTGGGAAGACTGCTGAGCCGAGGAGTCCTGGCCGTACTGGCCGAACTGGTTCTGGCTCTCCTGACCGTACGAGGACTGGTTGTAGGGGTTCTGGCCATACGAGTTCTGGCCGTAGGAACCCTGAGCGGACGAATCCTGACCGTACGAGGACTGATTGTAGGAGGACTGGCCGTACGCGTCGTTCTGCTGGGAAGAAGCAGGCTGCTGAGCAGCATAGGGGTTCTGCGCGTTCCCCTGGGGGTTTCCGTAGTTATTCTCAGACATCTGTCATTCTTTCTTTCACAGTTGCAGTGAACAGTTTCATCTCGCTCAACGCGCTACGTAGCGCCAAGCCTTACCCACAATTATATAAACAAGCCGCTCTTTGACCACATATCACGCATTTTTTTCATCAGGAGAGCCGCCACGCCCTCCATCCAGCAAATATGCTTCGGAGCCAGTGCGCGCGCTATCCCCGTGAGGAGGCAGCACCGTCTGCCCTAGAAACGGCTCAGGTTCTTGTACTCCGAGGGGCTCAGGGTCTGCTCGTGACCGCCCAGGGTGCACACGTAACCACCATCGGACGTCTCGTGACCGTTGTTGATGCATTCCTGACCCATCATGGCGTTCAGCACGATGACCGCGATGGTCACCGCGGTCACCACGAAGCTCACGACACCGGTCACGATACCGCCAATCGCCAGGCCCTTACCGGAAGCAGCGCCTCGACGCACCTGAACCAGCGCAACAATGCCCAGCACAATACCGGCCAAGCCGAGAGCAACACCGTAGATAAAAATACCGGTCAGAATACCCAAAATGCCGCATACCAAGGAGGCGATAGCCAGCCCCGAGCTCAGCTTCTGTTCCGCAACAGGATGCGGGGTGCGCTCCGCCGCTTCCTGCACCGGTGCGGAAGCGGTGTCTTCGGGCAACGGCTGAACGTTCGAGGACTCAGACATATCGATCTCCTTACATAGATATAGTTTGTGGCGGCGCACGACGGAGCTTGGAATTGTAGACAGCATCCGGTCGGCGCACTATCCACCTACCATTATAGGTAGGGGCACCCACCCTTCCCGAGGGAGAGAAGAGCGATGCGCCAGTCCCTAGCCGAGGTTGCGGTAACGCATCGCGCGGCGCGCCTCCAGGTCATCCTGACGCTCACGCAAAGCCTGACGCTTATCATACTCGCGCTTACCGGTCGCCAGGGCAATCTCAACCTTCGCGCGGCCGTTCGAGAAGTACAGCTTCAACGGAACCACCGTGTAACCGGTCTCCTTCAGCTTCTGCGCCAGCTTATTAATCTCAGAACGATGCAGCAGCAACTTACGGCGACGACGAGCCGCGTGGTTCGTCCACGTACCGTAACCGTACTCCGCAATATGAATACCCTCGAGCCACAACTCGTGATCGGTCACCTGGCAGAAACCATCCACAATGGACGCTCCACCATCACGCAGAGACTTCACCTCGGTGCCCAGCAGAACGATGCCCGCCTCATAGGTATCCACGATGTTGTAGTTGTGGCGAGCCTTCTTATTCTGGGCAATAATCGCGTTATTCGGGTCTTTCTTTGCGTCTTTCTTCTTTTTCTGAGCCATTACTCAATCCTTCACGTCTTAGCTGTCTTCAGCCGCGCGCCCCGAAGCACGCCAGCGAATACCAGCATCAATAAAGGCGTTCAAACCGCCATCCAAAACATTAGAGGTATTACCCTCCTCATAGCCGGTACGCAGATCCTTCACCATCTGGTACGGATGCAGAACATAGGAGCGCATCTGGTCACCCCAGCTTGCCTTAATATCACCGGCAAGCTCCTTCTTCTTCGCATCCTCCTGCTCCTTACGCAACAGCAACAGGCGAGACTGCAGCACACGCAAAGCCGCCGCACGGTTCTGCAACTGCGACTTCTCATTCTGCATCGACACCACAATACCGGTCGGCAAGTGAGTCATACGCACCGCCGAATCCGTCGTATTCACCGACTGACCACCCGGGCCCGACGAGCGGAACACATCCACCTTAATCTCAGACTCGGGAATCTCAATAGCATCCGTCTGCTCAATCAGAGGAATCACCTCAACCGCCGCAAAGGAGGTCTGGCGGCGGCCCTGATTATCGAACGGCGAAATACGCACCAGGCGGTGAGTACCCGCCTCCACCGACAGACGGCCAAAAGCGTACGGCGCGTTCACCTCGAAGGTCACCGACTTCAGGCCCGCCTCCTCAGCGTAGGAGGTGTCCAGCACCTTCGTCGGGTAGCCGTTCTTCTCCGCCCAACGCAGGTACATGCGCAGCAGCATCTCCGCGAAATCAGCAGCATCCACGCCACCGGCACCCGAACGGATCGTCACCACAGCCTCACGCTGATCGTACTCACCCGATAGCAACACCAACACCTCAAGCTCCTCCAGCTTGGCGCGGATCTGGCCGCATTCCTCCTGCGCATCTGCCAGTAGTTCGGCGGCGGTCTCAGCATCCTCGGCCTCGGCAAGCTCCACCATCACCTCAACATCGTCAATGCGAGAGGACAACGAGCGCAGACGATTCAGCTCCGCCTGCTTGTAGGAGAGGGCACTCGTCACCTTCTGGGCATGCTCAACATCATCCCAGAGGTCGGGGGCGGCGGCCTGTTCGGACAGGTCCTCAATGGCGCGCTCAATCCCCTCGATGTCGCTCACTGCGGCAATCGAGGCAAAGATAGCGCGAAGCTCTTTAATCTCAGCGGAAAAATCGAAGGATGCCATAGCTTTTAACACTATCGCGAAACGGCCAGAAAGTCCCGCCGTTACAGCCCCCAACAGCCCACAGCACAGAAGGATAAGGCAGGCAGAGGGCAGAACCCGCGCAACGAAGACCTAAAAAGGGCATAAAACGAGGGCGCATCCGCTAGCCGTTACACTACCTTGCGGATGCGCCCTCGCAGTCTAGGAGGCTCACAACACGCCAATAAGCGAGTGAGCCGATATACCCGTGCCGATATGCCCGTGCGCCGTTGATGGACGCACTAATCGGTGGAGGGACCCTGGCTCGTCTTCAAACGCGACGAACCGTGAGCTGTTACCTCAATACCATCAGGCACCAGAATCGACAGTAGCGGCGGACGAATACGAGCCGACAGGTACACGTGCACACTGTGATCAGAATCCACGGACACGTTCTCCAGACGCAACGCATGAAAATCCTGCCCCGGCTGAACCTCAGCCAGGTACGCGCTCGCATACTCCCACGCCGCCGAACCACTCGCCTCATCCGGAGTGCGCATCGTGCGGGTAATCGAGTTCGCCTGAGCGTCCGCCATATCCTGCAGATGCTGAGTCTGCAGATAGGCACCCGTAATCGCCACCGTCACCGAACCGATGAGCAGAAGCAACGCCAGCATGCCCACAATCAGCGGGGCAATGCTGCCCTCTTCCGGGCCCGAGGTGATCGGGTCAGCGGCGAGGCGGCCTGAGGCGATCGGGTCAGCGGCGAGCGCCCGGGTCTGCGCACGGGCTCGAATCTTCATGTTGACACGAGCCAGCGAACCATTAGGAATCAGCATGACCAGACCCCCAACTCGTCGCATGAGAACTCACCGGAATCACGCCGCCACCCATAAACGAAGGCAGAAGCGGCAGACGCGCCTGAACCGTCACCGTGGCGTACGCCTTCGTACCCGAGACACACTCCCCCGACGCACAGCTCAACGACACGCTCACATCGGAAGGCTCAACCCCGTAATCCGCGGCAGCATGCACCGCCAAACGCTGAGCCAAATCCGGGCCAACCGACGAGTCCTGCGGCTGCTCCTGCACATACAGCACCACCTGGGCGCTCGCCGCATGAGCTGCCATCACCGAAGACTGCAAGCTGAAAATCGTCAGAATGCCGTAGAGCACCGGGATGAGCAGAGTAATGCCCAAACCCAGGAACTCTACAATGGCGCTGCCCTCTTCAGAGTCGTGTTGCTCAGAAAGAGGCCGATCAGAGCGGCTCTTCAGGCGTTCCTTCACCCGCTGTCGAAGCGAAAAGCCACTAATCACCGGAACGCTGCTCCGCATAAATCGCATGCCCCTTCACCTCAATAGAATCCGGAAAACCCCACGGACCCAGCACCGGCAACGGCGACTTCACCGTCACCTCCAAAGTGCGCACGCCCGTAGAATCACTACTCTGACGGTACGAAATATTCTCAGCATACGAGGACGGAAGAACCCCCTCAATCATCTGACGGGTACGCTCCATGCCCTCCTGCGGAGTGCGGTCACGCATCGTACCGTACCGTGCCCCAGCCGCCGCAGCATCCACCAACATGGTTCGTGCATACAGGGCGAAAGAAACCTGCAGAATCGCCATGGTCAGCAACACCAACAGCGCACCGACCATGACGAATTCCGTGCTGGCGTCACCGCGCTCGCTCTCCTCCACAGAATATTCCGCGGAGGATAGCTCAGCGGCAGTCAGCTCAGAAGCGATGTGGGGCTTAGGCATTACTGGTGAACCAGAGCAATCGCGTCGTTGAACATCTTGGTCAGAGCGGGCTGAGCAATCGCCAGGATAGCGGCAACCAGCACGGCGCTCATCATGGTAATCATGACCCAGCCGGGCACGTCGCCGCGCTCGGGATCATCCTGCTTGTTCTTCAGGCGCAGAGCCAGCACGGATGCGATAGCCAGGGCAATCAGCACGGTGAGGGTGGTGCGGAAACGACGGAACATGATTTTCTCCTTCTATCAAAGGGTGTAGTGTGTGGTTGGTGCGGCGCGCCGGGCAATCAGCCCCGCCCGCCGCGGTGCGGCCGGTACGGTGTGTACCCGCCGCAAAATCTAAAAGTTCAAACGCATGAGCGACAGGCCCGGGAAGACCGCAAAAATTACGGTCAGCGGCAGGATAAAAAACACCACCGGGGCGAGCATCGCAATCTCCTTCTTACCGGCTGTTTCCATCAGCTCACGCTTAGCGTTATCGCGCACATCCTGAGCCTGCGCACGCAACACATCAGCCAGAGGGGTACCGCGCTCAATCGCAACAGCAATACCCTCAACGAAGCGGCTCAACGCCGGAACGCGAGTACGCTCCGCGAACTCCTGCAGCGCGCTCAGTAGTGAAACGCCGGTGCGGGTCTGCGCCAAAATCTCAGAAAACTCACGAGCCAACTCGCCGCGAGAGGTCAAACAGATACGTTCCAAAGCCGCCAGCGCCGACTCGCCCGCCGTCACCGACAGAGCCATCATCTCCGCCAGCGCCGGGAACTCAGCAACCAGCTGCTTCTCACGCTTAGTCACCGCCTCACCCAGCCACCAGTCACGCGCCAGAAAGCCGCTCAAACCGCTCACCAGCACCAGCATAAGAGCCACCAGGATGGAGAAACGCTCCTGCACCACGCCAATGACGGTCAAGGCACTCATGACGGTCACACCGGCAAGAGCCCACAGCAGCTGCTCAGCACGAAACGCGCTCACACTCTGCGAAGAACCAGCACGACGCAGACGCTCCTGTACCGAACTATCGCTCAGCGACGAGCCGCTCAGCGACGAAGACAGCGAACGCAGAAGCGGCGCGCAGAACGCCGAAATCGCCTCCAGCAGGCTCGGCTCACGGCGCTCCTGCTCCTTCAACAGCGACTCACGCAGAGTCTCACCGCGCAACTGCGACGCCACGCGATCGGCGAAGGAAACGCTTCGAGTATTCAGAACCGACGAAAGAATCAGGCCCAGGCCGGCCGCCAGCAACAGGGCAAACACAATGGGAAGGTTCATCCGAAGACCCTCCGTTCGCGCGGAAGCTCACCGATGCGAAGCATCAGACGATAGGCGGCCAGCGAAACCGTCGCCCCGGCCATCATGAGCACGGCCCCGGCAAAGGAGTTGTACACCATGCGCGCCGCCGGCTGCGTAGCCATCAGGCAGAGCACGAACCAGGGGGCCACGCACGAGAGCCGGGCCGCATTCACTGTCCAGGATTGGCGGGCCAGAAGCTCCGAGCGGGTGCGGGCATTATCGCGCAGAAAATCGCTGAGCGTGCCCAGCAGCTTGCCCAGGTCAGAGCCTCCCACCTCGCGAGCAATTTTGAGAGCCTCAATGATGGTGTCCGCCACCGGGTCAGAGAGGTATTCCTTCAGACGGTTCAGCGAGGGTACGAACTCACCCGAGGCGCGATAGTCACGCGAAAAA
The DNA here is from genome assembly GCF_058213595.1 of Rothia sp. SCPM-O-B-18226 (M350). Taxonomy (NCBI): domain Bacteria; kingdom Bacillati; phylum Actinomycetota; class Actinomycetes; order Micrococcales; family Micrococcaceae; genus Rothia; species Rothia sp. SCPM-O-B-18226 (M350). The sequence continues at coordinate 745,833 of NZ_JBYQJS010000001.1, read as the reverse complement.
TGGGCGAAGGCCCCGCGAAGTTCCTCCGGGCCGCGGTAGGAGAGCTGAATCAGTGCCTCCGGCAGGGAGAGGCCCGCACGAATCGCCGAACGCAGGTGGTCGACGGCATCCGGCCACAGCTGCCAGATGCGTGCATCCGCGGCACGGGCGCGATGATTCACAATCACACGAGGCGCCGCAAAACCACCAATCAGGCCCAGCAGACCTAGCGGCAAAAGCTGAGTAAGCATCAGCAGCAGAACCGACGCGCTCACACCGCTGGCGACGCTCACCCACATGAACGTGCGAGGAGTCAGCGAATGCATACCCGCCTTACGCAACGCCACAACCAGCGCCGGGTCATTACTCGGCTTCGGTGGCTTGCCGTTATCAGGAAAGCAGGAAAGATAAATCAGGCAGACGCCCAACCCCAAAATCAGGCTGAGGAAAAGCGGCATCACTGCCCCGCTTTCGCGAGGGCCAGCACCTGTTCGGGACGATGTCCCGCACGTACCCAACGTTCGGCGTTCGGCAGTTCCAGGGCCACGCAGACCATGCGCCCATCACGTCGCACAAATAGCGGCGACATCTCAATCACCCCGTCCTCGACACGACCGCCGAGCATGCTAATCTCCTCGACCCGGCGCTGCCCTCGCGAATCGCGGCCGCAATGCACCACGATGTCAAAGCAGGACGCCACGGTGGGCACCACGAATGAGGAGGAGATATTCTCGCCCGCCAGCAGCGGCAGGGTGCAAATCTTTGTCACGGCGTCGCGTGCCGAGTTCGCGTGAATCGTGCACATGCCGGGCAGACCCGCGTTGAGCGCAATCAGCATGTCCAGAGATTCTGCCTCGCGTACCTCGCCAATGAGGATGCGGTCCGGGCGCATACGCAGGGCCTCCTTGACCAGGCGGCGCAGCTCAATGGCACCGGTACCCTCAAGGTTCGGCTGACGGCATTGCATGCCCACCACATCTCGCAGCGGCACGGATAGCTCAAAAATCTCTTCGCAGGTGACCACGCGTTCCCGCGGCGGAATCGATGCAGATAGGCAATTGAGCATCGTGGTCTTGCCCGACTGGGTTGCACCCGAGACGAGGATATTCATGCCGCTCTCCACCGCCGCATGCAGCAGGGACGCCGCGCCGGCGCTCAGGGAGTTCACGCGGACCAAATCGGGCAGGCGGCGGGCCCGCACCACGAACTTACGGATGTTGATGCTCGTGTGCCTGCGGGTGATATCCGGGATTACCGCGTGCAGGCGGGAGCCATCCGGCAGGGAGGCATCCACGAAGGGAGAGGAAAGGTCCAGGCGACGGCCCGAGGGCTTGAGCATGCGCTCCAGCAGGCTGTTGATGGCCCGGGGGCTCAGATGCAGGCCGGTGAGCTCGCTTTCGCCGTTGCGCGCGATGAAGATTTCATCGGGCGAGTTAATCCAGATCTCCTCAACGCTCTCATCATCGAGGAAGGGCTGGATGACCCCGAAACCGCAGATTTCATCGTGGAGCCGCTGGATGACGACGCTCCGCTCCCCCACATCGGGCAGGGAGACGCGGGTGCGCTTCTGCTCATATTCGTCCAAACATTCACCGATGAGCGCGCGTACGGCATCCCGGTCCTCTCGAGGGTCCAGGTTGCGACGGCGCATGGCCTTGCGAATGTTCTCCTCAAGTAGAGCCAGGTGTTCCATTTTGGTATTCGGAACGGTGTTCTCCATTGAAATAATCCGATGCTGCGGTGTGTGGTGGCGTTACATGCAACTTTGCGACTGTAACCTATTACTTCCATCATCCTAGCCACAGGGCATCAAATTTATCAAAACTATATATTTCGCTACTTAATATTTACAGGTGTAGTTTTTCGATATTTTCTATCGTGATATGCGCCATTTCTACGCGGGGAATACCCGGATCAGTACAAACGCCCTAGTCAATCGCCGCAAGTATTCTTTTCCGCCCTTGGGAGGTAGCTTGCAGCATCTAGCGTCCAGCCCATCTTCCTACCACGAATACGTGCGTAACATTTGGTGCTTTATCCACATCGCGGATTTGGCCAGGACCATCCGCACTGTCCCTCACGAGCCGATAACCCCGCAACGAAAGAGCGCAGTGACAGGGCACGGCAAAGGGGCGTGCACTCCCCTCACGGGAATACACGCCCCTTCACCATGACGCTTAGCGTTTAGTCACCGCCGCGAATTACCTTCACGGCCTCCTTAATCGGGCCGTCGAATCGAAGGTTACCGTGTTCCAGCACCACGCCGCGGTCACAAATCTTAGAAACCAAATCCAGGTCATGGCTCACCACGGCAAGAGTCTTACCGGCAGAGCACAGCTCCTGAATCTTCGCAATACACTTCTTCTGGAACGGCTCATCGCCCACCGCAAGAATCTCATCCACCAGGAAGATATCCGGGTTCGTATGAACCGCAACCGAGAACGCCAGACGCAGGTACATACCCGAAGAGTAGAACTTCACCTCGGTATCGATAAAGTCGTGAATCTCAGCGAAATCCACAATCGAATCGAAGGAAGCCTCAATCTCATCCTTGGTCATACCCAAAATCGCGCCGTTGAGGTACACATTATCGCGACCAGTCAGATCCGGGTGGAAACCAGCGCCCACCTCAATCAGACCCGCAATATTGCCGCGAGTGAGAACCTCACCCTCATCGGCGCGCATCACGCCAGAAATCATCTTCAGCAGCGTGGACTTACCTGAGCCGTTCAGACCCAGAAGAGCCACACGCTCGCCCTGACGAATATCCAGGCTCACGCCGTTGAGCGCATTGAACTTCTCCGAAAGATCACCCTTGCGGCCCTTAATCAGCCACACAAAAGCTTCCTTCATCGAACGGGTGTGGCGCAGAACGAAGCGCTTCACCAAATTCTCCACGTGAATCACCACGGGAGCGTCCGGGCTCACCGGCGGGAACTCAAGCTTCTTAATATCCACAGAATCAGAGCTCCTGGGCGAAGTTGCCCTCAAACTTACGGAAGAGCAAATCACCAATCAAAACGGTCAGCAGAGAAATACCAATGGCAATCGGAGTCCAGAAGCTGAAGAGATGCGGAACCACCTGCGAAGCAGGAAGCGCCAAATCCTCAGGACGGAGCGTCGGATGCCAGAAGCCATAGTGGAACAGCTCCACCGCAACGGTCAGCGGGTTAATCATGAACACGTTGAACACCCACGGGTACAGGGTGTCACGCACCATGGTCCAGGAGTACAGCACCGGCGAGAACCAGGTAGCCACCATCAGCAGCATGTCCACAATGTTCTCCGAATCTCGGAAGAACACGTTAGCCACACCGAAAATCAGACCCAGACCATAGGACAGCAGCATCACGATGAGCATGCCCGCCAGAATCGACCCGAAAGCCAACGCGGACGGATGCCAACCCACCGCAAAACACGCCAGGAGCATGACCACAATCTGCGGCACAAAATGCACCAGAGCCACCCACACCGTCGACAGCGAGAACAACTCACGCGGCAGGTAAATCTTGCGAATCAGAGCGCTGTTAACCACCATGGCGCGGGCACCGTTGCCGAACCCCTCCGAGAAGAAGTTAATGGCAATCATGCCCGAGAATAGGTACACCGCATAGTTGTGCATACCGCGTTCCAGGCCAAGGAAAAGACCCATGGCAATGTAGAACACCAGGAACTGCACGCCCGGCTTAATGTACGACCACAAAATACCCAGCACCGAGCCGCGGTAGCGGACCTGGATTTCCTTATCGACCAGCAGTCGAAGCAGGTAGCGATTCTTCATCGCATCCAGAATGCCGCGGCCGCGACCGGGCGCCTTCAGGGGAACAGACTTCAAATCGCTCATCGGGTCAGCTCAGAATCCGTATGCTCAGCAAAGGTCTTAGCCCACGCATCGTAGGAGGCAACCTCTGCGGCCTTCGAACGGTACAGGTCGCGCAGCTTCTCCCAGCCGGTCACCAGCTGAGCGTGCAGCTTCGCGGCGTGAATCAGCTTCGACTTCAGCTGCTCGGGGTCACGACGGTACCAGAAGAGACCGGTACCCTCAGCGTTCGTGGCCAGAGCCGAGTCGAACTTCGACAGGGTCCACCAGTTGGTTTCACCGTAGTTCAGCTGAATCTGCGGATGCGCCTTCGCTTCTTCGCTCACGGGCTTGAAGAGCTGGCGACCCACGGTCTTCGCGGTCCACGAAGCAAGCTTCTTGTAGCCGGGGGATGCGAAGGAGCGGCGACCGCGGAACGGCGGCTTCTTCGACTGGATAGCCGGGAAGTCATCCACGTTCGGCTTCACCTGAGACTCCGGGTACTCCTTAGCCATCGCGCGAATCACCGGCAGACGCTTCGAGAGCGAGGGGTGCAGGTGATCGGGGCCCGACAGCAGGTCCTCGAGAGCCAGCAGACGGCCGGCCTCTGTGTAGTACTGCATCGACAGGGTGTGCTTGACGTCAAGGAACAGCGAATCCAGCAGCACGCGGCCACCCTTGTCGAAGGGAGAGTGCAACAGGGCCGTGATGAGACGGTTACGCTCGTGGTAGTAAGCCTGCCAGCCGACGGAATCGTCCTTATCGGTCCAGGACACGTGCCACACGCCGGCGCCGGGGAAGGACACGGTCGCGAAGCCCGCGGCCTTAGCGCGCAGGCCGTACTCGGCGTCGTCCCACTTCAGGAACAGCGGCAGGGACAGGCCAATCTCCTTGATGACCGCGGTCGGGATGAGGCACATCCACCAGCCGTTGTAGTCCACATCCACGCGGCGGTGCAGCCACGGGGTGTTACGCAGGTTGTGGTGGCCCAGGTTGTGGCCCATCGCCATGTCTTCGTGCGGCTTAGCGTAGAAGTTACGCCACGGATCCACGACCTCACCGAACGCGTGCAGGACCGAGCGGTCGAACATGTCAAACATGTGCGCGCCCACGATGGTGGGCTCCTTGCAGTAGTTTGCGAAGGTCACCATGCGCAGAATCGACTCGGGCTCAACGATAACGTCGTCATCCAGCAGCAGCACGTAGTCGGAGCCGTTGTTCACGGCCTCGAACATGCCGCGCGAGAAGCCACCGGAACCGCCCAGGTTGCCCTGATTAATGATGCGGAACTTGCCCGCCAGAGGCTTGACGACCTCTTCGAAGTCCTCGTGGTCCTGAACCTTCTGGGTGCCCTGGTCGACAATCAGGAACTCGTGCACGGCATCGAAAATCTCGGGGCTCTCGCCCAGCGCACGAATGTTGTTGATGCAGTACTCCACCTTGTTCATGGTGGTAATCTGCACGGTTGCCTGGCCGGCCTTCACGTCGGCGCGGGGCTCGATATCGCCCAGCCAATTTGCCTCGACCAGCTCGAGGTCGGTGGTGCCTGACAGGTCGAACCAGTACCAGCCACCGTCACCGAAGGGTGCCAGGGGCATCGTGAAGGTGGTGGTCTCCTCGCCGGAGAGCAGCTTGGCGTCCACACGCTGGATCACGCCACGGCCATTGGACTTGTACACAATGACCATGCCCTCGCCACGGGTCTGAACGCTCAGGGTGACCTTCTTCAGGTCGGTCCAGCGGCGCCAGTACGAAGCGGGGAAGGCGTTGAAATAGGTACCGAACGACAGGCTCTGGCCCGCGCTCACGGTGATGGAGCGGCGGCTGTTCAGGCTGTTCGCGGCATCACGGTTCGCGCTAGCGTTCGATACAGACTGACCGGAGGTGTTCATCGCCTCCGCGATGGAGGTCGAGGCGTCGCCGTCGATACGGGTGGGCAGCTGAACGCCGGTTGCAACGCCCGCATCCACGTAGAGGGGCACGACGTCGGTCTCAACCGCGCTCGGGAAAATGACCCGCTGCAGAGTCTTCAAAGTCTGAGTAGCCATAACTATGCGTCCACACCACCGGATTCGATCTTGGCACCGTCGGTGAAGTGCGGGCGGATCTTGTTGTCAAACATCGACAGTGCCGAGGCGATGGCCATGTGCATGTCCAGGTACTTGTAGGTACCCAGGCGGCCACCGAACAGCACGTTATCCTCACCCTTAGCCAGGTCGCGGTAAGCCAGCAGCTTCTCGCGATCCACGGCAGTGTTCACCGGGTAGTAGGGCTCGTCACCCTTGTTAGCGAAGCGGGAGAACTCACGCATAATGACGGTTGCGTCCTTGGTGTAGTCACGCTCCGGGTGGAAGTGACGGAACTCGTGGATACGAGTGAAGGGGACGTCAGCATCGGGGTAGTTCATCACGGAGCAGCCCTGGAAGTCCTCGATCGGCAGAACTTCTTCTTCCAGGTCGATGGTGCGCCAAGACAGATCGCCCTCGGCGTAGTCGAAGTAGCGGTCCACCGGGCCGGTGTAAACCACGGGAATCTGGCCGAGTACGTTCTCGCGGGAGTACTCGTGGCCGGGCTCGAAGAAATCGGTGTTCAGGTGAACCTCGATGTTCGGGTGTGCGGCCATGCGCTCCAGCCAAGCGGCGTAGCCGTCGACCGGCAGGCCCTCGTACTTATCGTTGAAGTAGCGGTTGTCGTAGGTGTAACGCACCGGCAGACGGGAAATGATGGATGCGGGCAGCTCCTCCGGCGGGGTCTGCCACTGCTTTGCGGTGTAGTGCTTGATGAAGGCCTCGTACAGGGGGCGACCAATCAGGGAGATGCCCTTGTCGTTGAGGTTCTGCGGGTCGGTACCAGCCAGCTCGCCAGCCTGCTCAGCAATCAGCGCCTTTGCCTCTGCCGGCGAGTAGGCGGCGTTGAAGAACTGGTTGATGGTACCGAGGTTAATCGGCATGGGGTACACGATGCCGTTGTGGCGGGTGTACACGCGGTGCACATAGTTCGTGAAGTCGGTGAAGCGGTTCACATACTCCCACACGCGCTCGTTGGAGGTGTGGAACAGGTGAGCGCCGTAGCGGTGCACCTCAATGCCGGTCTGCTTCTCCTTCTCGCTGTATGCGTTACCGCCAATGTGGGAGCGACGGTCCAGCAGAGCGACTTTCAGGCCCAGCTCGGTGGCGGCCTGTTCTGCGATGGTCAGGCCAAAGAGGCCCGATCCGACAACTACGAGGTCAGCAGTCAATGTTTTCTCCTGTATTATCACGGCGCTCCGACCCCTATCGGGGCTGGTTTTCGCCTTCCAGACCGGGCATTTCCCCGCTGGTTCGGGTAGGGCACGATCCGCGTGGGCGGGGCACACCTTGCCCCTCCCACGATGGATATAGTCATACTCTAAGATACCCGCTTATCAACTGGTCCGCATACTTATGACATGATTTTCGGTACTTTTGGGAACGAGTTTTTGCGCTATTGGTCGTTGGGTTCCGGATGGACATGAACGGGATTAGCGCGCATCTGAAGATTTTTATTTGCCGTTCAGGATAAGAGCTTCGGGAGCCGCGCAAACCAGGGCGGGAAATTATTTACGCGTAAATATTCACTTGCGGGGCAGGCAGGCTCACTACCCAGAAGAGACCATTCGTGGAATGGTGTGCACACCCGCCGACCGCATGCGCACAAGCCGCACACCGGGGTTGATCGTGAGAATCACCCCGGGTAGCCTTTCGGGCAAATATGCAGTTATCCACAGAATTTAAGATATTTAGATAGCAAAAACGCATTATTCGAATATTTATGTCATCTTAAATGGCACATATTGAGCATTAAGTCACTATGGGTTTACCTATAGGCATGACTCTCTACTTTCTTGACCGCGCCAAGACCTCCGCAGAACACCCCTACCCTCGCGTCGTGCGGGTCGAAGGCGAACCGGGTAGGGCCGCAAACGTTACGCTGGCCCGGGCAGAAAAACGCCTGGAGCACGATTTGGCCGCCGCTCTACGAGAACAAATCGCAAGCGGTAAGAAGCATCTGAGCCTGCCTACACGGAGCGCACGCTCCGGAGAAGAGGAAAATACCACCGGTGCGGGCAACAGCGGGCGGGCCATCAGCCTTCTCTGCGTTCTACGCGGCCCGGACGCCGGCAAGTCCTTCCCGATTCTCCGCGGGGACACCACGCTGGGCAGATCCCCGCGCGGACGACGGGGAAAAGCCGGGCACGTGCATCTGCGAGACCCCTTCCTACGAGGGGTTCACGGAACTTTCCACGCCGATAGCTCGGGTGTGCTGTGGCGCCCGGTGAATACTCCAGCGCGTAAAATCCGGAGAACTCGGGACGATGGGGCACGGCCGGTTGTCTGGGACGAGCCCTTCCTTCTGGGATCGTCCCTTTGCGTTCTTCGAGACCCCGGCGTTTCAGGCCCGATTCCTTCCAACCGTGCGGCGTCTTCCGTTTCCAAGGGCGGTGCCGACAAGTTTCAGGGTTCCCTAGCGGACTCCCCCGACGGCAATCCGTTTGAACCCGTCACGGTCAACCCGGCCCAGCCTCGAAAGCTCAAGCAGATTCTACTCAGCGTTTGCCTGCCGATTCTCGTGGGCCTGGCCATTGCGCTGCTGACCGGGCTGTGGTTTCTGCTTCTCATGTCGGCGGCCTCTTCCCTGCTCATGCTCCTGCACTTCTTTGGAAGCCGAGCCGAAAACCGTGCGGGCCGCGCAATGACCCGCACGGCGGCCGAACGAGAGGAGCAACGGGCCTTGAATCTACCCACCGTCGCGGATCTGGCGTTCGCCGCAACCTCCCCCGCCCTTCTCGCGTTCCCCGCTCACCCCGGCATCGTGCTCGGATGCGGCCCTCGGCTGCCCTACCTGCGTGGACGTAATCTTACGCTCGCCTCACTACCCAGGCTCCAGAGGGCACCCCACTACGTTCCCTTACCCGACGGTGCGCTCGGGCACCTTCTTTCGCTCGACGAGGGGCACCTGCGCGCCTATCTCGTCCAGCTGGTCGCCGGTTATCCGGGAAGTATCTCAATCCTGCTCGGCCCTCCTGCGAGCGCCGAACAGGAGCGAATCAACGCGCTCCTGCAAACTCTCGCCGTGGTGCCCCGGGTTAGCGTGTACTCTCAGCGCTCCGAGACCGCCCCCGAGGAAAGGCAGGCTCTTCACGATGCCCTGCACGACGAACTTTCCGCGCAGACCCCTCCCCTGTTGATTATGTCGGAGGACGCGTGCGATATTTACGCTCCGCTCGTGCGCACGCTCCAGGCTGAGGCGGCGGCCGTCGAAGCCGCAACACGGAATGGCTCGCGGGCTCCCAAAGAGCCGAGGGGCGCATCGGTGGCTCTGTGCATCATCGCCGATCCGAAGGATGGTACGCGATCGTCATCCGGTCGTACCGTCTGCGAATCTCTCTTCGCCGCGGGGTGGCTCGAGTGCGTCAGCGAGGGTAGCCACCGTCATTCCATCCGCTATGCGGCACGGCACTACTCGAAGCCTCCGGAGCAGCCCAGCGAAGGAGTAGTACAGGTGCACCCCCTCCTCCTCGATGACCTATGCCTGCACGCCGATGGGCTGGGCGTCGAGGCATTTATCCAAGCTCTAGACCACCTCTATCTAGTTGAGGAGGGGCCGAGGACGGGCAAGATCAGCGACGCGCAGGTGCACCAATTCGCGCATCGGTTCTCCTCCCTATCGGAGGCGAAAAATGGCAGGGGCGAAGGCGGGGTTGACCTATCTGCCGAGGGGCTTAAGGAACGATGGCAGAAGGGGCTTTACGCCGAAGACATCCGCTGCTACCTGGGGGTTTCGCAGGCGGGCTCGTTTTCGCTCGGCCTTTCGGAACACGGGCCCCACTGGCTGCTTGGCGGCACCACCGGTGCCGGCAAATCCCAGCTGCTACGTTCCCTGGTGCTGAGCGCCGCCCTGGCCTACCCGCCCGAGCGTCTCGGGTTGATTCTGGTGGATTTTAAGGGTTCCGCGGGCCTGGGCCCCCTCGCCGAGCTGCCCCATACTCTGAGCATCTTGAGCAATTTCGATGTTTCCGCGGTTGAGCGCGCCCTAGAGTTCTTGAGGGCAGACGTCCGTCGAAGGGAAACCAATCTACAGGCTGCCGGGGTCAATTCTTACCGCGACTATTTGGCGGGTTGCCGGGCGCAAGGTGTACTCCCCCGTTACCCCGAGCTGCTCATCGTCGTTGATGAGTTCCGCATGCTGATTGATTCCATGCCCGATGCGATGACGGAGCTCATGCGCATCGCAACGATTGGCCGCTCCCTGGGGCTGCACCTGATTCTTGCTACGCAGCGTCCCCAGGGCACGATTTCACAGGATATCCGCGCCAATATCGCCACGAGTATCTGCCTGCGCGTGGCCAGCGCACAAGACTCCTACAACCTGTTGGAGCACGAAGCGGCCGCCTATATCTCGGCTGCTCAGCCCGGGGCCGGGTACGTTCGTCTGCCGGATGGACGTTCCCTCTCGTTCCGCGCTCCTCTCACGGACCGAGTTCCCTCCGAGGTGCAGGCGATTCCCCTGAAAGTCTTCTCGCTCGATCTCGAAGGTTGGAGGTGCATCAACGTTACGGAGGAATCGCCGAGGGAACGCTACGGAGAGGATGAGTGCCTCACCCGGTCTATTAGAGAAACCTTCCGCGCCGTAGCGGGGCCTCACGGCGCCTCATATCTGCACGGCGCTCCCAGCACCGGGCCCCGCAAGGATGAGCAGGAAGAGTACTGCCCCATCCCCGAGGAGCTTCCCGAATCTCTATCCCTGTCACTTCCGGCCGAGGAGACGGAGCGAGGGAACGGTTATCTGCTGGGAGAACTGGAGATTGCCCGCTACGGTGTTCGTGGCCGGTACAGGTGGAACGGCGGACAAACGCTGGGGCTTCTGGCGCAGAGCGCGGAACGCATGCCGTTTCTTCTGGGCCTGCTCGCTCAGGCGATATCCGCCAAAGTCCCGGTGGTTCTACTGACCTCCGATGGCTCCCTCCAGCGGGACTTGGAGCCCTATTCTCCGTTCCTTGAGGTGCTCGTGGGGCCGCAAGAACTCCAGCATCTGCGTTTCTGCCTTGAGGAGCTGAGAGAACAGCGCCTGCACGCCGAAAGTGAGGGACACCGCCCACTCATCATCGTGGACGGCTTGGACGGATGGCTGGATGCGCTCATCCGCCATCCCGATACCGAGAATCTACTCTACGATGTACTCTCGCAAGGCTACCGGCGCGGCTACTCGGTGCTGTTCACCTCTGCACTGAGCCCGAGGGGACGCTTCGGCACGGTCGCGCACTCCACTCTGCTGAGCCGCCGCTTCCTCGATACCGACCTGATGCGTTCAGCCAGCCGCGACTACCCGGTCCCGTCCCAGGGTCACTACTGTGTCGAGGGGAGCATCAACGAGGGGTTTATCGGGGATCAGCCGCTTACCGCCTCGGTGCTGGCACCGTGCACGCTACCCCTCCGAGACTTTGAAGCGTATGCCTGCTCAACTGCGAGCGCATCCGCTCAGACAGGCACCCTGCTACGCCAGTTCCCGGAGTATTTCCGCATGCCCGCGGAGGAGTATATTCGCGTAGCTCAAAAGACCTGCAACCCCCGGGGTGAGCAGCTTCTCGTGGGTTTCAACCGCCGCCGTCTTCCCGTGTGGCTGAGCGCCGGGCGGGGAAGCATCATTCCCGTCCCGGGTGCCCGGTCAACGGGTAAGAGCACGCTACTCGAGAGCGTCCGCCAGCTCAACCCGCATCTGGAGGCGCTCTGCATCGAGGGAGGCAATAGTTCCAAGCCGTTCACGGAGGAAACGGTACGTTCCCTGCTGAGCGAAGTGAAGCATCCCGCCCAGACTCTGCTACTCGTCGATGATTTGCAGTACCTTTCGGCCGGAGTGCAGAACGTTCTGCTGGAGCGGCGCGGGGCCTTCCGCGCGGTCTTCGTAACCTACACACCCTGGCCGAGGCGGGCCTCCTCCCCGCTGCTTTCGGCGCTTATGGGATGCTCACGTGCGCTTCTGCTCGCGCCCGCAACCCTGGCGGATACCGATATCTGCACCGTTACGGCGCTTCCGGCGGATCGTTTTACGCGAGGCGAGCAACCGGCCGGGCGCGCGGTAGCGGTGGATGGCAACGCTGTTGAAGCGATACAGGTTCCGCTACCGAGGGTCCTCGACGCTCACCCTATTGCATAGAGATAATCTGGCGATAGCCTAGCGGCGGCGGCCGATACGCTTGGCTTCCTCACCGCGTTCCTCGGTGACGGCTTCGATGTAGCGGCGGCTGCTGGGCATCAGGACGAAGATGAAGGCTACCGCCGCACCAATAACACCCGCAATCGTCATGGACTGGCCAATATTCAGGCCGAAGGCGCTCACGTTCATGATGAGGGTGCTTGCAGTGATCCACAGGGCGCAGAGAGTAATCAGGATCATGGGCAGGCGCGAGCCGTAACGTCCGCGGTAGAAACGCAGGGCGTAAAAGGTCATGCCCGCGGCGATGAGCACTTGAAGTACGCCGCCGACCACGCCCTGGGCGGGCTCGCCATTAGAAAGGAGGAAGGGGTAGAGGATACCGCGAATCAAAATGTATGCCGCGAAGGTTTCGGTCAGAACGAATGCGTAGAGGACGTTGAACGGGCGTGACGTCACGGTGGGCTCCTCACAGGTGGTGTCGTTGGCAGGCCGAGGGGTATTCAGCCTGATGCGCTTGTAGTTTAGCGGCTGGGCACTTCCCCCGCACACTTGTTTGCGCGCGGGGTGCCTGCATTTGTGCAGGGGCTCGCCGCCTCGTCATCGGTGCGGTTCGTCGGGTGAAGTACCGCTTTATATTATGCCCGAGGCGCCACTCCCCTGCGGGGCAGCTCCCCGGTTGTGAGATGACTCAGCGCCAGGTTGTGCCACCATGCGATTCTCCAGCCGGACAATTAGACAAAGGCTCCCCTTAGTGATAGATGCCTCAGTGTAATACTTCAAGTTTTTAGCTTAAAGCACTTGTCACATTAGCCCCGACGTGCGAAAGTTGATAAGTCAAATTTCACCCTAACTTGGGGCGCACACCCCAACGGTGGGCCTATTTGGCACGCGCACAGGAATAATAAACAGCATCTCGCTTCGGCGGGACTGCACATAGAGAAGGAGGTCCACCGTGGATTGGCGTAGTCGTGCAGCTTGTTTGGACAAGGACCCGGAGCTGTTCTTCCCCGTTGGAAACACCGGACCCGCCCTGTTGCAGATTGAAGAGGCTAAGACCGTCTGCCGCTCTTGCGAGGTTATTGACGTCTGCCTGAAGTGGGCCATCGAGACCGGCCAGGACTCCGGCGTGTGGGGTGGCACCAGTGAAGACGAGCGTCGCGCCATGAAGCGTCGCGCAGCTCGTGCCCGCCGTGCATCCTAACTTCCGGAGTATTCAATAGGGCATTAAAAAGCGTGGTGCAGTGACTTATCGGTCACTGCACCACGCTTTTGCTATACCCGATGCAACGATAAACCCGGCCGCGGAACCCCAAAATCAAGGTCCCGCGGCCGGGTTTTCTCTTCGCTTTAGATGAGGAGCGCCGTAATAACCACGCGGGTACCGGTCGGTTCGTTAGCCTCCCAACGGATTGAGCCGTTGAGCTCGCTCGCCACCAGGGTGCGCACAATCTGCATGCCCAGGCCTTCCTTACCGCTGACCGGGCGGTAGGCGTTCGGGCCGGATTCTTCAATCTTCTTATCGCCCATGCCCTTACCGTCATCGGTAATAATGACAGTCAGGGTGTCCTCACCCTCGTCATTGGTGCCGCGAATACCCTCGAGCGTCACGGTTCCGGTTTCTCCGTCGAGTCCGTGCTCCACGGCATTGGCGACGACCTCGTTAATCACCAGCGCCAAGGGGGTCGCGAACTGGCTAGGCAGGGCACCAAAGGATCCCAGCAGCTTGGTCGTCACGTGCTGGCCGGGGGAGGCCAGCTCGGCGGCCAGGTGGAACTGACGCTCGATAAGCTCGTCAAAGTCGACGTTCTGAGCCAGACCCTGCGAGAGAGCCTCGTGCACGGTGGCAATCGTGGCGACACGACGCATCGCCTGTTCCAAGCCCTGACGCGCCTCATCGGAGGTCATGCGACGGGACTGCAAGCGCAGCAGAGCGGACACCGTCTGCAGGTTGTTCTTCACGCGGTGGTGAATCTCGCGGATGGTTGCATCCTTGGTCATGAGCTCCATCTCGCGACGGCGCAACTCGGTGACGTCGCGGCAGAGAATCAGGGCGCCCAGGCGCTCGATGTGCGCACCCTTCTGCTTGAGCAGGGGGATGGCGCGCATCGTCACGCGTGCTCGGGCGATGGTCAGCTCGGTACGCAGGTCGCTACGGCCGGCCAGGACCAGCTGCAGGGTTTCGTCCGCCTCCTCGCCGGAGGAGAGCATCGCACGGGTCACGTCGGCCAGGTTACGCTTCTCAAGGTAACCGGTCATGCCCATGCGGGTGTACATCGAGTTGGCATTGGGGGAAGCAACGACCACGCGACCGGTCGGGTCGAGCACGATAATGCCGTCAATCGCGCGAGGATTACCCTGCGTGCGGCTGCCCTGGGCCAGCGGGTCGGGCCACAGGCCGCTGTGCAACATGGTCAGCATGGTGTCGGTGACGAACTCGTAGACCTCTTCGCTCAGGCTGGGATAGGTGTGAAGAGTGGCAACGCGATGGCTGGTGAGCAGGGCAATAGTGCGGTTATTGCGCACAATCGGCACGAAGGTGATGTTTACCTCCGGGCGGTATCCCAGGCCTTCTCCCCTGGCCGGGTCGGTGTAGGTGCTGATCTCCTGGGTCGTCCAGGCACGGTAGGCCTCGTCGCGGATGCCGTCTTCCATGTCGTGGTCAATGATGTCGTGGTGGAAGAGGGTGCGGACGTTGGAGGGGCGCACATGTGCAAATGCTGCGAAGGTACTGGTTTCGCGGGGACCGGAAACGGCATCCGGGGAGGTGCCGTCGGCAACCACGTAGTCGGTGGGGAACCAGAGGACAAGGTCGCTCTGGGCAATATCAGAGATAATCTGCCATTCCCCCATGATGAGGTGAATGCGTTCAATATCGCCAGGGCCGAAGTCGCAGGCGCTCAGAATTCCTTCTGCAAAAGACATGTTTGTGTGCTTCCCGTAAGTTCAGGTATCTTCAACCATTTTATGCGGTTGCCCGCCCGAGTCTATTTCGGGCGGTAATATTTCGGTCAGTGTAACGAGCTTGTCTGAGAGATTGCCTGAAATCAGCGCTGCGGCGCTCCACGCTTAAAGAAACGGATAGAAGAGCGAGATGTTAGTCGCTCCTAAGTCTCAGAATTTCCCCGAATATTACATTGCTCAGGGCGAATCGTTCTCACGCTACGTACCCCACCAAAATATACCCGATGCATCGCGTCCAGTGCGCCCGAACGGGGCCGACCGGTCGCGAGGCACCGGGTATATCTATTGGGACCAAAACCTACCAATGCTAGAAGCAATAAGACCGTATTAGAAGGGGCCTCAGCCTACGGGCCGTACCGCGTACATTCCCTCCAGCATCGCATCGAATGCCTGCACCATCGCATGTCGAGGCGCAACCTCCAGGAGGGCCTCCCCGTTACGGCGCAGGCGATCCATGATCTTCCGCTCGTATGGAATCACCCCGTCCAGGGGAACGGAGAGGTAGCGGGACCAGTTATCGCGCATCTTTGCCTCTGGGTTGAAGCCCGCCGCCTCACGCCGGGAACGGTTGAGCCAGTACTGCACACTCGTGCCGGGAGCCATGAGGTCCGACCGCTCCTGCACCTCGCGGGCCAGGTTGATGAGGCGAGGCAGACCCACCACGTCAGCCTCCCCCACGACAATCACGCGATCGGACTCCGCCAGGGCGGTGAGGGTCGCGGCGTTACGGCGGGGCGCGGGTCCGTCAAAGGTGAGTTCCTCGTCCACCTCGATGGGCGCGGCCACATCGCAGATGACGATATCGTAGTGGAGCTTGAGCCAGCCCAGCACCTCGCTAAAGGCACGGGCACGCACCTCCGGCCAGCGAGAGGACGAGGTAATCCCGCTCAGAAAATCGAAGAATCCCTGCTTGAGCGGAACCCGTTCCATGATTGCTCCGGCCTTCTTCTCGTCGAGCTGCGCGCGGTCAGCGTCCGAGCAGATAATGGCCAAGCCCGATCCTGCGTCTTCCAACGCCATGAGCGCGTCGAGGCTGGGTGCGTAGGTATCCGCATCGATCAGGCATACACTCTGCCCCTTCTGCGCGGCCAGCGCCGCAAGGTTGAACGCGATGGTGCTTCGGCCGGGTGCGCCGTGGGTGCCCCAAACGGTCAGAATCTTGCCGATGCGGTGCCCGGGCTGGTAACGGGCCGGGGCTTCGGGTGTCGGGGTGATGTCCGGATGCAGGGGCTGGCTGTCGCCGTTTTCTTCCTCGAATCGGCGGGCGTATTCGCTACCGGGTGCGAACCCATCGACGATGGCGGCAGCCCGGGTCAGCACGGATTCTTCATCGCCCGGGATTGCTGGCGCCTCGGGGTTCTGCGCCACGGGGTCGAATGAGGAAGGCACGGCCCCCTTGGGGGTATTGCGGCCGTAGGAATCCGCGGGAAATTCGGGAGACTGAGCCCCGTATGCGGGGTCGTAACCGTACGCCCCGGCTGAGAGGCCCGGCAAGGAGTAGTCGGCGTGTCCGGTCCCGATATCGTAGCCGTAGCCCACCGCGTTCTGGCCCGCCGCGTCGTAACCGTACCCGGAGGGATCCATCGTCAGGGTGTTTCCGGGCAGCGTGCCGGATGCCGTGTGCTGCACACCGTACGCACCGCGAGGCCGAGCCAAGGCCGCATCCACAGCCCGTTCGATGGAGCCAAGGATTTCTTCCAGCGCAGCCTCGGTGCGGATGCGGTGAGCCTCGGCCGGTAGCGGCAGGTTCTCGGGCGCGATGACGGCGAGCAGAACCTCGGATTGGGCGAGAGAGTCAACGGTGGAGGCGCTCAACTCTGAGGGAACGCGAGCGCAGAGTAGTGCCCTGGCGATGCCGGTGTGGGCCATGCCGAGAGCCTCGCTGAAGTCCTGAACGGTACGGGCAACCGAGATGCGCCCGTGCTGAGTTTCGATACCGCTCAGGAGCGTGCCGTCATCGCCGTAGAGGATGACCGGGATATTCATTCACCCTCCCCGTAGGTTCCGGGAATGAGGCTGAGTTTCGAGTCGCTATTGCTCTCCTGTACGAGCGCCGCGATGGCTTCTTCCTTCACCCATAATTGCACGGTGGCCTTACCGTTCGCGCCCAGCACGCCCTCGTCTACCGTGATGGAGGCGATCTCGGCGTTGGTCACGATGGCGCGGGCGCCAGACGGGTTGCTCTCGGCGGGTTCCTGTCGTTTGGTGTCCTGGTTACGGGGCCCGGAGGTCCACACATCTACGCGTTCCCCCGTCTTTAGCGTGGCCGCTGCGGTTCGATCGATGGTGATGGTGGCGAGCCGACGCCCGGAGGGGGTTTCGGTGCCGATAGCTTCCCTACTGATGAGGTTTCCGGCGGGGATGCGCTGCGTTGCAATTTTTCCCTGCATTAGGGCGGTATCGGCTCGGGTGAAGTACTTATCGCTGGCAACGTCAATATTGGCTTCCACCCGGGCGAGCTTATCGTCGGTAATTTTCTCACCCATGCGGATTTCTGTCTTGGCGGTGTAGTACTCGGTTTTGTGGTTGTTCGCCTGCACGTAGAGCTGGACGCCCGTCATAGAGACGAGGACCAGGAGAATCCCCAGAATGAATCTCCAGTCTTTAATGGTGGGCCTTTTGAGGCGTTTGGCGTGCGGTTCGGTGAGGGTAGAACGCTTCGTCGCGTTCTGTCGTGTACGCATGTGGGTTGTGCCTTTCGGTACGGAAGTTCGGCGAGCTGCCGAGCCGTTGTATTCAACTAACCGATGAGCGAGTGAGTTGTTAGATGTTCCTATAAGCGCTATAGAGACTAACCCTAACAGGATATTTCATTTAGTGTATTCACTCAACAAGAACGCATTTTATGAAATGCTCGCAAACCTACCCTCATTTTCAGACACGATTCGATAATATTTCGGGCAGTATAAGGCTTTTGCGAGCAATTTTTACCCCAGTGTCATATACTGAAGGTACTCAGTAGATGTTCGATGAGAACTCTCAATGTAGTGTCGCGAATCCGTGACACTGGGGCCCAAGATTCCACATATGGAAAGGATAGATTCATGTCTGCACCTCGTTTCCTCACCCTGAGCGATGTCGCTGAGGAACTGCAGGTTTCGCTTTCGCAGGTGCGTGCTCTGGTGCGTAGCGGCGAGTTGCCCGCAATCCAGATTGGCGGCCGCAATCAGTGGCGCATCGAACGTTCTCGTTTCGAGGAGTACATTACCGAGCGTCACGAGCAGACCCTGGAGGCTATTGCTTCCGGTAAGCTGACTGCCAAGGCGAAGGCCGAGTAATACAACATAGTTTTACCCAAGACGCTCTGCCAGGTGTCTGCAAGGGCCCGTCCCCTTTCATGAGGGAACGGGCCCTTGTTCTATTCTCCGGACGACTATTTTTATCTTTCAGAATCATTCAGAGTCGCCGCAAAGCTACCGTGAAATACGTGCAATAACGGCGCTTATACGCGCCAGCGGAATAATTCTGACACCCGCGCCGGGCGCCCGCACCTCACGGGGCCCGCGCGAATAGGATCCCCGTTCGTAGATGCGAGGATACTGTCCCCCGTTGAGAAGACGGAGCTCCAAAAAATCTGCCCCTACTCGCTCGATAACCCCGTCGTAGCTAACGGTTCCGCCCTCGAGGGAGAGGCGGACCGGTTCGCGCGCCACGCCCAACGCTCGCAGGGCGAGCCGCAGCTTCATGCGATACCTTCCTGGGCGAATTTCTGCACGGCCGGGCGCTCGACCGCCCTCCCACCAGAGCATGCCCCGCAGGGGAATGAGGATGCTCTCGCCGTGGGATTCAAGGTTAATCCATTCCTCCCCCACCATATCGAGGTTCCCCTCATAGACCTGCATATCTGTCGCGCAGACCCGGACGGGGCCACCTTTTTGGGCCAGGAGGCGATCATCGAGGGTGATGGTGGAGTATTGCACGCGCGCAACCTGGCGGGCGTCCTGTTCGAGCTCCCAGGCTCGCTCGGAGGCCAGTCGGGCTTCTATATCTCGGAGGAATTTTTCCATGCTCATGATTTGACCCTACCGGATACTCGGAACTCTCGGGTCAAAACAGACTCTAATGACACGATGTGACAAAAAACTACCCCCAATATCCCTCAATAAAGCAAAAAAACTAAAATTTTCATGTGTTTTAATGCATTTTGCTACATCTAGATAGGAGCATGGGGTATAAATAGAATACAAACAGGGTTACCAAACGTACTCTTTGGAGGTCATCGTGGACCAAACATCACAATACGCGCACGGTGTACGCAGCGACGAGCCCCGTTCCGAAGCGCTCCGTCCCGAGGCGCGGGCCAGCCGCCAAGACATCTTTCTGTTCACGGCTCCCCCGGTACTCTCTGCGCTTGTGCTGGCTGCCCTCTGCGTCCACCTGCCGCGCATCCCTTCAGCCCACCCGCTCACCGATGCGGTGCTCCTCTGCGCGGGGATATCAGCTGTACTCATCACCCTCTGGTGGATTGTCAGCTTCGTCTGCGCCCTTCACGAGGCCCGAACCGCCCACAGGGTCACTAACCCCCTGGAACCTCGTTTGCCGAGAACGCCGCACATTTTCCGCCCGCTCTTCATGCGTCGCATCGTTCTGACGCTGGGCGGCACGGCCATCGGGCTTGGGGCGGTCTTCGCCCCGGCACACGCCGCCGAGGCGAGTCACACCCCCGCGCTGACCGCGCCGACCACCTCGTTGATGGCCCCGGATGCGTGCTCAGCCGGGTACAGTACCGACGGTTCATCGGTCGCGTACCAGACGGAACCGACCGATGCGGGAAACACCACCAATGCAGAGATTCCCCTCGCCCCAAACACTACCGAATCCACCGGGTCACTCCAGGATCGCAGCCCATTCTTCGCGCCCTCGCACGATACTCGCGGTACCTATGCCTACACGGTACGCGCCGGAGATACTCTCTGGTCCATCGCCGCCGAACAGCTGGGCGAAGGCACCGATGCCTCCGTTATTTACGATTACACCCTCGATATCTACAGCGCCAACCGCGAGGCGCTGGGGCGGAACGCCGATCTGCTGTACGAGGGGCAGGTACTCCAGATTCCCGAGCAGCCGCTACAAACTTTCCGTCGCTAACCGGTTATCTTCCTCTACATCATTTCAGAAAGGAACCCGTCATGGGCTTCACGCCTCTTCTTCCCCCGCTCCCCCGCCGCACTCCGGCGCTCCGCACGTTCCCTCCCCCGAAGGTGAGCACGCCGACCCCAGATTCCGTTCCGGAGCCTTCGCAAAAGCTTGCGCAGGCACCCGGAACCCTCGCCCTTGTGCAGGCCCGAGGCTTCGATTCCCCAGTATCGATTGTTCCTCTCCCCCGCTATGAGCAGAGCTCCTCGCACCGAACAGCACCTCCTCGGGCTGGTCGCCCGCTTCGCCCCGTGGACGCCATCTCCCGCCAAATTGAGGGGCGTTGCGCGGGCGTGGCCATTGCCTATCTCGAAATCATGGCCGCCCGACGCTCGCGCCAGCAGCTCGCTCAGTGGGTTTCGGCGGATTGCTTTCACCGCCTGCTACCGCGCTTTCCCAAGAATCCTCGTCAAGTTCCCGCAGGGCAGGCCCTCTCGATGCCTCCGGCGCTCCTTCGGGTCCGCGCACAGCGGGTCAATCCCAAGCTCTACGAGGCGGTTGCTCTGTTCCGATGCGGTCAGGGTATCAGGGTGGTTACCCTGCAGGTTCGGGAACTGCACGGTACCTGGCTTATCACTTCCATCGAGCAGCCGCAGAATCGGCCGGGCGCAAATTAGCGGGCTCTGCCCCGAGGAAGGACGAGCCCCGTTAGCTCAGATTGCTATAAACCTATAAACGCGCGGAGAGGGTGCGAACCCAGTGATGGATTCGCACCCTCTCCGTACGTTTCGGGGTTTATACCGCGACTACTTCTTCTGAGAACGCTCCACGTGCACCTGAGTGTGGCCGTCCTCGTCGGGGGCCGAGTACTGCAGGAACTTCGGACGCGAAGGCTCAGCCAGGCGCACGGCGGAAGCCTGAGTGCGCTGCTTGGACAGGTCCAGGTTGTACAGGTAGGTCACGGTCTCCTCGCGAACAGCGTCGAGCATCGACTGGTACATGTCGTAGCCCTCACGCTGGTATTCAACCAGCGGGTCACGCTGGGCCATTGCACGCAGACCGATACCTTCCTTGAGGTACTCCATCTCGTACAGGTGCTCGGGCCAGCGCTGACCGATGACCGAGAGCATCACGCGGCGTTCAATCTCACGCATGCTCTCTTCGCCGACGCTCTCCTCACGCTCGTCGTACACGACGTGAGCGTCCGCAAGGACTTCCTTCACGATCTGGTCGCGGGTAATCTTGGTGCGATCGCCTGCGTCCTCAGCTAGGTCATCCACGGTAATGGAGATGGGGTACACCTGCTTGAGGGCATTCCAAAGCTCCTCGAAATCCCAGTCCTCGGCATGCCCCTCGGAGACGCGGGCGTCGATGATGGAGGTCAGCACCTCGTCCACGAAACCGGAAATCTGTTCCTTCAGGTCGTCACCGTGCAGAATACGGCTACGATCCTTGTAGATGGCCTCGCGCTGGCGGTTGAGCACATCGTCATACTTGAGCACGTTCTTACGCTGCTCGGCGTTACGGCCCTCAACGTTGGCCTGCGCGGTGGCAATGGCACGGCTGACAATCTTGGAGTCCAGTGCGGAGTCCTCGGGGGCCGCCGCCATGAGGCGGGTCGCCATGCCGGTGTTGAACAGACGCATGAGCTCATCGGTCAGCGACAGGTAGAAGCGGGACTCGCCCGGATCGCCCTGACGACCGGAACGACCGCGCAGCTGGTTGTCGATACGGCGGGACTCGTGGCGCTCGGTACCAAGCACGTACAGACCACCGAGCTCGGTGACCTCCTCGTGCTCTGCTTCTGCGGCTTCCTCGCACTCCTTGAGAACTTCGGGCCAGCGGGCCTCATACGCCTCGGAGTTGGTGTTCGGGTCCAGGCCCAGCTGACGCATCTTCTCGACGGCCTCGAACTCGGGGTTGCCGCCGAGCATGATGTCGGTACCGCGACCGGCCATGTTGGTTGCCACGGTGACGGCGCCCTTACGGCCCGCCTGAGCCACAATCGCGGCCTCACGCTCGTTGTTCTTCGCGTTCAGCACCTCGTGACGCACGCCGGCCTTCGCCAACTGGCGGGACAGGTACTCGGAGTTCTCCACGCTGGCGGTACCGACCAGAATCGGCTGGCCCTTCTCGTGGCGTTCCTTAATGTCCTTGACGACGGCCTTGAACTTGGCAATCTCGTCGCGGTACACCTTATCGGGGTTATCGACGCGCTGCACGCCCTTGTTGGTGGGAATCGGCACGACACCCAGGTTGTAGGTGTTCATGAACTCGGCGGCTTCGGTCTCTGCGGTACCCGTCATGCCCGAAAGCTTGTCGTACATGCGGAAGTAGTTCTGCAGGGTCACGGTCGCCATGGTCTGGTTCTCAGGCTTGATCTCGACGCCTTCCTTCGCCTCAATCGCCTGGTGGATGCCGTCGTTGTAGCGGCGGCCCGGCAGAATACGGCCGGTGTGCTCGTCCACAATCAGAACCTCGCCGTCGATGACCACGTAGTCCTTGTTGTTGGTGAACAGCTCCTTCGCCTTAATGGCGTTGTTCAGGAAGCCAATCAGCGGAGTGTTCTTGGATTCGTAGAGATTCTTCACGCCCAGGTGGTCTTCCACCTTATCGATACCGGGCTCGAGGATACCGACGGTGCGCTTCTTCTCGTCCACCTCGTAGTCTTCATCACGCTTGAGCATCGTTGCGGCGATGCGCGCAAACTCTGCGTACCAGCGGTTTGCCTCGCCAGCGGCGGGGCCGGAAATAATCAGAGGGGTACGCGCCTCATCAATCAGAATGGAGTCGACCTCATCGATAATGGCGAAGTTGTGGCCACGCTGAACCTGCTCCTCCACGGTCCAGGCCATGTTGTCGCGCAGGTAGTCGAAGCCAAACTCGTTGTTCGTACCGTAGGTGATGTCCGCGGCATACTGCTTGCGGCGCTCGTCGGGCTCCATCGAGGAGAGAATCACGCCGCATTCCATACCCAGGAAACGGAACACGCGGCCCATGAGGTTCGCCTGGTACTCGGCCAGGTAGTCGTTCACGGTCACGATGTGCACGCCCTTGCCGCTCAGAGCGTTCAGGTATGCGGGCAGGGTCGCGACGAGGGTCTTGCCCTCACCGGTCTTCATTTCGGCAATGTTACCCAGGTGCAGTGCTGCGCCGCCCATAATCTGGACGTCGTAGTGACGCTTGCCCAGGGTACGCTTGGATGCTTCGCGAACCACCGCGAAGGCCTCCGGCAGCAGGATGTCGAGGGACTCGCCGTCCTTGACGCGCTCACGGAACTTATCGGTTTCCGCTCGCAGCTCCTCATCGGTCATGGATGCGAAGCTGTCCTCGAGCGAGTTCACCGCCTTCGTGTACGCCTCGAGCTGTCGCAGAACCCTCTTATCGCCGGTTCGGAGGATTTTCTCCAAGAAAGATGCCACTGAGCTTCTACTCCTTGATTGTCTCGGTACCCTCACCAAGGGCGCGCGAGAGTGCGCGCGGTGAGGCCTTCCTACATATTGTATGGCAGAGCCGCCTAATTCGCCCGTCCGAGCTCTTTTTTACGCTCTGCGCTCGGACCGTGAGCCATCAGCCTGGCGGCATCGGCCCCGTGCGCGGGGCACGCGAAAGCCCGGGCCCCGTAGCGGACGACCCGGCAATAATGCGTATTACCTTGCGTCCTTCGGGACCCGGGCCTTCCCGGGGTGAGAGGTTGCGGCTTACACCAGCACCTCACAGAAGATTTCTCAACGGGTATGAACCGTTACTCCCTGCCCGTCCGTTATTCGTCGGTCAGGGTGATGATGCCGTAGCTCCAGCCCTTACGGCGGTATGCCGCAGCCGGGGCACCGGTCTCGCTGTCAATGTACAGGTAGAAATCGTGGCCCACCAGCTCCATGCGGTCAACTGCCTCTGCAGCGGTCAGGCGCTCGCCCTTGAAGCTCTTGTGACGAATCTCGATGGGAGATGCGGCTTCGTCGGCCAGGGTGACCTCGCTGTTGTCGAAGGCGGCTTCTTCCACCGGAATATCCGGCAGCAGAATCTCGGTGATTGCCTCGCTCACAACGGGAATCGAGCCGGTAGCGTCAGCCACAGATACCGGGTGCTTGCCACCGCGCTTAGCCAGCTTGCGGCGGTCGCGTGCACGGCGCAGACGCTCCAGGAGCTTGCCGTAGGTTTCATCGAAGACCGCGAACTTATCGTTGCCCTGAGCCTCAGAGCGAAGGACCGGGCCGGTACCGACCACGGTAATCTCAACGCGGATGGACTCGCCACCGAGGTGACCGTCCTTGCTGAACTTGACGTCGATGTCCTTCACGTTATCACCGAGCTGGGCGAACTTCTGAACCTTCTCGCTCACGTACTCTTCCAGGCGTTCGGTGACCTTGATATTGCGGCCGTAGATGTTGACTTCCACGATCATTCCCTCCAGGTTGGGGGTTTATACCGCGTCCGGCTGGACCCGGTACGGGGGTTCGACCTCGATGCCGTTCCCTTGCCTATATTCTAATACGAATGGATGCCATACATCACTATATGTGACAAATATTCGCCTACATTACTCTCTATTTATCAATAGTCAGAACAATCTGCAGGCCCATTCACAGAAAAGGCGCATCTCACGGATTAGGTACTAGAGCGAGGCCTTCTTCGGTACGGAGGCTACGGCACACACGCCCAGCACCACGGAACCTGCCTCACGCAGAGCACGGACCATCTCCGCGGCCGTTGCGCCGGTCGTCACCACATCATCGCAGACGATGCACAGCCGCCCCTCAACCAGGGCCGGCTCCAGAACGCGCAGGGCCCCGTGCATCCGCTCGGAACGAGCCACCGCGGTCAGGGTCTTCTGTTCCTCTCCCCCGGAGGCGCCGCCCAGACGCCCGGTCAGGGCCCCCACAACGCTACCGAGACTTCCCCCGGCACTCCCGGATGGGCTGGAGGTGTACCCCATGATGTCCAGGGGCATCACCCTCATGCCGGCGGGAAGGCGCCCCTTCAACCGTTGGGACGCCTCACGGGCCAGGAGCGAGGCCGGGGCGTAGCCTCGTCGACGCACGCTCGCGGGTGAGGATGGGGCAGGAATCAGCAGGACCTCGCTTTTGGCGGCACCGGACGCGGGATTCCGAACGAGCTCCCCTCGGTGCGCGCGCAACAACTCGTACACGCAACGAGCCAGGGCCTCCCCCATCAACGGTACAAGATCGGTCCGCCCCGCGTTCTTCATCCCCAGAACAACCCGGGGCACAATCCCGTCATAGCGCGAAGCCGCCACGGTTTCCGGAACGTCCTGCACCGGATGCACCCGCTCGACCCTCACGCAGGCGCGCTCCCAGCGGTTCAGGCACCCATCGCAGAGCGCGGGCCCCGAGCCGTACGGCAACACTGCGGAACAGCAGGAACACGACCGCGGCAGGAGCAACTCACCGAGTGATCCCCACGCGCTCTCCACCCAGCGCACGGGGTGCTCCGAACCACGCACGTGCTTCCGGCCTGGGGCCCGCTCAGAATTCAAACCACGCTGTTGGGAATTCATGCAAGCGCCCTAACCGGCGTAGCTAATCTCGTGCAGAAGGGTATCCAAGCGGGTCCAGCCGCGCTCCTCCAGCACATAGCAGGAACCATCGGAGCGGTGGGCAATGATGTTGGAGGTATTATCGGCCGTCGACACGCTCATCACGCCGTCCAGACGATCCAGCTTCGTCTCCTCACCGCTCAGCGAGATTACCTCGGATTCACCGTTCTTCACGTTCACCACTACGACGTTCTGATCGCCAGCCCACCGCGCGCTACGGGGCACCACCGAGGAGCTAAGACGCACCATCTCGGTCAGGTTGAGCGGCTTACCGGCGTCGTCACGCACCACACCCGAAATAATCACGGCCGACGCACCCTCCGTGGAAGCGACAATCGCAATGCGCGCACTATCGTGCGACACGTTGATGCTGGTAAAGCTCAGGTTACGCGGCCACGACATACCGATATCGACCCCGCGCTCGCGTTCCTGAGCGTCCTCGGAGCTCGGCTTGAAGGCGCGCACCGTGCCCTCGGCATCGGCGGTCCACACCCAACCGTACGCGTCAAAGGTCGGGGCGGTCAGATTCGAGCCCTGCCACACTCGGCGGGCGGTCCCCTGGTACACCGTGTACAGGCTGCCTGCATCGTTCGCCAAGCAGGCAAACATATCGCCCGAGTAGCTCATCGCCGGGGCGCTCAGCTGGCTGACACCGCGCAGGAGCATCTGCTCGCCCGAGGCGCTCATGTAGTTATCTCGGGCCACCATCTGCCCGTTCGCGGTGATGGCCACGGTACGGTCGGGGACCGAAAGCGTCAGCGGTACGGGCATGTACCCGTTCGGAGTCTGCTCGGGAATGAGGGTGCCGTTGTAGTACACCTCGGTCTTCTCCAGACCGGAGAAGTTGCTGAGCCCGTGAACAATCTGCTCGCGGATACGCGCCAGGCGAGAATCATCCAGACGCTCACCCGTCAGGCGCACCGTGGCGTCCTGGTTATTGACGAGGCGTGCCTCGTCCAAGGTCATAGAGTCGGTCAGGGCGGAGAAAGCGACACCCTTCAGGTAGGATGCAGGGCCGGACATCAACATGCGCACCAAAAGTTCAAAGTAGTTCTCGATGTGCGGGAACCACCGGATATCGGGCACGGCGTAGCGGAAGGCTCGATCGTAAAAATACAGGCGGTAGGGACTAAACACCCGCTCAAATTCGCTGCCGTCAAGCCACAGCCCATCGGGGCAGGAGCTAATACGCCACTGGTTGTCTTCCTTGACCAGCTTGAAGTCCTGGGTCTCGGTCTGCGCCTCGGGGAAGGTGCTCGTCAGGCCCTGGCTGTTCACCGTAGCGGTCTGCTGGAAGCGCACGTGGTAGGTGCTCTCCGCCGAGTTAGAAGAAGAGATTCCCTCGTCGGCCTGGGCTTGAATCGTGTTGCGGTACACGCGAGTCGTGCCGAGGGGATTCCAATGCTGGTTATACGAGGAGCTCAGGTACTGGCGGGCCACAGCGTAGTTCTCGATGCTGTCGACTCCAGCACGGACAAAGCCTTCGATAATGGCCTCGGGGGTAGCACCGGCCAACGGGCCGGGCGCACGCGCCGGGGAGGTCTTCGAATCCTTCGCTCCCAGAGTGCTACTGTGCTGCGTCACGTGGTCATTCGAGGGAAGACCGGCACAGGAGCTGAGGAGCGCCGCCAGCGAGGCGACGCCCGCAGAGAGCGCAACGCGCCGAGAGAAAACAGCGCCCTGGGACATAGGGGTCAGACCTTCCTCTAGAACAGTGACGTTATGGCCGTCGCTCCCGTAGAAGTAACAGCGGAGTGAAAATATACGTTCCTCGATTGTACTGGCTAGGTACCTTGTGCACGCAATGTGACGGGGCACATTGCGCGTGCGAATCATCCATGGATTCCCTTTGATCGCCAGAAAAACATCGTGCTTCGTCGGGATGGGAACACTCCCCCGAAAAAGGCAAGCCCTTGACGGTTTGGGTAAGGGTAGGAAGCTACCCTTCCTCACCCTCCGCGATGTCCTTCTTCTGCCGCGGATCGATCGAGGGCAGGGTATCCTGCGCAATCGCGGGACGGTTAGTCGACGCTTCCGGTTCGCCGGTCGCCAGAACCGGGGACTCCCCGAGCGGAGCGCCGTGAACCAGCGGAAGGTTCATCGTAAAGCAGGCGCCGCGGCCCTTCTCGCCCCATGCCTCAAGCGTGCCTCCGTGCAGGCGCACATCCTCAGCCGCAATCGACAGGCCCAAGCCGGTACCGCCCAGGGTGCGCTTACGCGAGGTATCGGCACGCCAGAAACGGTTGAAGACCTGAACAGCTTCGTCCTCGGACAGGCCGATACCGTGGTCGCGCACGGCGATACCCAGGTTCGTGGCGTTCGCATCGACATACACATCAATCGGTCGGGATTCACCGTGCTCAATCGCGTTATACAGCAGGTTGCGCAGCACACGCTCAATACGCACACGGTCCATATCGACCATGATGCTCTCGTGGTTCGTGTGCACATTCAACTTCGTGTTCGTCCGCTCCAGGTGCGGCAGAGCCTCCTGCAGAATATTCGACAGCACCTGAATGAAGTCCTCGGTATCAATCGTCAGCATTGCACTACCGGCGTCGAAGCGCGAAATCTCGAGCAGGTCGGCCAGCATCGACTGGAAGCGGTCCACCTGACCGTGTAGAAGCTCCACGCTTCGCACCTGCATCGGGGTCATGTTCTCACGCGAGTCGTAAAGCAGCTCGGTGCCCAGACGCACCGTGGACAGCGGGGTGCGCAACTCGTGCGACACGTCCGAGACGAAGCGCTGCTGCAGGGTCGACAGGCGCTCCAGCTGAACAATCTTCTCCTGCAGAGAATCGGCCATACGGTTGAAGGAAATACCCAAACGCGCGGCCTGGTCCTCGCCCTTAACCGACACGCGCTGGTCCAAATCACCGGCGGCCAGACGCTCCGCCGTGATGGCGGTCTGCGTAATCGGGCGCACCACGAAGCGGGTCACGAACCACACCACGGACAGCACCACGGTCAGCAGGGCGCAGAAACCGCCGAACAGCACGAAGTTAATGTGCGCAATCGTCTCGGACGAATCGGTCATGTCGTACACGGTGAACAGACCGTAGCTAGGATTCTGCGCGATAGAAACGTGCGTACCCACGATAAGCACGGGGTAGGTGCGTTCGCGGTTATTCTCAAACGTTGTAATAGTGGAGGTCTGCCAATACACGCCGTCCCTATCGCGAACGGTGTTCTTGAAATCCGTGGGGATGCTCGACGAGTTCAGGGACTTATCGCTACTCTGCTCGGGGATAAAACCCTGCTTGCCTTGCCCCTCCAGCGGCACAAGGATCCAGCTACGTTTGCCGGATGCGCCGGCGTCCAAGACCGTCAGGGTACGGCTCACGTTACGACGAATCTCGCTGTCGCTTCGCATCTCGGAGGACTTCAGCACGCTCTGCACGTTACGGAAACCGCTGATCGACTCCTGAAGTGCCTGCGACTTCTGGTTCTCGAACAGGCTCGTTGCGATCTGGCTCGACAGGGACCAGCCCACCGCCAAGAAGCTCAGGAACATGAGCACGCCGGCGGTTGCCAACGCACGGAACTGAAGGGATTCACGCCAGAGCCTGCGCATCCGGTGCGGAATGTTTCGGCGCGACTTGCGATTCTCCCGCGCCCGAGAGGTTCGGGTACGCGAAGAGGCGGAGGCAACCGCCTCCGCCGCCAAAGCGCCGTGCTTACGGCGCGACTTCGCAACAGACAATCAGGTTATCCCTTCGCCACTGTGGTGAGAGTCGTCGTGTGTTCCCGCTTAGTTTGCGGAGGAACCAACCAATTCGGTCGGAATCTTGTATCCGACACCGCGCACTGTCTGGATAAAGCGATCCGCGCCCAGCTCATCGAACTTTGCACGCAAGCGCTGGACGTGCACGTTCACCAGAGAATCGCTCACGTCGGTGTATCCCCAGACCATGTCCAGCAGCTCCTGACGGCTCAGGGCCTGGCCGGGGTGGCGCACCAGGGCCGCCAAAAGATCGAACTCCAGCGGAGTCATCGGGACCTCGGTGTCGTGGTACTTCACCGTGCGGCCGTCCATATCCATGACGATATCGCCAATCGACACGACCAGCTGGCGGCTCTCACGCGGGCGCAGACGGGTGCGGATGCGAGCCAACAGCTCGGCGTGCTTAAACGGCTTGGCAATGTAGTCGTCGGCGCCGGCCTCCAGGCCCTTCACCACGTCTTCGGTATCGCTCTTGGCGGTCAGCATGATGATCGGCACGTTCGAGGAACGGCGAATCTGCTGACACACCTCAATACCGTTCATTCCGGGAAGCATGAGGTCCAGAAGAACCAGGTCGGGAGTGGAGCGCATAAAGGTTTCAAAAGCGCGTGCACCATTCTCGCAAAAAACGGCGTTGAACCCCTCCTGCGCGAGCACAAGACCAATCATCTCCGCCAGGGCGTCATCATCATCAACCACCAGAATGGTGTGTGCGTCGCCTACGCTCACAGTACCTCCCTAAAGAATTGCCGAAATTACTTACACTAAAATGTCATTCCTCTAATCATACCCCGCACTCGCCCAGGGCTCGGGCACACTCTGCCACTCGCGCCAGAGAAGCCGTCGCCTCCGTGAGGCTCAGCGAGGCGTAGCCTCCTGCGGGCAGGCGAGCGTCGTCGGGCATGAGGCCCACGGAACTCAGCTGACGGGCTTCCAACCCCACCTCGCGCCACAGGTTGAAAAGGCGTCGTGCCTGGTGAGGCACCATTTCCTCGGTGACGACCGGCAGCCAGATGCGGGCCCCCGCATCCACAAGCTGGGCGATAGGCTCCCAAGAGCGCGGATCGTTCAAGGGCGGCACGTGCAGCGTTCCCGCCCCGCGCGGACGGGAGCGGTCGGGGTGCAGCATCAGGGCGCAGGGCAGGGCGGGGTTGGCTGCGGTCTGCATGGTTTTGAACATCTCGAGCGCGTCCAGGCTCGGGGCGGGTTTGACGCTCACCTTCGGCGCGCGCAACGGCTTCACCCCGGTACCGTCGATATTCAGGATGACCTGCAGGTTCAGGTCGGCGCACCGCTCCGTCAGTCGCCGATACGCCTCGCGATAGACATGGGGTTCAATTGCCGGCAGGGTGCGGAAGCCGCTCACGGTGGGGATAGAGCCCTCCAGCAGGCGTTGAAATTCTGGTTCGTCAAATTGCACGGCCAGCGGCGCGGTCGGGGCTTGCAGGGCTTCCCGCAGGAGAATAAACCAGCGTTCCATGCCCTCGAGGAAAGAATCCAGCAGATCGCGGCTTGCACCGGCATCGCTCATCGCCCGTTCGCCACCGGGCAGGTACACCTGCGCGGCAAGGCTCAGCGGGCCGGTGAGCTGGATCTTGTAGGCGGGGCGGGTCGTCCCCTCTCCCCCGGTCTGCGTTGAGGTGCGGGGGCCCGAAGCGCGTGAGCCCACTCGGTCAGCCAGAAGATTGATATCCGAGAGCAGCCGGTCCTCGGCCAGGGCCGATTCGCGTGCGCCGCGTCCGGTGCTGTGCACCATGCGCCAGCCGAAGGATGCACCATCAAAGGCGATTCCCTCGCAGATTGCCAGGGTGCGCGCGGTCGCGGTGCCCTTCCAGCCGGCGGCCGGCAGCTGCGGCAGATAGGGCAGATGTGGCGCTCCCAGTTCTCCCTCGATGCGGGCCATCGCCTCCGCCAGGGAGGTTCCGGGGAAGGTCCCGGTGCCGCTGGCGCGCACCAGAGGACGCTCGGCGGCGAGGGCCGCGAGCTCCCGCTCGTCCAGCTCGTCGCCCTCGGGGGCACGGTACTCGCCGGGCATCAGCAGATGTTGAGGCATCGGTTCCGGCGCGGGGCCTCGCCCGCCCCGGCGAGGGCTACTCTGCATGATCGGCCGAGGCGGGGTTCTCGCCCTGCTCGGAGTCCTGCTGCTCAGCCGCGATACGAATGTGGTGACGAATCACCTCAGAAATGATGAAGTTCAGGAACTTCTCGGCGAACTCGGGGTCCAGGCTGGACTCCTTCGCCATAGCGCGCAGACGGGCAATCTGAGCTTCCTCGCGGCTGGGGTCGCCCGCCGGCAGATTGTGCTTAGCCTTGAGCAGACCCACGCGCTTCGTGGCCTGAAAGCGCTCCGCCAAAATGTGCACGAGAGCCGCATCGAAGTTGTCGATGGAGCGGCGCATCGCGAAAAGCTCCTCGTAGACCTCGGGCGCAACCTCATCGCCCATGGAGGTGGCGTGAGGGTCAAATTCGCAGGACGTGTGTTCGGCGGTCATCGGTTTCTCCTCAGATTGGTTGTGGTCTTCTGTGCGTTGCTGCTGCAGTGTGGTTGGGGCAAACCGCGAGAGTATTTACTGCTGTGCCTTATGCGCCCAGGGCTTCCTGAATATCCTCGCGGTTCAGGGAGTATGCGCGGGCAATCGTGGACTGGCCCAGCACGCGGGTGCCCTGGTAGAGCACCATGGTCTGGCCGGGAGCGACGCCCGAGATCGGGTCCAGCAGGCGCACCACGGTCTCCAGGCGCAGCGCGTTCTCTTCTTCAGCTTCGGGGTCAGGGGCCCAGGTCAGGTACGCCTTGGCGCGCACCGGGTCGGCGTGGGCGCGCACCTGCGCGGTCACCTCAAACTCTTCGCTGCGAGCGCCTGGCTGCTCCGGTTCCTGCAGGAAGCGGGCTGCCTGATCCACCGGGACTCCCGCCCAGGTGGCGCGGATGCCGCGAATCTCGTCCACGGCCAGAAGCTCGCGGGATCCGACAATCACCTCGTTCTCTTTGGGGCGCACCTCCAGCACGAAGCGAGGCTTGCCGTCGGGGGCGGGGCGGCCCAGCGCCAGGCCCTTACGCTGACCGACGGTGTAGGCCTGAGCGCCGGGGTGCTCGCCAAGCACCTGGCCGCTCGTGTCCTTGATGAGGCCCGGGCGCATCTGGATGTGCTCGCCGAGCCACGCGCGGGTGTCGCCTTCGGGGATGAAGCAGATGTCGTAGGAGTCAGGCTTCTTCGCCACGGAGAAGCCGCGCTCGGCGGCCTCGGCACGCACCTGGGCCTTCGAGGGGGTATCGGCCAGGGGGAACCAGGCGTGCTTGAGCTGCTCGTGGGTGAGCACGCCGAGCACGTAGGACTGGTCCTTGGCCCAGTCGGCGGCGCGATGCAGCTCACGGTTACCGTCCTCGTTCGTGATGACGCGGGCGTAATGGCCGGTCACCACGGCGTCGAAGCCGAGGGCGACGGCGCGTTCGAGCAGGGCCGCGAACTTGATCTTCTCGTTGCAGCGCATGCAGGGGTTGGGGGTTCGCCCGGCCTCATATTCGGCGATGAAGTCGTCCACGACGTCTTCCTTGAAGCGTTCCGAGAAGTCCCAGACGAAGAAGGGAATACCCAGCTGGGAGCAGACGCGGCGGGCGTCCATGGAGTCTTCGAGGGTGCAGCATCCGCGGGAGCCGGTGCGCAGGGTTCCGGGCATGCGCGAGAGGGCCAGGTGCACGCCCACGACCTCGTGACCCGCATCGACGGCGCGGGCTGCGGCCACGGCGGAGTCAACGCCGCCGCTCATAGCTGCCAGAATCTTCACTACGCTATTCCTCGTTTCCGTGGCCGAACCTTGCCGCGCGTTGCGCGGCGGGGTGTTCGGCCGGTCCTGTGTTGGTGTCGTCCATACACCGATGCTCTATCGGCTGCCTCGGATGCGCGGGCGCGCAGAAGCACGGGCCCGAGGCTGTAGCTACCTATTGTACGCAGGGCGACGCCCCGGTACCGGGCAGTGCACCCTCAGCGAACCTCCGGTCCAGGGGTGAGGTTCGGGGCTTCGGGGTGTTTTAGGCGGTTCCGGGGCGTTCTATGCGGGGATGCTTAGTGCCAGCGGGATGCGTCCGGCAGCTGAGACGACAGCCCAGCCTTGGCGGCCTGGGTGTAGGCGGCGGGCAGGGCCGCGATGAGGCGCGCAATATCCGCGCCGGTGCTCGAGTGGCCGAGGGTGAAGCGCTGGGCGCTGCGGGCGGTGTCCTCGTCCATACCCATGGCGATGAGCACGTGGGAGGGGCGGGTTACCCCGGCGTTGCAGGCCGAGCCGGTGGAGCTGCTGATGCCCTGCATGTCCAGCAGGAAGAGCAGGGTGTCACCCTCTGCGTTCTCGAAGGTGAAGTGCGCGTTGCCGGGCAGGCGCTTCTGGCCGGGGTACTCCTCGGTGAGCGGGTCCTCGCCGCTCAGGTGCGCCTGCGGAATGAGCGCGCTCACGGCGGCCACGAGTTCGTTGCGTAGCGCGGCGATGCGGGCCGATTCCTGGGGCAGGTGCTCAACCGCGTGCACGGCGGCTTCGGCAAAGCCCGCGATGGCGGGTGCGTCGATAGTGCCGGAACGCACGGAGCGTTCCTGACCGCCGCCGTGGAGCACGGGGGTCATCTGCACGGCGCGGGTGGCGACCAGCGCACCGATGCCCATGGGGCCGCCAATCTTATGGCCGGAAATGGCGAGGGTGGTCGTGCCGCTGGCATGGAAGTCAATCGGCACAGCGCCAAAGGCCTGCACGGCGTCCGAGTGCATGGGAATCCCGTACTCGGCGGCGATAGCGGCAATCTCGGGGATGGGCTGCACGGTGCCCACCTCGTTATTGGCCCACATGACGGTCACGAGCGCGACGTCCTCGGGGTTCTTCTCGATGAGCTCGCGGACCGTCTGCGGGTTCACGCGGCCGCGTTCGTCCACGGGAATCCATTCAATCCGTGCGCCCTCGGCCTTTTCAAGCCACTCGCAGGTGTCTTCCACGGCGTGGTGTTCGATGGAGGAGACGAGAATTCGGGTACGCCGAGCGTCTTCCTCGCGGCGCTTCCAGTAGATGCCCTTGACGGCGAGGTTGTCCGCCTCGGTGCCGCCCGAGGTGAAAATAACCTCGGCGGGGTCGGCGCCAATGGCGCGGGCTATGCGTTCGCGGGCGTACTCGACGGTGGCTCGGGCGTCTCGGCCCAGGGCGTGCAGTGAGGAGGGGTTGCCGCCCGCGCGCATCTGTTCGACCATCGCGTCGATGGCGGAGGGAAGCACCTCGGTGGTTGCGGCGTGGTCAAGGTAGACGCGGCCGTTCTGGCGGTTGGTTTCTGCGCTCATGTGTTCCTCCTGCTGGATGCGTGGCTGTTCGCCTCGCTTATTTTATCGCGCTGCCTCTGGCCTCTTCTAGCAGCATTTGCCTGTGGGTAAGTCGGTGAGCGCTACTCAGCCGGGCTGTTCAAAGGCTACGCGGTACACTTAGGAACGTGTTCAAGATTCTTTTCTATACCCCCGAGATTCCGGGTAATACCGGTAACGCCATCCGACTGGCCGCGATTACCGGTGCCGAATTGCATCTGGTGGAGCCGCTGGGTTTCAACTTCGATAACGCCCACCTGCGCCGCGCGGGCCTGGATTACCACGACCTGGCCGTGGTGACCGTCCACAAGACCCTCGAGGACGCCTGGCGAGCCCTCGAGCCGGAGCGCGTCTTCGCGTTCACGACCACGGCCTCGACCTCCTACGCGGATATCGAGTACCGTCCCGGAGACGTCCTCATGTTCGGCCCCGAGTCGGTGGGTCTGCCCGCCGAGGTACAGCGGGACGAGCACATTACCGAACGGGTTAAGATTCCCATGAAGCCTGGCCGTCGTTCCCTCAATCTGGCTAACTCCGCATCGATTGCCGTGTTTGAGGCCTGGCGCCAGAACGGATTTGAAGGAGGCGCCATCTAGCATGGCTACCGCACACCACGATTTGCCCGAGCACATGGTTCAGCAGATTCTGAGTTCTACCCCTCCCCTGGCCGAGCAGATTCGCCGGGATCCTGAGAATAAGGAGTACACCGAGCAGGGCTGGGAGCCGGTCTATTCGGCGTCACCTAGGGCACACATCGTGGTGATTGGTCAGGCACCGGGGCGCGCCGCGCAGGAAAGCCGCATCCCGTGGAACGACCCGAGCGGTGAGAAGCTGCGCGAGTGGATGGGCGTGACAGACGAGCAGTTCTACAACCCCGAGCTCATTTCGCTGCTGCCGATGGATTTCTACTACCCCGGTAAGGGCGCGCACGGCGATAACCCACCGCGTAAGGATTTCGCGCCGAAGTGGCATCCGCAGCTGCTGGGTCTCATGCCGGACGTTCAGCTGATTCTGCTGGTGGGCGCGTACTCCCAGAAGTACTATCTGAACGGTAAGCGCGGTCCGAAGGCCGAACGTAACCTGACCGAGACGGTACGCGCGTGGGAGTCCTACCTTCCAAAGTTCCTGCCGCTCGTGCATCCTTCGCCCCTAAACTTTAGGTGGCAGGCGAAGAACCCCTGGTTCGAGCAGGAGGTCATCCCTGCCCTGCAGAAGCGCGTGGCAGAGATTCTCAAGAACGCCTAGCCTTCCCGCAAGGCCGTTCCCGTAGCGCTAATACGACGAAGCTCCCGGCCCTCACATCGAGGGTCGGGAGCTTCGTCTCTATTTGCTCTTCTACCCGCCCGTATTTGTCGGCTCGCATCCCCGTCGCAGAGGCGAGCGCCAAAGAGGCGGGTTAGCGCTACGAGCTGGCGCTGCCCAGGGTCACGGTGATGTCCTTGGTCGTCCCGCCGCGCTTAACCTTGAGCGTCATGTTCGAGCCGGCCGCCGCCGCACGCACCGTGCCGTTGAGCTCGTCGCTCTTCGTGATGGGGTGGCCGTCCGCCTCCACTACGATGTCGCCGGCACGCAAATCTGCCTTGGCTGCGGGGCTGCCGGAGGTCACAGAGCTAATCTCCACACCGCCGGAAATCAGCTTCGAGGAGCCGCTACCGGTGTCGGCGGGGCTGTTCTTAACGTTCGCACCCAGGTAACC
Organism: Rothia sp. SCPM-O-B-18226 (M350); assembly: GCF_058213595.1. NCBI lineage: Bacteria > Bacillati > Actinomycetota > Actinomycetes > Micrococcales > Micrococcaceae > Rothia > Rothia sp. SCPM-O-B-18226 (M350). Next base: position 709,542 of record NZ_JBYQJS010000001.1, on the reverse strand, counting down.
GTGGGTGGCCTTGCCGTTAGCGATGATTTCGGAGGAGATACGCTTGGCGTAGTTCGAAGTAATCGAGAAGGCCATACCGTCGGCGGTACCGCCGTCCTGGCTGGCCTGGCCCTGCGCGTTAATGCCGACCAGTTCTCCCTTGAGGTTGACGAGCGGGCCGCCGGAGTTACCGTGGTTGATGGGGGCGTCAGTCTGAACCATGGGGATGTAGTTCTGGCCCTTCTCATCGGCAGGCTGCACGCGGTTCGCGTTCGACACCACGCCGGAGGTGACCGTGTCGGTACGGCTGTAGGGCGCGCCGAGGGCCACCACGACCTCGCCCGAGACCAGCTTCGAAGAATCTCCCCAGGTGATGGGCTGCAGGTCAAGTCCGGAAGAGTTAATCTTCAGGACAGCCAGATCGGAGGCTTCATCGCGCCCCACAATCTTGGCGGTGCGCACCGTACCGTCGTTCAGACGCACCTCGACGATGGAGGCTTCCCTGTTAGAGAAAACCACCACGTGGTTATTCGTCAGGATGTGTCCTTCCTTGTCCAGAACGACGCCGCTGCCGCCGCCGGCAGTGCTCGACCCGTCAGATGCCACGATGCTAACGGTCGAGGGAAGAACCTTCTTCGCGGTCTCGGCGACGCCGGTGACAGTCGACGAGTTGCTGATATTGGAGCTCACCGACCCACGAGAGGAGCTCGAAGAGGAGGAACCGGCCGAGGCGGTGAAGGACCCGACGCCGGCGCCCACGCCGCCACCCACGAGGGCTGCGAGCACGGCCGCGGTGAGAACAACTCCGCCGCCGTAACGCTTGCTCTTCTCCGGGGCGGGGGAAGCTACCGTAGCGGTCGCACGATACCCGTAGCCGTTCTGAGGGTACGCCTGCGAGTAGCCGTTTTGGGAGGCCTGGTACCCGACCTGCTGATAACCCTGGTAATTGGGCTGCCCGTTTACGCTCTGCAGGGGCCGTGTCGCGTCGGAGAGGCCGTCGTTGCCGCCCTGAGACCATCCGGTGTTCTGAGTCATGGGTTTGTTCTCCTTGAAGTCTACCCGTGCGTCGTTCGGGCGCACTATCTCTATCTACTGTAGAGGGTCTTTTGTGCCGTTCGATGCTTTTTCACTGTCGCTCAGCGTAGAGTTCCCTGGGAATTTTCTGAGTGTCGGCTTTTCCCCGCGCTACCCGCGAAGTGCCCGCAAATGAGAATCTAGCGAACGGCAATCTACACAGCGGTGCCCGCCTCTACGCACAGCTGAAGCACAGAGAAGACCCGTAGCGTGGAGGGCAGATGATAAACGAAGGAGGAACTCCAGTGATTGCAACCATAATCTTTTGCGCCATATTGGTTTGCTCAATCGGCATCGGTGCCGGTGTGGTGGCCTGCTGCTCAGGCATGGTGTACCGCCGCCAGCAGGAGGAACAACTCCACGAGCGACACCAGAGCGCGGCCATCTCTAGATAGCGTTGGCCAAGACGACGGATAGGACTTTACCGTCGAACGAGTTTTCCGGTACGGGAGTTGAGAGACCCGTAACGGATGGGGGTGTATCCCCGAAAGTGTCCTTCGGCTCGGGTGAGGCCGAGCCGGGACATATGTGTTAAGTGATGAGTGATGAGGATGCGGTCCCCACCCCGAATACGGGTGGGGGCCGCTTCTTTGTTTGGGCTCGTACCTGCGTTAGCTCCGCGTCCCGGGCTCACCCGCTCCGCAGGATGGCTCGGGTATCGACTCTTAGTATGCGGCGGATTCACACGCTCCCGAGCACGGCGGGGCATGCTGGGCTATCGTAAAGACATGAGTACTTCCTGCGCCGCGTTCGCTCTTCTCGCCACGCTACCTTCGCTATCGGTGGCGGGCCCTGCACCCCTGTACACCCTCCTCGGGGGCGTACTCGCTATCACCCTTGTCGTTCTGCTGGTTAGCCTCCGTGCCCAGAAACGGCAGGGCAAAAACGGCGCGCAGCAGAATCAGCGGGTGTCGCCTCCGTACAGCCCGTACCCGACGAGCACACCGCAGGCGCCTCCCCATGCTTCGGGACAACCCCAGCACGGGTACCCTCCGCAGGTTCAGCCTCCGCAGGCGCAGAACCAGCAGGGTCAGCCCGTCCGGGGTGCCGTCAGCTATCCGCAGCAGTACCTGCCGAATCCGCAGCCCTCGGGTGACCCGCAGGGTACCGCCCCGGCTAACGATGCACAGCAGAACCGTGTTGAGAGCACCGCAGCGAAGCAGGGGGTGCCCTCCCCGCTCGCTCCCCTGCAGGTGGAAAACCCCGCTGGCGCTCGAGAGGCCGGTGTGCGCGAAGAATCCCGGCCGGAGGCCGCCGTTCGGCAGGAGGCCACTCCCCCAATCGGGACGGCTCAGCAGGAAGAAACTACGCAGAAGGACGAGGCTGACCAGCCCAAGCCTGCGCCTTCCGACCCTTTCTCTTTGAGCACCAACTTCAAGCTCATCCCCCCTCTAGAGAACGCGCAGCGCAGCCGCTACCCCATGGTGCTTTCTGTCAGTAAATCTGAGGATGAGGTCTTTGCGTTGCCGTCGATTAGCGGTGTGCCGCAGCACCTGCTGGTGGGCACGCAGGAGAATCATGTTCCGCTGAACCAGCGTCAGCGCTGGGAGCAGGTCGATATTCTTGAGAACTATCTCATGCGTGCGGTCATGAACCTGCAGACGCTCGAGCGTGCGCAGGTGTCTCCGCTGCACAGTTTCAAGGAGACTGCCCAGGCTGACCGCGCGGTACTTGCCGCTGAGCTGGAAGAGACCATCCGGAAGTCTCGGCTGAAGCTGGGCGGGGCTTTGGAGTTCTATACGTCCCTGCCCCGTCTGGCGGAGGCCCCGGGCTCTTTCGCTTTTGCCCGCGACCACGCGCTCTCCCTGAGCGCCACCGTCATTGAAATGACGGAGCGGTGCTTTGAGCGTACCTTCCGTTGGCGCCTGCTGGAGGATACCCTCCCGGATTCTTTGAACGACCGCCTGTACGCGGTGCGTTATCTGCGTGAGAGCGCCCAGAAGCTGGCGGCTTTTGTGGAGCTGAGCGAATATGACCGCGCTATGCAGCTTGCCGAGACCTGGAAAAAGACGGCCCGCAAGGATTCGAAGATCGATGAGGGCAAGGTCTGGAATGAGATGACCGAAGTCGCCTTTGACGTTCTGCCCGAGTTGCGAGAGCGGGCGTTGAAGGGCGTGCAGTCTACGTTGGAGTTTAGCGAACTTTTCTACCGCACTGGCGAGGACGGTGTGCACCGTATGCTCCGCCCAGAGCAGCTGAGCGAGTTTGAGCTCAAGGGCGTGCAGTCCACGCTGGAAGAGCGCCTGGAGAAGGTGCGTCTTGAGCTTCAGAATGCGGAGTTCTGCGCCGCGGTCTTGAGCCTGCAGACGAACGCTGTCATTGAGCTTCTGGAGGAGCTTCTGCAGGTTGAGCAGGACGGCGTTCTGACCGAGGTTGTGACCGATTTGCGGGCGCTTGCTCATGACTCGCCCGACCTTGCCGAGCGGCCTATCCAGACGTTGATGTTCAGCCGCGAACAGTACGCCCCGGATGGGGAGGATCTTCCGACCATTGGCGAGCGCATCCGTTGCCTTTCGAGTGTTCCCGAGGTTCTGGCGTTCGTTCACTACGAGGGACCGGTGCTTCTGGTGGGCGTCTCGGATCCGTATAAGGCGTTTTCCGGGGAAGGTTCCTTCGAGGGTCTGCTTTCGGAGGAGATGAAGTCATCTTCCATGCCGCTGTCGGTGTTGCGCACCCATTCGCGGCTTCTGCAGCAGGTGCTTCGCCTGCAGAATCTGCGTTTGAAGCTGGCATGGGTGAGTAGCTGTAGCGGCTACATGCCTTTGAGCCCGGTTGAACGGTATTACGTTGGTCCCTCTGCCGCGGATGAGGATCTGAAGGAGCTGACCGAAAATATTGAGGCGCTCGCTGAGCTTCTGGACGCCCGTTCTAACTCCAGGGAGTATAGGGGTCGTGACGTGCCGACTACGCCCTTTTTGTGGTCGCAGATGCGGAAGCAGGCAGATTGCAGTTCTAGGTTGCTGAATACCGTGCAGTTCTTAGGCTGGATGTTCGCCTCGTCTTCGCGGGTTAAGGTAGTGAACGGCATAGCACAGAGCATCCACGATGTTGATGCCGCTGAGGTAGTGGAGCACCTGATGCGCAATCTAAAGATTGCGCGTCGGCGCTAACTAGCTGAATAGCCGGTGGGCCGGGGTCTGGCGGAAGGCTAGACGCCGGCCCACCTGTATGCCGGCTTTCCTGTATAACCCTGGGAAGACGGTAAGCGGGTGGCAAACAACCGCACAATATTGTGGTCTTATTCGCTGAAGGCTTCGTATCATCAGGCATTGGCCGCGGGGCAGGCTGCCGGGCTGTTAGCTGGGTCGGTTGCTGGGCCGCGGTTACACTAATAGTGTGACCGGTGTTGAGGGTACGCAACGACCGCTACCTGCACGAACGAGCACATAAATACGTCACGATAACGGAGGAAATAGCATGACCAACCACGCCCCCGCGCGTTACTCTCGCAGCGTCTGCTAGTGGGAGCCGTTAGCAATCATGCCCCTTGACCAGTATTCGTGGCAGCAACAGGTCAAAACCCTCGAAAGCTACCTCACACGCGCTGTGCTGAACCTGCAGACGCTTGAGCGTGCGCAGGTTTCTCCCCTGCACTCCCTAAAGCAGACGCCGAACGCATCGAAGGAACTTCTCTCAGCTGAGCTGGAGCAGTCCATTGAGCAGAACCGCATGCGGCTTAGCGAAGCCCTGAAGTACTACGCTTCCCTCGCTAACCTCGAAGGAAAGCCGGATTCCTTCGCCCACGCCCGAGACCGTTCCCTCGCATTGGCGTCCTCAGTGGTGACGGAGACGGAGCGGTGCTTCGAGCGCACCTTCCGTTGGCGTCTGCTGGAGGATACCCCGCCCGCCGATGTGAACAACCGTCTCCACGCGGTGCGTTACCTGCGCGAGGGCGCGCAGAAGCTGGCAGCCTTCGCGGAGCGGAAAAATTACGATCTCGCGGTGGATCTCTCCCAGACCGTACTGGCTAACCGAGCTCAGCAGTATAAGGCGTCGAATGGCGGTGGGCTGGGTGAAAAGGATGAGAGCAGAAAGCTCTGGGATGCCACGATTCAATACGCTACGAATCTTCTTCCTGCTCTGCGCGAGCAGGCCCTGCTGCTAGTTCAGTCCGTATTGAAGTTCACCGATCCGTTCTACCGCACCGGTCGGGACGGCATCACCAAATTTTTGCGCGTCGAAGATCTGAACGAGTTTGAGCTGACGGGTATGCAAGCCACTCTCGAGGAGAGTCTCGATGCGGCACGCCAACAGTTGCAGGACGCCGAGTTCCTCGCGGCCGTGCTAGACATTCATGTGCGCGAGACCATCGAGGCGATGAACCTTATCCTCGCGCTTGAGGGTGAGGGAATCATCGAGGAGATGACCGCCGACCTTCGCCTGCTGGCTCAGCACGACCCAAAGACCGCGGAACAGCCAATCATGATTCCCAACCATGTAGAGGATTGGGATCATCCCGGTCCCTATTCCCTTATCACAATCGGGAAGCGCATCCAATCGCTAACGGGGTTCCCCGATATCATCCGTTTCCTGCACTACGAGGGGGAGCTCTTGCTCGCGAATCCCGGCTCCGCGTCCCCGGCTCGTCCCGAGCAGATTCCCCTCCCCCTGCTGCGGGCTCACGTACGTCTACTCCGCCAGACGGTACGTCTACATACCGTGCAGAGGCAACTGACCTGGCTCGTCACGTGCGACGGGTACCTTCCTCTTTCTCTCATCGAACGCACCGCTTGTGGCCCGTGCGCAGACGATACCGGGAGCGTTGGGGTGCTTCACACCGTTGAGGCGTTGGAAGACCTCATCGAGGCTCGCGAATCTTCCCGCCCCGTTGCGGCGGGTGCTTTCCCCTCGCTCCGCGACGCGTGGGAGCAGGCTCAGGAACTCATCCGTGATGGTGAGAGAAGGCTGAGCACCGCCAAGATGCGGGGCTGCGCGCTCGTATCAACGGTGAGCGTCTCCGACGGAAAGACGAGTACCGTGTACGGCTCGGATGCTCGGGGCGTCCCGCATTACCTTCTTATGAATCGCAAGCAGGCAAGGGATTCTCACCGCTAACAGTCAAAGTAAACGATCAGTAAACAGAGTTCCAATATTCGGGTCATATTCGCTGAAGGCTTCGTATCATCGGGCCTTGACCGCGGGGCCGCGGTTACACTAATAGTGTGACCGGTGTTGAGGGTACGCAACGACCGCTACCTGCACGAACGAGCACATAAATACGTCACGATAACGGAGGAAATAGTATGACCAACCACGCCCCCGCGCGTTACTCTCGCAGTCAGCGCCCGCGCCTACGCACCGTAGTGGGTGCCACAGCGCTGGCAGCAGGTCTGTCCTTCGCCCCTGTCGTGGCCCCGGCCGGTTCGGCGTTCTTTACCGCCGCCGGCCCCTCGGCCGCACAGGCCGCTGACCCCATGCAGATTACCGGTACCCGCATCTACGACACCACGAATTCCCTGGGCAATACCTCCACGCTGAGTTCCAAGATTTCGGCTCTGTCGAAGAAGCACAACGTGGACCTGCACGTGGTGACCATCGATAAGTTTGAGAACCCCTCGGGTTCCCAGGCGTGGACCAAGGCCCTGGCCGCGAAGAACAACTGGGGCTCGGCCGATGTGGTGCTGGTGATTGCTACCGAAAGCCGCCAGGCGTATTTCTTGGCCGGTAGCACGAAGACCCTGTCGAGCGATCAGCAGACGAAGGTGTACCAGAACTACATCAAGCCGAAGCTGCAGAACAGCGATTACTCCGGCGCGGCGTTGGCCGCGGTCGAGGGTATCGAGGCTCAGAAGGGCGGCAGCTCTTCGAGCGTGGTGACCGGTGTGCTGGGAGTCGGTGCGGTGGCTGCCGTTGGTGGTGGCGTGTACGCGGCTCGTCGCCGTAAGCGTCGCAAAAACGCCCCGCAGCAGAACACCTATAACGCTCCCCGCCCGGTTCCGCGTCCGCAGGTCCCGGAGATTCCCCTGGAAGAGCTACGCACCCGCGCCGGTAGCGCCCTGTTGCAGGCCGACACCACGATGAGTCGCGCCAAGCAGGAGCTGGAGTTTGCGCGCGCCCAGTACGGCGATCAGCAGGTCGCCCGCTTCGAGAAGGAAATCGCCCGCGCCGAAGAACTGATGCGCCGTTCCTTCCAGCGCCAGCAGCTGCTGACCGACAGTATTCCCGATACTGAGGCGGAGCAGCGCGCCTGGTTGAGCGAGATTATCGATAACTCCCAGGCCGTGGCCCGCATCTCGCAGGAGCAGGACGCTCAGCTGGCCCAGATGCGCGACCTTGAGCAGCAGGCCCCCCAGGCCATCGCTGCGCTGAACGAGCACCTCCCGCAGGTGCGTAGCACGGTGGCGGAGTGCTCCGCCCGATACGCCCAGATGAAGGAACGCTACCTGCCCTCGGCTCTGGAGCCCATCTCGAAGACCGCTGCTCTGCTGGAATCGAACCTGGCTCTGTGCACCGATGAGCTTCAGAAAGCACAGCAGCTGGTGGATACCAACCGAGCCGAGGCCGTTGCACACCTGCGCTCTGCCGAGGAAGCCTCGGCACAAATTCTCGCGCTGTCCAATGCGGTGACGAACCGCAACAACGAGCTCAACGCGGCTCAGGAGGCTTTGAGTACCGACCTGCTGAGTATTCAGCGCGACGTGGCCGAGGCCAAGAGCCTGGCCATGTCCCAGGGCCGTTCCGACCTGGCCGCCGTGGCTGCCGGTATGGAAGCGGTCCTCGGACAGGTGACGCAGAGCTCCACCGCCCGCCCGAACGACCCGCTGGCCCTGGCCAATCAGCTGCGTCAGCTCTCGAGCGAGCTGGACAAGTCGATGACGGAAATGCGCGCCACCCGCGATCGTTCCCGCGCGGCAAGCCAGACCCTCGATCGCACCCTCCGCTCCGCGCACGCCGCGGTGACCGGTGCCCGCGGGTACATCGATAATCGTCGCGGCGCCGTGGGCCCCACGACCCTGACCGCGATCTCCGAAGCCGAACGTCACCTCATGAACGCCAACCGGATGCGTAACTCCAACCCGTTGGAGGCTCTGAACGAGGCCAACATGGCCCTTCAGCAGGCCAACGACGCGCAGAACCGCGCCGCCCGCGAGATGGGCCAGTTCTCCGAACGGTCCAGCGGTGGCGGCGGTAATAGCTGGGGTAGCGACCTCGCGAAGGGCCTGTTGCTGGGTGCCATCCTGAACACCCTGGGCTCCGGCTCGACCCACAGCTGGGGCAGCAGCTCCGGCGGCTCCTCCTCCGGCGGAGGCTGGAGCGGCGGCGGCTTCAGTGGCGGCGGAGGCGGCGACTGGGGTAGCGGCGGTGGCGACGGCGGTAGCTTCTAGTTCACCCAATTCACCCAAAGTTCAGATTGAGGTCATCGGGTGTGCATGGTTTTCACAGCCCGCGCCCAGAAACCTCTCACATAATAAGTTGTACGGGCACGGCTCACGAGGAGCGTGGCGCTCCCCCGCAGCCCGTTGAACAGAAAGTAGGAAATCATGGCTAAGCAGACTATCTTCGGTCGAATCGCACAGCTGGCGAAGGCAAACATCAACGCCCTGCTCGACGCTGCCGAGGACCCGCAGAAGATGCTGGACCAGATGGTTCGCGACTACACCAACAGCATCCGTGAGGCAGAGGCCGCCGTCGCCCAGACCATCGGCAACCTGCGCCTGCTGGAGAAGGACCACGCAGAGGACCTCAAGGAAGCCCAGGAGTGGGGCGCCAAGGCTCTGGCCGCCTCCAACAAGGCAGATGAGCTTCGCACCGCTGGCGATACCGCTAACGCTGACAAGTTCGACAACCTCGCCAAGGTTGCCCTGGGCAAGCAGATGCAGGCTGAGAAGGCTGCACAGGCCCTCGAGCCCCAGCTGGCTTCCCAGACCCAGGTCGTGAACCAGCTCAAGGACGGTCTGGACAAGATGCGTACCAAGCTCGACGAGCTGAAGTACAAGCGCGACGAACTGACCTCGCGTCAGAAGACCGCCACCGCTCAGAGCCAGGTCAACGACGCTCTGAAGGCCTTCGACGTGATGGACCCGACCAGCGAAATCTACCGTTTCGAAGAGAAGGTCCGCCGCGAAGAGGCACGCGTCATCGGTCAGCAGGAGCTGGCATCCTCCTCGCTGGACGCACAGTTCAACACCCTGGAGGAGATGGGTCGCCAGAACGAGCTCGACACCCGCCTGGCCGAGCTGAAGGCAAAGCAGACCCCCGCTATCGGTGGCGACACCCCCACCCAGACCCTCTAATCCGGTAGCGCGCCGATAGGCGCCTCCCTGTAGGTCACATACAAGAACCGCCCCGCTCCTGAAAAGGAGCGGGGCGGTTCTTTATGCCTTAGGAGCCGTACGCCTTAGTTAGCGTAGATGTACAGGTAGCCTGCCATAGCGTCACGGGTGATGGCTGCCGAGGAGGTTGAGCCGGTGCCGATGCCATTCGAGGCGGTCCAGGCCAGGGCCTGCGATGCGTAGCCGCCCTGAGCCTGTGCCGGGGAGCCGGCCGCACGGTACATGAACTCGGCCATGGTGGACTCGGTGACGGCCTCCAGGGGACGGAAGTCGCTACCGGTGATACCCTGCTGGCTCAGCCAGTAAATCTCCTTGTACGCGGGGTGGTTAACCGGAACGTCGCTGAACGGCGAAACGGCCGGTGCGTTCACGGCGGGGCGACCAGCCACGCGGTACAGGTAGGTTGCCAGCTGCGCACGGTTGACCGACGCGTTCGGGCGGAAGGTGCCGTCCGCGAAACCGAGCATGATGCGGTGATCAGAGTTCCAGCTGATCTCGTTGTAGTTCGGGTTCGAGTCGGACAGGTCGCTGTAGCCCAGCGCGGGGGTCTTGCCCGCGAAGTCCAGCGAGGAGGCCAGGATGTGCGGCAGGTCGTAGTCGTGGTGGCTGAAGCCGTCAATCAGCTTCACGCGGGCGTCAGAGAAGCCTGCGCCCAAGTATGCGTTGTAACCGGACTCGACGGCGCCTCGTGCGCTCCAGGTAACGGGGTTGGTGTTACCGGAGGTGTCATTCGCGCCAACCCACCAGTACATCGGGGATGCCTTGGTGGTTGCGTCAGCGTCCACCGATCCGTCCGAGTCGCCGCCTGCAACCATGATGGAGCCGCCGCCGTTACGCCAGGAGGTGTTGTGATCGGTCAGCTCGTAGGTGATGAACTCGGCGCCACCGGAGTAACCCATGGTCCACACCTGGGATGCGTCCAGGTTGTTCTCGCTCACGAAGGACTTCGCGAAGGAACGGAAGAACTCACCATTGGCGTCCATATCTTCCCACCAGGTGATGCCGTCACCGGATGCGTTGGTGTCCGGGGAAATGACCGGCACAAACACCATGTTGCGGGCGTTCGCGATCTTGCCCATTGCCGCGAGCATGCCCTCGTCGGGGGTGTAGACCTTGGACTCGTCACGCTGCCAGTAGTCACCGTCGAAGTAGAAGACCACGCCAACGGGCTTGGAGTAGTCCAGGTTGTTCGCGTACACGTGGTACTGCGAGGTGGTGCCGGCCGGGGAGGTGTAGCTCTGGTAGGTTGCGGAGCTCATGGTGCGGGCACGCTGGGTGCTCTGCTGCTTCTGTTCGGTCTTCTGCTCAGCCTTCTGCTCGACATTGGGGGCGGCGGTTGCCTTACCCTTGGTGAGCGAGTTGCTCAGGATCTGGGAGAAGTTGTAGTCGAAGTGGCCCGAGCCGTTCAGAACGGTTGCGGAGGCGTTGGTGTAGCCAGCGTTGCGGTAGGCGTTGTAGCCGCCCTCAACGGCGCCGCGGGCGCTCCAGGTCTGCGGGTAGGTCTCGCCGGTGCCGTCGTTCGAGTTTGCGTACCAGAACATCGGCTGGGACTTCAGCGCTGCGGAGGGGGTGCCCTCATCCAGGCCACCGCCGGCGACCATGATGGAGCCGCCACCATTGCGCCAGGTCTGGGGCTTGGTGTTCAGCTCGTAGGTGATGAACTCGGCACCACCGGAGTAACCCATGGTCCACACGTTGGAGGAGTCCACGCCGTTAGCCGCGATGAAGGAAGACGCGAAGGAGCGGAAGAACTCGCCGTTGCGCTCCATGTCCTCCCACCAGGTCACGCCAGCATCGTAACGGTTGGTGTCCGGGGAGATGACGGGCACGAACAGCATGTTCTGTGCAGCGGCGGAGGCAGCCATCTGAGCCAGCTCGCCGGAGGGGTCGTAGACCTTGGACTGGTCGTTGCGCCAGTAGTCGCCGTCGAAGTAGAAGACCACGCCAACGGGCTTGGAGAAGTCCACGCCCTCAGCGTACACGTGGTACCGCGAGGTGGTGCCCGCCGGGGAGGTGTAGGACAGGAAAGTCTGGTTGGTGCGGGTTGCGGGAACGGTGCTGCCGGCAACGGTGGACTGTGCCGCTTGAACGGTCTGGGCGTTAGCAACCTGCGAGAGAGTGGGCTCGGTGACCACGGGGGCGGTCTGGGTCGCCTGTGCCGAGGGGGTGGTCTGCGCAGACTGGAAGGTTGCGGGAGTAGCCTGCTCGGTCTGTGCTGCCTGAGTTGCCTGCGCGGTGTAGGTCTGCTGGATGGGCTGGACCTGGTTGGTTGCGGGAGCCTCAGCCTGCTGGCGAACCTGCACAGCCACCTGCGAAAGAGTAGACTGGGCGGTCGCGGTAAAGAGCGAGCCCTGGGGTGCGCCGCCGGGGATGTCCTGCACGACGGGAGCGAACGCGGATGCGGGAGACAGCAGGGTGCTACCGAGCACGGTGGGAACGGCAATAGCCGCGAGAGAGCCTGCCTTAACGGTGCGGGGGCGAAGTGCCATGGGGTGTCCTCGTTGTTGGTGTTTCTGGGGCGTGAACGCCCGTGAGTGGTTGAGTGATAGGTGATCTATAGGTGAGAAGCCTATAGGCGGTCGGCCTGCGGTTTTGGCACCGCTTTGGTTTGTCCATCACCATCCCGTGCTCGTGGCGGGGATGTCCTCATGCGATGGTTTGTGCGGGGTCAGTCCGATGACCTGCGCGGCGGACCGTGGTAACCATGTACTCAAAGCTACCAGGTCAAAAAGCCTTTTCTAACGGTTTTTTGGAGCATTTTTACCCCCTCGCAAAATACTAACCCTAAGCCTAAACTTTTTCTAAGGTTTAAGTTGAGAATGACATGGGTTCAACCGATGGTTGAATGAGGGGTTTTGCCTTGATTTTTCGCGGTTTTTGAGCGTTTTTTGAGCTCTATTCAAAAACATTCACTCCAGGCTTTAGAGTTTTATTGTGAGGACAATCACTTTCCGAGTTAATTTTTGCGGTTTTTAGCCATTTTTGCACCAAAATCCGCGGAATTCCGGGGTAAATCGACTGATTTCTCAACCGGGAATATAGAGAACATATCGCATATTCCGGTTCTGGCATGAGGTAAAAATGTCCTTTCGGGGAGTTCATAGCAGCTCACCGCCCCCCATGCGCACGATTCCGAGTGCCTCGACAAGGAAGCATTTTGACTCCTTCGAACTCCTTCGAGGAGCCGTCCCGAAGCCCCAATTTTTCCCCACCGTCGATCCGATCACTACTGGTCCGACTGACAAACTCAGAGAATTTGGAAAGAGGAGAAGAGAAGCTGGAGGGAGAAGAGCGGGACATTCTGGACCGACCAACGAGCACGGGGATAAGGGCCAGCAAGACACCCATCTGCGACCACGAGATTTCGGAACAAGTTAGAGACGACAGAGCCCCCAGAGACAGGTGGGGAGCTCCCGCTAGACGCCTATGTCGAGGTAACTGCGCCGAGGCGGTTTACGTCAAGATGAATTGCGTCAAGATGAATTGTGCCAAGAGACTATACCGAGACAGCCGCATCAAGTACGGCATGGGGTGCAAACCATTGCGCACGGCGCAGACCCCTCCGGTTAGCCGAGCCGGGTTCGATACAGGGTGCAAACCATCGCGTGCAACACGCCCTCTCCCCCGCTCAGCCAGGTCACGCTCTGCCATATCGGAGCTCAATCAAATCGGGGCCGTATAAGCCGGCATCCAACCGGTCAGTGCCCGAACATTCAAAGGGCCGGGGTAAAGAACCGTACGGTCATAGCTAGAATCGACAGCACAGCCGATTCCGGGCATAAAAAACGGGCATAAAAAAACTCCCGATAGCTAAGCTATCGGGAGTTATCCGTTGCGGGGACAGGATTTGAACCTGCGACCTCCGGGTTATGAGCCCGGCGAGCTACCGAACTGCTCCACCCCGCGGCGACTCATATAACTATACAGACCTCGGGGAACCTTCGCAAATTAAAAACATAATTTGTGGCGGATTGCACATTACGGGTTCTCTGACGCCCTCTGCAAGTCCCGCATCGCCGCTCAGAGCGCTCCGAGCCAAATGGGCGGGTACAGGCAGACGTCACGGTTGCAGAGAACGAACGAGACGCATAAGGCGAGGCCTCTCCCCCGTGTGGAGGAGAGGCCCCACCTCATGCGCAATGAAGGCTCCGGGCACGCTCAGCGGCCCGAGGAACTGCTCGCCAAGGCCTCCGGCCTAGCGAGAGGCACTAGCCGAAGCACTTGCAGAAGCACTTGCGGATGCGTTCGGCGAAGCGTTAGCCGAGGGGCTGGCCGCCGCGGAGGCAGAGGCGCTCGGAGTTGCCGAGCCCTTGTTCTGCGCTTCCTCGGCCGCCAGGGCCTTCTTCACGGCCGCTTCCAGACGCTTCTGGGCCTCACCGTAGGCGGCCCAGTCGCCCTTCTTCATCGCGGCGTCGCTATCGCTCATAGCCTTCGAAGCGTCGTTCAGAGCCTGCTTCAGTTCGGAATCGTTCGAGCCCGACGAAGACGAGGAACCCGAAGAGGAACCAGAAGCCGAAGGAGCCGGCGAAGCCGTGGCCGAGCCGTCCAGCTTAGCGCCCGAAGAGCCGCCGAACACCTGGTTCAGGGCCTCCTCCAGGGTCGGGGCGAAGCCGACCTTATCGCCGAAGCTCACCAGCACGCGCTGCAGGCGCGGGTACTTCGCGTCACCGCTGGACTGCACGTACACCGGCTGAACGTACAGCATGCCGCCGCCCACCGGCAGGGTCAGCATATTGCCGTTAATAACCTCGGAGGAACCGCGGCGCAGCAGGTTCAGCTGGTTCGAGACCTCGGCATCAGAGTTGAAGATATTCTGAGCCTGGCCCGGGCCGGGAACCACCGAAGAACGCGGCAACTCCAGCAGACGCAGCTTGCCGTAGTCGGCGCTACGCTCGCCATCCTTACCGGTACCGGCGTCGCCGTTAGCGGCCAGGAAGCCGTACATCACGTTACGAGAGTTCGAATCGCTCTGCTGAGGAATGAACGTCGTCGTCAGCGAGAAGTGCGCGCGCGAATCCCCGGGCATCTGCAGGGACAGGTAGTACGGCGAAATCGGCTGGTTACGATCGTTGGTCGGGTCGTTCGGAATCGACCACACGTCATCGCCCGCGTAGAAGCTGTGAGCGTTCGTCACGTGGTACTTATTCAGCATGGTGCGCTGAATATTGAACATGTCGGTCGGGTAACGCACGTGGCTCATGAGCGAAGCGTTCATCTCGTGATAGCTCTTCACCGTGCCGGGGAAGACGCTCTGCCAAGCCTTGAGCACCGGATCTTCCTCATCCCAGGCGTACAGGGTCACCGAGCCGTCGTAGGCGTCCACGGTGGCCTTCACCGAGTTACGGATGTAGTTCACCGACTTCGACCGCTGAGCCCCCGCCGCGGTGGCAGAATCCTGCGAGCTACCCTGCGCGTAGGGGAACTGGTCGCTCGTCGTGTAGGCGTCCACGATCCACTGCACGCGGTTATTCACGATCGCCGGGTACGGCTTGGAATCCACCGTCAGGTACGGGGCCACCTTGCGCACGCGGTCCAGCGGGTTGCGTTCGTACAGAATCTGTGAGCCGTCGCGCACCGCATCCGAGAGCAGAATGTCGGAAGACTGGAACTTAATCGCGTAGGACAGACGGGCCAGCAGCGAATCGACGCGGGGGCCGCCGTTACCCGAGAAGGTGTACTTCGCGTCGGAGGCGTTCGTCTCCTCCGCGGAGAGCGGGCGGTCCAGCTCCAGGGTGTCGCCCCTACCGCCCACAATCGAGTACTCCGGCGAGCTCATACCGAAGTAGATGCGCGGCTCGTAATCCTCGCTCAGGGTACCGGTCGCCTTAATGCCGGACTGCAGGAACTTGGGGTTACCCGCCGAATCCACCTGGTTACCGTACGCGGCAATCACGCCGTAGCCGTGGGTGTACACCACGTGGCGGTTGAACCAGGAATCGCCGTTGGTCTGCGTGGGGTTCAGCTCGCGGGCCGCCAGCACGGTGTCCTGAGTGGTGTTACCCACGGTGTAACGGTCCACCGCCAGCTGCGACTCGAAGCGGTAGTACGGGCGGAACTGTTGCATCTGCGCGAACGCGGAGGAAACCACGTTCGGATCCAGCAGACGAATGTTCGCGATGGTTGCGCTCGAGGAGCTCAGGGCACCGGCGCGAGTGTCGATGGTCGCGTCGTACGGGGTGGTCTCAATCTTGTCCAGGCCGTAGGCGTAGCGGGTCGCATCAATATTGCGCTGAATAAACTGCGACTGCGCGCCCTGCTCGTTCGGAACCACCTGGAAACGCTGCACAACCCACGGGTACAGGCCACCGGCCACCAGCGATACGACCGCCAGCATTGCGGTGCTAATCAGCGGCAGACGCCAGTGATTCTTCACCGCGGCAGCAATGAACATGAACGACACCAGCAACGCCGAAACCGCCAAGATGGCGCTCACGGGAATGGATGCGTTCACGTCCGTGTACATGGCGCCGGCCCAGCGTCCGGCCTGCTGCTGGGTGGACGAGTAACGGTCCAGCCAGAAGCTCACCGCGCGGGTCAGAACAAACACGACGGCAAGCACGGCCGCGTGGCGGCGGAAAGCGTGAGTCGTGGTCACGCCGCCCGGCTGCACCTTAATGCCGCCGTAGAAGTAGTGCATGAACAGGCCGGCCACCGCGGTGAGCGCCACGGAGGAGGTCACCAGCGACACCACCACGCGCAGGAAGGGCAGCACAAACACGAAGAAGCCGTAGTCCAGGCCGAATTCCGGGTCGGTCTTGCCGAAAGACTGCTGGTTGAAGAAAAGGGCGACCGTGCTCCACTGCGACATCGTTGCCGAGGCAATAAACAGGCCCAGTAGCAGCGGAACCGCAATCAGCAAAAGCTTACGCGCCTTATCCACGCTCTCGTGGTAGCGGCGCATGCTATCCTCGGCACGCTGCTGGCCGAACACGTCGCGGAGCATCTGCTCGGTCGCATCCGAGGCGCTCGTCGGGACGCTCTGGTTCGGGCCGGCCTCATCCTTCGCGTTCTGCTCGCGGGTGGCGGGCAGAACATCCGCGTGGCGGACCGCGTAGGTCATGGAGGCCCACAGCGGCAGGGCCACCACGAGGGCGGCCACAACGAACACCGCGGCCTTCAAAAGAATCTGGGTGGTGAAGACGGTGCTATAGCCCAGCTGGTCAAACCACAGCCAGTCCGTGTACACCTGGGATAGTCCCACAAATGCGGCAATCAGAACCGCGACAACCACAATCGTCATCAGTAGAGGGCTACGACGCTTCTTTGCTCGTTCCTTCTTCTGTGGGCGTGGGGTCTTATCGGTCGACTCAGACACAATTCCTCGCTCATCATTTCAAAATGTTCTTTACCTTAAGTATCGCAGAGGTTGGAGGAACGAACGTTGACATGACGTCAGAGGAGGGGTCGTTCGCCCGCTATCCCACTATTCGCACACACGCTCACCGGTCGCGAGGCGGTCACCGCGCATAACGAAGGCCCCGGCTCGAGTGAGCCGGGGCCCGAAGCTTCCCGGAGGGGAAGCGCCCGCGTTCGTCAGGGGTTGCCCGTTAGAGCTGCACGTTAGGATCCGCAGCGCGGCAGCGAATCATCGGGGGCGCCAGATTTAATGGCGCCCACGACCTGCACCGCCTCGTCCAGCGTCGAAACCGGGACCACCACCATCGTGCCGCGCACCTGGCCGGCATGATAGTAGTTGAGCATCGAGGGGTCCTGCTCCTGCATCTTCAGGACCGAATCGCAATTCTCCTTGGGCGCCAGGAAGTAGCGCGCACCGTAGCGGCCCGTTGCCAAAATCTTGTACTTGATGCCGCCAATCGCGCCAACATTACCGTTCGCATCAATCGTGCCGGTGCCCGACACGTAGCTGCGGTAGGGGTCGCCGCCGGCGTCTTCGTCTGCCAGCAGGGTGCCCTCACTCAGCTTATCCACCGTGCCGAGGGCCAGCATCAGGCCCGCGCTCGGGCCGCCCACGCCGTCCAGGTTGTACTGCACCTGCGCCGGCAGGTCATAGCTCTGCTTCAGGCTGATGCCCACGACCCAGCGGTCGCCCTCGGCCGAACGCACCGGGTTCAGCGTCACCGTGCGCTGCTGGCCGTCGCGCTCAACCGTCACCTGAATCGGCGAGCCGTTCGAGGCGTTTACCGCCTGCGATACATCTTTGAGGGTGGTAATCTGCTTATCCCCCACCTTCAGGAGGCGGTCGCCGCTCTCCAGCACGCCCGCCGCGGGAGAACCCTCAACGGTCGTGTTCACCAGTACTTTCTCGGTCACCTGCATCTTCAGGTGACGCATGGCCGCGACCTTCGCCTGCGTCTGCGAATCGGCCATCTGCGCGCCGGTCTCGGCCGTGGCCGTCTCGTGGCTCACGTGCGGGTACAGGGCGTCGGTGGGCACCACGAGGCTGCGGTTGCCGTCAAAAGCCAGCCACCCGTAGAAAGCCTCCGCGCCGGACAGCTCAGTGTACGGGCCGCCCGCCACCGACACCGTGGTCATGTTGAGCTTGCCGTAGGTCTTATAGCTGGGGGCGCCCGAAACTTCGATGACGTCCTTATCCTGGTAGGTGCCGAGCACGTCAAAGAGCGGGCCGGGGCCTTCCTTCACGTACGAGCTGGGCAGGACAAACGCACCGGCCAGCAACGCGCAGGTCGCCACGGCGCTCACGGAACGCAGGTTGAAGCGGCGCTCGCGGCTACGCGATCCGCGCTTACGGCGATGAGCTGAGGACTCGGCGGAAGCCTTCGATGAGGACTTCTCGGATTCGAACGGTGAGGTGGGCTTAGTCATGTTTTCTAGACTACCGGATGAATGCCCTCATCAACACACCTTTTCTGGCCGGTCCCTCGGCTAGAGCTAAGGTCGGGGTCAAACCGGGTGAAGACCCGCTTGTGAGCCCTCAGCTGATTAAGGCGCATCCGAGGCGCCGACACGGGAAATTCACAGCAAAAATCGGTAGGCTGGACAGCGAGCGGGCCGGCTGTGCCCACCTTCGGATTAGGAAAGGTTTCAGATGTCTGATCACCACCACGGCGACGCCTCCAACGAGCGTGACCCCCTCGAAGAATTCCTGAAGAAGATGCAGGAGCAGGGCTTCGACCCCTCCGCAGGGGCAACCGGCCAGGGCGGTAAGGGTGCCTCCTCCAACGCACAGAACCCCTTCGGCGCGCTCTTCGGTGAGGGCGGGCAGAACCCCTTCGGCATTAACATCGATCCCGAGGACCTCAAGAACATGGGCATGAGCTTCGACCCCGCTATGCTGCAGGGCATGTTCTCGCAGGTGCAGGCCATGTTTGCCGGCGCATCCGACGAATCCAGCCCTAGCGGCGTGAACTGGACCAACGTCAAGAATCAGACCCGCCAGATGCTCGCCTCCATGGGCGAGGACCCGGCGGTTCCCGAAAACCTCAAGCGCGCCGTCGAGGACGCCGCAAACCTGGCCGACCTGTGGCTGGATGCGGTCACCTCCATCGAGCGTCACAACCTGCCCGTGCAGGCCTGGTCCAAGGCCGAATGGGTTGAGGAGTCCTTCGACTCCTGGCGCGAGATGGTCGAGCCCGTGGCCGCCGAGGTCACCCAGGCCATGGTCATGCCCGGCCCCGCGGACGAGCTGCCCGAAGAAATCGCCGCCATCTTCAACAGCGGATTCCTGAACAACGTTGGCGCCATGATCTTTGGCGCCCAGATGGCCCAGGCCCTCGCGAAGCTCGCCGGTGAGGTGTACTCCTCCACCGATGTGGGCTTCCCCCTCGCCCCCGGCCACTCCGCACTGCTGCCCAACGGCTACCAGCAGCTCGCGGACGACATCGAGGTGCCGCCGCAGGAGGTTCTGCTCTACCTGGCCGTTCGCGAGGCCGCGCTGATTCGCCTGCACAAGGCCAACCCCTGGCTGCGTGAGGACCTGGTCCAGCTCGTGGCGCGCTACGCCCGCGGTATCCGCGTGGACATGAACCGCATGCAGGACGCCGTCTCCCAGGTGGACATGAACGACCCCGAGGCCGTTCAGGAGGCCTTCGAGGGCGGCATGTTCAGCCCCCAGCGCACCGAGGACCAGGAGCTTGCCGTTCAGCGTCTCGAGGGTCTACTGGCCCTCATCGAGGGTTGGGTGTCCGTCGTGACCGAGGACGCCACCCGCAACCTGCCCAAGGCCCCGCAGCTGACCGAAATCATGGCCCGCCGCCGCATCGACGGCGGCCCCAGCGAGCAGGTCTTCGAGAACCTGGTCGGCCTGCAGCTGCGCCCGCGCCTGGTGCGCGAGGCCCAGCAGTTCTGGCGCTGGTACGAAAGCTCCCACGGCATCGAGGCGCGCGACGGCCTCTGGGACACCCCGGAGACCCTGCCCACCCCCGCTGAGCTGGAGGACTTCGCCGCCTACGACGCGCGCATGAACGAAATCAGCCTGGACGACGTGGACTTCGAGTCCGAGCTGCAGAAGCTGCTGGACGGCGGCTTCGGCGAGGCTCCCGAAGAGAAGTAACCGCGGAGCTAACCCGATAGACCGGCAAAATAATACTGAAACCTCGAGCGGGGGTGGCTTGTGAAAGCACAAGCCACCCCCGCTCGAGTATTTCCGGCTGGTTCTGCCGGTTTGGTTTTTGCTAATTAGTTTTCGGAAAGAGCCTTAGTCGGCGCTGTTTTCGCCGTACTCGCCGCGTTCGCCACGCTCACTCTCGGCCCGCGAGCGCCCCATCGCGTACCCGTCCAGGAAGGCGCGGGCACGCTCCAGCTGCGGGTAGCGGGCCTCCAGGGTGCGGAAGGAGCGCGAATGATTCGGCTGCAGCAGATGGCACAGCTCGTGGTGCACCACCGAATCCAGCGCGTACTCCGGAACCCCCTGCAACTCCGAGGAGATGCGAATCTGCGCGGTCGCGTAGGTCGCCGAACCCCAGCGCTGACGCTGGTTGCTCACCCAGCGAATCGAGAGCCGTTTGAACTGCTCGGTGCCCTCCAGCTCCGGCAGGTAGGCGCGCACCAGCAGGCTGGCCCGCTCGTGCAGGTACTCGTCGGTGACATTCAGCTGCGCAGCGTGCTCACGGCGGGCGGCGCGACGCTGAATACGCGGCAGCAGGCGGGCGATATGCTCGTCTATCTCCTCGCTCGTGCTCGCGGCGGGAATGAGCAGGCGGTACGCGGGGTTGCCGTGCTCGTCCACGCCGTCGCGCTGCATGCTGATGGTGCGGGTGCGGCGGGCCGAGCGGACCAGCTCAATCTGCGGGCAATCCGCCGTGGCCGGCAGAATCTCTCGTTTAAAACGCTGAGCCATAGTCCTCTCCCTTCTGGTGACGGCCCTGCGAGCGGTTCCCGTACGAGTGGTTCCCGCGCGCGCCGCGGGCCGCTCCTCCGTAGCCGCTCGAGTAGCCGCTTGCGGCGGGGCGGCGGCGCTTGGCCGGGTCAATGTCGTCCAGGAAACGCGAGCGCTTCCGCTGACCTCTGCCGCCCACGGTGCGGGTCATGGTCCAGGTCAGCCACAGGTACTTGCGGGCGCGCGTGATGCCCACGTACAGCAGGCGGCGCTCCTCGTCCACCTCATCCGGGGTGGTCGCGAAGGTGATGGGCATCAGGCCCTCGTTGAGGCCGCACAGGAACACGGCATCCCACTCCAGGCCCTTGGCCGCGTGCAGGGAGGCGAGGGTTACGCCGTTCATCTGCGGGGCCTCGTTGAACTCGCTACGGTGGTTCAGGGTCGCCACGACCTCGTGCATGGTCAGCGGCAGCGGCTCGGGCACACCAGGGCGCGGGTTGGCGCGGTGCTCTTTCAGCTGCTCCTGACGGTTCTGCGCCATCATGTCGACCATGTGCACGAGTGCGGCGAGGGATTCCCACTTCTGGCGGGTGGCGCCTCCCGAGAGGGGGCCCTCCTCCTTGTAGCCGAGGCCGCCGAGCACGTCGCGGGTGTAGCGGGTGACGTCTTCGGTGCCGTCGGTGGACTTCGCCGAACCGCGCAGGGCGAGCATGGCCTGCTTGACCTCGGGGCGTTCGAAGAAGCGCTCCGCACCGCGCAGCTGGTACGGGATGTGGGCGGCAGACAGTGCCGACTCAATCGCCGCCGATTGGGCGTTCGTGCGGAAGAGCACCGCGATCTCGGCGGGGGCCACCCCCTCCTTGTCGATGAGGTCGCGGATATCCTCGGCGATGCCGGCGGCTTCCTGCTCGTCATCCGCGTAGCCGAACCACTCCACGTCCACGCCGGGGCCGCGCTGAGACATCAGTTCCAGCGGCGGTGCCCAAGAGTGCGGGCTCGAATCGGGGTGCGGGCGGCGGGCGGCCAGCAGGCGGTTCGCGAGCTCCACCACCTGCGAGTGGGAGCGGTAGTCGCGGGTCAGCTTGACCGTGTGCGCCCCGCGGTAGCGTCGCGGGAACTCCAGCAGGTAGCGGCTGGTCGCGCCGGTGAAGGAGTAAATCGTCTGGGAGGCGTCGCCCACCACGCAGATGTCGTCGCGGCCGCCCAGCCACACGTCCAGCAGGCGCTGCTGCAGCGGGGAGACGTCCTGGTACTCGTCCACCACGAAGTGGCGGTACTGCTGGCGCACGGTCGCAGCGAGCTTCTCGTCCTCCTCGAGCATGGCGATGGTCAGCAGCAGCACGTCCTCAAAGTCGATGAGGTTACGCTCGTCCTTGAGATCTTCGTAGGCCTGGAAGATGCGCTGCATGTTCTGCGGGGTAATCGCCGAAGGCAGCTGCTTCTCGCTCAGGCGCTGCATGAGGGTGTCGGGGGTGAGCAGCTGAACCTTCGCCCACTCAATCAGCGACGCCAAATCGCGCAGCAGGGAACGGTCCGTGCTGATGCGCAGACGGTTCGCGGCCTCGGTGATGAGCGCCGCCTTGTTCTGCACGATGGAGGGGAAGGTGCCGCCCACGACCTGCGGCCAGAAGTAGGTGAGCTGGCGCAGGGCCGCCGAGTGGAAGGTGCGCGCCTGCACGCCGAACGCGCCGAGCTGCTGAAGGCGGGTGCGCATCTCTTCGGCCGCGCGCAGGGTGAAGGTCAGGGCGAGCACGCGCGGGCCCTGGTAGCGGCCGATCGCGATGCCGTAGGCGATGCGGTGCGTAATCGCGCGGGTCTTGCCGGTGCCGGCACCGGCGAGCACGCGCATGGGCCCGTCGAGCTCGGTGGCGACCGCGCGCTGGTCGGGGTCGAGGCCCGCGAGGATATCGTCAGCGGAGAGTGCGTGCTGCGGCTGCGGGGGTAGTGCGGTCATCGTTCTCCATCGGGGCTCGGCGCGGTTGCTGGATTCTGCTGAATCTGTGCTGGTTCTGCGGGCTGGGCGTACGGGATGTACAGGGCGGGACCGGGAAGGTCGGCGCCGCTATTGCCCGGTCTTCCATTGTATTCCCTGCCGAACATCGCAGCCGTCCCGGGCGGATGCCCGTTCACCGCAAGCGCGCCCGTTCACCGAGAACCTGCCCCTTCGCTGCGCCCCTGCCCGCGGGAACCGCAGGGAACCGGCTGCGGCGGCTACTTGCAGGCGGCCGTGCGCGGACGGCGAAATGCGTGGTGATGCGTTCCCCCGGGATTCCACCCTCCGGCTGGCCGCGCATCACCCAAAACTTTCTTCACTAGTCAGCATAAACATACGGTGAAAGGCTCGGGGTGCTCACATGGTTTGGTAACCTTAACCCGTGACTTTATCTCCCCTTCAGCTTGCAGCCATCGTCTCTGCCGGAGTGCCCGGAATCTACCCCGTCGGCGCCGAGGCGGTCCGCGAAGATAGCGGCGACTTCGACTCGGCCATCATCGCCGACTCGGCCGGTCGCCGCTGGCGTGTGCGCGCCCCGCGCCGTCCCGATGCCAGCATGCGTCTGGAGGCCGAGCACCTCATCCTGCAGTCCTTCAGCCCCGGCCTGCGCGCCCGCCTGCCCTTCGCCGTGCCCACGGTCGCCGGCATCGTGCCGTACGCCGGCGGCAATGTTTTCGTGTACACGCACATTCCCGGCTCCGTCTACGACGTGGACCAGCTTGCCGAGCTGAGCCGCCGCGAGGTTGCTCAGGGGCGCCCCTCCCTGGCCGCGATTATCGCCAAGGATATTGCCACCCTGCACGTGATGCCCGAGGACATCATCTACGAAGCCGACCTGCCCTCCTACTCTTCGGAGCAGATTCGCCGCCGCAAGATTGCCGAGCTCGAGCGCGCCGCCGCTACCGGCAAGGTGCCCGCCGACCTGCTCGCGCACTGGCAGGCGGTCCTCTCCCCCGGCCCCATGTGGCAGTTCCGCCCACGCGTGGTGCACGGCGATATGGGGGCCGAGAACCTGGTGCTGGAGGTGACCCCCTCCGAGGCGCGCATCGTCGAGGTGACCGGCTGGTCCGACGTGCACGTGGGCGACCCCGCGCAGGACTTCGCGTGGCTGTACTCGTGCGAGGATATCGACTTCACCGACGAGGCCGTAGAGGTGTACCGTCAGCAGATGCCGCAGCTACCCGACGCCTATCTGGCGCAGCGCGCGAACTTCTACGCCGAGTTCGCGGTGGCCCAGTGGCTCACCCACACGGTCGAGACCGACGATAAGGACGGCGCGACCCACGCGGTGTCGATGCTCCTGGATATTCAGGACGATTTGCGTTCCTCGGGCGAGCTACTCGGTCAGGAGGACACTCCCCCGCTCATGAGCGGACCGCAAGACTAGCAGAGCTGGGCTCGTTACTGGGCAGCCCGTTATTGGACGGCGGCCGCATGAGCCCCTCAGTGAGCGCCGCCGAGCCGCCGAGCCCCCCTATTCTTTAAGATTTATGGCCCCCGGGAGCCTGCTTCGCGCAGACCCCCGGGGGCCATAAACGTACTAATGGAACGCTTTTCCGGAGGATTTAGGGCGTTCCCACCG
This sequence comes from Rothia sp. SCPM-O-B-18226 (M350), assembly GCF_058213595.1. Taxonomy (NCBI): domain Bacteria; kingdom Bacillati; phylum Actinomycetota; class Actinomycetes; order Micrococcales; family Micrococcaceae; genus Rothia; species Rothia sp. SCPM-O-B-18226 (M350). Next base: position 685,405 of record NZ_JBYQJS010000001.1, on the reverse strand, counting down.
AATTTTTTCAATGTATTTTCCAACACATTTTGAGCGCCGGTTCTGCATTTTTGTGCACGAAAAATTGCATTTAAGGGTGAGAGTTGAAGGTGTGATTCAGAAACAGAACACACCTCTTCGCGCAGAGTTTATTCATAAAATCCCACACAACCCAAACACCCAGAATAGGACTCCACAAGGCTTCAATTTCACCTTGAAACATGCTCAAAAACATGCATTTTGGGGCAATTATTTTACGCTTAGACTTTTTTGTCAAGTCCTGGAATACTTTTCCTGTGCCGTTCCACAGAGAACGAGCACAGCCCCCAAAAGCGCACTGACCAGTGCCGATACCGTGGCAGCGGTATCGAGGGGGAACGATTGGACGGGGACCGTGACCGGTCATGTCACGCCCCGAGCCGGATTCATGCACCGCGCAACCAATCACCGATGGCAGAATTCTATAGAGGTACTTTCGAGGTTGTGTTTGAGAGTAAAGACGCACGCGAACCCCACGGCACGCAGACGGCGTGAGTGAGGCCGCCACGGCGGCAGTTGTCTGCGGATGATCCGAGCGTGCGAGGGCACGAAGTACCTTTATAGTTCTTCAGCGGCTGAGAACGCCTCCCCGCCCTAATGCAGTAGGGCCGAGAGGCGTTTTCTGCTATTCACTTCGAGAGTGAGAAAAGCCCGGGCCGACCCCGCGATGGGGTCGGCCCGGGCTTTTGCGCATCCGCTTAGGCTATTGACGGCAGGGGCCGGGAAGCGCGAGCGCCTACCCCTCGCCCGCGCGGGCCTTGCGGATCACCGCGGCCAGCTGCGCCTCCGAAGGCAGGCCACCGCGAATCTGCTCGTCCCACACCTCCTCCACGCGCTTGCCCCCCAGGTAGACGAACACCGTGCTAATGCGCTCCGGGTCAACCCCCATGATGCGGGAGAACGCAATGCGGTACAGGCCCAGCTGGAAGCGGCGCGCTTGCATGTCCGCGGCCTTCGGGCGGCGGCCGGTCTTCCAATCCACCAGAATCCAGCGTTCGCCGTCCCCGTCCTCGGTGCGGAACACGGCGTCGATGCGGCCGCGCAGGCTCACGCCCTCCACGTGGGTCTCAACCGGGTACTCCACGGCCCAGATGCGTTCCTTCCATTCGGGAGAACCCCACTCGCTCGCCGCGAAGCGCTCCCAGAGCGAGCGCACGGAGGAATCCTGCTCGCTCTCCTCGGCGAGGGATAGCTCGTCGAAGAGGGCGTCTTGCGGAATATCCTCGGCGAACTCGAGGTGTTCCTCCCCCGCTACTTCCTCCGACGCTGTCCCTCCCGCCGGCTCGACCGCGCCGGGCAGGGTCACACCCAGCGTGTCCTCGGCCTCCGGGACCTCAAGCGGATCGGCGCTCGGCACCACACCGAAGTGCTCCTCGATGAGGGCGTGCACCTCCGTACCGATGGTCGCCGCACGCGAGGGACGCTGCGGCACCGGGCGCAACAGCTCGTGCACCGTGCCCTGCGGATCCTCGCTCAGGCGAATGAACGTGGAGGCCGAGAGGTGACCGGGCAGCTGCTCGGCCAGCACCGGCTCGGTGTGCTCGGCCAGCCGCATGAGCAAATCGGCCTCGCGCTCCCAATCCTGGGCGCGGCGGCGCAGGGCCTCGGGAACGGCCCCGGAGGGCTCGGGGGCGGCGAAATCCGCACCGGCAGCAAGCTGCGCCTCCAGCTCGGCGACCGCGTTTTCGACGGCCAGGGCGGCCCGTTCCACCGCCTCGCGGCGGCTCGTGGAGTTAATGGCAATCTCGCGGTTCAACTCTTCGTGACGTCCGTGGCGCAGAATCGCCTCGGTGCCCTCGTTCAGGTCCTCCTCGGAGCGCCAGCGCCAAATCACGGGGCGTTCCAGCGGGTCGAAGGGCCACATTGCGGTTAGCACCGCGCCCAGGTGCGGGTTTATCGTCTCGTAGGTTTTGGCTCTGAAACAGCCGCCCGCCACGACGGGCAGGGCCGCGGCCATCACGGGGGAATAGCCGGGGCGCGGAGGCTGGGAGGCGCGCTCCGCCTCCTCGGCGGCCAGCTCGTCCAGCCACTCGGGCGCGGGCAGATCCAGGCGCTCGCAGTTCTCCCGCACCGTGCGCACGCGCATCGGTAGCGGCGAGAGCTGTACCTCGCGCATCAGGGAGGGAATTATCGCCCCCGCCAGGGCCCAGGCGTAAGGGACCTCGCCCGCCTCGTCGGGGTCGGGCAGGCCCTCGGGAGTCAGCACCGTGCCCTGCGCCAGGGTCACCGGCTCCTTGAGGCGGTACCCCGTGTCGGCGATGAACTCAACCCAGGGGGTCACGTTATCGATCGGCTTCTTCTTGCCGTCGTCCGAGGGGTCGGCCACGACGAAGACCAGGCCCATGCCGACCAGCTGCGGGGCGGTCCAGGGGAACTCCACCGTGTCCTCGGCGTGCCGCCGGTAGGCCTCGGCCAGGGTCCACAGCAGCTCCATCCAGAAGGGCTGGACCGGCTGCGGGGTCTTCGCGGTGCTCTTCCAGCGGAAGGCGCTCACGGCCAGCAGGTTGCGGGCGCGGGTCATCGCCACGTACATGAGGCGGCGGTCCTCCATGCCCGCGTGCTCGCCGGCGTCCCCCTTGTGAGCCTTCAGGTATTCCTCGAGCTTCTTGGCCTCCTCGAACTCCGCGATTTCTTCGGGGCGTTCCAGGATTGAGGGCAGGTACTCGCTATCGCCGCGCAGGGGCCAGGGCAGGGCCACGTTGGCCGTGATCTGCCAGAGGTTCGGGGTCTGCGCGCCGCCAACGGTGCCGCACAGGCCCGGCAGGAAAACGCGGTCCCATTCCAGACCCTTGGAGGCGTGCATCGTCATCAGCTGAACGGCGTTCGGATCGGGGTCGATGGAGCCCAGCTCCAGGCCCTTCTCCTCGTCGTCCGCGCGTTCCAGCCAGGCGAGGAAGCCCATCACGTAGCTCACGCCGCCCGAGGAGAGCATAAAGCGGCGAGCGCCCGGCTCCCCCTCCTCCGCGCTCACGCCGTCGGCGCCCGCGTAAATCATGGCGTTGATGCGCGGGGCCGACATTCCGTAGGCGGCGGCCACCTCGTGGAAGGCGTCCAGGTTTACGCGCGCCACCAGCGGGTCGGTGCCCGGGCGGACCGCCAGCTCAATGTCCAGGAGCATGGTGCGTTCAATCTCGTAGAGCAGATTGCCCAGGTCGTCGCTCAGGCCCGCGCGGAGCACGCGCATCTGCTCGGCGAAGGCGCGCAGGCGCTCCAGGCCCGCCGCGGAGAAGCGGCGGCCACGGTAGTGCTCGCCGTAGAGGGGTTCGCCGTCCGGGCCGTCCTGCGGCAGGTTCTCGACCGCCTCGATGAGCGAAACGTACCCCGAGGAGTCGTCCACCGCGCCCTTGAGCACCTCGTCCAGCTGCTCCTGTGCAGCGCGCAGATGCTCGGCGGTCAGGCGGCCGCGGGTACCCCGGCCGGTACCCTCGGAGGGGCCGTCCTCTGCGTCCTCGACCTCTTCGGCCTGCTCGAGCAGGCGCAGGGCCATCTGCTCCCGCAGGGCCCGCTCACGCTCGCGAACCAGCGACTGCGCCCAATCCCCCAGCGCCAGCAGGTCGGCGCCGCCCAGGCGCCAGCGGGCACCCGTGAGCAGGCGGGCCAGCGCATCCGAACGGTTCGGGTCGGCCAGCACGCGCAGCGCCGAGACCAGGTCCACGACCTCCGGCTGAGAGAGCAGGCCGCCCAGGCCCACCTGCTGCACCGGAATGTTCAGGCGCTCGCACTCCTCGCGAATCGTGTCCAGCTGGCCGTGGGAGCGGGCCAGCACGGCGACCTCGGGCATCTTCAGGCGCGGACGCACCGAACCGTCGCCGCCGCGGTGCGCCGCGTAGGCCCGTTCGTACTCGCGCACGGCCTCGGCGCGCATCCCGGCAATCCGCTCGGCGATGCCCGCGGCCTCCGCGCGGTCGGAGTCGTAGTAGGTCATCTCCACGCGACCGGTCATCCCGGAGGCGGCCTCCTCGAAGGCGGGTGTGCCTTCCTCCCCGACCAGCACGCAGCGCGGGCGCAGGTCGGGCACCTGATTGGCACTGATATCGCCGCGCACCGCACGCACCCACTCGGGAACGTCCTTGAGCTTTTCGGCCACGTGGTTCGCCGCGTTCAGGATCGAGATATCGTTACGCCACGCCACGGACAGGAAGAGCGGCTGCGCGTGCGGGGTCGGGAAGTGACGGTAGAAGCTGAACATCTGGCCGTCGGAGGCGCCGCGGAAGCCGTAAATCGACTGCTTCGGGTCACCCACCGCCATCACGGGGTGCGCGGGAATACCGGCCGCCTCATCGGCTCCGTAAATCGAGGAGAACAGGCGCATCTGCGCGTGGGAGGTGTCCTGGAACTCGTCCAGCAGAACCACCTTGAAGCGGGCGCGCTCCCCCTCGCGAATCGCCGGGTCGCTCTCGGCGATGCGCGCGGCCAGGCGCATAAGGTCACCGAAGTCCAGCACCTGCATGCGCGCCTTCACGCGGGCGTAGCTCTGCGCCATCTGCGCGTACACCCGGCGGTTACGCAGGAGTCGCTGAACCTTCTGAATGTCCCGTTCTTTCTTGACGGGGCGGCGAGAATCGGGCACCGCGGCGTAGGCGGCCAGCTGCTCGGTGCAGAAGTCGATGACCTCCCGCGGCTCGCGCAGGTGCTCGGCGCACTCGTCGGAAAGCTGCAGCAGCTGGTTAATCATGGTGGCCGCCGAGAGGGGCACATCACCCTGATCCTGTGGCAGCTCACCCTCCCAGTACTGCACGATCTGCGCGGCCAGCTGCCACTTCTGCGCATCGCCGAGCATCTGCGCGTCCTGCTCCACGCCCAGGCGCAGGCCGTACTCCTTGACGAGGTTGTTCGCGTAGGAGTGGTAGGTCAGCACGGTCGGGTCCGCGATGCCGTTGCGCAGTTCCTCCTCGGTCGGTTCGAGTCGGCGGCTGCGGCGCAGGGTGTTCAGGCCGGCGCGCATGCGGTTGCGCAGCTCGGTGGCGGCCTTGCGGGTGAAGGTCACGCCGAGCACCTCTTCGGGGCGCACGAAGCCGTTGTCGACCAGCCAGATCACGCGGTCGACCATGGTCGCGGTCTTGCCCGAACCGGCACCGGCGATGACGAGGGTCGGGGCGGGGCCGGCCTCAATCATGCGGATCTGCTCGGGCGTGGGCTTCTTGCCCTCGGGGCCGTTGAGCATCGCGGCGATGTCGAGGGCGCTACGGTAGCCGCCCGCGGGGGTGGCTCCTGCGGGCAGGTCGGCCAGGAGCGTGCCGTCGGCGAATTGCCAGGTGTTGCGCTCGCACCACTGGGCGGGGGTGAGCGGCTGCCCGGAGGCGGTGGCGGGGTTGGTCATGGGTCCTCATCTTTCGTCGTTGAGGGTGAGTGAATGGTTCGGATTGTACGGGTGCACGACGCGGTTGCACGACGCAGGTGCGGAGCGCGAGCCGGGTAGACAGCCGGGCGCGCAGCCGGGTGGATGGTTCGCACGCACCCGGCTCGGGACCTTATCCACTAGGGCCGCGCCGCGTTAGGGCTGAGTCACCTGGCGGCCGCGGGTGCATATCGGGCAGAGCTCGGGCAGGCGGCACCCGTGCCCGTGGGTGCCCTCGCGGTGGCGGGTCTGCACCTGCGCACCGGCGATGAGCTCGGCGGCTCGTTGCACCAGGTCCACGGCCCATTCGTCGTCATCCTCCAGCGCGGGCTGAACCTGCAGGCGGGCCTTGCTGTCATCGTTCACGTCCGAGACGCCCAGCTGCATGAGTGCGGCACCGGCGGAACGCCCCGAGGAAGACTCGTAGGTCAGCTCCTGCGGACGCGCATCCGGAGCGGGTTCCCCGGACTCCGCCGCGGCGGCCTCGGCGCGGTACCGCTCGGCCAGCTGCTCGCCCGCGCCGGCCTCCACCGCAATCTGGTAGGCGGCAAGCTGCGGATGCGTCTCCATCTCCGAGCCGGTCGGCTTAGACTTACCGGTTTTCAGGTCAACAATGGCGTACCGGCGGGTGCCGTCTTCGGCCGGGGCGGTACCTTCGAGGCGGTCCACGCGGCCGGTGAGGAGCGCATCCAGCTCGCCAACTTCTCCCTGCGGGTCGAAGGGTACGGGCACGCGCACCGCGAAGGATCCTTCAACACCGAGGTTCTGCCAGCCGGCGTCGCCCATGTGCTGACGGTAGTAGTAGCTCAGGCGCAGAATCATGCGCTTGGCCCGCTCGTAGAGGGCGTAGGCCTCCCAGGGCACGCGCTCTCGGTACTCTTCGTCGCTCTCGTCCTCCCTTCGGGCGGGCACGCCCAGGGAGCCGATGCGCTCCTCCAGTGCGGTTTGGAGCTGTTCGAGGGTGCCGGTCGGGTACTCCTCGGCGATGGCGTGCACGAGGGTGCCCAGGGAGCGGGAGAGGTCGGTCTGGGCCTCGGCACGGGCGGCGGAAACCAGCCAGTCCAGCGGGGAGTTGTGGATGGTTTCCAGGCGCGAGGGCGAGAGCACGATGGTGCGTCGCCCCTCGTCGGCGCCATTTTCTGGCGATTCTTGGGCGGGGCGGGCGAAGAACGGCTCGGTGCTCGACAGCGGCAGCAGGCCCCACCACTGCTCGGGGGATGCACCGGGCGCCTGCACGCGGGCCAGGCGGGCCAGGGTGCGCGATGCGGCGTCGAAGCGGAAGGCCGCGGCCTCCGGGTTCAGGGCGGCTTCCGGGTTCTGGGCGTCCTCTGCGGTGTCGGGGGCCTCGGGGGCTGAAGCATCGGGCACGTGAGCTTCGGAGCCAGGCGAGCCGGCCGCGTTCTTCAGCTCGGCGTCCTCGGCGCTCATGGCGGTGAGCGCATCCTCCACGAGGGTGCGGCGCAGCTCCGCCACGAGCGAGCGCAGGGTGGCGGGGCGGCGCACGCGGGTGATGGGAACCTCGGGCGAGTCGTTCTCGGCGTCGGTGGGCACCACGAAGTCGAAGAACTCGCCGGGAGCCTCGTCCTCGTTGCGCACGGCGGTCAGCACCAGGCGGGTGCTGGCTCGAGTGGCGGCGACGGCGAACATGCGCAGCTCGTCGTGGCGGGTGTCGCGCACGCGTTCGGGGTAGCTGCGAATACGTGCGGGCGGCGCCGACTCCCCCTCTGCCGGGGTGGCCGGGTTAGCGGGGGCGGGGCGGCGCATCCTGGCGTCGCAGATGTCGACCAGGTCGCCGGTGCCCAGCAGGGAGCCGCGCACGGTGGTGTTGGGCCAGCTGCCTTCTTGCAGGCCGCATACATATACGGTGCGCCAGGACTGCCCTGCGGCCAGGGCGGGGGTGAGGATTTCCACCGCGTCCTGGCGTACGCCGCGGGCGGCCAGGGTGTCCATGGGTAGGTCCTGCGCGTCGATGAAGTCGAGGAACTGCTCGGCCCCGGCGCCACGCATCTGCTCGTCGAATCGGCTGGCGGCCTCGAAGAGACCAATCATGGCGTCGAGGTTTCGGTGGGCGGCGTCGGCTTCGGGGCCCGCGCCGCGCGACTGGGCGACCCAGGTTTTTTCGAGGCCGCTGGCTTCCCAGAGGGCCCAGAGCACCTCGGTGCTGGTGGAGTCGGGTCGGGCGAGGGCCTTGCGGCCCGCGGAGAGCACGGCGGCAATGCGGTGCACGGCGCGCCCTACGCCCTCGGCGGGCAGGGTTTCGGGATGTAGCAGTGCGCCCAGGAGCAGGTCGTCGCTGGGGCGGTGGCCGCCGGTCTGCAGTTCGACGGATCGTAGCTGCTGGCGGAGTCGTCGCACGTCCATGCTGGATGCGCCGCCGAGCCGGGAGGTGAGCAGGGTGATGGCGCTGTTCGCCCCGTTGAGGGGGTTGGAACGGTTTTCTTCGGCGATAACGTCGTCGAGGCTCTTGCGCATGATCTCTTCGGCCTCGTCGGGGCTCAGGGCCTCGTAGCCCGCGCCGGTGACGGCGGGGTTGAGGGCCTTCTCGCCGCGTTTGCGGGCGTAGACGAGCAGGCTGAGCGCGTCGAGGAAGGGGCGCACGGCGGGTTCGTCGCGCACGGGCACGAGGGCGGCGGAGGTGCGCGAGGGAATACCGCTGGCCGAGAGCACCCGGCGGATGCGCGCCACGTCCGCGCCGTTGCGCACGATGATGGCGCTCTCGCGGTAGGGGCGGTTGCCGTAGATGCGGTCTTCGAGCAGCAGCTGGGCGAGCAGGTTTGCCTCATCCTGGGCGCTGGAGAGCGCATACTTATACACTCCGGCGGGTGCGGTGCGGTAGTGCGCGGGGTCGAGAATCTTGCCGTCGGCCCCCAGGTGTAGCAGCGGTTCGTCGGCGGCGCCCCAGGTGAGAGCCTCGTCGGCGGGGGTGGTGTTGATGCGTCCGAAGGTTGCGGGGGTCTTCTGCCCGTTCTGCCCGTCTGTCTCGGCGGTGGGCACGTAGCGGCTGTAGCGCGGCAGGCGGCGGCGAATATCCGCCACGAGCGGCATCATGAGCGCCGGCAGGCGGTAGGAGGTGGTTAGGGTGCGTTCGGCCAGGTGCGGGAAGCTTTCGGGTAGCGTGCGCACCAGGTCGGGGCGTGCGCCGCGGAAGCCCTGGACGACGGCTTCGTCGCTGTAGGTCATGATGACTTCGGGCGCGGCGGCGAAGACGTCCGGGTATTCTGCGGCCAGCGCGGCGGCGTCTGCGGGCGGCTCTTCGGCGGCGATGAGGCGCAGCAGGCGGTAGGTGGAGGGGCTGAGCTCCTGCACGTCGTCGATGAGGATGAGGTCGTAGCGGCGGCGCTCTTCGGCGAGGAATTCGGGGTTGCGCAGTAGCAGCCGGCAGGCGTCGTTGATGAGCACGGCCGGGTCGTAGGCGTTTTTGGCGCGGAGGGCTCGCACGGCGCGGTACTCGGTGTGGAGCTGGGCGAGGGCGGCCCAGACGGGTCGGTTGTAGTCCCGGGCGAGGGCCTGGACGTCCTCGGCGGTGAGGTCGTATTCGGCCATGCGGTCGAAGAAGTCGCGGATTTCGTGGCGGAATCCGCGGGTGGGTAGGGCTTCGCGGAGGGAGTCGGGCCAGGCGGGGCCGGGTGCGATGCCTTCGGCGTGGTTGGCGAGCAGTTCGCCGATGATGACGTCTTGCTCGGGGCCGGAGAGGAGCTTGAGGTTGCCTTCGACGCCGGTGAGGAGTCCGCGGGTTTGGGCTCGTTTGAGCAGGTCGAAGGCGTATGCGGCCCATGCTCGGGTGGGTGCTACGGAGAGGCTGCGGTCGCTGGCGGCGGCGATGGTGTCTCGCATGCGGGTTGCGGCGGTGCGGGTGGGTGCGAGGATGAGCAGGCGGGCGGGGTCGTTCCCGTCGGAGAGGTAGCGCAGGGCGCGTTCGGTGAGGTGATGGGTCTTGCCGGTGCCGGGGATGCCGGTGAGCAGTTGAGTTGTCATGGCTTCAGTCTATCGGGTGGGCGGCGGGTCCGCCCCGCCGCCCGTCATTCGGGGCCGACTTCGGGCACTCCCCTCTCCCCGCTCCCCGGCTAAGACCCCACGGCGGCTCGCGCCCTCCCGCATCCGTATCTATACCGCGTGCGCGCGTGACGACCGGACGCGCGCCTTCTTCGCCGCTGGGTTAGTCTTAAACCATGACCTGGATGAACGGCCTGCGCGCCACCTTTGACCTTGAGACCACCGGTGTGGACGTCACCACCGCCCGCATCGTGACCGCCTCCCTGATCCTGCTGGACCCTCAGGGTAATGTGGTGCGCCGTGGCGAGTGGCTTGCCGACCCCGGCGTCGAAATTCCCGCCGGTGCCGCCGCCGTGCACGGCATCACCACCGAGTACGCGCGTGAGCACGGCCGGCCCGCCCGCGAGGTCGTGTGGGAGCTTGCCGGCGCAATCGGCGCGCTCAACCTCGACGGCGTGCCCATCATCGCGTTCAACGCCGCCTACGACTTCTCGGTGCTACACCACGAGATGCTGCGCTACGGCATCGCGAACGGCGAGCTGCCGCCCGGCGCGGTGCTCGACCCCTACGTTCTGCACAAGCACGTGATTCCCCGCAAGCGAGGCAAGCGCACCCTCGAGGTGCTGGCCGCCGAGTACGGCGTCTCCCTCGAGAACGCGCACACCTCCGCCGATGACGCCCTGGCGGCGGAGCGTCTGCTGGTGAAGCTGACCGAGCAGTTCCCCGAGGTCCTCAACGTGGATGCACGCCAGCTGCACGAGCAGCAGATTCAGTGGGCGGCCGAGCAGGCGGCGAGCTTCCAGGCGTGGTTGCGCACGCAGCCGGGCAAGGAATCCGAGGTCATCGACGGCCGCTGGCCCGTCCGCCGGTAAGGGGCGCCCCGCCGCTACCGCCGCCGCGGCATCTCGCCTATCCTAGTGAGGGACGTACACGAACCCCAGCCACTACACATACGACGGCGCGCCACGGAGTTTTTAATGGATCATCAGCCCAGCAACCCCTCAGAATCCGCAGAACAGTACTACGACACGAACACCCGAAGCATCTACCTAGGGTCGAGCCGCCTCGCCCACGAGCACCTGGTGGCGCAGTCGCAGGTGGTGCTCCGGCTGGGACGCATCCTGATGAAGTCGGGTGCGAGCGCGTACCGCATTAAGGCGTCCATGGCGCGCCTGGCGAAGGCTGTGGGTCTGAAGGAGCACCACGCGCAGGTGACCTTCACCGAGATTTCCACCTCCTCGTACACCGAGGGTAACTTCCGCACCGAAGTGGCCGAGCAGCGCACCATGGGCATTAACGCCCACAAGATCGATCAGCTGGGCAAGTTCATCTCCGAGCTGCCCGAACGCATCACCCCGGCGGAGGCGAACGCCGAGCTGGACCGCATCGATTCGGCTAAGCCGCTGTACACCCGCTGGATGCTGGCGCTGGCCTCCGCGGTGGCTTGTGCCGGGTTCGCGTTCCTGAACCGCGGCGGCCTGGTGGAGTGCTCGGTCGTGTTCCTCGCCGCCGGTGCCGGTCAGTTTTTGCGTTCGACCCTTCTCAAGCGCGGGGTGAGCCACCTGGCCACCTGGATGGCCTGCGGCTTCCTGGCGGCCGGCCTGTACATTGCGGTTGTCAATGTGCTGGTTGCGGCGGGTCTGGTTAGCCCGAACCACATGATTGGTTTCATTTCTTCGGTGCTGTTCCTGGTGCCGGGCTTCCCCATGGTGACGGGCATGCTCGACATTTCCCGTATGGACTTCCTCGCGGGTATTTCGCGTCTGACCTACGTGGGTTTGCTGCTGCTGAGCGCGTCTTTTGCGGTGTGGGTTTTGGGTTCGCTCTTCCACCTGCCGTTGGCTTCCCCGGCTCCTCTGAATCTGGACCCGACCCTGTATCTGCTCCTGCAGATTATCTCCTCGGGTGTTGCGGCGGCCGGCTTCGCGATGCTCTTCGCCGCCTCGCCGGTGGCCTGCGTGTGGGGTGGCGTGATTGCTGCGGTAGCGAACCCCGTCCGTATTCATATGGTGGAGGCGGGCATGCCCGCGCATATGGCCGCGACGATTGCCGTGTTTGGTGTGGGCATCCTGGCCGAGGTTGTGGCCCCGCTGCACCAGCGCAAGTACACCCGTATTTCCCTGTCGGTTCCGGCCGTGGTGACGATGGTTCCGGGTGTCCCGTTCTACCGTTCCATGTCGCATTTTGCCAGCGGTGACATGTACTCGGCGGCAACCGGTTTCGTGCAGTCCCTGCTCATCTTCATGGCGCTGGGTATGGGCCTGGCCTTCGTGCGTCTGCTATTCGATAAGAACTGGCTGTTCGATCAGGACACGCAGGTGCTGAACCGCCTGGATACCGACCGCCACCTGCGCTAACCCGCCGCGTTTCCCCCCCCCCCGCGACCCAGCTGCGTTTCCCAGCCCGTTACCCCGCCCGTCCGGAGTGTTTTGTCGTCACCTTTCGGTACGTTCAGACGCTCGTCACCTGCGGTTTACCTGAAGCACCTATGATGGTTAGGGTACGGGACGTTAGCGGCGCGAGGGCTCTGCCGCCCGGCACGCCTCGTCCCCTGTAATTCTTGAATTCGCCGTCTCGTTTGAAAGGCACCGATACGATGACTCTCTCCCCCACCCACCCGCTACACCACGAAGCCAGCGAGAAGCTATTCGAGCGTTCCCGCGCGGTGATTCCCGGCGGCGTGAACTCCCCGGTGCGCGCCTTCAACTCCGTGGGCGGCACCCCCGCCTTCGCCGCGAAGGCTAAGGGCCCCTACCTGTACGACGCGGACGGCAACGAGTACGTTGACCTGGTCTGCTCGTGGGGCCCGTCGATTCTGGGCCACGCGCACCCGCAGGTCGTGGAGGCCGTTCAGCAGGCCGCCGCGCGCGGCCTGTCCTTCGGTGCGGCGAGCGCCCCCGAGGCGGAGCTGGCCGAGCTGGTCATCAACCGCATTAACGCCGCGATTCCCGGCGCGATTGAGCAGGTGCGTATGGTGTCCACGGGTACCGAGGCGACCATGACCGCGATTCGCCTGGCCCGCGGCGTGACCGGCCGCGACAAGATTATTAAGTTTGCCGGCTGCTACCACGGCCACGTGGATGCGCTGCTCTCCGAGGCCGGTTCGGGCGTGGCAACCCTGGCGCTGCCGGGTTCTGCTGGCGTGACTGCCGCGACCGCCGCGGAGACCATTGTTCTGCCCTATAACGACCTGGACGCCGTGCGCGAGGCCTTCGAAACCCACGAGGGTCAGATTGCCGCCGTCATCACCGAGGCGGCCCCCTGCAACATGGGCGTGGTCGCCCCCGAACCCGGCTTCAACCGCGGCCTGCACGAGATTGCCCACGCCAACGGCGCGCTCGTCATCTTTGACGAGGTGCTGACCGGTTTCCGCGTCTCCTCTGCCGGTTACTGGGGCTACGCCGCCCCCGAGGACGGCGGCTGGGTTCCCGATATTTTCACCTTCGGCAAGGTCATCGGCGGCGGCATGCCCATCGCGGCCCTGGCCGGTAAGCGCCGCATCATGGAGTACCTGGCCCCGGTCGGCCCGGTCTACCAGGCCGGCACCCTCTCGGGTAACCCGCTGTCGGTGGCCGCCGGCATTGAGACCCTGACCCGGGCCGACGAAGAGGTCTACAAGACCCTGGACGCCCGCAGCGCCCAACTGCGCCGAGCCCTGACCGAGGCGTTCACCGCCGCCGGTGTGGACCACTCCATCCAGAACGCCGGCAACCTCTTCTCGGTGGCGTTTGGCACCTCCAAGAAGGGCGTGCACAACTACGCGGATGTCAAGGCCTCGGCCACCGACCGTTACACCGCGTTCTTCCACTCGATGCTGGAGTCCGGCGTGTACCTGCCGCCGAGCGCGTTCGAGGCCTGGTTCGTTTCTGCCGCCCACAATGATGAGGCGATGGACCGCATCATCTCGGCTCTTCCGGCTGCCGCAGCTGCTGCCGCATCCGCCTAGACGCGAGCGAATAGAGAGAGGAGAAACCCATGGATTTGTCTGCCTTGGGAATTCCCCTGGAGCCGGTGCGTGACGTCTGGCTGATTGCCTTCATGGCGTACACCTTCGCCTGCCTGCTGGTGGATATCGCCTACCCGGTGAATATTCCCGCCGCCAAGGCGCGGGAGCTTTTCGTGGCGGTCAAGGGGGATCCCGTTGAGGCCGCGAGAATCCGCCTCGAGGATATGGCCGCGAGCGGTTTGCCGCTCTCTTCGGCCCAGAAGGGCTCGGTGACGAAGCGGGCAAAGAAGCAGCTGGAGAGCATCCCCGGCAGTAGCATCGTGGGCGGCTGGTTGCACGTACTGATGTATGCGTGGGCGTGGGTCGTGATGGTGTCCATCTTTACGCTGTACTGGGACATCGCCTACGACGGCATCCTGCTACCGGCGCTAATCCTGCCGTTCCTCATGGTGTACGCGGGTGCCCGCTGGGGCCGCCGCAGCTGGCGTACGGCCCGCGGCTTCAGCGCCGATGAGCGCACGCTGGGCATGCCCCGCATCTACTCCGCGACCCTGGGTCGGCTGAGCGCGCCGTTCCGCGTGAAGGGTGCGGTTCCCGGCATCGGCCCGATTCGTCTGGACCGCGTTGGGTTCTGGATTCTGCAGTTCCTGGCGGCTCAGGCCCTGCTGTACTTCCTGTACTCGCTCTCGGGGCTCGAGATGGAGGATATCGCCCTCCCCTACGTTGGCCACACCTCGATGCTCCTGGGAGTCGGCGCGGTAATCTCGCTCCTGACGGCGTGGGCGCAGGTACGCAGCTATATTCTGTTCAACCCCGATTCCTTCGTGACCGGCCGCGTGCTGCTGCCGGCGAAGACCCGCGAGTACTCGACGCTCCGGGCGTTCCGAGTGCTCCCGAATAACCCGGACGCGATTAAGACGGACGCGAAGGATCCCGCGCAGTGGAAGGTGGAGGTGATGCTCCCCAACGGCAGCAAGCGCACCTTCCCGCTGAAGGACCCGAATATTGACTGCCTGATTGCGCAGCTCGCGTTCAAGCTGGAGCAGGGGGATTGGGCTCGGCTCGATTCCCCCGCCGACCGCGAGAAGCTGGCCGGGTACTTCCTGGACGGCCGCGCGATTTGCACGACCCTGGGTCACATCCCCGCGGGTAAGCACGCGGAGGAGGCGGCGCGCCGCGCATCCTTCCAGAAGGCGCAGTACAAGTAAACCGATAGCCGTATAACACTAAAGAAGCCACATGCTGTTCACACAGCATGTGGCTTCTCCGCGTTCAAAGAGGGAGGGATTTAGGCGTCCAGCTCGCGGAGCCAGCGGGCCGCCTCAGTACCGTAGTAGGTCAGGATGACGTCCGCACCGGCGCGGTGAATCGAACGCAGCGACTCCAGCACCACGGCCTTACGGTTAATCCAGCCGTTCGCGGCGGCCGCCTCAATCATCGCGTACTCGCCCGACACCTGGTAAGCGGCCACGGGCACCGGCGAAAATTCCGCCACCTCGCGCACAATATCCAGGTAGCTACCGGCAGGCTTCACCATGACCATGTCGGCGCCCTCCTCCAGGTCAGCGCGCACCTCCAGCAGCGACTCGCGGCGGTTGGCCGGGTCCTGCTGGTAGGTCTTACGGTCACCCTTGAACGTCGACTCCACCGCGTCGCGGAACGGGCCGAAGAACGCCGAAGCGTACTTTGCCGAGTAAGCCATAATCGACACGTCCTCGAAACCGGCCTCGTCCAGGGCTGCGCGCATGGCCGCAATCTGGCCGTCCATCATGCCCGAGGGCGAGACGGTGTGCGCACCCGCGCGGGCCTGCGAAACCGCCATCTTGCAGTACAGCTCCACGGTCTCGTCGTTATCCACCACGAGGGTGCCGTGGCCGTCATCGACCAGCACGCCGCAGTGACCGTGGCTCGTGAACTCGTCCAGGCAGGTGTCGGCCATGACCACCAGGTCGTCGCCGAACTCCTCACGGCACACGGCAATCGCGCGGTTCAGAATGCCCTGCGGATCCCAGGCGGTCGAGCCGACCTCGTCCTTATCCTCGTCGCGGGGAATACCGAACAGGTCAATGCAGCGGATACCCGCCTCGTAGGCCTCGCGCACGGCGGGGATGATGCTCTCCAGGGTGTGCTGGTACTGGCCGGGCATGGAGCGAATCGGCTGCTTCTCGTCAATGCCGTCGCGCACGAAGAACACCTGAATCAACTGCGAGGGGCGCAGGGTGGTCTCGGCGACGAGGGAGCGCATGGCTGCGGTGGTGCGCAGGCGGCGGGGACGGCGGGTGAGGTTCATGATCTCTCCTGAAAATTCTTACGAAATAATGTGAAGTCTTAGATGAGGGATACTGCGGCGCGCGCCAAATCCCTCGGGGAGGGTGAATCGGCCTGCACGTGGCGCAGGTTGAGGGCGCGGCAGGCGGATGCGGTGGTCGCCCCAATCGCCACCACCGGCGGCACGGATTCGGGTCCTAGTGCGGGCGCGCCGTCGAGTAGGGCGTGCAGGCGGGAGGGGGCGGTCGCCACGATTACGTCCGGGTTGGGGGCGTCTGCGCCCCGCAGGAGGGCGCGGGCGGCACTGAGGCTCAGCTCGCCGGGCTCCACCCGCTCGGCCGGCACCATGTCGTAGAGCACGCGCGCGGTCACCGACCAGCCCAGGTTTTTGAGGCCCTCGCGCAGGGTCGGGCGGGCGTTGGAACCCTCCAGAACCAGCACGGTGGCGGGTTCGGTTGAAGCGGGCTCGGATGAGACAGCCCCGGCCGCGGGCCCTTCGAGCTCCGCGAGCATGCCGGCGGCGCTCTGAACGCTCGGCTGAAAGTCCGCGTCCAGCCCGAGCTGGGCGCGCACGGCGCGGGCGGTTGCCGCACCCACGCAGGCGATGCGCGCTCCCCCGGCGTGAACCGCGCGGGCGAAGTCCTCACCCCAGAGCTCGGCGCAGGCGCGCACGGTGTGTGCGCTCGTGAAGCTCACCCAGGCGTAGACCCCGGATTCCAGGAGCGCGGGAATACCGCGCAACTCCTCGGTGGCGGGCACGGTGCGTGCCTGCTGCAGGGGCGCGAAGAGCACGCGAGGGGCCGCGGGTTTCCGCAGGCGGTCCTGCGAGGGGTCCCGCGGGCCCTCCCCGTTGTCACCTTCGCGGGTCTCTTCGCTGGTGCTTTCGCGAGCGGACGGTTTAGCGGCCCGCTCAGCCTCCCACTCCTCGGCGAGGGCGCGCGCGAAGGTCGCACCCTGGGCCGCCGAGCGGGTCAGCAGAACCGTGGCACCCCGTTCGGCGGGGCGTTGCTCCTCGTCCATGGCTACTTGACGTCCAGACCGGCCAGGGCGGCGGCACCCATCTGCAGCAGGTCCTCGGCCACGCGCACGCCCAGACGCTCGGCGCCGGGCACATCCAGCTCGGAGGTCGCGGAGGTGTGACGCAGCAGGTCGGTGCCGTCCGGGGAGGCCACCACCGCGCTGAGCACCAGGTCGCCCTCAACGATCTCGGCGAAAGCGCCGATGGGGGCGGCGCATCCGGCCTCCAGGCGGCGCAGCAGGGCGCGCTCGGCGCTGACGGCCAGGCGCGTCTCGTAGTGGTTCGCGGCAATCAGCGCGCGGCCCAGGGAGCGGGTCGGCCGGGCCAGCTCGGCGTCGTCGAGCACGGCCGGATCGGGGTTGCCGAACTCGCTCTCGCGCACCTCCAGGGCCAGGGCGCCCTGGCCGGGGGCCGGCAGCATGCGGCTGGGGTCCAGGTACTCGGTAATCAGGTGTTCCTTGCCCAGGCGCTTGAGGCCGGAGACGGCCAGCACCACGGCGTCGCAATCGCCAAGGCGTTCGGTGCCCACGCCGCGGTCGGCGTGCTCGTCGGTCTCGGCATTCTGGCGAAGGACGACCTGCTTGCCGGAGTGCTCCTCGAGGCCCTTCACGCGGCCGATGCGGGTGCCCACGTTACCGCGGATATCCACGATCTCGAGGTCGGGTCGCAGGGCCCGCAGCTGGGCGGCTCGGCGCGGCGAGCCGGTGCCCACGCGGGAGCCCTCCGGCAGGGTGTCGACGGTGAGGCCGTCGCGGGCCACGAGGGCGTCGCGCGGGTCCTCACGCTTGAGGGTTGCGGCGACGACCAGGCCGGGGCAGGGCGCGGAGGGCAGGTCCTTCAGGGAATGAACGGCCATGTCCACGCGCTGCTCGGCGGGGGCGTCGGCACCGTCCAGCAGGCGCTGGCGCAGGGCGGCGGCGAACACACCGGTGCCGCCCAGGGTGGCCAGCGGGCCGGTGAGCACGTCGCCCTCGGTCTTGACGGTGCGCAGCTCGAAGCTCACGCTTTCGGCGGGCTCACCGCCCGGCTGGTGCTTGGCGTAAAGCTCGGTGACGGATTCGGCCGCCAGACGGCTCTGGGTGAGCGCGAGCGCGGAGCCTCGGGTGCCCAGAATGTACTCGCTGTGGCTCATTTCTCTCCTGCTCTAGTCCTCTTCGGACCGGTCGGTGCATCCGGTGCAATATTCGGCGACGACGGGTTTCTCCGCGCCACGGCCCGGCTTGCAGCAGCCGGGTTCGCACTCGTCGAACCAGCCGTACTGGCCGCTCGCACTCGGGGCACACACGCTCTCGCGGCCGAGGCGCAGGTCGGCGGGAACGCCGTTCTCCACGCGCTCCTCAATGAGGCGGCGCAGCGACTCCACGTACGCCGGATGCGTACCGGGGGTCGGGGTGCGCACGGCCACCACGCCCAGGCGCTCACAGGTGTCCAGAGCCTCGGTGTCGAGGTCCCACTTCACCTCCATGTGGTCGGAGACGAAGCCGAGGGGCACCAGCACGACGCCCTCCACGGGGGCCTCGCCGTCCTCGCCGGGGTTGGCGGGGGTGGGCAGCGCCTCCAGCGCGTCGTTGACGTCCGGTTCCAGCCAGGGCATGGACGGCGGGCCGGAGCGGGACTGGTACACCAGCTCCCACTCGACGTTCTGCAGAAGCTGCGGGGCCTCATCGCGCACAAGCGAAAGCACGGCGCGGGCGACCTGCAGGTGCTTCTCCACGTAGGCGGAGCCGCCCTCGTAGTTCACCCCGCGCGGGCCAGCCTCGTTCGCGGCAGAGGTGGGCACCGAGTGGGTGCAGAACATGATGCGCAGGCGCGGGTTCAGCGAACCGCTATCGCGTGCGGCAAGCTGCTCACGCACCGTTGCCAGACCGTCCTTCAGCCCGTCAGCGAAGGCGCGGGCGAAGCCGGGCACGTCGAAGAACTGGCGAATCTTGCCCACGTGCATGCGGCCCTCCAGGCCGAGCTGCTGCAGCGCGATACCGTAGTCCTCGCGGTACTGGCGGCAGCTCGAGTAACCCGGGTAGGCGCTGGTGGCCAGCACCAGCACGTTGCGGTGGCCGTTCTCGTAGGCCTCGGCGAGCACGTCCTTCACGTAGGGCTTCCAGTTGCGGTTCGCCCAGGTAATCGGGATGTGCGGGCCGCGCTCGGCCAGCGCCTGCTGCAGCGCGGCGAGCAGGGCGCGGTTCTGCTCGTTAATCGGCGAGACACCGCCGTTGGCGCGGTAGTGGGTGGCGACCTCTTCGAGGCGCTCGTCCGGGATGCCGCGGCCGGCGGTCACATTGCGCAGGAAGGGGATGACGTCCTCCTGACCCTCGGGGCCACCGAAGGAGGAGAGAATCACCAGGTCGTAAGGTCGGGGTTCCTCGGCGCGAACGCGGATGATGGTCCGCTCGCTGCGGTACTCCCCCAGGGTCTGCTCGGTCAACCGCGCCGGGCCGTTGGAGGCCGTGTTGGCGGGGTCGGTGCGGTTGGGGATGACGTCATCGGGCAGGAGGGAACCGTTCAGGGTGCCCTCGCCCGAGGGGTTTGTGTGTGCGGGGGCGAAACGCGCGGGACGCGCCGCCACCCCGGCCACGCCGGCGGCGGAGGACGCAACCGAGGTGTTCTCGGCGGCGGCCTCTACCGCGCTGGACGAACCGGGGTGGGAGCAACCGCATCCGCGGGTAGCGCCGTGAGGCTGTTGGCTCACGCCAGAACCTCTGCTACTTCGTCGGCACCGATGCGGCGACCGGTGTAGAAGGGGGTGTCCTCGCGAACGTGCAGGCGTGCTTCAGTGTTGCGGAAGTGACGCATCAGGTCGACCAGGTCAACCAGCACAGGTGCTTCGAGAGCCAGAACCCACTCGTAGTCGTTCAGGCCGAACGATGCGACGGTGTTGGCCAGAACCTGCGGGAAGTCGATGGCCTTCATACCGTGGTTCTTGAGCATCTCGGCGCGACGCTCGGGGTTCATGTAGTACCAGTCGTAGGAGCGCACGAAGGGGTACACGCAGACCCAAGCCTCGGGGGCCTTGCCGCGGGCGTAGGCGGGCGCGTGGTTGCGGGTGAACTCGGCCTCGCGGTGAACACCCATGGTGGACCAGACGATGGTGGTGCCGGAGAACAGCGCGGTGCGGCGAATCTTGCGCACGGCGGCCTGCAGCTTCTCGGGGTTCTGGCCGTGGGTCCAAATCATGATGTCGGCGTTGTCGCGCATTGCGGAAACGTCGTAGATGCCGCGCAGGGTCACGCCCTCGGCGGCCAGCTGCTCGGCAACCTTCTCGAACTCGGCGCGGGCCTCGTCGGTGTTAGCCTCTGCCGGGCGTGCGCCGGAGCGTGCGAACACGGTGTACAGGGCGTAGTGCAGGGTTTCGCCCTCTTCGCGACCGCGACGGTTCTCGTCGGCTGCGGAGTGCTGAACAGCGTAGCCCTTGGGAGCGCCACCGTAACCCTGGCCGGGGTGGGTGTAACCGCCGTGGCCGTGGCCGCCCTGTGCTGCGTGGGGGTGAGACATGGTTCTTCTCTTCCTTTCCTCAGCGGTAACCCGCTGTTCGTGGTGCGAGGCTTCCGTAGCCGCGCACCGTTTGATTGGTGAATATTCTGCGCTCTTCCCGCCCGAAGCGGTAGGAGGCATCCCACAGGCGTGGGAAGTCTTTGAGGGGACGCTACGCGCCCTTGGGCTTGGCGCCGGGGGCGCCGGGGGTGCCCGCCGCATCCTGCTTGGGTTCGGGGGCCTTTACGCCCTCCCAGTTCTGGGCGGCGTGGGTGATGAGGCAGTCCATCTGCTCGTAGGTGTCGCGCACCGTGGCCACGAGGCCCGAGCCTGCGGCCCAGGAGCCGACGGTGCTGAGCGTGCCCAGCTCGCTGGCGCGCTCGCGGAACTCCTGCACGCGCTTGCGGTGACCCGGCGTGGAGGCGGGCAGAACGCCGCGCCAGCGCACGACGTCCGCATCCACCAGATTGTTGCGGGTGAGCGGCACGTCCGTCATGCGGGTTGCGTCACGCAGGGCCAGGGTGATGAGCTGCTCGTCGGCCAGGGCGACCTCGGAGAAGCGGGAGTCCTCGCCGCCTCGGCCGTAGGACAGGCGCACCACGTGGCGGTCCGGGCCGGCCTCGTCGGCCACCCACTGCCACTTGGCGGTCGCGTGGGTCAGGGCCTTGGCGCGCACGGCGGTGGCCTGTTCCGAGACGAGCAGGCCGGTGCCGCGGGGGTGCTGGTTGAGGGCCGGCGCATCTACGACGAGGGTCACGAGAGCGACCTCGGGGCCGGGTTCCACGGCGGGCAGCGCGGTGGAGACGTGCGGGCCGATGAGTCGGGCCACGGTCGGGCCGTCGGTGGCGAGCACCAGGTAGTCGGCGTAGAGGGGCGTGTTCTCGCCGTCAGTGGTGTGGCGCTGGATGATGAACCACTGGCCGGTGGATTCGTCGCGGTCCACGGCGATGACGTCAAAGTTGGTCACGATGCGCACGCCGGCCTCGTAGAGTTCCTCCACGAGACGCTCGGAGAGCTGGTTCATGCCGCCTACGATGCCCGCAACCTGCGAGCCGGCGGGGGCCGCCGAACGGAAGGCGGCCGCGGCTGCCGAGAGGGAGCCGTGCTTGCGCAGGGCCGCGCGCAGGCCGGGGATGGTGGCGTCCACGTCGAGCTTGTCGGGGTGGGTGGAGTACACGCCCGAGACCACGGGTGCGACCAGGTTATCGAGCACCTTCTGGCCCATGCGCAGGCGCACGAGCTCGCCCAGGGTCTTCGCCTTCTCGCCCACGGAGGCGGGCAGGAGGCGGTCCAGCTGGGCGCGGCGCAGGCCGCTCTTACCGATGACGGGAATCAGCGACTTATCGCTCACGTTGCCGGGAATACCCATAATGCCGGTGCTGGGGGTGCGGCAGGCTCCCTGCGGCAGGTACAGCCAGGAACCGTAGGAATTGGGGGTGACGATCTGATCGCCCAGGCCGAGCTCCTCGACGAGTTCGCGCACGATGGGGCTGCGGGTTGCGAAGGATTCGGCGCCGGAGTCCAGCAGTAGGCCGCCGACTTCGTGCGCGCCCACGGCACCGCCGAGGTGGGGACGCTGCTCGAGCAGGGTCACGCGCAGGCCGGCCGCGGCGAGGCGGCGGGCCGCGATCAGGCCGGAGGGGCCGCCGCCGATGACGATGGCGGTGGGCGCCTTGTCGTTGGCGCGGTGAGCCGCTCGTGCCGCCAGACGTGCGGTGGAGGACTGTCCCTGCGCGGTGTATCGGTGCGCCTGGTTATCGTGATTCCCCATGGTTTTCTCCTTTGTCTGTCAGCTGGTGGCCGGTGGTCGTGGGTTCCCACGGTGCTGATTCTACGCCGGCCCCGCGAGTTCGTCGCCCTAGTTCGCCGTCTTCTCGTGAATGTAGCGAACCAGGTCGGTCAGTACCTGCGGGTCGGTGGTCGGGGGTACGCCGTGGCCGAGGTTCACCACGTGCGAGGGGGCGGCGGAGCCTTCGGCGAGCACGTCGTCCACGTGCGCGTAGAGGCTTTCGGGGCCCGCGGCGAGCAGGGCCGGGTCGATGTTGCCTTGCAGGGGCACCGCGCCGTTGAGCAGGGTGTTTGCGGCGGAGAGCGGCAGGCGGTAGTCCACACCGATGACGTCCGCGCCGGCCTCGTGCATCGCGGGCAGCAGCGCGGCAGTGCCGGTGCCGAAGTGGATGCGCGGCACGCCGTACTCGCGCACGGAGTCCAGGGTCTCGGCGGAGTGCTGCTGCACGTAGCGGCGGTAGTCGCCCTCGCCGAGGGAGCCCGCCCACGAGTCGAAGAGCTGCACGGCGGAGGCACCCGCCTCAATCTGCGCGCGCAGGAACTGGCCGGCGGTGCGGGCGGCCCAGGAGGCCAGTTCGTGCCAGGCGGCGGGGTCGGCGTGCATCATGGTGCGCGGGCGCAGGTGGTCGCGGGAGGGGCCGCCCTCAACCATGTAGGCGGCGACGGTGAAGGGTGCGCCGGCGAAGCCGATGAGCGGGGTATCGCCGAGCATTTCAACGGTTGCGGCGATGGCCTCACGGATGGGATCCAGGGCGCTCTCGGTCAGCTCGGGCAGGGCGCGCACATCCTCGAGGGTGCGCACGGGGCGGTCGAGGACCGGGCCCTTACCGGGCACGATGTCCACGTTGACGCCCGCGAGCTTCATGGGGATGACGATGTCGGAGAAGAAGATGCCGGCGTCGACCTTGTGGCGGCGGACGGGCTGCACGGTGATTTCCGCGGCCAGCTCGGGGGTGAGAC
Organism: Rothia sp. SCPM-O-B-18226 (M350); assembly: GCF_058213595.1. NCBI lineage: Bacteria > Bacillati > Actinomycetota > Actinomycetes > Micrococcales > Micrococcaceae > Rothia > Rothia sp. SCPM-O-B-18226 (M350). The sequence continues at coordinate 662,608 of NZ_JBYQJS010000001.1, read as the reverse complement.
ATGCGTCCAGCATGGGGATACCCTCGCGTACCCGGCGGTATTCGGGCAGGGAGCGGCCGGCCTGGCGCATGAACCAGACGGGGCGGTGGCTTGAGGGGCGGCCGGTGAGGGCCTGGAGCATGGGCGAGGATGCGGCGGTTCCGGCGCGCAGGGGGTGCTGCGCGGGCAGGTGCGCGAGCTGCTCGTCGGTAAGCAGGGGGCGCTGTGCATCGGTGGGGTGTGTGGGCAGGGTCTGCGAGGGTGCAGAGCTTTCGGCCGGAAGTGTGTGCTGCTGGTTTTCGCTCATAGTGTCTAGTGTGACAGGTTTTGTTAGGGGTTTTTATGACACTTTGTCACGCTTAGGTTCCCCCATGATTCACTATGTTACGTATCAGGCTTACCTTATCTGGTCCGCGATGTAGCGGGAGCGGGGCGAGGCTATTCGCGGCCACTCATGAATAAAACCCCTAGTGGGAGGCTTATAGGGCACTGTTTGGTGCACCGAAAGCCACCCGGAAGTGATTATTTATACATTGGGTCATATGACCCGCGACGGCCCGCGTTTATTTTCCTTATCTCTCGTGCCTATTTTTTGAGCCCTTTAGAAAGTACTTGCTCCCCGTTATTCCTCATCCGCACCCCGCCAACATGACACTTCATGAAGTCACTTAGGTTATGCGCGCTTTACAGCCCGTCACCCCCGGCGGTTATGATTAGTCACTAGTGAGTACTTATGCATTTGTGGCATCGCACCACACAGTAGATCTAACCACCGTCGCTGCCCTGAGCGCCGGTGCCTCTGGCATACCCGACGTCCTCTCTAGCGACGACGCCCGTCAGCTGGGCGTGACCGGTTCGGTGGTCCTGGCCACCTGCAACCGCCTCGAGATGTACGTCCAGCTCCCCATTGCCGCGCACCTGCCCGCCATCCGCGACATGATTACCTCCAGCATCTCCGGTCGGTCCGGGCTGGATTCCGCGCTCGTCTCCGGCAGCTTCGACCTGTACGAGGGCGAGGACGCCGTCCGCCACCTGCTGACGGTCGCCTCCGGCCTGGAGTCCGCCGTCGTGGGTGAGCGCGAGATCGCCGGCCAGGTACGCCGCGCCCTCGCCTCCGCCCAGGAGAAGGCACAGCGGGATGAGCGCCCCCTGCCCGGCGAGCTGGTTCAGCTCTTCGAACACGCCGCGCACACGGCCCGCCAGGTCGGCCAGCACACCCTCCTGGGCTCGCAGGGACGCTCCATCGTCTCCGTGGCCCTGGATTTGGCCGACGAGGTGACCGAGAAGGACTGGCCCACCCGCCGCGCCCTGGTGTTCGGCACTGGCGCCTACGCGGGCGCCACGATTGCGGCCCTGCGCGACCGCGGCTGCACCGACATCTGGGTGAACTCCCGTTCCGGACGCGCCCCCGAGTTCGCCGCCAAGCGCGATGTTTTCGCGGTGCCCGAGGGCGGCATGGAGCAGGCCATGGCCGAGGCCGACCTGATTATCGGTTGCTCGGGCGGCTCCGCGCCGCTTCAGCCCGAGCAGATTCCCGCCGGTCACCACACGATCCTCGACCTGGCCCTCTCGCGCGACTTCGATCCCTCTGTGGCCGACCTGCCGAACGTCGAGCTGATTACGCTCGAGTCGGTGCGCCTGGCCGCCCCCGAAGAGACCGAGGAGGCCGTGGCCACCGCGCTGCGCATCGTGGAGTCCGAGCTGGCCGCCTTCCTGTCGCGCCAGCGCGCCCGCACGATTGACTCGGCCATTGTGGCCCTGCGCTCGCACACGATGGCGGTGCTCGACTCCGAGCTGGAGAAGGCCCGCAACCAGTTCGGATGCGGTGCCGCCGCCGAGCAGCTGGAAATTGCGATGCGCCGCACCGTGAAGTCCCTGTTGCACACCCCGACGGTGCGCGCGAAGATGCTGGCGGCCCAGGGCCGCACGGACGAGTACGTGCACGCACTGGAGGTTCTGTACGGTATTCAGGTTGCTGACGACTAGGCGATAGAGCTTGTGTATTGGGCCCGGCGAACATGCGCGCCGGGCCCTTTCCGTGCCCGCTGTACCCGGCATATGCTCAGCCCGGCTCGCTCTCAGCCCGGGGCGAAGTGCCCGCGCCGGGCCGTACCGCGGGGCACTCGCGCGCTAGAGTAGAGGGTAGAGACAGAACGAAGCAGAGGCGCGCCCCGACCGCGGTTGGCCGGCGGCGAGCCCCGAAAGCATCCGCAAGGAGAACCATGGAAATCAAGATTGGCGTTCGCCACAACACCCGCGAAATCGTTGTCGAGACCAGCGAGGCTAAGGAAATTCTCACCGAGAAGGTCACCAAGGCCATCGAGGACGGCTCGATCCTGGAAATCATGGACGATAAGGGCAACACCACCCTGATTCCCGGCGGCCAGATCAGCTACGTCGAACTCGGTAGCGACGCCAAGCGCCACGTGGGCTTCGGCATCGGCGCCTAATCGCCGCATCGTACCCTGCACGCCCCGCCCTCCCGCGATTCACCCGCGGAGCGGCGGGGCGTTGCGCATCCGCGGGGCCTCTCGCAGTATTCCTCGCCCCTTTCCGCGTTCCTCCCGCACGCCTCCGCAACGGCCGCGAGGGGCGTACACCACAGCCTCCCGATGGTGCGTTCCGGAGCGATCCGGGTTAATATTGAGGGGTTAAGTGAATGACCGGTCGTACCCACCCTGTACCCCGAGTATCACGCCGCAGCGCGGCACCGCACCCCGGCACCCCCTACGCCGGGCGGCGAGCCCGCAACACCGCACCGGCCCACCCGCCGGACCGGCTCGAACGCGGCGTTCTCGACAGAATTTCCCGCACTAGAATTTCCCGCGGCCGGCTTTCGATATCGACCGGCCATTGCACAGCCCCGCTGGCACTGGCCCCTACCCCTTCGGGGAGACGACACACCCCGACCAGGGGTAGAAAGATACGGTCCAGTGACTGAAACGAATACGCAGGAAACCACTCAGACTGCAAAGTCCTTCGCCGACTTCGGCGTTCGCCAGGACATTAGCGACGCCCTCGCGGCGGTTGGCATCACCTCCCCCTTCCCCATTCAGGAGCTCACCCTTCCCGTGGCCCTGTCCGGCCAGGACATCATCGGCCAGGCCAAGACCGGTACCGGTAAGACCCTCGGCTTCGGTCTGCCCACCATCCAGCGCGTGGTCGGCCGCGACGACGAGGGTTGGGCCGACCTGGAATACCCCGGCGCACCCCAGGCCCTGATTCTGGTTCCCACCCGCGAGCTCGCCATTCAGGTGGGCGACGACCTGGCCATCGCCGCGAAGCTGCGCAACGCCCGCGTCGCAACCCTCTACGGTGGCGTGCCGATTGAGCCGCAGGCCGAGCTGCTGCGCCGCGGCCTGGAAGTGGCCGTGGGCACCCCCGGCCGCATCATCGACCTGTACAAGCAGGGCTTCCTGAACCTCAAGCAGGTCAAGATCGTGGTCCTCGACGAGGCCGACGAAATGCTGGACCTGGGTTTCCAGCCCTCGGTGGAGAAGATTCTCAGCTACCTGCCCGAGAAGCGTCAGAGCATGCTGTTCTCCGCCACCATGCCCGGCCCCGTGATTGCCATGGCGCGCCAGTACATGACCAAGCCCATGCGCATTAGCGCCGCCGACCCCGAGGACGCTTCGAAGACCAAGGCGTCGATTCGCCAGGTCGTCTACCGCGCCCACCACCTCGACAAGGACGAGATGATTGGCCGCATCCTGCGCGCCACGGGCCGCGGCCGCACCATCATCTTCACCAAGACCAAGCGCGATGCCGCCCGCGTGGCCGAGGAGCTCGTCAACCGCGGCTTCGCGGCCGCTCCCCTGCACGGCGACCTGAACCAGGTGGCCCGCGAGCAGGCGCTGAAGGCTTTCCGCACCGGCAAGGTCGACATCCTGGTCGCCACCGACGTGGCCGCCCGCGGTATCGACGTCGACGACGTGACCCACGTGATTAACCACCGCGTGCCCGAGGACGAGAAGACCTACCTGCACCGCACCGGCCGCACCGGCCGCGCGGGCAACGAGGGTACCGCGATCACCCTGGTGGACTGGGACGACCTGCCCCGCTGGAAGGTCATCAACGACGCCCTCGAGCTGGGCGTGCCCGAGCCCGTGGAGACCTACTCCTCCTCGGAACACCTCTTCTATGACCTGAACATTCCGCTCGGTACGAAGGGCCGCCTGCCCCGCGAGGAGCGCGTGGCCGAGGGCATGGGCGACGAGTTCTTCGCCAACGCCCGCGAGGAGCGCGAAAGCCGTGACGGTCGCGGTTCCCGCCGCGATTCCCGTGGACGCGGTGGCCGTTCCCGCGACGGTGAGAAGGGCGGCCGCCGCGGTGGCCGTTCCCGCGATGGCGAGAAGGGCAGCCGTTCCGAGGGCCGCCGCCGCTCTGAGCGCTCGGCTGAGCGTTCCTCCGAGCGTTCGGGTTCTGAGTCCGAGGCACCCCGCGCCGAGCGCGCGCCCCGCCAGCGTCGCCGCACCCGCCGCGTTGAGGGCCAGCCGGTGGAGGGCAAGTCCGCGGAGCGTCAGCCGCGCCGCCGCACCCGCCGCCGTTCCTCCGAGCGTTCCGGCGCCGAGCGCCCCGGTGCTGAGGGCTAGGGTTGGGTATCTCAGCATCCTCGGCGCCCGCCGTGCCCTCCCCCGCCGAGCCGGGTGGCGCCTCCGCGCAGCCCGGCCTGCGTTCGGGCACGTTCGACCCGCAGGGCCCCTCCCTGATTGTGCAGGCCGATAACCTGCACTACCTGCGCGAGCTGCCCGACGGCGCGTTCACGGTCATCTACATTGACCCGCCCTTCAACACGGGCAAAAAGCAGACGCGCCGCACGCTGAGCTCGGAGGCCTCCGAGAAGGGCGACCGCACCGGGTTCAAGGGCAAGAGCTACTCGAGCACCCTGCAAACCCTGGCGAGCTACAACGACTCCTTCGAGGACTACTGGGCGTTCCTGGCCCCGCGCATTGAGCAGGCGCACCGCCTGCTCGCGCAGGACGGCACCCTGTACCTGCACCTGGATTGGCGCGAAGTGCACTACGTGAAGATCATGTGCGACATGATTTTTGGGCGTGAGAACTTCATTAACGAGCTGATTTGGGCGTACGACTACGGCGCGAAGTCCACGCGCCGCTGGCCGACCAAGCACGACAACATCCTCGTGTACGCGAAGGACCACCGCAGCTACTACTTCAACACCGCCGAGGTAGACCGCGAACCGTACATGGCCCCAGGCCTGGTGACCGAGGAGAAGGCCTCGCGAGGCAAGCTCCCCACGGACGTGTGGTGGCACACGATTGTCTCGCCAACCGGCAAGGAGAAGACCGGCTACCCCACGCAGAAGCCCACCGGCCTGCTGCGCCGCATGATTGCGGCCAGCTCCCGCCCGGGCGATTGGGTGCTGGATTTCTTCGCGGGTTCGGGGTCGACGGGCGCGGCGGCGGCTCAGCTGGGCCGCAAGTTCGTGTGCGTGGACCAGAATCCCCCGGCGATTGAGGTCATGGCGAAGCGCCTGAACGTGGATACGGTGTCTTTCGAGGCGTACCGCGGCGTGCCCCGCGGGGCGAGCGTGCTGTTCACCCCCAAGCGCACGGTGGGCGTGCGCGGCGGCACGAGCCGAGACGCGCTGACGGCGGCGAGCCGCCACGCGCTCAAGGCTGTGCTGGAGACGCTGACCGAGACGACCCGCCCGGTTGAGGGCGCCTCGTGCAAGTTCGTGCGTCACTGGTCGATGGATGCGGTGGATCGGAAGATGCGCGTCGACGGGCGGAACGAACTGCGCCGCCAGCGCCAGCGCCAGGCGCGCGCGAAGGCTCGCGCGGCGCGGGCTGCGGAGGCGGCCGCCTCCACGGCCGATGAGGTGCTGCAGCACCGGGCCTCCCGCGAGAGCCTGTAACCGCGCGGCCGGTTCTGCTTTTCGGGCCGGCTCAGCTCGTTCGACCTGCCCGGTAATTCAGGCCGGTTTAGCCGCGCCGCCAGGGGCGCAACCCGTATGCGAAAAGGGGCGGGACGGAATCTTCTGAGGTTCCGTCCCGCCCCTTCGTGGGTTCGTTGAATAGGCGTGAATAGGTGCGGCCCGTCAGCCGCCCTACGCGATCTGTTCGCGGATGCGCGCCACCGTGGCCGCGTCCGTCGTGTTTTCGCCCAGCAGGTTCGGCTTGCCCGCGCCGTGGTAGTCGCTCGAACCGGTCACCAGCAGGTCGGTGCCCGCCGCGCGGCGCTCCTCAATAAACTTCAGCAGGCGCGCGCGGTCTTCCGCGGAGTTCTCGCGGTGGTACACCTCCACGCCGGCCAGGCCCGCGTCCACCAGCTTGCCCAGGTAGTCCAGGCTCAGGGCGGGCCCGCGCATCGTGCTCATGGGGTGCGCGATGACCGGCACGCCGCCGGCCTCGCGGACCAGGCGCACCGCCTCCACCGGGTCCAGGGCCTGCTGGGGCACGTAGTAGGGGCTGCCCGTGTAGAGCAGGCGGTTGAAGGCCTCGGTGCGGTCCCGCACGATTCCGGCGGCGACCAGCGCGTCGGCGATGTGCGGGCGGCCCACGGCGGCGTTGCCCTCCCCCACCTGCGCGAGCACGTCGTCCCAGGTCAGCGGGTAGTCGGCGGCCAGGCGCTCGAGGATGGCGCGGGCGCGGCCCTCGCGGCTGAGGCGAATCTGCTCCACGCGGTGTGCAAGCTCGGAGCGCACCGGGTCGAATCCATAGGCCAGCAGGTGAATTGTCTTCGTGCGGGGGCGGTCCTCGGTGTAGTGGTAGCGGCAGGAGAACTCGGCGCCGGGCAGAAAGTCCAGGCCGTGTTCCTCGGCCAGGCGGGAGGCCCTATCCCAGCCGGATGCGGTGTCGTGGTCGGTCAGGGCGAACCCGGCCAGCCCGGTTTGGGCGATGAGCGGCACCAGCTCTTCAAGGCTCTGGGTGCCGTCTGAGATGGCGGAGTGGATGTGCAGATCGTAGCGTCCGTTGTGCTCTCGACGTTCCGGGGTCGTCGGGGCCGTCGGGTTCGTCTCTGCCTGGCTCATGTGCCGCTCCGTCTCCTCACCCCGTACGGGTGCCCGCGCCGCCTCACTCGGCGGGGCCCGTTTCTCGGGGATTTGTGTCTGAATGGTGTCTACGGTGTCTTTCTCTTCTTCCACCCTACCAACATTGGCGGCGGCCCACCGGCTATTTGGTCGTGGGGACCCGAATATGCGCCCATCTGTGGCGAAGGCGATATGATTAAGGCATGACTGAGAACAATAAGAAGAGCACCGAAGCTCAGAAGACTGATCACCGCAGCACCCCCAAAGCGTCTGCGTTTACCGAATTCATCGCTAAGGACTGGGCCAAGGCCGAGGACGGCGGCTACACCCGCGAGCCCGTAGCAGACTACGCAGCTGAGCGCCGCGCCAAGATTTCCAAGGCTTTCCCCGGCGAGCGCCTGGTTCTGCCCGCAGGCCCGCTGAAGGTCCGTTCGAACGACTGCGATTACCGCTTCCGTCCGCACTCGGCGTTTGCGCACCAGACCGGTCTGGGCGTTGACCACGAGCCGGACGCCGTGCTGATTTTTGAGCCCGTCGAGGAGGGTACTGGCGACAACGGTTCCAACCACGAGGTGACCCTGTACTTCCGCCCGCTGGCCGGCCGCGACACCACCGAGTTCTACGCCGATGCACGCTACGGCGAGTTCTGGGTTGGCCCCCGACCCACCCTGAAGGAGTTCTCGGAGCGTTTCGGCATCCGTACCCGTGACCTGTCCGAGCTTGAGGTGGCTATCACCAAGAACGCCGGCAACCAGGGTCTGGGCGGCGTGAACATCCGCCTGGTCCGCAACGTTGACCCGGCTGTTGACGCTCTTGTCGACACCTCCCGCTACAACACCGGCGTGGAGCTGGAGCAGGCCGACAAGCTGGACTCCGAGCTGGCCGTGGCTCTTTCCGAGGCTCGCCTGATTAAGGACGCTATCGAGGTTGAGAACCTGCAGCGTTCCGTTGACATGACCGTCAAGGGCTTCGAGGAGGTTGTGCGCGAGCTGCCCAAGGCCGTGAAGCATCACCGCGGCGAGCGCGTGGTTGAGACCGCGTTCTTCTCCGTGGCACGTACCGACGGTAACGACCTGGGCTACGACACCATCGCGGCCTGCGGTAACAACGCGACCATCCTGCACTGGATTCGTAACAACGGCACCGTGGACGAGGGCAAGCTGCTACTGCTGGACGCCGGTGTTGAGGACGACACCCTGTACACTGCTGACGTGACCCGCACCTTCCCCGTGAATGGCAAGTTCACCGAGGTTCAGGCGAAGGTCTACAACGCCGTGCTGGAAGCTGCTGACGCCGCATTCGCCGTGGCTAAGCCGGGCACCAAGTTCTACGAGATCCACGAGGCCGCCATGAACGTTCTGGCGCACCGCCTGGAAGAGTGGGGCCTGCTGCCGGTTTCCGCTGATGTTTCGCTCACCGTTGAGGGCGGTCAGCACCGCCGCTGGATGCCGCACGGCACCAGCCACCACCTGGGCCTGGACGTGCACGACTGCGCGCAGGCTAAGGCTGAGCTGTACATGTGGGCTGAGCTGGAGCCGGGCATGGTCTTCACCATCGAGCCGGCCCTGTACTTCAAGGACGAGGACCTGTCGGTTCCCGAGGAGTACCGCGGCATCGGTATCCGTCTGGAGGACGACGTGCTCTGCACCGAGGACGGCAACGTGAACCTCTCCGCTGCACTGCCCCGCACCGTCGAGGAGATTGAGGAGTGGATGGCTAAGCTCTCCAAGGAGGCGTAACCCCATCCCCGCCGGATGTACCGGTTAGTACCGGTTGTCTATGCATGAGGAAAGCCCCTGGGCGAGAGACTATCTCTCAGCCCAGGGGCCTTCTGTATATCTAGGGTCAGCCAAGAAACTTGGGCGGATACGGACCCAATCCCAGCCGCTAGTGAATGGCCGCCCAGTCTTGACCCGAGCCTTACGCCTAGTTAACTTTCTGGCCGATTAGCCCATAGAGCATCATATTGCTCTATATTTCTGCTTATCAGAGCTTTCAAGCACATAGAGTATCCTTGGGGAAGGTATGCCACCTGCCGGTGGTGCGTGTTGAGTACTTTGATAGCGCCCAGCCTGAGAATGCTTGGGTGAAGGTGCTGGTCACTGATGAGGGTGCCCGCGTTCGCGCGGTATGCGTCTACGGTGTGCAGGATGAGGCGAAGGCTAGCATCCAGTCGGCTGAGTTTGCCTCTGCTGTTGAGGATGCTCAGGCGTGGCTTCCGCAGTGCCCGGAGTCTGTGGAACTTGAAGGCGTCACCCTGGTGCCGGTCTCGACGAGCGTGTTCTCCTATGACGGTAATGATTCGCGTCTTCTGCAGGTTTCTTCGGATGGTTCTGGCTCGTCGTTGACTTATGGTGCGGCTGGGTTTGTGAACTCGGTGGCATCGTGGAGCTCTGCCGACGATTCTGCCGTGTCCTTCTCCCTGTTGTGTGCCTCTACCGACGGTCGTGTGCTTGCTGCCGGTGTACCCGAGTTTGGCGTACCCTCAACCGGTGCTGGTGCCGCTGCTGGTTCTGTGGCTGGTTTTGATGCTTCGGTGATGCACCCGCTGGTGTGGGATGAGAACTCGTTCGTTCCGCGTGTGCTGGGTGTGGGCGGCTCGTCGATGCCTTCTGTGGGTTCGCTGGTGCCTGGTGCTGGTTCTGGTGCCGGTTTGCTGGATCCGTATGGTTGGGCGTCTTTGGGTGTTGCTGCACCTGCTGTGCCGTCTGCTCAGGGTGCTTCTGCTACTGGTGGTGCGCCTGTGTTGCCGGATTCGCTGGTTGGTGTTTCTGCGGCTTCGGGCCTGGTGCTGGGCTCTACTGGTTTTGAGGTGTTGGGGGCCCGCGTGGTGGATTCGCGTGTGGGCCGTTTTACCGCGCCTGATCCTTTGGCGGCGCCTGTGGGTGCTGGTTGGGGTGCTGACCCGTTCTCGCTGGTGGGTGGTAATCCGGTTTTGTTGGTGGATCCGTGGGGTTTGTCGCCGGTGTCGGTGGAGGATTTTGAGAAGTATCGCGAGCAGAAAGCGTCTTCTGGTATTACCGGATGGGTCAAGAGGACAGCTGTAGGTGTCGCAAAGGGGGCGATATCTGCGTGGAATGGTGTCCGCCAGCTTCACGAGATGGCTGTCCACGATCCAAAGAACCTTTGGACGGTAATGGGCCATGCAGCGAAGAATGTATGGGAAGGCGCGAAGAAATGGGTCGGGGAAAACTGGGAGTATCTTGCAGGCGCCGGGCTGGTGGCACTTGGAATAGGCATAAGTGCTCTATCTGTTGCAGGCGGTCCTTTGACCATGGTGGTATTTGGTGCTCTTGGAGGGGCAATTTCTAGCGCTGGCACGTCTATGATTACCCAAAAGGCACAGAAGGGGTCTGTGGACACGGGGGAGATGCTGAAAGATGCTGCGATTGGCGCAGTAGTTGGTGGCATTACCGGCGGTATTGGTGGTCGTATTATAGCTGGTGCTAAGCAGGCTGCTGGCGTGGTTACGAAGCCTAATTGGATTACTGGCCCCGTTGCCAGAAGCACTGATTGGAAGTGGGCGAATAACCTGATTCGTAAGCCTGTTGATTTCAAGCCTCTGGCAGGTTTGAAGGGAACCTCAGGGGTGGCCGATGATGTAGCTATGATGGCCCCAGCGCGAGAAGCTAAGGAGTTTATGTCGAAGCAGGTTGCACGACTCATGGCTCCCGGCGAACATACAATGTTTGTCTCTCGTGGCTGGTGGCATAATCTAGCTGTGTCGCAGGTGACTACTATGCAACCTATTAAGTTCGCAGTTAATTATGCTGTGGGTGGTCTTGTTGCTGGTGCGTCTTCTGTAGCAACATCGACGATGCATACTGCTGAGGATGTGTGGCGTAATATTCATAAGAAATAGATAGATGAGGTAGTAAGATGAGTACTTTTTCTGAGGTTTTAAGGATTTTATGGCTAATCTTCCTGTGGTTCTGCTTTAGCTTCATAGCTCTTGTATCTCTAGCGATGGTCGTTATTGGGGGATGGCCTTGGGGCGCAATGTTCTTTGTTGCAGGTCCCGTATTCCTCGCAGTTATAGATATGGCTCACAGCGAAAGCATGGGAGGTAAAGCAAACGGCGGTTCTTTCAACTTCTTCTTTCTCCTTCTTATGTTCATCAGCGCGGTAGGCTTGATTATTCTGACGGTTCTAACCGCTTTCGGGGTACTCCACAGTGAGATTCAAGGATTCTGGTCACCAGAGACGAACTTCGCCTCCTGGTACATGGTTAGCGGGCTAATCATCGTCGTTTGCCTTATCTACCAAATCGAGCCTAATGACGATATTCCTGACCTGCAGCGCATGGAACAGATGAATAGGTACTCAACCCGAGTGGGCGTTATATCAGCGGCTATTTTCACGGTTCTGTGCCTTGTGGTTCCCCTGACCAGTTTCATGACCTCAGGTTACGATCCGGCGGCTCTGGCGGTTGCGCTTTTCCTGGCCCCTGGGTTCCTACGTGTTGTGCGCGAGGGTCTCTTCTACCTGCAGAGCACCCGCTTTGAGGAGGGGTCTGAGGGGTACCGTACCCTGCGTGCCGTGTGTATTGGCGTGGCTGGCCTGGCTGGGTGTATTGCGCTCGGGTACCTGGGCTATTCGCTGGTCCGCAAGGAGTTGCTGCCTGCGCTGTTCTTTGCTGCCTCGGTGGCGATGAATGGGTGGTCGGTGAAGAAGTACGTCACCGTGGGTATTTCTATTCCTGAGAAGGAAGACGATGAAGCCCCCAAAACTACACCCGTAACTGGTTAAATAGAATGTAAGAAGCCCCTCACCGAGTGAATCGGTGAGGGGCTTTCGCGTCTCTTCTCAGTCGCCGTCTTCTCCGTCTGTTTTCCGCCGTTGCGGCTGGAGCCTATTCGGAGTCCTTCGAGGACTTATCGCGTAGGCCCTGCGGGCGCGGGGTGGGGCGCTCGGGCTTGGGCTGAATCAGCTTGGCGTATTCCTCCGGGTCGTCCACGCGCAGGCCGAAGCGCTGAGCCGGGCGCTTCTGCGCATCCGGATTCTGCTCGGTAGCCTGCGCGCTGTTTACCTGTTCGGCGGTTGCTGCCTCCCGAGCGGCGGGCGGAACGCTCTGCGCGGGCTGGACGGGCGCGGGCATGTTCTGGGCCGCGCTCTGAGCCACCGCGTTCTGCGCGGTAGTATCACGCTCGGGCAGGTTCTGGTTCGGGGCGGGTTGGCTACCGGCCTGCGAACGGTAGGAGGGTGCCTTCGGGGCACCGGTCGGAACCGGCGCACCGTTCATCGAGACGGTGCTCTGAGCGGCACGCGCCTGCGAAGCCTCCGGGGCGGTCGCCGCACGCGCGGCCGCAACCGCGGCCGAGAAGCGGGAATGACCGCCCAGCACGCGGCGCGCCTCCTGGGCGTACTCCGGCAGAGCGTACAGCACGGTACGCGAGGGAATCGCCTCGGTGCGCATGGGGTAGCGAACCCCGCGGCCGCGGCGCAGGTCAAACACGCGCCACAGCACAAAAATGGCCACTGAAATCGGCACCGTTGAGAGCAGCGCGGTCATAAAGTTCGTGCCGCCGGCCGCCACAAACATCGAGTACAGCAGACCGATCATGACACCCTGGATGGCGGATACCAGCAGTGCGCGGCCGTAGCCGGTCTGCACGGGGTACTCCACCTGACGGATACCGTCGTTGACCAGGTACAGGGCCGTCACCGGGAACTGCTGCTCGTTCAGCACGTCAAAAGCGGATAGCGCGTCGTCGTGGCGCACGAAGGAGGCGACCGGCTCGCCACTCGGCAGGGGGTGGCCGTTGGCCTGGGCCAGGCGCGAGGCCATAAACGAGGAGGGTGGGGTATTGGGCAGATTCGGCAGCTGAGAAGTCATGGCATTAATTGTACCGGCCTGTCAGAACCCGGCCGCGGGGCTTCCCTGCGGGCACCGCTGAGAACGAGAACGCCCAAAGTGCGATTCCAGGCGGCGGAGCGTACCCTAGAGGGGTGAGCAATTCTAAGTTCAGCGCCCCCAGCAAGATTTACATTGCCCGCCTTCTGGGCCTCGACGTTTTTGACCCCTTCGGTGACCGCCTCGGCCGTCTCCGCGATGTTGTCGTGCTCAAACGCGGCCTGGGTGCCTCCATTGCCGGCGCCCGCCCCGCCAAGGGCACCGAACCGATTGTCGTCGGCATCATCGTTGAGGTGCTCGGCAAGAAACGCGTATTCATGCCCATGACCCGCGTGCGCAGCATCGACGCCTCCCAGATTATTTCGACCGGCCTGGTGAACCTGCGCCGCTTCGAGCAGCGCAACTCCGAGACCCTCATCGTCGGTGAGCTCTTCGACCGCCGCGTACGCCTGCTTGACGGCAGCGGCGACGCCGTTATTGAAGACGTCGCGATTGAGCAGCGCCGCAACGGCGACTGGGGCGTGACCGAGCTGTTCGTCTCCCGCGTCAGCTCCGGCTCCAGCACGTGGCGCCGCCGTTCCAAGGAGACCCTCATCGTCGACTGGGACGAGGCTCTGCTCTCCACCGACGTGGAGCCGCAGGCGGCAACCGCGTTCGTGGCCAACCACGAAAACTCCAAGCCCGCCGACCTGGCGGACGCCATCCACGAGATGAGCGATAAGCGCATGGTCGAAATCGCCGCCGAGCTGCAGGACGAACGCCTCGCGGACGTTCTGCAGGAGCTGCCCGCCGAGGACCAGGTGCAGATTCTTTCGCACCTGGACGACGAGCGTGCCGCGCAGGTCCTCGAAGAGATGGAACCGGACGACGCGGCCGACCTTCTCATCGAGCTCGACGACGCCCAGCGTGAGAAGCTGCTGGAACTCATGGAGCCCGACGAGGCGGACGACGTGCGTCGACTGCTCGAATACGATGAGGGTACCGCCGGTTCGCTCATGAACCCGGTGCCGATTATCCTCTCCCCCGAGGCGACCGTTGCCGAGGCGCTTGCACACATCCGCGCCGAGGAAATTCCTCCGGCAATGGCGGCTGCCGTCATGGTGACCCGTCCGCCCCTGGAAACGCCGACCGGCAAGTACCTGGGCCTGGTGCACATGCAGAAGCTGCTGCGCGTGCCGCCGAGCGAGCCCATCGGCCACATCCTCGACACCGACACCGAGCCGGTCTCTGACCAGGCCAGCCTCGAAGAGTTGGCTCGCGTGCTGGCAACCTACGACCTGACCATCGTTCCCATTGTGAACGATTCGCACCGCCTGGTAGGCGCGGTGACCATCGACGACGTGCTCGATGCTCTCCTGCCCGAAGACTGGCGAACTTACGATGATGGAACTCCCGTACGAAAGGTAGGACGACGCTTTGCCTGATTCGAACCGCCGCGACGCAAACCGTACCGAAGAGAACCCCCGCATCGATAAGGCGCGTCTTCTCAAGGACCGCCTGGAGAAGAAGTACGCTGAACGCAACCGCGAGCGCGGCGATTCCCGCCCGCAGCGCGGCGACTCGCAGCTGAGCACCCCCGGCACCCGCAAGCCGAGGCTGTTCTCGAGCCCCAACCCGGATGCTTTCGGCCGCATGACCGAGGCGTTTGCGCGCTACATGGGTACCCCGCAGTTCTTGATGTGGATGACCATTTTCTGTGGCGTGTGGCTGGCCTGGAACTCCCTGGCGCCGGAGGAGATGCAGTTCGACCCGCGTAGCCTGAACTTCACCCTGCTGACCCTGATGCTGTCCCTGCAGGCCTCCTACGCCGCTCCCCTGCTGCTGCTCGCGCAGAACCGTCAGGACGACCGTGACCGCGTGGTGGCTTCCGAGGACCGCAAGCGCGATCAGCAGAACCTGGAGGAGACCCAGTATCTGACCCGCGAGATTGCTTCGCTGCGTATTGCTCTGCGCGAGGTGGCGACCCGAGACTTCGTCCGTAGCGAGCTGCGCGACATTCTTGAGGAGCTGCAGAACATTGCGCAGGAGCAGGAGCGCCACGCCGAGCAGCTGCAGGACATCAGCGAGGACATTGAGGACCTGGAGGAGGCCATCGACGATATCGACGCCTCCGACGGCATCGAGGGTGAGGAAACCGAGGACGAGGAGACCGAGGGCTCCGCGCACGCTGAGGACCCGGGCGAGCGGAAGGCAGAGAGCCCGGCCAAGACCTCGGGCGATGCCCCGGAGGGAGGCGCCCGTGAGCGCCGATAACCCGCTGCAGGACGCGCTCTACGCGGCCCTTGCCCGCGTGGAGGACCCCGAGCTGCGCCGCCCCATCACGGAGCTCGGCATGGTCGAGACCGCGCTCGTGCATCCCGAGCTGGATGAGCGCGGTAAGCCGATTCCCGGCCGCCACTGGGCCGAGGTGAAGGTTCTGCTCACCATCGAGGGCTGCCCGCTGAAGAACACCATCGAGCAGCAGGTGCGCGAGGCCGCCGCCACCGTCGAGGGCATCGAGCGAGTGCAGCTGCAGGTGGGCGCGATGAACCCGCAGCAGCGGTCCGCCCTGCGTTCGATGCTCAAGCCCGAACGCACCAACCCGTTCACCGCCCCCGGTTCGCTGACCCGCGTGTTCGGCGTGGTGTCCGGCAAGGGAGGCGTGGGCAAGTCCTCCATGACGGCCAACCTTGCGGCGGCCTTCGCCTCGCGCGGGCTCTCGGTGGGCATTATCGACGCGGACGTGCACGGCTTCTCGATTCCGGGCCTGCTCGGCATCACCGATGCCCCCACACGCCTGGATGACCTGATTCTTCCCCCCACCGTGGATGTTCCCACCCCCGCCCGCCGCTGGGGCGATGCGCAGGTCGGCGGCGGCTTTATTCGCGTGATTTCTATCGGCATGTTCCTCAAGGGCAACGAGCCGGTGGCCTGGCGCGGCCCCATGCTGCACCGCGCGCTGGAGCAGTTCATCATGGACGTGCACTTCGGTGCCTTGGATGTGCTGCTACTCGATTTGCCGCCCGGCACCGGCGATATTGCCATCTCCATGGCTCAGTTGCTGCCCAATGCGGAGCTTGTGCTCATCTCCACCCCGCAGCACGCCGCCGTGGATGTGGCCGAACGCGCCGGCACCCTGAGCCTGCAGACCGGCCAGAAGGTCGTGGGCGTGGTCGAGAACATGGCCGCCATGACCCTGCCCGACGGCACCGTGCTCGACATGTTCGGTTCCGGGGGCGGGCAGGTGCTCGCTGAGCGTCTCTCGGAGGCGCTCTCCTACCCCGTCCCGCTGCTCGGCTCGGTCCCCCTGGACGTGAACCTGCGCACCGGCGGTGACGAGGGCATGCCCGTCGTGTGGGGTCGCCCCGACTCCGCGACCGCCGAAGAGATCCAGTCCATCGCTTCGAAGCTTCTGCACTCCGGCGAGTCGAGGGCGGGGCAGAGCCTGCCGCTCTTCGTCTAGGGCTAGAGCCTCTACAAAAGCTGATACAGAAAGAACCCCGCGCCGTGACCGGTGCGGGGTTCTTTCGTTTCAAAGTCTTAGGTGGCGTCCACGTCAAAGGGGGCGTACGCGCCTCGCGGGAGGGAATGGCTCTCAGCCTTCTCCTGCTCCTTCAGCAGCGCCTCCTCGCGGGCCTTCGCCTCGCGCTCGCGCTCGGCGTCATCCTCGGCGAATGCCTGACGCACAATCACGCGGGGGTCGTACTGGCGGGGGTCGTACTGGCGCCAGTTGATGTCCTCCAGGCCCGTCTCGCCCAGGGCCTCTTTGAAGTCGTCCTTAGCGTCAAAGGCCATGCGGCGCACGGTCTTGACGAACTCGCGAATCTGACGGGCGTATTCGGGCATGCGTTCGGGGCCAATCACCACAAACGTGATGATGGCCAGAATAATCAACTCGGTGCCACTAATACCAAACACAGAATATAGATTATCAGCTCCGGGCCGGTGCCGCCGACCAAAAGGGCCCATACGAACGTGTCTTTAAGCTCTGGACCTGCGGGATGCGCGAGCTAAAGCCCCGCCGAAAGTATTGCGCCCTCGGCTAAGAACGCCACAACAGCGGTTTACGGCGGATAATCTCCACCGCCGGGTTAAAACGCTGCGGCTCCTACCGCAGACACGCGCGCCTCCCGAACGCAAAAGACCGCCGGCAGCACCCCGGCGGTCTCCTGACACAATATTCGGTTTACGGCGGATAATCCCCACCGCCGGGGAGCTGCTTCCAATGCCACAGCCAGCCCACCCAGCCCCACTGCGCGCACGCGCCCGCAACCAGCAACGCCCAGCGGTAAGCTCGCGAACGGCTCAGCGCCGCAATCACCACGACCAGCGGGAACAGCGGTAGCAGCAGACGGAACGTCGACGACTGCGGGTTGAGGAACAGAATCAGGTAGGCGAAGTAGCAGACGCACCACAGATTCAGCGGGGCCACCAAAACGCTTCGCGCCACCGGGCTCAGGCACAGCGCGGCGAAACCCAGGATCAGCAGAACCAGCAGGATCGGGGCCGCATACCCAAAGTAGATGTACCCCTGTGTCAGCCACGGCTGAATCGGTGCCAAATGGGTACCGCGCCACGCCGTCTCGGTGGCCGTGTACGCATCCACACGGCCCGTAGCCGACCACGCAATCGCGGGCCACACCAGCGCGCACGCGCACACCAGCAGGGCGCTCACCAGCTGCCCCGCACGGCGCACAAACGCCGTGCCAATGCCCATAGCGCGACTCGACCGAACCCAGCAGGCGAACCACCACAGGCCCGCCGCTGCACCCAGCGGAACGCCCACCGGGCGGGAAAGGCAGGCCAGGGCCGCAACCGGCACCAGCCAGCCGTAACGCCCCTTCACGAGGCACAGTAGCGCACCGGCCAGGAACACCAGGTTCAGTGACTCGGCGTAAGGCACCTGAAGCACGGGAGCCACCGGCAGGAACGACACCAGGGCCGTGCCCCACAGGGCCAACGAGGAGGCGGGCTCAGCATCGGCGGAGTCAGATCCGGAACGCGCGAGGCGGGCCGCCTTCACCGAGGCGTCAAAGAGCAGGTAGATGATCCAGGCCGCCGCGAAACCGGCCAACAACGCGACGGTGGCGGCCACCGGGTAGTAGGCGATGCCCGTCAGGCGGCTGATTCCCTGCGAGAGTAGCGGAAAGATGGGGTAAAACGCCCACTGATTCTGCTGGACGACACCCATCGCGTTGACCGGCAGCTCGCTCGGGTAGCCGTTGAGCGCAATCTGCTCGTACCAGCCGGCATCCCAGGTGCTGATGAAAGAGAGGTAGCTCAGGTGCTCGCCCCAGGGGCCGCGCAGCTGCTGCTGGCCGACCACGGCGAACACCGCGAAGCCCCACACACGCGAAATCCCGTAGATGAGCAGCACCGAAAGCCAGGCCGGCAGGGCGCGCAGACGCTCCCCCACGCGGCGCAGACGCTCGGCGGAGGAGGTGTACATCCACGTCAGGGCCTCGTCGAAGGACTCGGACCGGTTCTGCTCGACGCGGGATGCGGTATGCTCCGCCGGCTCGCTCGATTCGGTGAGCCCGGCGCGTGCGCTCATCGGGCCTCCCCGCTCTGCGGCTTCTCGGCGGAGGATACCGCGGAGGCGCCCGAGGGCTTGTCCACGTGGTGATCCACGAAGTCGTGGGCGCTCAGGGTCCGCTCAACGTTACCGGTATGCGGCACGGCCAGAGGAAGGGGTTCCGGCTCTTCCTGCACGGCCCGGGGGCCCTCGGCGGGCACGGCCTGCGATGCGGGGGCCACGAAGGGCTTGGCGATGACGTCCAGGTCGTCGACCGTGTCGAAGACTCCCAGGCCGTCACGGCCCACGGCGTTGAAGAACGCTGCGCCGGGCACGGCGCGGTGGCCGCCGAGCGCAATCACCGTGAACGAAGCGATGACCAGCAGGATTAGGGCGAGCAGAATCAGAAGAATGTTCAACTCTGTCCTCTCGAATAACGTGTATGGATACTCTCCATCTTAGAAGAGAGATGCGTTGTCTCCCCTTCTATGACGCTGTGAGATGCCGGCCGGCCGGGGCGACAACGCGGTGGCCGGCAGGCGGAGGGCTTTGGCCCGGGTTCGCGCACGGGGTTCGCGCACGGGGTTCGCGCCCGGGGCCCATGCCGCCGTTCGGCACGCAACCGGGCCGGGAAGCGCCTCCTAGTCCTCGTCGTCGCGGTCGCTGAGTAGCCAGGCGCGCAGGTCCGCGTGGCAGCGGGTCAGCTGGCTGAAGCGCACGTGCTCGTTGTCGGTATGGGCCAGCAGGGCGTCACCGGGGCCGAAGTTCACGGCCGGGATTCCGATTTCACTCAGGCGCGCCACGTCCGTCCAACCGTACTTCGGCTGGGGCTCCTGCCCCACCGCCTCAATCAGGGAGGCGGCCAGCGGGGTGTCCAGGCCGGGGCGGGCCGCCGGGGAGAGGTCCACGAAGTCCAGCTCGTACCCGGCGAAAACCTCACGCACGTGGGCAACAGCCTCGTCCAGGGTCTTATCGGGGGCGAAACGATAATTCACGTGCATCGCCGCCGCGTCGGGAATCACGTTGCCGGCCACGCCGCCAGAGATCTGCACCGCGTTCAGGCCCTCACGATAGTCCAGGCCCTCCACAGCAATGGTCTTCGGCTTGTAGGAGGCGAGCGCCGCCAGCGCGGGCGCCAGGGCGTGGATCGCGTTCTCGCCGCGCCAGGCCCGGCCCGAGTGGGCGGCCAGGCCGCGGGTGCGCACGAAGAAACGCATGGTGCCGTTGCAGCCGCCCTCAATCGTGCCGTTGGTCGGTTCGAGCAGTACGCCGAAGTTGGCGTCGGTGATGAGCTCCCCGTGGTTGCGAATCAGGCGCGCCAGGCCGGAGAGCTCGCTCGCGACCTCCTCGTGGTCGTAGAAGATGTAGGTCAGGTTGTAGTCGGTGTCCCGCGCGGTCAGCTCGGCGGCCAGCTTCAGCTGGACGGCCACGCCGCCCTTCATATCGGTCGCGCCGCGTCCGTAGAGCACGTACTCGCCGTCTTCCTCGCGAACGGTGGCCGGCACGGTGCCGAGGGAACCCTCGACGGTGGGTAGGGGCACGGTGTCCAGGTGACCGGCCAGGATAATGCGGGTGCGTTCCCCCTCTTCACCGGGCATCGGCGGGAATTCGGTGCGGGCAATAATGGCGTCCCCGTCGCGGGTCAGATGCAGGTGCGGGTAGGCCGCGAGCGCCGCGTACACGGCATCGGCCAGGTCCTTCTCGTGGTCGGATACCGATTCGTAGTCGAGCAGGGCGCGGGTCAGCTCGGGCATGGATACGTTCAGGTCCAGGGGTGCGTGGTGATTCACAGTCATCCCTCCACGATACAGGCTGGGGACGCCCCGCATCCCGGGGCCCGCGCTTCTGTTCGTGAGACGAACGCCGACGGCCCTGATGCTCGGTGTGCTACAGCCCATATAATGGTGTGCATGTCTGAAAACACTCCCCGTTACGCCTCCGGCGTCGCACTGGTTAATGTTGTTGCTTCCGGCGAGCATGCCGGCACCGTCCTGGATGCCTGGTTCCCCGCCCCCTCCCTGACCCAGACCCCCGACCTGTCCATCGCGGACGAGCTGGAGGACCTGACCGTTGAGCATCCGGCGCGCAACGCCCGCACCGAGGTGCGTACCGCCTCCATCAACCTGGACGAGGCACCCGAAGACGCGGTCGACGCGTACCTGCGTCTGCACCTGCTCTCCCACACCCTGGTTCGCCCCAACGAGCTGAACCTGGACGGCCTGTTCGGCACCCTCGCGAACGTGGCGTGGACCAACCACGGCCCGGTGCTTGCCGCCGAGTTCCAGAAGCTGGCGATTGGTCTGCGTAAGCTGGGTCACCTGAGCGTGAGCCACATTGATAAGTTCCCGCGCCTGGTGGATTATGTGGTTCCCGCCGGCGTGCGTATTGGCGACGGCGATCGCCTGCGTCTGGGTGCGCACCTGGCCTCCGGAACGACCGTGATGCACGAGGGCTTCGTGAACTTCAACGCTGGTACCCTGGGCACCTCCATGGTTGAGGGCCGTATCTCGCAGGGCGTTGTGGTGGGCGACGGCTCGGATGTGGGTGGCGGCGCCTCCACGATGGGCACCCTCTCCGGCGGCGGCAAGAAGCGCGTATCCATTGGTGAGCGTTCCCTGCTGGGCGCGGAGTCCGGTATCGGTATTGCCCTGGGTGATGACTGCGTGGTTGAGGCTGGCCTGTACGTGACCGCCGGTTCGCGTGTGAGCGTTCTGCTGCCCGGTCAGGAGGCGCGCGTGGTGAAGGCTGCGGAGCTGTCCGGCGTGTCGAACCTTCTGTTCCGCCGTAATTCAATCAGCGGCGCGATTGAGGTTCTGCCGCGTGCGAAGAACACCGTGGAGCTGAACGAGGCGCTGCACCTGAACTAGTCTGGACCGGCCTGGGCTAATGCCGGCCGCCCCTGCGGGCTTGAGGGGTCGGGATGTGTGAAGCATCCCGACCCTTTTTCTACGTTGTGCGTGGGGCTCGCATCCCATCCTCGATAACTTCACCGTCCGTAGCCCTTTACGTGCCTCCCACGTGCTCACACCGGAGTGCACAAGCGCACAGTGCATAAAACCATTCTGTTGCCCCGACCCCTGTACCATTAGATACAGCTCAACAGCACATGCTCCGTCCGGTTCACACCGGAATTTTTGCTCGAAAGGACATCATGAAGGTACTCGTTACCGGCGGTGCCGGCTACATTGGCTCGCACACCGTACTTGAATTGCTCAAGGCAGGCCACGACGTCGTCGTCATGGATAACCTCGCCAACTCCTCCGAAGAGTCCCTCAAGCGCGTCACCGAGCTGGCCGGCCGCGCTCCCGAATTCCACAAGGTTGATTTGCTCGACCTCGAGGGCATGAAGGCCCTCTTCAAGCAGGTTCGCCCCGACGCCGTGATTCACTTTGCGGGTCTGAAGGCTGTGGGTGAGTCCGCCGAGAAGCCGCTGTGGTACTACCAGACCAACGTGGCCGGCACCCTGAACCTGCTCTACGCCATGGACGAGGCCGACTGCCACTCCATCGTGTTCTCCTCCTCCGCTACCGTGTACGGTGAGCCCGAGTCCATGCCTCTGATCGAGAAGATGAACATGGATGCGCAGTCCTGCTACGGCCGCACCAAGGAGCACATCGAGGACATGCTGGTCGACCTGGCCGCTTCCGACTCCAAGTGGAACATTGCTCTGCTGCGCTACTTCAACCCGGTGGGCGCACACGAGTCCGGCCGTATCGGCGAGGACCCGGCGGGTATCCCGAACAACCTGGTGCCCTTCATCGCCCAGGTTGCTGTGGGCCGCCGCGACCACCTGAACGTCTTCGGCAACGACTACCCGACCGTTGACGGTACCGGCGTGCGCGACTACATCCACGTGGTCGACCTGGCCGACGGCCACCTGAAGGCACTGGATTACATCACCCAGCACGGCGGCCTGCACACCTGGAACCTGGGTACCGGTAACGGCTACTCGGTTCTGCAGGTTCTGCACGCCTTCGAGGAGGCATGCGGCAAGGAGCTGCCGTACAAGATTGTGGATCGTCGCCCCGGTGACGTTGCGGTCTCTTACGCCGACCCCTCCTCCGCCCTGGCTGACCTGGGTTGGAGCGCTACCCGTGATATCAAGACCATGGTTCGCGACCACTGGAACTGGCAGAAGAATAACCCCAACGGTTACGAAGCCTAAACAGTTTTAGCCCCTCCTGCTGGGGTGTTGAAGGATGCCCGATAGGTGTTGTCTCACCTATCGGGCACTTTTCTGCGCTTTTTTCGAAATTTTTACCAAGTCGTGACTACCTCCCCAAAGGCGTTTGACACCTCGTGAGTGAGTAGAGATAGGGAAGAATATATTCCCTAGTCAGAGCCTTTTGTGAAGATGGGGTGTTTTTTACCCATATTTTTACGTCAAAAATACTATAACTATGCATTCATGCTTAAAAATTCACATTGCTTACACAGTAAAGTGAATATTTTGCAGACAGGAAACCGCATGAGGCGTAAGCTGAAAACTCAGCATACAGACAACCCGCATCATAGACGCACCTCACGTGAAAGGGTTCATCATGTCCGCACAGGCAGCTCCCGAAGCGCAGAAAAACCTCATCGAAATCGCCAACGTCAACAAGTACTACGGCACCAACCACGTTCTGAAGAACATCAATCTTTCCGTGGGAAAAGGTGAGGTCGTCGTCCTCCTCGGCCCCTCCGGATCCGGCAAATCCACCCTCTGCCGAACCATCAACCGCCTCGAAACTATCACCAGCGGATCCATCACCATTGACGGACAAGAACTACCCGAAGAAGGCCGAGCCCTCGCCAAGCTCCGCGCGGAAGTCGGCATGGTCTTCCAGTCCTACAACCTCTTCGCGCACAAGAACATCCTCGATAACGTAACCCTTGGACCCCGCCGAATCCGCAAGATCTCCAAGTCGGAGGCAGAAGCGGAGGCCATGAAGCTACTCGCAAAGGTCGGCGTGGATTCCCAGGTGCACAAGATGCCCGCAGAGCTTTCCGGCGGTCAGCAGCAGCGCGTCGCCATCGCCCGCGCACTCGCCATGAGACCTAAGGTCATGCTCTTCGACGAACCCACCAGCGCGCTCGACCCCGAAATGGTCAACGAAGTGCTCGACACCATGGTCTCCCTCGCACGGGAAGGCATGACCATGATCGTGGTGACCCACGAGATGGGCTTCGCCCGCAAGGCAGCAGACCGCATCGTCTTCCTTGCCGACGGCGAGATCGTCGAAGAGGCGCACCCGGACGAGTTCTTCACAAACCCGAAGAGCGAGCGCGCCAAGGACTTCCTCTCCAAGATCATCAACCACTAAAGCAGAGGGACCGACATGCAAAAATATTCACGCAAGCTGGCGGCACTCGCCGCAGCAGCATCCCTCGCCCTCACCGGTACTCTCGCAGGATGCTCCAGCGCAGAAAGCGACCACAAGATCCGCATCGGCATCAAAGTAGACCAGCCCGGCCTCGGTTACCAGGACGGCAACACCTACACCGGTTTCGACGTGGAGGTGGCGCGCTACGTCGCCGGTAAGCTCGGCTACTCCGAAGAGCAGATTGAGTTCGTCGAATCCCCCGCCGCTAACCGCGAAAACATGCTCAATACCGGTCAGGTAGACATGATCTTTGCGACCTACTCCATCTCTGATAGCCGTAAGAAGACCGTGGACTTCGCCGGCCCCTACTACACCGCGGGCCAGGACCTGCTCGTGCGTGCCGATAACACCGATATTCACGGCCCCGACGACCTCAACGGCAAGAACCTCTGCTCCGTGACCGGCTCCACCAGCGCCAAGAAGGTCCAGGACAAGTTCGCCAAGAACGTGAACCTGGTCAAGCAGAATAGCTACTCCGACTGCGTGGTCGCCCTCAACGGCGGCGTGGTGGACGCCGTCACCACCGACGACATAACCCTCGCCGGTCTGGCAGCCACCAAAGCGAACAAGGGCAAGCTGAAGGTGGTTGGTGCCCCCTTCACCACCGAACGCTACGGCGTGGGTCTGCCCAAGGGCACCGACAAGTGCGAAGCCGTGAACAACGCCATCAACGAGATGGTTGCCGACGGTACCTGGGAGAAGCTCATCACCAAGTACACCGAAGGCACAGGCTACCACTACAACACCGAAACCAACCCGCCGCACCTGGGCACCTCCTGCGCCTAGGCCTCTAGAGAGGTTCACGAATGTCATTCTTTGACCAACTCGGCACCCTCCTGTCCAAGTACGATGTGGTCGGCGCCTTCATGACCAATATTGAGCTGACCTTCTGGGCGGCCATTGGCTCGTTCGTTCTCGGTACCGTGCTGGCGCTCATGCGCATCAGCCCCGTCCCGTCCCTGCGATGGGTGGGCACCGCCTACGTGCATACTGTCCGTAATACTCCGCTCACCATCATGATGACTTTCGCCATTTTGGGTGTGTGGACGCAGTTCCAGCTCTCCTTCTCGCACGATTTCGACACGAACTTCTTCGTGTACGCGGTCATTGCCCTGTCGATTTACCATTCGGCGTTTATCTGCGAGGCGATTCGTTCGGGTGTGAACACCGTGCCTAAGGGTCAGGCTGAGGCGGCACGCGCTATCGGTCTGGGTTTCTTCGACACCGCCCGCCTGGTGATTTTCCCTCAGGCTCTACGCGGTGCCATTACCCCGCTCGGCAATACTCTGATTGCGTTGACGAAGAACAGCACTGTCGCCTCGGTCGCGTCGGTGGCTGAGGCCTCCGGGCTGATGAAATCCATGATTGAGTTCGACGCGAACATGGTGCTCGCTATCTTCATCATGTTTGCGATGGGCTTCGTCATCATTGTTGTTCCCATTGGTGCGTTGACCACCTGGTCATCCCGTAAGCTGGCGGTGAAACGATGAAAAACCCCTTTATCAGTAACGAAACCCGCGGGACCTCGTCGGTTCTCTTTGACGAGCCGGGTCCCGTGGCTCAGCGCCGCACCCGCATCTTCAACATTGCGGCCCTGGTTGTCTTCGCAATTTTCGCGGTGTACGTGCTGACCGTGATGGGCCAGAAGGGCCAGCTGGAGGCGGAGAAGTGGACCGACCTGTTCACCGCCCGCGCCTGGAGCTCCTACTACCTGCCGGGCCTCGCCTCGACCCTGTCGGCGGCAGCGGTTTCGGTGGTTACCTCGGTTGCGTTCGGTGTGGTCTTCGGTATTGCTCGACTCTCCCAGTACCGCGTTATCCGCTGGTTCGGCACCGTGGTCGTGGAGTTCTTCCGCGCCGTGCCCGTGCTGATCATGATGATCTTCTTCTGGCTGTTCTTGGGCAAGTACAGCGGTCTTCCGCCTGCTCAGCTGCCCTTCATCGCCGTGGTGGTGGGCCTGACCCTGTACAACGGTTCGGTGATTGCTGAGCTGCTGCGTTCGGGCGTGAAGCAGCTTCCTCGCGGTCAGGGCGAGGCGGGTCTTGCGATTGGTCTGACCCCGACCCAAACGCTGATTCGGATCCTGCTTCCGCAGGCGTTCACCGCAATGATGCCCTCGATGCTCAGCCAGTTCGTGGTGATTCTGAAGGATACCGCCCTGGGTTACATCATATCCTACCCGGAGCTGCTCGCCTCGGCGCGCCGCATCGGTTCCGGTGACGGCAACGTACTGCAGACCCTGATTCTGGCGGCGGCACTCTTCGTGACGGTGAACTTCGTGCTGACGGCTGTAGCAACCGGCATTACGGACAAGCTGGCGTCGCGCACCTCCGCGAAGGTGACCCGAAACCTGATTCCGGACGCTCTGGATAACCCGAACCCGCCGACCGTTCAGATGTTCGTGCTCCCCGGCGACCGCAAGTAGGCACGGCCGAGGTACAGCAAAGCCCCCGCACTCCCCTTTCGGGAGGGTGCGGGGGCTTCTCTGCTATGCAGGTTAGGTCCCCGGCGAGAGGCTCGGTAACGCCGCGCGGATGGGCCGGCCAGTCTACTTAGCCGCGGAGGCCTTCAGACGCTCGGCGGCCTTGGCCACGGCCTCGTCGGAGGCGGTCAGGGCGATGCGCACGTAGCCCTCGCCGTCCTCGCCGTAGAACACGCCGGGTCCGGCAATGATGCCCAGCTCGGCCAGGCGGCCGATGGAGTCCCAGGTGGACTCGCCGAAGGTGGTCCACAGGTACAGGCCCGCCTCGGAGCCCTCGATGCGTCCGCCGGCGGCGGTGATGGCGTCCTCCAGCACCTCGCGGCGGGCACGGTAGCGGTCCTTCTGCGCCGCAACGTGCGCCTCATCGCCCAGGGCGGCAATCATGGCGGCCTGCACGGGCGCGGGCACGATCATGCCGGCGTGCTTGCGGCTGTTGATAATGTTCGGCATGAGTTCGGGGGCGCCGGCCACGAAGGCGGCGCGGTAGCCGGCCAGGTTCGACTGCTTGGACAGCGAGTAGACGGCCAGCAGGCCGGTGAAGTCGCCGTCGCACACTCGCGGATCCAGGATGGAGGGCACAGGCTTACCGCCGCGGGCCTCGTCCCAGGCGCCCCAGCCGAGCTCCGCGTAGCACTCGTCAGAGGCCACCACGGCACCGATTTCGCGGGCCTGCGCGACGATTTCGCGCAGCTGCTCCACGGTGCGGACCGTGCCGTTCGGGTTGGCCGGGGAGTTCACCCAAATCAGCTTCACGCGGCTGCGGGTGTCGGCGTCCAGCTCGTCCAGGCTGTCGGCGGGCACGGATTCGGCGCGGGCGAAGCGGGCACCCATATCGTAGGTGGGGTAGGCGATGCGCGGGTACACGACCACGTCGCCGGGGCCCAGGCCCAGCAGGAAGGGCAGCCAGGCTACGAGCTCCTTCGAGCCGATCGTGGGCATGATGGCCTGCGGGTCCAGGCCCTTCACGCCGCGGCGGCGCTCAAACCATTCGGCGATGGCCTCGCGCAGGGCGGGGGTGCCGTGGGTGGTCGGGTAGCCGTGGGCGTCGGATGCCTCGGCGAGCGCGTTGCGGATGAGCTCGGGGGTGGGGTCCACGGGGGTGCCGATGGACAGGTCCACCGGGCCGTCGGGGTGAGCCGCGGCGGTGGCGCGGTAGGGGGCGAGCGCCTCCCAGGGGTATTCGGGCAGGTTCAGGCCGTAAGTCATTGTGTCACCTGGTCGCTTGGGGATTTTTCGTCACTCCAGTCTATCGCCCGGGCTTCGGGGCTGACTAGAGGAAGAGCCCCCATCCCAGCGCATAGACAGCTTGTCCAGGGGCGCACCGCGTGCGGTGCGCATCGGCCGGGGTGGGGGCTCGTGCATCCGGTCACTCGCGCAATTACTCTGCGGGCGCGACTGCTTCAGGTATGGGGTTAGTTGCTCTGCGGGGGCAGTGCCGCGATGAAAGGCACGTCCTTGCCGGTGGGACCGAGCTTTGCGGCGCCGCCGGGGGAACCCAGGTCGTCGAAGAAGTCGGCGTTGGCGCTCACGTATTCGCTCCACTCTTCGGGAACGTCGTCTTCGTAGTAGATGGCCTCGACGGGGCAGACGGGCTCGCAGGCGCCGCAGTCCACGCACTCGTCGGGGTGGATGTACAGGGTGCGGTCACCTTCGTAGATGCAGTCCACGGGGCATTCTTCAACGCAGGCGCGGTCTTTGACGTCCACGCAGGGAAGCGCGATAACGTAGGTCATGGGTCGGTGCCTTTCTCGATGCTGTGCGCCCTGTGCCCGCCGGTCTGCGGGTCGCCTTCTCCAGGGCAGGGTCTGCAGAGTAAACCGCCGAGCGTGTGGTGCTCGGCGGGGAAGTCTTTGTATAGTCTATCGCGCGCTCGGTGTTTTATCGTATTTTCGTGGTGTATTAGACAGCGAACGGCGGCGGGCGGGGACCTATTTTTTAGGCAAGCCTGCCCTGCCGCCGTTCATTATTTCACCTAGTCAGTGAATTATAAAAATACCCAAATTATATAAATGAAATCTTCGTCACATTAATTTGTGGGTGGGCACAACCCTTTTCTCACCGAGGAAAAACACGCAATAACGCATACTTTTTCTTCGCTATTTGTCCCGACCCTCGGCCTTGGCACGCGCACGCTGATGCGCCGAACGGGCCGAGAAGTAGCGCGCATCCTTCACCCGGTTGCGCGTGTACGCGAACATGCCCAGCATCGCCGCCACCGGCGCGCCGAACCACCACAGCGCACCGTACAGGCCGATGGCCGAGTGCCCCGGGTTCACGAGCACGAAGGGCGAATCCGGGCGGCCGTAGGCCAGCCAGTACACGGTCACGAAGGCCACGCCGCCCACGATAGCCGCCGTCATGCCGCGGCGCAGGGCGAGCGCGCTCCACAGGGAGGCGAAGAAAATCGTCAGGTACGCGATAAGCAAGCCCACGGGCAGGGCAACATCGCCTGCGTACACAACCCAAGCGTGGTAGATGGAACCGGCGACGGCCGCCACGGTGCCCAGAATCACGCCGGTCAGCACCGTGGAGACGAGTCCCGCCTCCTGCGGCTTCGGGGTGACGGTACGGGTGGGGTCGCCGTCGAGCACGCGGTAGGTCTCAACGGCAGAAATCTTCTGCGGCACCTTATTCGAGTACTCGAAGGTCTTATCGTCCAGCACCGTAATCTGGGTGCGGTGCGCCTCCATAGCCTTTCGCTTGGCGGTGCCGTCGCCAAAGATAGCGGCCTGCACGCGGGTGTCCTCGGGGTTGTACTCGCCCTCAATGCCCCAGGTAAGCAGCGGTCGGTCCTCGTCATCCCCCAGAATCTCCAGGGCACGCTTCACGATTTGGTGCACGCGCACGTGGTCGGGATGACCGTAGCCGCCGTCGGCGTCGTAGGTGACCAGCACATCCGGCTGGATCTCGTGAATTGCGGCGACCAGGGCCTGCGCCTGCGGTTCGAGGGGCTGGGCGGTCAGCGAGGCATCGCTCGAGACGGGGTTGGCGATGGGCTTACCGTTCGGGCCCCAG
This sequence comes from Rothia sp. SCPM-O-B-18226 (M350), assembly GCF_058213595.1. Classification (NCBI taxonomy): domain Bacteria; kingdom Bacillati; phylum Actinomycetota; class Actinomycetes; order Micrococcales; family Micrococcaceae; genus Rothia; species Rothia sp. SCPM-O-B-18226 (M350). The sequence goes on along the minus strand of NZ_JBYQJS010000001.1, from coordinate 633,424 downwards.
GCCATGCCGGAGTCGCGGTAGAGGGCCGGCACGCCCTCGGCGGTGGCCGGCTCCTGACCGAGGAAGAGGTGGCGGTGCACGCCCAGAGCCTCGAGAGCACCGTTCAACTCGCCCACGCGGTACTCCCCCAGCGCCTCGCCGTTGTCGGTGCATCCGGGCTTACCGACCTCCAGGTGCTGTAGCTGCGGCGGGATGACCTCGCCCAGCTCACCGCGGGTTGCGGTGATGAGGTACACCTCGGCGCCCTTCTGCGCGTAGTACGCCATCGTCGCGCCGGTCGAGGAGGTCTCGTCGTCGGGGTGCGCGTGCACGAAGAGGATGCGCGCCTGCTCCGAATCGTAGTTTGTGGGCAGCAGGTCGCGCTTGGCCCCGGATGCGATACGCTCACCCTGCGTGGGGTAGCTGGGGGTCGCGGCTTCCTGCGGCTTCTGCTGCTCGGCTTCCTGCGGGCTGTTGTCGGATGCGGACACGGGAATTCCCTCTCATAACGCACGGACTGGGATGTGCCTCTGGGGCTCACGCCTCACCCCGCGCGCAGGGCGTCTGCGGGGGTGCACGCTGTCTCAGCACACGGTCTTATCTTACACGGCGGCGGGGGTAGGCTCACCTCAGTATTGAGCGGTCCCGGTTTCGCTCCCCGCCCTGCCCGAATACGCCGAGCCGCCGCCCTCTTCCTTCCGGAAGGTGGCGGCGGCTCTTCGAAACGCTACGGCCCGATGGTCGTACCGTCAGCGCAATTAGTTGGCGCGGGCGCGGCGGCGGAACTCGCGCACACGCTCGTTGGAGTCAAGGATGACCTTGCGGATACGGATGGCCTCGGGGGTCACCTCAACGCACTCGTCCTCGCGGGCGAATTCGAGGGATTCCTCGAGGGTCAGCTTCTTCGGCGGGGTCAGGTTTTCGAAGTTGTCCGCGGTCGAAGAACGCATGTTGGTCAGCTTCTTTTCCTTGGTGATGTTCACTTCCATGTCGTCGGCACGGGAGTTCATACCCACGATCATACCCTCGTACACCTCGGAGGTGGGCTCCACGAAGAAGGTGCCGCGCTCCTGCAGGTTAATCATCGCGTAGGGGGTCACCACGCCGGCGCGGTCAGCAATCAGCGAACCGTTGGTGCGGTACTCAATCTCGCCGGCCCAGGGCTCGGGATCAATCGAGTACGAGGAGGAAATGCCGGCACCGCGGGTCTCGGTCAGGAACTGGGTGCGGAAGCCAATCAGGCCACGGGCGGGAACGGCGAACTCCATACGGACCCAACCGGTACCGTGGTTTGCCATGTTCTCCATGCGGCCCTTACGAGATGCCATCAGCTGGGTGACGGCGCCCAGGTACTCCTCGGGCACGTCGATGATCATGTGCTCCATGGGCTCGTACACCTTGCCGTCGATGGTCTTGGTGACCACCTGGGGCTTACCCACGGTCAGCTCGAAGCCCTCGCGGCGCATCTGCTCCACAAGGATTGCCAGGGCGAGCTCGCCACGGCCCTGAACCTCCCAGGCGTCCGGACGCTGGGTGGGCAGAACCTTGATGGACACGTTACCGATGAGCTCGCGGTCCAGGCGGTCCTTCACCTGACGCGCGGTGACCTTTGCGCCCTTGACGCGGCCGGCCAGCGGGGAGGTGTTGATACCGATGGTCATGGAGATCGCGGGATCATCCACCTTGATTAGCGGCAGGGGCTTGGGGTTCTCGGCGTCGGTCAGGGTCTCACCGATGGTGATGTCCTCGATACCCGCAACCGCGACAATCTCGCCGGGGCCGGCGGACTCGGCGGGAACGCGGTCCAGCGCCTTGGTGGCCAGCAGCTCGGAGATGCGGACGTTCTTGATCTCGCCGTCGTGGCGTGCCCAGGCGACGGTCTGGCCCTTCTTCAGGGTGCCGTTGAAGATACGGACCAGTGCCAGACGGCCCAGGAACGGGGAGGAGTCCAGGTTGGTCACGTGTGCCTGCAGAACCTCGTTGGGGTCGTAGGTGGGGGCGGGCACGTGCTCGATGATGGTCTTGAACAGCGGCTCGAGGTCGTCGTTGTCGGGCAGCTGGCCGTCGGCGGGCTGGTTCAGGGAGGCGGCGCCGGCCTTACCGGAGGCGTACACGACCGGAACGTTCAGCACGGCGTCCAGGTCCAGGTCGGGGACCTCCTCGGCCAGGTCGGAGGCCAGGCCCAGCAGCAGATCCATGGACTCGCTCACGACCTCGTCGATACGGGAGTCGGGGCGGTCCACCTTGTTGACCACGAGGATCACGGGAAGCTTGGCGGCCAGTGCCTTACGCAGCACGAAGCGGGTCTGGGGCAGCGGGCCCTCGGAGGCGTCCACAAGCAGCACAACGCCGTCAACCATGGACAGGCCGCGTTCCACCTCGCCACCGAAGTCGGCGTGGCCGGGGGTGTCGACCACGTTGATGGTGATGGTCTCGCCGTTAGCAGAGGGGCCGTTGTAGAACACAGTGGTGTTCTTCGCCAGAATGGTAATGCCCTTTTCGCGTTCGAGGTCGCCGGAGTCCATGACTCGGTCTTCAACATCTGCGTGGTCAGAGAAGGCGTGGGTCTGCTGCAGCATCGCGTCGACGATGGTGGTCTTACCGTGGTCAACGTGTGCCACGATGGCCACATTACGAAGGTCGGGGCGCGAAGCGGTGTTTTCAGACATGCGTAAAGTTTCTCGCTTAAATCTAGGGGATAGTCCTGCCAACGGCTGATGCGCTCCGGGCGCGGGGGTGCAGGAGGCAATCCTCAGCTGGAGAAACCTGCCTTGTTCGCTTCTGCCGACTGTACCTTCGGGTGTGAAACTCCGCTGTATGCGGGCACGGCAAAAGGGACCCCCCTCCGTTGGGCTTAGCTACCAGTGTAGCACTAGGGCTTTTCGGCGAGCCAGTCCTCCAGCATACGACGGGCCACGGCGTTGGTGCCGGGCAGCTCAAGCTTGGCGGGGTCGCCCTGCCCGCTATTGCCGCGTTCCTCCGAGATGGCGATCGCCTCGCGCAGCTGCTCGGCGGTAAACCAGCGGGCGGCTCGAATTTCACCGTCGTGGTGAACGATGGGCTCGTTCTCGTCCACGGTCACCCGGTAGCAGATCATGAGCGAGCGCGGGAAGGGCCACACATCGCTCATGCGGTACTCGCTGCGTTCCGCGCGCAGGCCGGTCTCTTCGTAGACCTCGCGGGCGATGGCCTCCTCGAGGTTTTCACCCGGGTCGACGAACCCGGCGATGAGTGCGAAACGGTTGGGGTGCCACTGGCGGTTATTGGCCAGGAGCACGCGCTCGCCGTCGCGGCTCATGACCAGGCCCATGACGGCCGGTTCGATGCGGGGAAAGATCATTTCGCCGGATGCGGTGCGGCGGATTCCCTTGCGGCCGATGGGGGCTTCTTCACCGGTGTAGGCGGAGTACCGCATTTCGATGAGGTAGTCGCGGCGGGCCAGGGCAGCGGCGTAGCGGGCGCGGCCGAGCGGGTCGCGGTGCACCGGGTAGTAGCGGAAGCCGCTGGAGGAGGCCTGCACGGGTCCCTCCTGACTGTTCGGTTCGGCGGCGTTGAGTTCTGCGGCGACGGCCTGAAGCGCGTCGTCCTCGCAGTAGAGGGCGTGCACCTCTGCCGTCGGGGTGCCCGCCGCCGGAGCAGCCGTTGCGGGTGCGTGCTCATCGCGCGCGCCTTCCCTCGCGTTGAACCCGGGGATGAGGTCGGGCTCTAGAACGGGGTTCGGTCGGAGTACGGTGCGGCCCAGCACGGCACCTTCTTCGGCCAGGGTGCGGGGCAGGACGCGCACGTAGTGCACGGTGCCGTCCGGGTTGGTCAGGGTTTCACCTGACCGGGAGACGACGAGGTAGAGGGACTGGTCGGATGCGGTCTGAGCTGATTCATGCATAGTCCCAATGCTACTCCGTCTCGCGGCGCTCCCCCGCCGTCCCGCCCGCTCTGGGAGACCTGCAGCAGAAAGCCCCCTCCACCACGTGAACTGCGCCCCGAAACTTGGACGCTTTAAATAGTAGCCCCTATACGGCTTCCAGCAGGGCCTGATCCCGGTATTCTACCGGGGTCAGGCCCTTAAGCTTTACCTGGCGCCTTGTTGTATTCCAGTGCGTGATATAGGCATCGAGGTCAGCTTTGAATCTCTCAAAGGTTGACCAGTCCTGCCCGCGGAAGAACTCGTCCTTGAGATGTCCGAAGACTTGCTCGGTGGCACCATTGTCGATGCAGTTGCCTTTACGTGACATACTCTGGATGAAACCATTATCAGCAAGCGTTCTGATATAGGTCTCGTGCTGATACTGCCACCCCATATCCGAGTGCAAGATCGGTTCGGCCCCTTCAGGTTTGGCATCCATGAGTACCTGAAGCATCTCTTGCTGCTGGGCAAGATTAGGGCACATCGAGATAGAGTGGGCAACAATCTCCTTGCTGGCAAAGTCATAAACCGGAGCGAGATAGGCCTTACCGAAGGAGAGCTTAAACTCGGTAACATCGGTGCCCAACTTCTGCCAAGGACCATCGGCCGTGAAGTCGCGACCGATGATGTTCTCAAAACTTTGCCCCACGTCCCCCTTGTAGGAGTTGTACCTGCGGTAGGCCCTCTCACGGCGTATACCGCAGCGCAGCCCCATCTGACGCATCATCTTCAAAACCGTCTTATCAGCGATGCGCTCCCCTTCCTCAGCGCGCAGGCACATGGCGACCTGCCTGTGACCGCACCCGTTGGGGGTTCGTGAAAAGATCTGGGCGACCTTGGGCCGCAGATACGCTCTGGTTGGCTGCTGGGGGTGAGCCAGCGCGTAGTAGTAGCTCGACCTGGCAAGACCGGCGGCCTTGAGGAGATCGCACACCGCATGTCCGCGCCCTGAAAGCTCGGCGACCACTAGGGCTTTGTCCCGGTTTGGGAGCGCTTCTGCGCCTTCAGGGCAATCGATTTTTTTAGGTACGCCACCTGTGCCTCGAGCTTGCGCACGCGCTCGGCGAGTTCCTCCTCACGCGTTGGTGGCACCGCCCGCACCGACCCCTTCGGCCTGCCCTTGGGCTTGGGCTTGAGTGCCTGCGCGCCGCCCTCGCGGTACAGCCTGCACCACTGCTTCAACGGTGTCGTGCTTGCAATACCGAAGCGCATCATTGCTTCAGGCTTACTCATCCCACCTTCAACCACAGCCTTCGCTGCGGCAACCTTGGTCTCATAGTCGTATCTGGCCTGCTTTATTCCCATGGCAAGAAACCCGCTCCTCCCGATGACGCGGTACATTTTCTGCCACTCTCTCACAGTCGCGGCGGACACACCAAGCCTGCTGGCGGTCAAACGATAGCCACGTCCCTTCTCAAACATTTGCGCTGCCTGCTCCCGAAGCAAACGGTCATGCCTTGATCTCAGATGCACGGACATGAAAAGCCTCCTGTTTCTTGGACTTTATTTTTGATGTCCAAGAAACGGGAGGCAGTTCAACGCGGGGTGAGGGGGCTTTCTCTAGGGGAACGCGCGTCTCGGTACGCTACCCGGTACTACGACTGGGCGTTACGACCCTGGGGATTCCAGCCGGCGGGTGAACACGTGGGTCCAGTAGTTATTGAGGGGCTTGCCTTCATTACTCTTGCGCATGAAGGAGCGGGAAAGCAGGAATGTGGAGATGAAGAGAAAGAAGTCCACACCGCCGGAAACCTTGCCCACCCAGACGTGGTAAACCACGACGAGGAGCACTGCAAAAGCACGCAGACCCTGGATTTCGGGGCGGAAACCGCGGCTTTCCAGGAAAGACTCGTAAGGAGGGTTCTGGCCGTTTTTGGGCACACGAATCCCCTTGAAGAGGTTAAAAGCCATGTTTGATTGTCCTGAGTGTTGTGTTTGAGAGTTGAGAGCAGTCTCGGCCCCAAAGGTTGTACCGGGCGGAGAGTCTCGTAAGGGCATCTGGGTGCAGGGCGAGGGGAGTGTCATCCTCGGGGTGTTTCTGTGCCCCAGACAAGCCAAACCATTCTTTTCAACCTCTACAGATTACTTATCGAAAATCAACCGGGCTCACAATCGAACTGATCGGGTACCAGTTTTCGATTTTTTCGCTGTATCGTCCCACATCACCCTCGAAAGAGGTGACAGCGGCTCCCGAAAATAAGAGAATGGAAGCATGACTACTTCTATTGACCCCACGACCACTTCTGCCTGGTCGGCTCTGTCCGCTCACCACAAGGCTCTCACTCCCAACCTGCGCGAGTGGTTTGCCGCCGACCCCGCCCGTGCCGAGAAGTTCAGCTTCACCGCTGACGAGCTGCACGTTGACCTCTCCAAGAACCTGATTACCTCCGAGACCGTTGAGCTGCTGCTCAAGCTCGCCGAAGAGGTCAAGCTGGAGCAGGCCCGCGAGGCCATGTTCTCCGGTGAGCACATTAACGTCACCGAGGACCGCGCCGTGCTGCACACCGCCCTGCGCCGCCCCGAGGGCTACTCCCCCGCCCTGACCGTCGACGGCCAGGACGTAGACGCAGACGTGCACGCCGTGCTGAAGAAGATTTACGCCTTCGCCAATCGCGTGCGCAACGGTGAGTGGACCGGCGTGACTGGCAAGCGCATCGAGACCGTCGTGAACATCGGTATCGGTGGCTCCGACCTGGGCCCGGTCATGGTGTACGAGGCTCTCAAGCCCTACGCCGATGCAGGCATCACCGCCCGCTTCATCTCCAATATTGACCCGACCGACGTGGCCGAGAAGGTCTCCGACCTGGACCCCGAGACCACCCTGTTCATCGTCGCATCCAAGACCTTCGGCACCCTGGAGACCCTGACCAACGCACGCGTGGCCCGCGAGTGGCTCATCTCCTCCCTGCGCGAGGCAGGCGCGCTGGACGGTAAGGACGCATCCGAAGCCGTGGCAAAGCACTTCGTGGCTGTCTCCACCGCACTCGACAAGGTTGCAGCCTTCGGCATCGACCCCGAGAACGCTTTCGGCTTCTGGGACTGGGTTGGCGGCCGCTACTCCGTGGACTCCGCCATCGGCACCTCCCTGGCTATCGTGCTGGGCCCGAAGGTCTTCGCTGACTTCCTCGCTGGCTTCCACGCTATGGATGAGCACTTCCGCACCGCTCCCTTCGAGAAGAACGTCCCCGTTCTGATGGGTCTGCTGAACATCTGGAACGTGAACTTCCTGGGTGCAGAGACCCACGCAGTTCTGCCCTACGACCAGTACCTGCACCGCTTCCCCGCATACCTGCAGCAGCTGACCATGGAGTCCAACGGCAAGTCCGTTCGCGCAGACGGCTCCTTCGTCAACTACGCAACCGGTGAAGTGTTCTGGGGCGAGCCCGGCACCAACGGCCAGCACGCCTTCTACCAGCTGATTCACCAGGGCACCCGCCTGATTCCCGCGGACTTCCTGGCATTCGCTAACCCGGTTCACCCGACCAAGGACGGCGAGCAGGACGTTCACGAGCTGTTCCTGGCTAACTTCTTCGCACAGTCTCAGGCTCTGGCGTTCGGCAAGACCGAGGAAGAGGTTCGCGCAGAGGGCACCGCGGAGCACGTGGTCAACGCACGTATCTTCAGCGGTAACCGCCCCTCCACCTCCATCATGGCACCGCGCCTGACCCCGCGCGTTCTGGGCTCCCTGATTGCCCTGTACGAGCACATCACCTTCGTTCAGGGTGTTGTTTGGGGCATCGATTCCTTCGACCAGTGGGGTGTTGAGCTGGGCAAGAAGCTGGCCCTGGACCTGGTTCCCGCTATTGAGGGTGACCGTGAGGTTCTGGAGCGTCAGGATTCTTCGACCGCCTCGCTGATTGACTACTACCTGAAGAACCGCACCAAGTAGTAGCTCAAACATAGCCCCGAGGGTTTTATGGCCCGCGGGTATAGGATGCACAAACCGCCGGATAGGCTCCCAGTTAGGGAGGCTATCCGGCGGTTTTGTTATACGGGTTTTTGCTATATACCGTGCTGCTAGTTCACGGCTGGCAGGGTGTCGGAGGCGACCTCGGCAATAATGCGCACCACGGTGGATTCGGGCAGCTGCGGGATGCCCTGCTCGTCGCGAACCACGCCACCGGCGTCGCGGTGGGCGGTCATGCCGGTGTCTTCGGTGGTTTCTTCACCATCAGCACAGATTGCGGGCACGTGCACAAATCCAGCGGGGATGCTCAGCCCCAACTCGCGGCTGATGCGCTGGCCCTCGTAGAACACGTGGTTGCACACGTAGGTTCCGGCGGTGTACGAGATCTCGACTGGCTCCCCCGCCGCACGCAGACGCTCAAAGCTGGCGCGCACCGGCAGGGAGGAGAAGTACGCCTCCCGGCCGTCCGGAACAATCGGCTCGTCGCAGCGTCGGTCGCCGTCGTTATCCTCAATGCCCGCGGAGTCCAGATTGATAGCTACCTGCTCGAGGCTCACCACATCGCGGCCGACCGCTACGCCCAGGCTGATGAGCGCATCGGGCTGCACCTCCTGCAGGGCGGCGCGCAGTGCGGCGCTGGATCCGTCGTAGCTGACGGGCAGCTCGCGGGTGATGACGTTCAAATCCGGGCGCATCCGGGTCAGCAGACACTGAGCACCTTCGGCGAGCGCTACGGTGGGGTTCACGGGCACGCCGGGGAACGGTCCGAAGTAGGTCAGTAGCAGGGTATTGGCCATGGCAGTTTAGCTTTCTGCGTTGGTCTTTGTGGCGGCGCGGCGCTCTAGGTCCTTGGCGAGTGCATCCAGCAGCTCCTCGGGAGTGGTCGCGATAATGAGTTCGTCCAGGTAGCGCTCGTTCAGCAGGCCGGTGGAGGCCATGTAGTGCATCGCGTCGATGAGCTTATCCCAGTAGCCGCTCACGTTCAGCAGCGCAACCGGCTTGGAGTGGATGTCGAGGAACTGCCAGCTGAACACCTCGAAGAACTCTTCCAGGGTGCCGGGGCCGCCGGGCATGGCGACGAAAGCGTCGGCCTTCTCAATCATGGCGATCTTGCGCTGGTGCATGGTGTCCACAATGTCGAGGGTGGTCTGGCCGGGGTAGACGCCCTCCAGACCGACCAGCTTGTGGGTCACCACGCCGTAAACCACGCCGCCGGCGTCCAGGGTTGCGCCCGCGACGGTGCCCATGAGGCCGGTGCGGCCGCCTCCGTACACCACGCCAATATTGTTCCGGGCGCAGAGGGTTCCGAGCTCGCGGGCGCGCTCGGTGAAGAGCGGGTCGTTGCCGGAGCGTGCGCCGCAGTAGACGGCGAGGTTGTAGTCAGTCTTCTTCATGGTTCTCCTTGGGTTGTGCAGCGGGTGCGCGGCGTTGCGCCCCGCCTTCTATGGGTTGTCTGTTGTTGAGGGTACCGGACGTACCTGTGTACCTCATGTGTGCAGGGTAGCCCTGTGGATAAAACGGGGGCTCTAGGCCGCCGGGTCCACCGATACGCTAGCCCCGCGGAACCGGAGTGGCCGCCAGCAGCGGGAAAATCTGCTCGGTATTCAGCGGTGCCTGCGCGGCGATATCTGAAGGGCGGGCCATGGCGGGATCGACCCAGCGCAGCTCGGTAATTTCGGCCTGCGGCACCAGCGTAGCCAGCTGCTCGTACTGCTCGTCGGTGGGGGCGTACTCGAAGGTTTCGGCGCGCACCGTAAAGCCGGACTCGTTGAGCGCGGCGGCCTCCAGGGTGCCGAGGTAGCGCATCCGGACGGGGTCGGGGGTCAGGCCGATTTCTTCGCTCACCTCGCGGCAGGCGGTCTGCACGGGGCTCTCCCCCAGCTCGGGTTTGCCCCCGGGCATCATAAACCCGCCGCTACTCTTCTTGCGTACGGTGAGTACGAGCCCGTCCCGGTTGCGGATTGCTACAGCGCACACGTTCACGACGCGGTGCACGCTGTCGATGGCGCTGTGCTCAGTAGCGCTGTGCTCGGTGGGTTGGGCTGCTTCTACTCGGTTCTGCGGGTTCATCTGCGTAGGCATCTTTCTACCCTAGCATTTCCGTATCCTCCACCCGGCACTGTGCGTGTTTGTCTTATCCATCCGCCCTATTGTGCGCCCTGCAGGCGTTGGTTTTACGTAATATTTCGGCGAGTTATCTTATGTCCGGTTCATGCGTTTAGATGCGTGTTACGGTGTAATTAACCGCGATGTCGCGGTACCGTATACGCACTCGACTTGGCGCGATACAGGAAGAGTGCGGATCACTCAATCACCCATGTAGAAGGAACTTCATGATGGCTAACTCTTCTCGTGCCCGCCGCTACGGTAGCGCCGGCGCTTCTGTTCTTCTTGCCGCATCCTTGAGCCTGGGCGCTCTGCCTTCTGTTGCGGCAGCTAATACCCCGAATCCGGATAACCCGCCGGTTATTACGGTCTACAACTACAAGGTTGAGACCAATACCCGTCAGCTGAAGACCGCCCTGCGTCTGAACAAGATTACGTTCAAAGCGACGAAGCTGCCCGCGAAAACTACCGCTTTCGCCCCGGCATTGCACGAGGCAAACCATAGGGGTTTCCCGTTTCTGAACCCGATTCAGACGGTGCACGTTGCGGGCCCGTTCAAGGACGGTACGGCGACTGCGACCCATTACGTTCCCGGTAGCCTGATTGACCCGGCGAAGAACTACAGCTTCGTCGCTAATATCATCGTTGATGGTTACGGTGGCGGCCAGGTTCTGCGCATGGACGTTGTAAAGGATAGCGCCGCGCCGGTTCTGCACGTGGATTCGCCGCGCCTGAACACCAAGGGTGAGACTGTGTTGAAGGTGCGCGGTACCGGCTACACCGGTGAGGCGACCCCGCACGGTGTGCGCGTGGTGGTGTCTGATACGAGCGTGTGGGTTCCCGGTCGTTTTCCTCAGACGGGTATGCGCTTCGTGGCTGAGGTGACCGTACCTGCTTCGCAGATTCACAACGGTGCTTTTGAGACGGAGGTGAAGGTCCCGGCGGATGTTGCGGCGACGCTGAATACCTCTCACAAGTACATTGCGGGCACTATGGCAGCTGGCGTTCAGGGTGCTGAGTACGGCTCGTTTGATGCTCAGAAGCCTCTTGAGCTTTTCGCGCAGGAGCCTGTGGTGTCTGCGGTTCCGACTTATGCTCCGACGGTGGCGCCCCTGCCGGAAGCAACCATCGGTGTAAACCCCACTGACGCACCCACCGTAGCACCCCTGCCCGAGGCAACCATCGGTGTAAACCCGACCGATGCACCCACCGTAGCACCCCTGCCCGAGGCAACCATCGGTGTAAACCCGACCGATGCACCCACCGTAGCACCCCTGCCCGAGGCAACCGTGGGCGTGAACCCGACCGACGCACCCACCGTAGCACCCCTGCCCGAGGCAACCATCGGCGTGAACCCGACCGACGCACCGACCGTGGCGCCCCTGCCGGAAGCAACCGTGGGCGTGAACCCCACTGACGCACCGACCGTGGCGCCCCTGCCCGAGGCAACCATCGGTGTAAACCCCACTGACGCACCCACCGTAGCACCCCTGCCCGAAGCAACCGTCGGCGTGAACCCGACCGACGCGCCGACCGTAGCGCCCCTGCCGGAAGCAACCATTGGTGTAAACCCGACGGACGCGCCCACCGTGGCGCCCCTGCCGGAAGCAACCGTGGGTGTAAACCCCACTGACGCACCGACGGTTCCTGCACTGCCGGAAGCACCGGTTGCCGATAAGACCCCCAACGCTGACAAGCTGGAGGACGCAACCGTGGCGCATCCCAAGAGTAAGCCAGCTCAGGAGGCTCCGGTGACCGCCGCCCGCTCGGCTATGGACACTCCGGCTAAGGACGGCCCGGCAAAGGACAGCCCCGCTAAGGATCATCTGGCTCAGGAGAGCAGCCCCAAGAAGGCTACCCTGGCGAACACCGGCGCATCCAGCGTTGGTGTGATTGTTGGCATTGGCGTTGTCGCGATTTGTGCGGGTCTGGGTTTGAGCGTTCTGCGCTCGCGCCGCCACTCCTAAGAGCTGCAGGGCTTACAGCCTAGCTCTCCCGTGCGGAATAAACTGCGGATAGCAAAGAGCCGCCGGCTCCCCTCGGTCAGGGGGAACCGGCGGCTCTTCACGTATCAGCTCATTCAATCAGCTGACGCAATCGTTCGCGTTACTTCGAAGCCTTAACCTCGAGGCCGCTCACGTCCATTTCTTCCAGCGGAATCAGGCGGTCACGGGTCACGATGCGGTGGCCCAGCCACACGGCCACCACGACGGGCAGGCCAATGTAAGAGCTCAGAACGCCAAACCAGTCGCCACTGATGATGGCCTCGTAGTTCTGGCCGCCAATCACGACCAGGCACATGAGGAACGCAATGATCGGGCCCACGGGGAAGAACGGCGCCACGTACGGCAGCTCCTTGAGGCTGTGGCCCTGCTTCAGGTAGGCGCGGCGGAAGCGGTAGTGCGCCACGGCGATGCCCACCCAGGTGATGAAGCCCGCCAGACCCGACACGTTCACGAGCCACAGGTACGCACCATCCGGCGAGAGCAGCGCGGCGATGAAGCCGACCGCGCCGATAGCTGCGGTAGCCAGCAGTGCGTTCATGGGCACGCCGCCGGAGTTGATGCGGGTGAAGATCTTCGGTGCTTTGCCCTCCTGCGCCAGGGAAAAGAGCATACGAGCCGAGACGTACAGGCCAGAGTTACCCGCCGAAAGCACGGCGGAGAGAATCACGGCGTTCATTACGGCCGCCGCGAAGGCGATGCCTGCGCGCTCAAAGATGAGGGTGAACGGGGAGATGTTCACGTTGCCGTCCGCTGCGGTTAGCAGGTTCGGGTCGGTGTAGGGAATCAGGAAGCCGATGACGACCATCGCACCGATGTAGAAGAGCATGATGCGCCAGAACACGCTGGTGAGCGCGCGGGGCACGTCGCGGCGGGGGTTCTTGGACTCGCCCGCTGCCACACCGATCATCTCGGTGCCCTGGAAGGAGAAGCCTGCCACCATGAAGATGGCCAGGACGGCGGGGGCACCGCCCACGAAGGGTGCCTCGCCCACGGTCCAGTTGGAAACGCCCGGGGAGCTACCGCCCAGGATGCCGAAGATCATGGCGATACCGGCGATGAGGAAGACGACCACGGTGACGACCTTGACGGTGGCGAGCCAGAACTCGCTCTCACCGTAGGAGCGTGCCGAGAGGGCGTTGATGCCGGTCAGTAGCACGAGGAATCCTGCCGCCCACACCCAGGAGGGCACGTCCGGCAACCAGTACCTCATCACCTCACCGACCGCGACGAGCTCGGCGGCCACGGTAATCGCCCAGTTGAACCAGTAGTTCCAGCCCATGGCGAAGCCGAAGGACGGGGACACGTAGCGCGCGGCGTAGGTCTGGAAGGCGCCGGGCACGGGCAGGTGCGCGGCCATCTCGCCGAGGGACTGCATAAGGAAGAGCACCATGACGCCGATGAGGGCGTAGGCGAGGATTGCGCCACCGGGGCCCGCGGTGGAGATGGTCTTACCGGAGGCGACGAAGAGGCCGGTGCCGATTGCGCCGCCGATTGCGATCATCTGCATGTGTCGGGCGGAGAGGCCTCGCTTCAGTTCACCCTCTGCGGGGGTGGCTTCCGATGCAGTGCCGGAAGTCTCTGTAGGCTGTGCCATGTCAGGTCTTCTTTCTGAGGCTATTGCTTCGTGCGTTTGCTAGGGGGATTGTGTGCTGTCCAGTCTGTCCCTGCCGTCGATGCGGCTGCCGAAGGTTTGTGCCTGGGTCAAGAAATTCTTCAATCTTAAGGATTTCTTACGTACCGTAAGTTTTCCTAATCTGAGGGTCAATCCTACCCGCTTTCCGGGCTCTTTTCCACCCCAAACCCACAAAAACACAGAAAAACCCTCCCGAGCCGCTCCATCACGAGTGGCACGGGAGGGCCTCAAGTCAGGCTATCTCTCCGGGCGTTTAGTCCGTCTAGCCTTTCTAGTTCGCCAGATTGTGGAACGAAACCTTCGTGGGGTGCTCCACGGTGCGGGAGACGGTGCAGTCCTTCTGCTCGCTGAGCTGAATCAGGCGGTCCACCATCTTCTGCGCCTTAGCGCCCTGCTCATCCTCGGGGAAACGCACATCAAAGTCCACCTCAACGTCGTCGAGGCGCACCGCGCCGTCCTCGGTCTGCTTCAGCGCCGAGGCGAGCACCTCGAATACCTCGGGGGTGGAGCGGCGGGAGGTGCCGGCGTCCACATCCACGGAGGAGCAGCCGGCGATCGCGGCGAGCAGCAGCTCGACGGGAGTCAGCAGGCCCTCGCCCACACCGAAGTCGAGGGTTGCGCCGTTGGCACCGTGGGCACGGTAGCGCAGGCGGTCGATGCGCTCGATCTTGGTCTGGCGGTAGTTGTCGAGTTCGCGGCGTTCCTGCTGGCGCGAGTACACCTTCTTCTGCTCTTCTGCAGTCTGCACGGTGTTGCTCTGCTCAGCGTTGTTCTGCTCGGTCATTGAGGTTCCTTTCGGGTTGTCTGCGCGGGCGCTAGGTTATTCAGCACCGCGTTGTTTAGCGTCATTCACTATAAGCGTGTTTCTCATTATTTTATTCCCGGACTCTTTTTCTCGTCGGTCAACCGCTTGCTCCTATACACTGGAAAGCCGCGGCGGGCGTTATCTTTGCCCGTCTGCAGGCAGACGAGGCATTTCGTAGAACGTAACGCATACGAGGAACCCACTTATGGCACAGACTCCCAAGCTTCGGGGCGCTCAGCGTCAGGGCACTCGATTTAAGGGCGCAGGCTCGCAGCATGATTTCCGCTTGGCTGTTGCGGATTCTTCCGTGGTGATGCTCGGTATCGCTGTGCTGGGTTTGGGTTTGGGCATTATCCTCAACGCTCACGGCCTGCCGATCTGGACGGCGCCGCTGCTATCCGCGGTGGTTTTTGCCGGTTCGGTGGAGTTCCTCATGGTGGGCATGATCAGCGGTGGCGCGTCGGTTGCCTCGATTGCTTTGACCGTGTTCCTCGTGAATGCTCGCCACCTGGTGTACGGTCTTTCCTACCCGTTACACAGCGTGAAGGGCTTCTGGGCCAAGGCCCTTGCCATCCACACTCTCTGCGATGAGGCGTTTGCTCTCAACTCCGGTCCTGATCGCAATGAGCGTTCCGGCGCCCGCATCCTGTGGGTTAACACGCTGATTTACGTGTCGTGGATTCTGAGCGTGGTGCTCGGATACGTACTCGGCGCGAGCCTCCTCAGCAGTCTGAAGGGCGTGGATTTCGTGATGGTGGCTATCTTCACGGTTCTCGCCATGGACGGCTACCGCGCTAACCCGGATCGCGTGACGGCGCTCTTCGTTGCGATTTCGGCCGCGATTGCGCTGATTTTTGCGCCTTCGTCGTTCCTGGTGGTGGCATTGGGTTCGTACGTGGTGTTGCTGTTGGCGCGCTTCCCGGTGGCGAAGCGCCGCGGCACCCTGCCTGCCCACTCGGAGCAGAAGACAAGCGAAGTAACGGGGTCCGCTTCCGAGGATAATGGGGGTTCCGCCGGGGTGTTACGCGGCGGCTCAGAAAACCGTTAATATAAAAAGTGCGAGCCGCCTATTCGGCCCGCCCTTCTCTTTCCTGTTTCACGCGGAACCGGCCGCGATTCGCCCTTCCCGGCGCCATCTCGTGAGCCGCCGCCCACAGATTTGAGGTACCACATGCAGATGAAAGATACCGCTAAGGAAACCAGCGACGCAGAACGCTGTGCCGCCCCGGAGTAACACCGCACCGGGAGCGGCATCACCCGAGGTCACGCACGAGAACTACTGCCGCGCGCAACTACCCGCGCCGAAAACTAGTCTCATGCGGGAGGAACGTCCCTCCGCCTCGTTGTTCGCGGCTTTCATCTATTCACGTACCTATCGCACTACTCCCCCGTTTCCTCGGGCAGACCCGGCTCTCGGCGGTTGCTTTGAAGACTTTAACCGTTCGACCGTGTGTCTTTCGCCTCCGGGGTTTTCTGAGTGGTGCAGAAAGAGACAATCATCATGAACGGCGAAGTTACTGCCGGATATATTTTGACTGCGGTGTTCGTTGCTGCAGGTATTACTTTTATGCTGCGTCTTCTACCTTTCGGTTTGAAGAAGGCGCTCGCCGGCTCCGAGCTGCTCGATGCACTTAGCCATTGGATTCCGCTCGGCGCAGTCGCGCTACTTGCTATCTATGCGGTGGCGAAGATTGATTACTCCTCGTTCACCACGGCGGCACCGTACCTGGCGGGCCTGGTTGTGACTGTGGGTGTGCACCTGTGGCGTAAGAATATGGTGCTGAGCATGGTGGCGGGTACCGTCACCTGTGTTGTGCTGGCTAACTGGGTTTTCTAGGGGGCGTCATGACTTCATCTCAGGATTCTCAGCGTCACCCGGCGGATGCCTCCGCCCCCATCGTCGAGTCGGTCCACCGCACCGCGCCCGACCGTAGCGCGCAGCAACAGACGAGCCAGCAGCGGGCGGAACCCCGCCAGGCAAGCCCGGAGCAGGTGGATCAGGTGATCGCCTCCGCCCTTCCGCTGACCGGCGTTATTCCCGTGGTCGAGGCACCCAAGGACTCTTCGGACTCCCAGCAGCCGCGCGTGAGCGGTTTTGCCGAGGCGATGCGCACCGCCGGCGTGGTCATGGCGGGCCTGTTCTTCGTGGGTATCGGCCTGGGCGTGGTGATTCACAGCTACGGCTTCCCGATGTGGCTGGCGGTCGTCCTGCCGGGCATTGTCTTCGCCGGTTCTGTGGAGTTTGTGCTGCTGGACATGATGTCTCTGCACGCTTCGCTGGTGTCGATTGCGCTCATGACTCTGCTCGTGAATTCGCGTCACCTCATGTACGGCCTTTCCTACCCGATTGAGCGTGTGCGCCATCCTCTCGCGAAGTTCTACAGCGTGTACACGCTCACCGACGAGGCGTACGTCCTCAATAGCGGCCCCGACCGCCACACGCTGCGCGGCTCCCGCATCCTGTGGATTCACGCTGGCATGCAGGTGTCCGTCATCTGCGGTACTCTGCTGGGCTACGTGCTGGGCGTCAGCTTCCTGAGCGAGCTGAAGGGTCTGGGTTTTGTGATGACTGCGCTCTTCGCGATCCTGACCGTGGATGCGTACCGCGAATCGAAGGACCGTCTGACCGCCGTCATCGCGCTGGTGGCCGCGGCCGCGGGCCTGCTGATCGCCCCGCAGTCCATGCTTGTGGTGTCCATGGTCGTCTACCTAAGCCTGCTGGTGGTTCGCTACGCGGTGCAAAAGCGTCGCGGTACCCTGCCGGAGCATATGCTCGTGGCCGACCACGACGGCGGCTCCGAGCAGACGCGCTAGGTACCGGGGGGGCATACCGGCCCTTCGCACTCTGCCTAATGCATCGTTAAAACGCTCCGCCCACCCGTGATATCGGGTGGGCGGAGCGTAATGCTGTCGCCAGCCGCATGTGTGGGGTGAGACCGTACTCGTGCGGTGTAGCGTTCGTATCTGTTGTGTCGTGCACCGCGCGAGAGAAATAATCGCGCGGCGGTTATCACTATTTTAAAGCACCCCGGGCGCAAACCAGGGGTATGCGCGCCGGGGCGTTGAGAATCAATTGCTCATTCGCGAGGCGAACGAGACGGAAACTACTTGATGGCGGCGAGTGCTGCCTCGTAGTTGGGCTCGTTGGTGGTTTCGGGAACCAGCTCGGTGTAGACAACCTTACCGTCGGGGTTCACGACGACCACGGAGCGTGCCAGCAGACCAGCCAGGGGGCCGTCCACGAGCTTCACGCCGAAGTCCTCACCGAAGGAGGAGCGGAAAGCGGAGGAGGTCACGACGTTCTCAATGCCCTCGGCTGCGCAGAAGCGGCCGATTGCGAAGGGCAGGTCGTTGGAGACGCACAGCACGACGGTGTTCTCCAGGCCTGCAGCCTGCTTGTTGAAGGTGCGGACGCTGTTTGCGCAAACACCGGTGTCGACGGAGGGGAAGATGTTCAGCACCAGGTTCTTACCTGCGAAATCTGCGGAGGAAATCTCGGAGAGATCAGCCGCGAGAACCGAGAATTCGGGCAGCTTTGCGCCGACTGCGGGCAGGTCGCCGTTGGTGTGGATTACGAGTTCATTCTGTAGAGTTACTTCAGCCATGCCTTCATTGTCCCTTGGATGCGGCGGGTGTGCAAGGGGATGCGGGCTCTAGTGGGTGGAGTTTCCGCATAGCTGATTTTCTGCGGTGCCGCTTCGCCTCAGCGGCACCTCTACAATGGGCAGGTGAGCATTTTGAGGCACGTATCTTCCCGCCTTGCGCCGCTGGCGCACCCCGTGACGAATTTCAGGGCCCTCCGCCGGGACCTGCGCCGTCAGCGGGTGGAGGGTCGCGCCCTCGTTGATCCGCAGAATACGTACCGTCCGAGTGTGCGCGCTGAGCTGCGCCGCATGTTCACTCGCCCTTTCCCTGTGGAGACGCAGACGCTCCTGTGTAACGCCCTGCTGGCGGCGATCTGCTGGTATCTGCTCCCGGAAGCGTGGCGTTCGTGGCTGTTTAGCGAGTTTAAGGGCCCGGCTGGTTTTGCGCTGGTGATGGTCGGCTGGATGGTTGCGGACGTCACCTCAACGAACCTGATGGGCCACGATGAGGAGCATGCACTGCGTGCGTTGCGCAGTAGCGACCCGCACGCCCTGCACCTATTCGTGCGTACGAAGGCTATTGCAATCGGTCTGATCACGGGTGTTTCCGGTACCCTGCTGGCGCTGATTCTGCACAGTCAGGACGAGAACCTGACTCCCACGCTCATGATGTCCCTGTCGTTCTTTGTGGTGCCGGCTATTGTGGTGTCCCTGGGCTCGATTCTGGGCGTGATGTATCCGTACCGTCTGCGCGGCTGGCAGTTCCGCTGGGCGCATCGCAAGAACCTGCGGATGAGTGCCCGCTGGGTTCTGCTCTGTTTCGGGCCGGGCTGGGTGCTGGGTACGGTGCTGATGTCGCTGATGTTCCCGTCGATTTTCCTGTCGGATGCGCTCGCGCGCCTTCTCAACCCCGGCGTGGATCCTCGCGATGTTGCGTTCCGGCCGCTGCTGTTTTCGCTGACTTTGTGGGCGCAGGGCGCGATTAGCCTGTGGGTTTTTCCGCGGATTACGGCGCGTATTGCGACGGCGAGGCGCGCCTGGCTGGTGCACTACCTGACCGACGATAAGGTCTGCTAACCGGTTTTCTGCCGTCTACCGGCAATGGAAAAAGGCTACGGTAATGAACGGTGCTGACGCCCCGCACCACGTCAATGCGTCTTTTTCTCTATACTGGACGAGTTCACTGTTCACATACATCAGCTTGCGATGCGCCGCCGCATCGCGCGAGGAGTCCCCATGCGTTTGACCCGCTCCGCTCTATCCCTGCCCGCCCTGGGCGCGGCCGTGGCCCTGGCCGTCTCGTCCTGCTCGGCAAGCACCGATTCGGCGCTTTCCGGTACCGTTGTGTCTTCGTCCGCCTCGGCGAGCGCATCCGCTTCGGCTTCGCCGAGCTCCTCCTCGAGCGCCGCCTCGGCTATCTTCCCCACGGCTTCGGCGAGCCCTTCCGCTTCCGCTTCTGCCTCTGCCTCTGCGTCTTCGCCCGCCCCGGCTCCGTCGGTGGTAACGATTACGGTAAACCCCGAGCCGAGCGTTACGACCGTTCCCGCGAAGTCTGACTCCTCGGGCGATAAGAAGAGCTCCAGCTGTTCCAACGTATCGGCTTCGTCCACGGTCTCGAAGGCTCTGAGCGATATGAAGAACAAGAGCAAGTGGAACCAGTGGACGAACGTTTCCCGCACGTACGAGGGTTTTGATCCCTGCGCCGAGCTGTCCTGGATTGACGCGATTCCGGGCTCCTCCCCGGACGAGTGCTGCATCTCCTCGATGGCCCATCACATCCTGCTCTTCCACTACGGCAAGTTTATTGGTACGGCAACCTACGAGCCCTACTCGTTCTCGCCCTCCATTACCCGTACCTCCGATAATTCGATTAGCGTGACCTACCGCTATATGAAGGACGATGAGAGCCCCGCCAACGCGAGCGGCCGCACGACGGCTACGTTCACGTGGAGCTCTTCGCAGAATAAGGTCGTGATGAGCGGCGAGGTTCCGCCCAGCGGCGAGTAGGTTCACCGCTCCGTCCGTAAATTCTGCGGATACGACGAAGCCCGCCCCTCGAATGTTTCGAGGGGCGGGCTTCTTATGCTTAGGATTATTACGCCCTGCGGGGCGAGATACCTTAGGCTGCCTTCCTCTTGTAGATGAAGAATGCGGCGCCTGCGAGTGCTGCGATGAACAGAATCTTCTTCATGGGGTTACTCCTTTGATTTTTGGTATGGTGCACCCGGTCCGTCCTGATCGGCGTCGGCTCGTGGGGAGCCGCTCGTCGGTCGGTACCGCACGCGGTGCCATGCTTCACATCATACCCTGTTTGACGGGTCTTTTCCTCTTGAGCGGTCGGATTTGGACCTCGCCCGGTTGCGGTGGCTTCTGTGCTTCCCCTGCTGGCGACAGATATTTTCGGGACTCGCCGCGCGGGTTCGCGGCTTCCTCTGCGGCGGGGAGGATACTGGGGGCATGAGTATTTTTAAGAAAAAAGAGTACAGCGCCGAGCGTTCGGCGACTCGCATGGCACGCGGTCTTGCCGTGATGGGCGCGTTGCACTTCATTATCCCCGAGCCCTTCGATTCGATTATTCCGAAGTACCTTCCGGGCCCTCCGCATGCGTACACGCACGGTTCCGGTGTGGCTGAGCTGGGTACCGCTGCCCTGTTGTCGAGCGATAAGACCCGCCGTGCCGGTGGTCTGTTGGCCGCACTGCTGTTCGTTGCGGTGTTCCCCGCGAATATTCAGATGGCTCTGGATGCGCGCAAGCAGTCCGCTCAGCGTAAGGCTATCGCGTATACGCGCCTGCCCCTGCAGTTGCCGCTGATTTGTAGCGCTCTGAAGATTTGGCGTAAGTCGAAGTAGCACCTTCGCCGTAGAACAACGGCACCTCGGTGTTTTACACGTAAAACACCGAGGTGCCGTTCACCTTAACATACCTGTTGTTAAGCCTCCCGTAACCGGCATTGCCTACACTTGAGGTAAAGCCCACCTGTCACAGCGGCAGGTGCACGACCCTT
Organism: Rothia sp. SCPM-O-B-18226 (M350); assembly: GCF_058213595.1. Classification (NCBI taxonomy): domain Bacteria; kingdom Bacillati; phylum Actinomycetota; class Actinomycetes; order Micrococcales; family Micrococcaceae; genus Rothia; species Rothia sp. SCPM-O-B-18226 (M350). The sequence continues at coordinate 612,495 of NZ_JBYQJS010000001.1, read as the reverse complement.
GGAGACAACGATGGACGCTCTTATCACTATGGTTATTACCGGTGCAATTATCGGTGTGATTGCGCGCTTCTTCATGCGAGGCCACCAGAACATTTCGATTCTTTGGACCATTGTCTGCGGCGCTATCGGCGCGGCTGTCGGCAACTGGGCGGCAACCCAACTGGGCGTCGCCGCCACCGCAGGCATCGACTGGATGCGCTGGATTCTTTCGGTCTTCGCAGCGATGCTGACCATCTCCCTATACCTGGGCATGACCGGCAAGAAATAACCCCCAAACCAGACGGACTCCTGAGTTTTATATCAACAAAGGCGGCACCTCCCCTAGCGTGAGCTAGCTTGGGAGGTGCCGCCTTTCTACGTCTTGTGCGAGGCGCTTTATAGCTTCTTCATTACGCCTTCTTGGCTTATGCCTTCTTAACCACGGAGGACTTCAGGTACATCTGGCCCGCGCCGGGGACCTTCGCCTCAATGTCGTGGCCGTTGACGGGGGATTCGAGCAGGCGGATGCCGCGCACCTTGGTGCCTGCCTTGATGTCTGCGCCGCCCTTGACCTTCAGGCCCTTGACGATGGTGACGGAGTCGCCGTCGACGAGCTCGTTACCGACGGAGTCGAGAACCTTGGAGCCTGCTTCTTCTTCGGTTTCGCCTGCTGCGGTGCGTTCCCATTCGTGGCCGCACATGGGGCATGCCCAGAGTTCGCCCATTTCGTAGGTGTAGTTTTCGCCGCATTCGGGGCAGGCGGGTGCTTCGATTTCGTTGAGGTTTTCGCTCATGGTTCCTTCTTCTGTCTGTGCGGATGCGCCGCTCCCCTGCACCTAGTTACCGCGGCGTTGGGCGGTGGTGCTGCGGCGTGTGGGCGCGCGTCAGCGAGGGCGGGGTGCGACGGTGGAGGGTGCGAGGGTTCTCGCGTTCGTGCTGACTATACCATTTGGCGGGTGCGAACCGCATGTGTGAGGCTGGTTTTTGCCGGTCTTTTGGGGTGGGTGCGGGGCGTGGATGAAGCCGAAAATAAAATTTGCATGGTTCGTGCGTAATATTTTGGTTGGAAGGTGCTTCTGGGTGGCTGCGGCGTGTAGAGTGCTTAGAGTATTTGTACGTTTTGAGTAGTGAAAGGCACGGCTTCATGAAGCTTTCTGCACGTAACCAGTTCGCTGGCAAGGTTGTTGAGATTACCGAGGGTGCTACCAACGGCATCGTTAAGATTGAGATCGCTCCCGAGGTTGTTATCTCCGCTTCCATCACCAATGAGTCCATTAAGGAACTGGGCCTGAAGGTTGGCGAGACTGCGTACGCAGTTATCAAGGCGTCCAACGTGATGGTTGGTGCTGACCACTAATCCCGGTCAATAAGACTTACACTCGGGCGGCTACCTTTTGTGGCGCGCGAGGGTTAATAGAGCGGAGCCCCGCACTACGAGCTGTAGTGCGGGGCTCCGCTGTTATGTTTTTATCGCTTAGACGTTGAAGCGGAACTCCACCATGTCACGGCGTAAATCAGCATTTCGGGGCAAGCGATATTTTACGAAGAGAGGTCTTCCTTCCACGGCCCAATCTTTGTGGCAGCCGCTTCCAGTTCTTCCCCGTAGGTTTTCCATAATTCAGGACACTTTTTGCTGATCCATTCGAAACCCTGATGGACATCGACGTTATCAATTCCCCAGCCCCATCTTCCTTCCGATTCAGGTATTGACTGAATCGCGGAAGCTAGATTCTCAATCATCCATGTCGATTGAAGCTCATCAACATCGGCAACCCAGCCAACCGCTCTGATGAGCCAGGCGGCTGCAGCAGTCACACGGTCTTGCGTTCCTTCAAGTTCCCACCCATCAAACGAGCGTAGGGCACCTTGAGATAGCAGAGAAGCGAGAGCTTTAGCAATTCCATATTTTCGCGTCCTTACCTCTTCCTCAGACAAGCTCCCGTCTCGGCATTCCAGTTCCAAATCTTTGACTGCCAGGAGGGCACCGGTCAGAACATTCAGTTTAAGCCCATTGGGAGCACAAGAATCAATCCTCTCAACCGCTTCAAGAAGAGGAACCGTTGTTTGGGGAAGAGCACGAACCAGCTCCTCATAGAAGCGGTGATTTTGGGGTTGCTTTTCTGCAGTCAGTCCCGTAACAAGTGCGACGATACGTGAGTCCTCAATCTTTGCTCCCTTTCCTTTTGCTTCCGTGATGAATTCGAACAATCCGGGATAGGGTGACCACCCGTCGCTTTCTGCATAACGGCGCTCGAACCCGTTAACATAAAGGCTCACAACTTCATCAGTCAGTTTATCTTGCACCTTCGTGGACGTTCCAGGAAGCGGAAGAGCAGGATTGGAGCGAAGAAGAGTGAGAAGGAAATCCTGGTCCTCTTTCTTATACCCGCTAACCTCCTTCCATAACATCTCCAGATGCGTGGGATATGAGGCTCGCTCAATAATCTCCGGTAGCGCATCGCGTCGCTGGCGTTGAGAAATTAACGTTTGATTCTCGAGGATTTTGGCTTGCAACTCGCTGTCACGTTTTGCTTGTTCGCTATCACGTTTTGCCTGTTTAGCTCCCATCTTCCATAACACAATGGAGATGATTGTAGTGACCAAAAAGGATGCTACAGCGACCACAAAGGATGCAAAACCCAAGAGAAGCGTCGGGTCATCCCACGACCATTTAGCTAAAAAAGATTCCCACCATCCGGGCATTTCTTATCCTTTCTTATTCTTAGACGTTGAAAAATCAGAATTTCGTTCATTCTCGTCAACGTAGACCAGAAGACTTGTCACAAGCATGGGCGCCTGGAGGTCTTCGGTGCAATGGGTTCGTTATTCTCTTCATTTGTTTCTTTATTTACAGACGTATCCGCCTCCCATATCTCCTGATTTGAGAATTATTACAAATTCAGCTTGCACTTACAGGGTACAAAAAATCCGGTGACAGTGAGATGAATTTCGTCATCCCTCCGTCACCGGACTCTCAAAGTCCTATCGACCCATCAGATTTAGACGTTGAAGCGGAACTCCACCACGTCGCCGTCCTGCATGATGTAGTCCTTGCCCTCCATACGGACCTTACCGCGAGCCTTCGCCTCCGCCATGGAGCCAGCCTCATCCAGGTCCTTGAAAGACACAACCTCAGCCTTAATGAAGCCGCGCTCAAAATCAGAGTGAATCACGCCAGCAGCCTGCGGCGCAGTATCACCCTTGTAAATAGTCCAGGCGCGAGCCTCCTTCGGGCCAGCAGTCAGGTAAGTCTGCAGGCCCAGGGTCGAGAAGCCCACACGAGCCAGCTGGTCCAGGCCGGACTCATCCTGACCGTTCATCTCCAGCATCTCGCGAGCCTCCTCCTCAGACAGCTCCACCAAATCAGCCTCCAGCTTCGCATCCAAGAACACAGCCTCAGCCGGCGCAACCATGTCACGCAGCTCCTGCTGCTTCTCCTCAGACGCCAGAATGCCCTCATCCGCGTTGAACACGTAAATGAACGGCTTAGCGGTCAGCAGGTTCAGCTCCTTCAGGTGAGCCAGCTCCAGCTTCGCATCCTTCGCACGAGAAATGATGGTGTCACCATCCTCCAGGATCTTCTGCGCGGTCTTGTAGGTCTCCAGCTGAGCGGCGTCACCCTTCTTAATCTTCACAGCCTTCTCCAGACGCGGAATAGCGTTCTCCAGAGTCTGCAGGTCAGCCAGAATCAGCTCAGTGTTAATGGTCTCCATATCGGAGGCGGGGTCTACCTTGCCGTCCACGTGAATGACGTCCGGGTCATCAAACGCACGCACCACCTGGGCGATAGCGTGCGCCTCACGAATGTTCGCGAGGAACTTGTTACCCAAGCCCTCACCCTCAGAAGCGCCCTTCACAATACCCGCAATATCAACGAACGAAACAGTCGCAGGCAGAATACGCTCCGAACCAAAAATCTCAGCCAGACGGTTCAGGCGCGCATCCGGCAGGTTCACCACGCCCACGTTCGGGTCAATGGTCGCGAACGGGTAGTTAGCCGCCAGCACAGTGTTGCCGGTCAGAGCGTTGAACAGGGTGGACTTGCCCACGTTAGGCAGGCCAACAATGCCGATAGTTAGAGCCACAAGTTTTCCTTCGAATCATGTGCCGCCATACGTTCAGGATGCGCCGCGTACGTGATGCGGCGGGTGCGGGCGGGCACAGGGCGAAAATGGTGCCCGCTTCCAAGCGCAACACCGTCGGTCTCGGGAAGAAACGGGTGCGGGGCGCCTGCGGGCATAGACACTATCATTCTACCGTGTTCGGGCAGGAGCCGCCCTGAGTGCATGCTAGACACCGCCGAAGGCACAAGAGCGGCACTGCCCGGGGCGCTGAAAAGGAGAAAGTGGAGGCGAAAAATGAGGCGAGGAAGCGCCACCGCTCCCCCGCCGGGGTCAATGAGAAAGAGATGAGAAGCAGGGGGCTAGAGCCAGCCGTTTTCCGTGGCGATACGCACCGCGTCCTGACGAGTCGACGCGCCCGTCTTCGCCATCGCCGCCGACAGGTAATTGCGCACCGTACCCGCCGACAAAAACAACGCCGACGCAATCTGCTGAGCCGTACCGCCCGAGGCCGCCTGCCGAAGAACCTGCGCCTCACGCTCCGTCAACGGAGAAGCACCCGTCACCAAAGAATCCGCCGCCAACGACGGATCCACCACACGCAACCCCGCATGCACACGACGGATCGCCTCCGCCAACTGGCGAGCACCCGTATCCTTCACCACAAAACCACTCGCACCAGCCTCCAGGGCACGGCGCACATAGCCCGGGCGGCCAAACGTCGTCACAATCAGCGTGCGCACCGGCTCACCCGACTCACTCAAAGCACCCGCATCACGTAGCGCCGCAGCCGCCTCAATACCATCAGCCAGCAAAGTACCGGGCATCTGCACATCCAGCAGCACCACGTCCGGCTTCAACAAGGCGACCGCGCCCAACACCTCGTCGCCGCTACCGACCTGGCCCACAATCTCCAGGTCAACCTCCAGACCCAGCAGAGCGGCAAGAGCCTCACGGATGAGCTGCTGATCGTCAGCGAGCAGAACACGAATCATGGGAGCCTCCCAGGGCTGAAGACGGGGTGATAACGGCGGGCGGAACAACCGCGTGAGGTTGTCTACCACCACCATACAGGGGCGGGTAGCTCCCCCGTCCAGGGCGCGGCGTTAAGTTCCACAATCTGCAGAACCTATTTACAGCAGTGAGGTATCGCCGTCCATGCTCACACGGATGCGCGTACCCACCCCACCGCCAGGGTTCTCCGCCAGCCACTGCTCGGGTGCCCCCTCAATCACCACGCTACCGCCAGACGCCGCCACACGCTGCGCCATACCCGTCAGACCGTTACCGCGCGCATCGCCCACACCCACGCCGTTATCGAGGATGTCCAGACCGGTTGCGCTCAGACGCACCCGCGCCGTGTTCGCGCCCGAGTGGCGCACCATGTTCGTGACCGCCTCACGCAGAACCCAGGAGAACAGCTTCGCGTTCACGCCAGCCACCGCGAGCGCGTTCTGAGCCTCCGGCAGTTCGGCGCGAATACCGGCGGTCTGCAGGGCGCGGCCCGCACCCTCAATCTCACCCGAGAAGTCGGGCACTCGCAGGCGCGTCACGGTCGAGCGGACCTCCGCCAGGGATGCGCGGGACAGCTGCGCGATCGCCTCCATCTCGGCACCGGCGCGGGCGGGGTCAATCTCCAGCAGGCGCTGCGCCAGCTCTGCCTTGAGGGTGATGACGGTCAGGGAGTGGCCCAGCACGTCGTGCACGTCGCGGGCGATCTCTTCACGTTCCTCGGAGAGCGCCAGGGAGGCACGTGCTACATCCGCGCGTTCGCCCAGCTCAATCAGGTAGGAGAAGCCCAGCATGCCCACCATCGGTGCACCGATAAAGAGGGAAATACCGCTGTGTGCGGTGACGTCAAAGCTGGTACCCACCATAAAAATTAGCCAGCAGGCCAGGGCAATCGTCGCCGCTACACCCAAGCGCAGGCGGTACGGGGCGATTGTGCCAAAAATCCAGAACGCCACAAAGTACATGCTGAACGACAAGAACACCATATACGCCGATTCCAGCCGCAGCGCCGACAGGCCAGCCACAGGTAGAGCCATCAGTAGCGTCCAGATGACGCTTCGACGCACCGTGGAGGCGACCGGCACCAGCCACGGCACCGCGTACGCCGAGCAGTTCACCACCGCAAACAGCGCCACCAGCGCCACACCGGCCCAGCGCACCGGCCCCAGCTCCGGGGTGGTGAGGAAGCTGTCCAGCGGCATGAGCAGAAACACCAGCCACGGGGCGCTAAAGCCCAGTGCCAGCCAGTTCACGTTGCCGCTGCGTTCCCGGTGGAGGAAGCGGAAGCGGTGCTTGCCCAGGGTGCGCTTCGCGGCGGAGGGTGCCGCCTCGTTCTCCGTGTGGGGGTGTTCGTTCTCGTAGGAATGGGTGTGGGTTTCGGTCATGGTTCTAGCCTAACGTGCGGGTGCCAGGGGTCCAGGTGCCACGGGTGCAGATGCCACCGGCGCGGCGGTGTCAGTAGCGGCAGTGTTAGTAGATGCAGTGTGAGCGGATACGGTTTCCGCCGCAGCCTCGGGAGCCCCTGATACTACGGAACCCTTGAGACTGCGGCGGGAAGAATCATTTAGCGGCGGGTTGCGCGGCGCATCAGCAGAGCAGAAACACCCAGGAAGATAGCCGCCCACACGACCAGGCTCACCACTGCGTACCAGAGCGGCTCGGTCACGAACCAGTCCTCACCACCCAGAATAATGGTCTGACCTGCGGTGAAGGGGTAGCGAGCGATCTCGGCGGCACCGTACAGCGGGGTGAAGCGTGCGTAGTTCAGCAGGTCGGTGCTCAGCGGGGAGAACACGGTACCGAAGAAGCTCATAATCACCAGCAGACCGTTCGCAATGGACACGGCGTTCTCGTTACGAATCAGCAGACCCATCATGATGCCGTAGAAGGCGAACACCAGACCGCACAGCACCGTCAGCGCGCCGGCTGCAAGCTGCTGGTTCACAGGGATCTCAACACCGGTGAACATGCCCACAATGTTCACCGCAATCACCGGCACCGCAGAAATCACCAGGGCGGTCAGAGCCTTCGCGCCCAGGTACTTGCCGGTAGTCAGCGGGGTCAGTGCCAGCTGGCGGTTCCAGCCGCTGGAGAGCTCGGCGACGGTGCTGCCGCTAATTGCCACGGTGTTCTGAACCGCACCGTAGAGCGCCATGCCAATCATGACGTACGCTGCTACGTTGCCGTCGCCCATCGGCTGGGAGGAGTAGTCCTGCATCGCGCCGAAGAGCAGGAAGAAGACGATGGGCAGTGCCACGCCGAAGAAGAAACGGTCGGTCGAGAGGATAGAAGCGCGGATGTCGTAGAGTGCGTAGCGGAGCATGATGTTTTCCTTGAGGTGTGTAGCGGCGGCGTAGCGTTTAGATGGTGTGGTGATTAGGCTTCAAAGGACTTGGAGGCGGCGGCCTGCTCGGTCAGCAGGGTGAAGGACTCGTCAAGGGAGGGCTTGGTGACCTCCAGGTCGGTGATGCTGTAGTTGTTCAGCAGAGTGCGCAGTACCTGCTCAATCTCCAGCACGGAGATGCGGTGGCGGTATCCGCCGGACTCTTCGGTGACCTCGACCGGCACATCCAGGTCGGTGATGGGTGCGGGTGCGAGGAAGCTGAGGTGGCGGTGACCGGTCAGGGCACGAATCTCATCGGAGGAGCCGTCAGCGATGATGGAGCCGGATTCCATGAGCACGATGCGCTGGGCGAAGTTCTGTGCTTCTTCCAGGTAGTGCGTCGCAAAAAGAATGGTCGTTCCACGTTCTGCGATGGCTTCCATACGCTCCCAGAAGGTGCGGCGCGCATTCACGTCCATGCCGGCGGTCGGCTCGTCCAGGATCAGCAGTTCCGGCGAGTGCATGGTCGCCAGGGCGTAACGCAGACGCTGCTGCTGACCGCCCGAGCACTTGCCGACCTTACGCTTAGCGATATCGGTCAGGTCGGCGCCGGCGAGTACCTCATCCACGTCGATGGGCTTGGGGTACAGCGCCGCAATCATCTCGACCGTGGCGCGGATCGTCAGGTCCTTGAGCAGGCCACCGGTCTGTTGCACCGCACCGAGCAGACCGGCGCGTGCCGCCTCGGAGGCGTTGCGACCGAAGACGCTCAACTCGCCGCCGCTGGGCTGGGTCAGACCAAGAATCATGTCGATGAGGGTGGTCTTACCTGCGCCGTTGGGGCCGAGCAGGGCGATGATTTCGCCGCGCTTGACGGTCAGGTCAATCGAGTCGACGGCGACCACGGTGCCTGCCGCGCGGGTGGAGAAAACCTGGCGGAGGGAGCGGGCAGAAATAACGGTTTCTGCGGTGTTGTGCTTGCTGTTCTGAAGTGCTGCGGTGTTCATGTTTCTATTACACCGCCGGTTCTCGCACCGCTGCGGTACAGAGTGTCATGACCTGCACATGACAAATGTCATGAGTACGCGGAGAGGCTGTTATGACGCGGTAATTTCCGGGGTAATAGGCCCTGGGCAACGAGGCGGCAGCGGAGGCGGTCGCGCGAAGCGGGGGCTCCGTCCTCAAGGCGCCAGTGTCAATCATTGTTGGGGCACCGCAGAGGGGGGCACTGCCTGCGGCGGAGGTGCCGGTTACGCGGAGCGGAGGCTCCGTCCTCAAGGCGCCCCAGCGCCGCAGAGGGGGCACTCCCCCGCGTAGCGTGAACGCGAAGCTACGCAAGCGTCTCTATTCATGCATCCTCATGCACGAAAAACCCCGCGTAGCGAGACCACGTAGCGGCGGAGGCGGTCACGCGAAGCGGGGGCTCCGTCCTCAAGGCGCCCCAGCGCCGCAGAGGGGGCACTCCCCCGCGTAGCGAGACCGCGAAGCTGCGGAGGCAACCGGTTACGCGAAGCTGCGCAAGCACCCCTACCCGCGCATCAGATACAAAAATCCCCGTATCCAATCCCAAACGGGAGAAGATACGGGGATCTATAAGCTCTTGAGCAAGCCTTTAACGAGTGGGCTTAGCGCCGCGGCCACCGAGCTGGCGGCCTACGTTCTCGTCATTCTTCAGGGCGGAACGCAGCTCCTTCGGCAGGGAGAAGAGAATATCTTCCTTCGCGGTCTCGACCTCTTCGATGGTGCTGTAGCCGTACTCGGCGAGCAGAGCCAACACCTCCTGAACCAGCACCTCGGGCACCGACGCGCCGGAGGTCAGGCCCACGGTCGCCACACCCTCGAACCAGGACTCGTCCACCTGGTGTGCGAAGTCCACACGCTCGGCACGCTTAGCGCCGTATTCGAGGGCTACTTCCTTCAGGCGCACGGAGTTCGAGGAGTTCGCCGAACCCACCACGATGACCAGGTCTGCGCGCGGAGCGATTTCCTTGATGGCGCCCTGGCGGTTGGAGGTTGCGTAGCAGATGTCATCCGAGGGCGGATCCTGCAGGGAGGGGAAACGCTCACGCAGACGCGCCACGGTCTCCAGGGTCTCATCCACAGACAGGGTGGTCTGGGAAATCCACACGACCTTCTCGGGGTCTCGGACGGTCACCTGATCCACCTCATCGGGCGAGTTCACGATCTGGATGTGCTCGGGCGCCTCGCCGGCGGTACCCTCGACCTCTTCGTGGCCGGTGTGGCCGATGAGCAGAATGTCGTAGTCCTGCTTGGCGAAGCGCACGGCCTCGCGGTGCACCTTGTTCACCAGCGGGCAGGTCGCATCAATCGTGTTCAGCGAGCGCTCGCCGGCAGCAGAAACCACCGCGGGGGACACGCCGTGGGCGGAGAAAACGGTCACGGAACCTTCGGGAACCTCGTCCACCTCATCCACGAAGATGGCGCCCTGCTTCTCGAGGGTCTCCACCACGTGGCGGTTGTGCACAATCTGCTTGCGCACGTACACGGGCGCGCCGTAGTGCTCCAGCGCCTTCTCAACGGCAATCACGGCGCGGTCGACGCCGGCGCAGTAACCACGGGGAGTGGCCAGCAGGACTTTCTTCTCGCCGTTCACGGGCGCGGCGGCTTCGATGTCGGCGCGGCTGCGACGTTCGCGAGGAACGGGCGGCAGGCCCAGGGCAATAGTTTCAGTGGACATGGTTACTATCCTAGGTTATTCGGACTTCTAGTGTGTGATGACTGTGGCATCGCTCGCAGTGGTGCGGCCCAGGTGGACCAGGTGCACGAGAATCCCCACCAGCAGCAGGATGACCGCCGCGGCGAGACCGTAGCTCGCCGCAGCTCCCAGGTGGGATGTTGCCAAGGGTCGGGTTACGTTCCACGCCCCGTCGATAAACGCGGTTCCGGCGGCGCTACGGCTGGTGATCCCCAGGGAGGCGGGGGTCTGGGCGCCCAGCCAGGAGGCGGCGCCCCAGCAAGCCAGGGCGTACAGCAGGGCGGAGGCGACCGGCACCAGCACGCGGCGGCGAGGCGCAACCAGGACGGCCACGAAGAGCAGAACTGCAGCCAGAACAATCAGGGTTCCGGTGGCCTGCCCAATTGCGGCGACGCGTTTAATCGCCGAGTGGACCACCCAATCGCTATCCTGCGTTGCGCTCCCCTGGGCCGCGCCATCCCGGACCCTGTCAATGTTCAGGGTTTCGGGGCCGAGCTTCGTCAGGTCCGGGTCGAAGGGACCGATCGAGCCGACCTTCTCGTCCAGGGCCCGGTAGAAGGGCGTGAGCACGATGACGGCGGGCCCGTCGTGGCTCAGGTTGTACCGCCGAGTCTCTTCCGCGATATCGCGCCAGAGGCTTCGGTATTCATCAGTTTTTGAGAGCTCACCGGCGGCGCGGTTGAGCATGGAGCGGATCCCGTCTTCGGTGGGCTTCACCAGAATGGAGTATAGGCCGCTTGCTTTGGTTCCGTCGAGGAAGGTTGTCATAGCTTCGCTCTTCATGAGGTCTTCGACCGCGCCGTCAGCGATGCGGGTGGCCAGCTGCTGGTCGCTGGCCAGGTTCGCTGAAATCTCCGAAAAGCCGGTCTCGGAGGCGATATTTGCCCTCACCCAGGCGCCGCCCGTGGCGCCCAGGGCGCACAGCACCGAGAGCAGGCTCAGCACGAGGGCGATAACCGTACGCAAACCCGCCGCGACGGGTGCGTGCGCGGGAGGGGCCGCCGCGGACTGTGCGGCGGGGCTCGGTAAGCCGCCGGCCGGATAGCCCGATGCCGGCATCGCGCGCGTGGGCTGCAGGAGCGAGGTCTCTTCCTCGTCCAGGTTGCGGGTGGCGTTGTGATGATCTGGTGAACGCATGAGCCTAGCGTACCGCCTCAACCTTAAGGTCACGAGGCGACTCGATGAGAATGTGCCATCAGCTGAGGGATTCGCCGGCTCCCCATTCCGCTCGCCCGGAGCCCCGTCACCGTTCGGCGGGCAGAAATTCGGCGTATCGGCGACAATAGGAACATGAACTTCTACAACCCCTCCGCAGCACGGCCGACGCTCGTGGTGCCGCCCGTGCACGAGCGGCAGCTTCCCGCGAAATCGCAGGAAACCACCGCCACCAACCCCTGGCCGCTGGCTTTGCTCGCGCAGAACCTCAAAAACTATGTGGACAAGGTTCCCGAGCTGTGGGTTGAGGCGCAGGTCGCCTCGCTCAACGGCCGCGGAGGCAACGTCTTCATGGAGCTCAAGGACGTTCAGGAGGATTTTTCCTTCACCCTCGCGCTCTTCGGCCGCGCCGGTAGCGGCCTCGCCGCCGACGTGACCGTGGGCTCGCGCATCGTTACCCGCGCCAAGCCGAGCCTGTGGAAGAACGGCAAGCTCTCCCTCATCGGCAAGGAAGTGTACGCGGTCGGCACCGGCAACCTGCACGAGCAGCTACAGCGTCTGCGTGAGCAACTCGCCGCCGAGGGGCTGTTCGCCGACGCCCGCAAGAAGCCGCTGCCCATGCTTCCCAACCGCGTGGGCCTGATTACCGGTCGCGACTCCGATGCTGAGAAGGACGTTATCCGCAACGCCTCCCTGCGCTGGCCCGGCGTGTCCTTCGAGGTGCGCAACACCCGCGTGCAGGGCGAGGGCGCGGCTCAGGAGGTCATCGCCGCGCTCGCGGAGCTGGATGCCCACCCCGAGGTGGACGTCATCGTCATCGCCCGAGGCGGCGGCTCCTTCGAGGACCTGCTCCCCTTCTCCGAAGAATCCCTCATCCGAGCCGTCGCGGCCGCCGTCACCCCGGTGGTCTCGGCGATTGGCCACGAGGCGGACTCCCCCATCCTCGATGCGGTGGCCGATTTGCGCGCCTCCACGCCCACGGATGCGGGCAAGCGCATCGTGCCCGATATCTCCGAGGAGGCGGCCCGCATCGCCGAGGCCCGAGCCCGTCTGGACCGCGCGGTACTCGGCTATGTGGGCATGCAGATGAGCTACATCGCGCAGCTGCGGAGCCGCCCGGTGTTCACCCATCCCGATTCGGCGCTGCTCATGCGTGCCGACGAGGTGAATCGCCTGCGCGAACGCGCCCTGCGGGCCACCGAGCACCGCATCGAGCGAGAGTCGGGAACGTTGGAACACACGATTGCGCGCGTGCGGTCCCTCTCCCCCGCCCAGACCCTCAGCCGCGGCTATTCCATCGTTCAGAATTCTGCGGGCGCTATTGTGCGTGACGCCTCGGTGCTGCACGAGGGCGAGCAAATCACGGTGCGCGCGGCGGCAGGTTCGGCGCAGGCGTCTGTGACCTCCACGAATCCCTCGAACATCTCCTAAACCTCGATACCCCTAAGTTTCACCCCCAGTTTTTACCCCTGAAAGGTTCCTCAATGAGCGAGAACATTAGCTTCAACAGCGCCGAGCTGGGCGCACCCGTCGAAACCCTCGGCTACGAGCAGGCCCGCGCCGAGCTGGAGCAGGTCGTGCGTCAGCTGGAGTCCGGCACCAGCGATCTGGAAACCTCTATTGCCCTGTGGGAACGCGGCGAGGCCCTGGCCGCCCGCTGCGAGGCATGGCTGAAGGGCGCGCAGGAGCGCCTGAACGCGGTGCGCGGTGAGCAGGGCGGTCAGGAACCCGCGGCCAACTAGCGTGCCCCTCCCCGGCTCCTCCGACTAGCGATAAAACGGCCTGCCCCGCAGCTCTGATGAGCTGCGGGGCAGGCCGTTTATATTCCGGTAGGGTTCGCTAAGCGGCCGGCGAGATATCCCTCGCTAGTGCTTCTGCTTGTAGTCGGCCATGAAGTTACCCAGACGCTCCAGGGCGCTGGTGAGGGTCTGCGTATCGGGCAGGTACACCAGGCGGAAGTGATCGGGGTCCTTCCAGTTGAAGGCGCGGCCGTGGCTGAAGAGAATCTTCTGGCTCTTGAGCAGGTCGAGAGCGAACTGCTCGTCATCGGTAATGTCGAAGCGCTCAATATCAATCTTCGGGAACAGGTACAGCGCACCGTCGGCGGGGGTGCAGCTGATGCCGTCAATCTCGTTGAGCATCTTGTGGGCCAGGGTGCGCTGCTCGTACAGGCGGCCGCCAGGAGCAACCAGCTCGTTGATGGACTGGTAGCCGCCAAGCGCTGTCTGGATTGCGTGCTGTGCCGGGACGTTGGAGCACAGGCGCATGGAGGCGAGCAGGTGGATGCCCTCAAGGTAGCTTGCGGCGTCCTTCTTCGGGCCGGTGATTGCGACCCAACCCGCACGGTAACCGCACACGCGGTAGGCCTTAGACAGGCCGGAGAAGGTCAGGCAGAGCACGTCGTCGCCGGTGAGGGTTGCCATGTTGATGGCTTCAGCACCATCGTAGGTGATCTTTTCGTAAATCTCGTCGGAGAACACGACCAGACCGTGCTCGCGTGCCACATCCACAATCTGCTTCAGAATCGAGCGCGGGTAGACGGCACCGGTCGGGTTATTCGGGTTAATCACCACGATGCCCTTGGTGCGCTCGGTAATCTTCGACTTAATGTCTTCGATGTCGGGGTACCAGTTGTTTTCCTCGTCGCAGAGGTAGTGCACGGGCTTGCCGCCCACCAGCGCGGTGGATGCGGTCCACAGCGGGTAGTCGGGCATGGGGACCAGGATTTCGTCGCCGGTCTCGCATAGTGCCTGCAGGGTCATCGGGATCAGCTCAGACACACCGTTACCCAAGTAGATAGACTCGGTGTCCAGGTTCATGATGCCGTGGTTCTGGTAGTGCTGCACAATGGCGGTACGTGCGGAGTACAGGCCGTGGGAATCGGAGTAGCCCTGGGTTTCGGGCAGGTGACGAATAATATCCATCATGATCGCGTCCGGCGCCTCAAAACCGAAGGGGGCGGGGTTACCGATGTTCAGCTTAAGGATGCGGTAGCCCATCGCTTCCATGCGGTTCGCCTCATCCAGAATCGGTCCGCGAATATCGTAGTGGACGTTGTTCAGTCGGGAGGACTGGCGGTACTTCGTCATGATGATTTACTTTCTAGGGTGATCCAAAATGAATTGCGCTGCGTCGTCATCGGCGATGGGGTTGGATCCGCTGGTGAGCTGCAGCAGGAACGAGAGGTTACCCGTGTCTAATGTAGATGATACGCGGTTAACCGCGTTGCGGGCGCTATCTGGCAGGGTGCGACGAATAATCGGCACCAATTGTTGTTGCAACATGGCACTGGAGGGGTCCTCCAGCACGACCAGGCGGTTGTCGTCGATGGCCGGGTTCACGCTGTGCAGCAGGGTCACCTGCACGCTGTCGTCGGTGAGGGCACGCACGCGCTCGGCGGGGTCATTCTGCTGCGTGACGGCGCGGGCCGTGAAGCGGTAGAGGCTGCGCAACGACTCAATGCCGTAGGTCCCGACCGAGTAGCTATCGGGAATGGAGAAGCCCAGGGTGGATTGCACATCGCGCAGGCCGACCAGCGAGGTGAGCTTGTAGCGGGCGCTGACGGCGCGGGTGGTGACCAGCACATCCTTGTTGGTGGCGCTGGCGCCGTTCAGCAGGTTCAGCCCCTCGGGTAGAATGCGCGAGATGGCGTTGGTCATGTCGGTGGTGGTCATGGCGCGCAGATTGATGGGATCTGCCGAACGGGTCGCGGAGGCGCTGGCCGTCGGGTCGGCCGAGGAATCCGCGGAAGGGCTTGCGGTGCCGGAGGCCTCTCCGGTCGCTCCGCTACCGGAGGCCGTATCGCTCGGGGTGGGGCTCTGCGTAGGAGCCGGGGGCAGGGTCACGCCGGCGGCGGCCGCGGAGGCGGTCACCGAGGCCGCCACGCGCTCGTTCTGTACGGCGGCGGGGCTGAGCTTGCCATCATCGGTCAGGTAGAGCAGCAGGTCGCCGCTGTAGTCGATGACGATATCCAGCGGGTCAACGTCCTGGGCTTCGACGGAGGCGGCCCCGCGGTCCACGGGTAGCGCCTCGTAGGCGGCGGTGGCTTCGGCCTCGCTCACCTCGGGGGTGGTCGATTCGGTTCCGGTGCTTTCCTGGCGTCCCGAGGGCGCAAGAAGGGCGCGCAGGGCCAGGCTGCGGCTGTGACCCGTTTCAACCAATTCGACGGTGTAGCCGACCCTTCGCAGGGCCTGAGCATACACGTGGGCCACGGCGTGCATTTCGCGCAGGGCACCGTAGCCGATGCGCAGGGTGCCGTAGGTGGGGGCGGAGGGGTCGACCTGCGGCATCGCGTCGTGGGTGGCGCAGGCGACCAGTAGCGGGGCGAGCGCCGCGGAGCCCAGCAGGGCGCGGCGGGTTAGGGCGCGGCGGGTCATGAGGTGAGCTTCCTGGCGTTCTCATCGGCGAGAAATTCGCGGTATTCTCGGGCCCAGCTTGCGGCGTTGGTGTACCCCATCATGGAGGCCACCTCGTCGATGAGCGTGCCGTAGCGAATCGTATCGAGCTCGGCGATGGGCACCCAGCGCGCGGTGTCGGAGGAGCCGTTCACCTCGTGGCGCAGTTCGCCGGTGACGATGTGGGCACGGAAAACCACCCGCAGGGCGCAGAAGGGTAGCGCCTCCGGGTCTTTTTGAGCCTGAGCCGAGCGCACGGGGAAGTGACCGGCATGCACGCCCAGGATGTCCTCAATAGCGACGCTGTATCCGGTCTCTTCGAGGGTCTCGCGCAGCGCCGTTTCGTCGGCCTGCTCGCCCGGTTCCATGCCGCCACCGGGCAGCGACCAGAGGGGGCTGAGGTTCCGGTCTTCGGGCACCCAGTGGGTCATGAGCAGCTTACCCTGCTCGATGATGACCGCGTAGGCCGCGGGTCGGGTTTCCATTGATAATGCCATGGTTCGATTTTACCGCCTAGCGCTTCTTACCCCGGCGCGCTGAGGCCGCCTTGGAGGTCTGGCGGGCGTGCTGTCGGGCGTTGCCGTTTTTCTTGGCGTTGGCGCGCTTCTTATCGCGTGCCTCGCGGCGTGCGTTAGCGGCGCGGGCCTTCGCCTTAGCCTTGGCCTTTTCCGCGGCCACGCGTTCGGCGCGTGCCTGGCGAGTTTCGGTGCCGCGATCGCTGCTGGCGGTACGTCCGCGCACGATGCCGATAAAGTCCTGCAGGAGAGCCTCGAGCTCCTCGGGGCGCGGCTCCCCCTTGGGCGCGCGCGGCCAGACCAGGTGCACCGGGTAGGTGTCCAGATCGGGCACAGGGCGGTAGGTGAGGTCCTTGCGGTGGTAGAAACGCGCGATGGACATGGGCACGATGTACAGGCCCACGCCGGCGGCCACCAAATCGATAGTCTCCTGGTCATTCAACCCCTCGGGCACAATGCGGCCGGAGCTTTCACGCCAGGAGCGGGAAACCTCCTCGTAGGCGGGAATATCGGAGGCGGGCTGAAGCAGGAACTCCTCGGCCAGTTCGGCCACGGGCACTTCGTCGAGTACGGTGAGAACGTGGTCCGTCGGCAGGATGACCACGGGCAGCTCCTCGTAAAGGCGGATGCTGTGGTACTTCTCGCCGTCGGTGCTGGCCGGCTCGCGGTAGGGGCGCAGGATGCTCATGTGGGCGAAGGGGTTCTCGGGAACCTCCACTCGCTCGATAGGTGCGGGCTCTGCGTTGTCTGCGGGGCTTGCCGTTTCGGAGCCTTCCGCAGACTCCGGGTCGATCAGCTGTAGGTTCTGGTGAAGGGAGTCCAGTCCGCGCGCCTCGCGCACGGGCACCTCGGCCAGGGGCACGCGGTCGCCGTAGCGTTCGTGCCAGCGGTTGAACCACTTGCCGGGCATAATGCCGGGCACGTAGCTCACGCGCAGGGCCGAGCGCTGCAGAACCGGCACGGGTAGAGCCTCCGGAGTCTGAATCGTGGCCAGCTGCTCGGGGTGCAGGTACACGCGGGTGGGAGCCTCGGAGGGCGCTTCGGCGACGGCCGCCTCAAGGGGTGCCGTCTGCTCTGCATGATTCTCGCGGTGCTCTGCGGGGGTTGCGAGAGGCTGCTCGGGGGTGCCTGCGGTGGAGGTGTCGGTTGAACTCATCCCTCCACGCTAACACATTCGTCCGGCGAAACTAGTCGCGCTGGGTGAGGGCCCGAGGCAGAGCATCGGTGTCGTCGAGATCCTCGGCCGCACCTTCGCGGTCTAGGCGCTTCTCGCGCGCCACGGAGATGACGACCGCCCCGGCCACCACAAAGGCCAGGGCCACGGGGAACATCCAGGGTTCCAGGCCCAGGGCGGCGAGAATGGCAAAACCAATCGTGGTGTAGATGCCGGCCCACATGAGGGTGCCAACCAGCATTGCGGGAATCCAGCGGCGTAGGGGCATGCGGGTAAAGCCGGTGGTGACGATGACTGCGGTCTGAAAACCCACGGTCAGAAAGCACAGGGGCACGGCGATAACGCCCCATCGGTTAATGAAGGCGCGGGCCTTGCGGTAGAGGGGACGTTCCATTGCCTCGCGGATGCGGTGGAGGCGCGCGCTCCCCTTCGCGGCCAGGGCCGCCACCCAGTAGACCAGGCTGGTGCGGACGATTCCCACAATCCACATGAAGAGTAGGGCAACCTCAATCGGTAGAGAGTTAATCCATTCTTTCACCCGGCTATTCTCTCACGAACAGATTCGCCAGTCCTCCCCGAGCGCGAATATGCCTATTCCGTGACACGCATCGGGGATGAGCCTCGCGAAGCTCAGACGAGTACCCAAGGGCGATTCGGCGAGCAACGTTTTCCGACGGTGTATACCTTTCTGATATGGCCCAACGAGCTTCGAGCGGCCTCCCGAAAATTTTTTAAAAGATTTTTATGCACCCTCGATGATCCGCTCTTCCCAGCAATGGCGCGGATTTTATTTAGGGCAACCTTAGTTTAGTGACAGACCGTCGCTATTTTCAGTTTGTGCACCCTCTCGAATTAGGTTATATTTTTATTGCCGAATGGGGCTGGCCTTGTGGGAAGGCCTCCCCGATCGGTCTAGAAGACTTTCTTCCTGTGTGTGATGCTGGAAAGGGAGCCCCATTGACGGGGCTCCCTTTCTTTTTGTCTCTGCTACTCCCCCGACAAATAATCACGGTGATACACCACCGAATACGCAGAATGTCCCGAAGGACTCTATCCTTCGGGACATTCGTTCATGGGAGTTTCTAGGCAATGCACGCAACCGGCGGTAGCCCTCAGGTGCCTGCCCAGCTACTTCTTGGAGTTCTTCTCGTCGTTCTCGCGGTGCAGGGCGCTCAGAGGCTTGGGCAGCTGCACGGGGTTCCAGGTGTTGCTGACCGCCTCAAATGAGGAACCACCACCGGGATGACGGCTTCCCGCGCGACGGGATACGCCGAGCGACGAACCAGGCTGGATTGCGGGGTTGTTCAACGAGGCGATATCCAGGGCGTCGAACTCAGAATCGTCCAGAACGTCCGGCAGGGGAATCTCCTCCGGAATCGGTGCGGGGGCCTGCTGAGGCGCCTGACGCACCGGGGAACCGTCGCGCAGGGCCGGACGCGGCTGACCCTGATTCGACTGGTTCGGGTGCGCCGCCTGCGGAGCCTGCTGAGCCACTGGGCGCTCCTGCGAAGTGCCGGCAGGGCGAGGGGCGGAGAAATCGGTCGGCACACGCGGCGCGGGCTCGCGAGCGGGGGCAGCCTGGTGCACAGCCGGCTGCTCCGTGGCTTCGGCCCGGGGAGCAACGCGCGGGGCCTGCTGAGAGGCCGTCTGCTGAGGCGCCGCCTGCGGAACCTGCTGCGCGGGGCGGGGCTGAGCGGATTGCACGGGCTGCGTGGGCTGAGCCGCTACTGCTCGCTCGGCCGAAGACTGAGGTTCAGCAGCTCGAGGTGCGGGCTGAGAGGTCGCCCCGCTACCGCTCTCCTGGTCGAAGAGCACGCTACCGCGGCGGATGGGCTGGAATCGGCTCGGGCGCTGGGGGCGGCGCTGCGGATGCTGTGCGTGGCGCGAAGCCGCGGGACGGCCCTCTGCTCGGCGGTGGGCCGGCGCATCCTGCGCAGAATCGACACTCTCAGCGGCATGGGACTCATGCACTCGGGGCTCGGGTGTGCGGGGTTCAGCGTCACGATGCTCAGCTGCAGGCACCGAAGTCTTCGGGGACGAAGCCTCAGAGGAACCCTCACGACGAACGGGCTGTGCGACGGGAGCCTTGGGGGCGGGAGCCGGCGCGGGGTGAGCCTCAGCAGCCGAAGCAGACTCTTCGGCTTCACGGTCAAGCTGCTCATCATCGAAGTCGACCTCGGAGCGCTCGTCTTCGTCATCGTCGCCCTCGCGGTGAGCGAGACGCTGACTCAAGGTATCTGCCAGACCAAAGCGGCCCGCGGCCCAGGCCAGACCACCCAGCACGGCGAAAATCACGAACCATGCCCAGGAGAACAGATCAAAGAGGGCCAGAAGCAGGCACAGCACTGCGGCAACGCCAGCCCCGGCGGCGACCAGGTAGGCCACACCAGAGGGAGTTGAAGTATCGAGGGAGGAGAGCAGGGACTGCTTGGGCTCTTCCACCACGGGAATCTCATCCGTGTAGGGGGCCATCGGGGAGGAATCGCGAATCTGCGAAATGGACGCCGTCTGCGGTGCCGCGCCGTCCCCCACCGCGTGCGAGGAGGAAGAGGAACGCGGAAGAGCAGAAGAGGGCAGGGAGGTGCCCGGCGCCACGGCGTGGTCAGAAGACTGGTAGGCTTCCGATTCGTTCAGCAACACGCCGGCGGAGGCAAGAATGTCCTCAGCGGTGCGTTCGGCGCTAATCAGGGGTCGTTCGGGCTCAACCGTGTGGCCGGCGGGCGCGCGACGCAGGCTCCTGGGTACAAACCACAGCAGCAAAATCACGGTCAGAATTACCAATACACCCGAGGTGTTCAACAACGTCATGTTAGGTCGCCCTCTATCGTCCCTAAATCCCTAGACTTTAATCATACCCTTATATTCCCATTTCTTTCCATAAAAGGTAAAAATGGGATGGATGAGCGCATATACCCCGGACGGCATACACAACGTTATGCGCAATATTGCACGCATATTAGTCACTCCGTCTCCCCAAAAGACGGAACGACCAAATAAATTGAGGAAGGCGCCCCCGCTCGGCAAGCCGACAAGGAACGCCTCCCTCAGCGTATCAGGTGATTGATACCCCGTAACCGGGGTGGTGTTACGAAAGAACGGCCTTAGCAGTTCTCTGCGACAAAGTCCTTCAGCCAAGCGCGCAGGTCGTCGCCGAACTCGGGGCGCTCAGCAGCAAGAATAACGTTTGCCTTCAGGTAAGACAGCTTGTCACCGGTGTCGAAACGGCGGCCGGAGAAGACCACGCCGTAGACACCTTCGCCTTCGCCCTCACCCTGAGCCAGGGTCTGCAGGGCATCGGTCAGCTGAATCTCGTTACCGCGGCCCGGAGCGGTATTCTCCAGAACCTCGAACACCTTCGGGCTCAGAACGTAACGGCCAATCACCGCGTAGTTCGAGGGGGCCTCGTCAGCGGCGGGCTTCTCTACCAGCCCGGTGATCTTAACAAAGCCATCTTCGCCTTCAACGGTCTCGATAGCGGCAGCGCCATAAGCCGAGATTGCCTCGCGGGGAACCTCCATCAGAGCAACGACGGAACCGCCGGTACGCTCCTGGACCTCCACCATGCGGGAGAGCAGGTCTTCCTTCTCATCAATCAGGTCGTCACCGAGCAGAACGGCGAAAGCCTCGTCGCCCACGTGGCGCTTTGCGCGCAGCACGGCGTGACCCAGACCCTTCGGGTCACCCTGGCGTACGTAGTGCAGGTCGCCGCCAAGCTCGTTGGTCTCAAGAACCGAAGCCAGCAGAGCATCCTTACCCTGCTCGGCGAGCTGACGCTCCAGAACGGGAACACGGTCGAAGTGATCCTCAAGAGCGCGCTTATTGCGACCGGTAATCATCAGAACATCGTGCAGGCCGGCACGAACAGCTTCCTCCACCACGTACTGAATCGCGGGGCGATCAACGACGGGGAGCATTTCCTTCGGGGTGGCCTTCGTGGCGGGCAGGAATCGGGTGCCCAAACCGGCGGCAGGAATAACCGCCTTAGTAACAGACTTAATTTCAGTAGCCATGCCACAAGAATACCCTAAGTTGTAAAGTACTTAGGTCGAATCGTGAAACTATGACGTGAAAAATCCCTAACGTGATTAACTGCATACAGGCTCGTGCAGATACCGAAAATATCAAAAGATCGGCACGCCGCTCTTTCTTTAAATCGTCCTATACTGAGAGAAGTGTGCCCCTTCACAAATCTCCACCATTCGCGAGATTTGGGGCCTACGCCGCGAGTCTGTACCTCATGTCCAAGACACCGCTCACCCCGCAACGACGATGGGACCCCCATGCACTTCAACACCGCAGTAGCCGCCAGCACCTCCGATTCGGGCGCCAGCGCCGAGGATATCTCCCTGGATAAGAACATCCTCCGTTCGCAGATTCGTCCCCGACGCCTCATCGCTCGCAGCGAGCGCGGGCCCACCGGACAGCAGCGAGTGCGGGACCTCTTCACCGAGAATATTCTGCGCGAGGTGCGAGAGCGTCTGCACTCCCCCGGTACGGTTGCCGCGTACCTGCCCACCCCCTCGGAACCTCCCATCACCGAGGCGCTTACCCGCCTGCACGAGGCCGGACACCGCATCATCGTGCCGGTCGTCCGTCCCCGTCGAACCCTCGCCTGGGTTGAGTGGGATCCCACCATTGACCACCCCCGCAGCCCCATGGGAATCCCCGAACCCGAGGGCGAAGAACGCGACGTACAGGCATTCGTCGAGGCCGATGTGCGTCTCATCCCCGCCCTCGCCTACGATGCGGCCGGGCATCGCCTCGGCCAGGGAGGCGGTTACTACGACCGAATCATCCCCCTGCTGAGCGAGGAACAACTGCGTGAGAAGACCCTCGGCATCGTCTTCGCCGAGGAAATCTACGAAACCGTCCCCTACGACCGCTGGGACAGCATCCTGCCGGTTATTCTGACCGAAGAAGGAACCTACCGCCCGGCAGAACGCACCGCGCAGAACCTCTCATAACGAATACGCCGCGTTACTTTTAGTCTTGGGAAGAAAACAAAATACCCCTCACGATTCAAAAGCGGTACACTCAAACCACGCAATTAACCGTAATCAACGAAATATCAATGGGCGAAGGAAGTTATGCCGGTTTACGTTTACCAGTGTAAGAATTGCAATCACGTATTTGAACAGCGCCAGTCCTTTAGCGACGATGCCCTGCGCGTCTGCCCCCAGTGCGGTCAGGAGACCCTGCGCAAGCGCTACAACACCGTGGGCATTACCTTCAAGGGCTCCGGCTTCTACAGCACCGATAAGAACTCAAACTAATAAGAATTCAAACCAGCTGCCGCAGAACGCGACGGATGGATAGCGCCGACCGGCTCGGCGTTCGATAACACGTTAGGGCGGCGGGTACCGAACAGGTACCCGCCGCCCTAGCGTGTATTGGATGATGGCTCGCGGCCTCATGCCACCGAAGCCTAGACGATGTTGTTACCCCAGTGCGGGGGACGCTGCTGGCGCATCCACTCCAGGCGCTCCTTCTCCTCGGGGGTGAGGGGCTTCGAGGCGCCGTGGACGGTGCGCTTCTTCCGCGAGCTACTGCCGGAGCCACCGCCGGAATCGGCAGTTTTTGGCGCGGCCGACCGGTCGCCGGGCACCGCGGCAGCGGGGGTCCCCGACGACGGGTCCAGACCCGCAAGACGGGGTTCGGCACCTCCCACGGTTCCGCCCCCGCTCACCCGGCGGTTACCGCGTCGGGGTTTGGGCACGGGCGAATAGTTAGCCACGGTCCTCAGCATCCTCGTCCATGTCCAGGTAGTGCAGGATGCGCGCCACCACGCCGTCCGGGTCGGAGAAGACCTCCAGGGTGCCCAGCGTGATGTAGTTCCAGCCGGTGCGACTCAGGCGCTCGGGTAGCAGGCGCGTACGCTCGCGCACCGAGGCCCGCGCGTAGTTCTGCTCGCCGTCGGAGCAAGCCACCAGAGGCATCGCGGCGGGAGCGCTCGGGCCGGAGGAAACCACGGGAGCCACGCCCAGGGCGGGCACGGGCTCGGCCACGAGCTTTTCGGGGGCGTGCGCAATCAGCGCGATGTCACCCTCACCCTGCGTCACGCGTACGCCGCGGGCCTGCAAACGCGCCACCAGATCGTTGAGCAGCCAATCGCCCAGGTCGGGGGTTTCCTGCTCGTCGGTAGCCAAGAAGGCATTGCGCGGCAGAGTCTCGGGCACGCGCTGTGCCTTCGCCTCGGCCTCTTCGCGGGCCTGGCGCTCCGCGTGCTCACGCAGCAGGTGGTAGAAGTCGACCGCGCCGTGGTGTAGCTTCTGCGGGTCCAGCTCGGTCGGGTCGATGCACGAAACGATGCGCAGGGCCCGGCGGGCGCGAGTCAGCGCCACGACAAAGCCCTGACGGCCGTGCTCGGTGGAGAGCTGACCCAGGTCATAGGAGGCCTGGCCCAGGCGGGCGCGTCCCACACCCAGCGAGAAGATTACGGTGTCGCGTTCGAGGGTCTCGGCGCGTGTCAGGTCGACCACGCGGAAAGACTCCTCGCCGGCGGCAAAGAACGGGGCGAGCTGCGGGTACAGGTTCAGGGCGTGACGCACCGATTCGGCCACGCGCTGAGCATGCTTGGGGCTGGCCGTCACGACCGCGAGGGAGCGGTCGGGGGTGCGGTAGGCGTGCTCCAGCACCAGGTTTGTGACGCGCTCGACCTCAACGCCGGGCGAATCAAGGTTCGCGTTATCGCTCACCTTGCCGCGAGTGTCAATGTACTCCACGGTCAAGGTTGCAGCCGGCAGTGAGGAGGCGCGGCTTACCGGGGCGGCGTGCAGCTGCGAATCGTAGAACTCGCGGTTCAGGTAGTCGAGAATCACCGGGTCCATGCTGCGGTGCAGCATGGCCAGGGTGCGGTTCGGCAGTACCGTGGCGAGCACGTCGAAGGTGCTGTCCAGCTGTTCATCGGCGGGGTCCGGCGCGCCGAAGGTCGGCGCGGACACGATGAACGGCGAGGGGTATCCCGAGTGCGGGTCGCCCAGGGCGATCACCTGGTCGGCGCGGGTGATAGCCGGCAGGTTGGCCGCCAGCGGGGTGGATTCAGAGTCCAGCAGGATGGCCGCGTCAAAACGCATCGAGGCCGGCACCTTGCGGGCCAGGGCGAAGGGGCTGGCGGTCCACAGGGGCAGCAGGGTGCGCGCCATGACGGGCGCGTGTGTCAGCAGCTCCTCCAGCACGAACTCGTAGCCGCGCAGCTGGCTCTTCAGGTAGGCCGCCTGGTCGTGCTCGGATTCGATGCGGTCGGTCCACACGCGCGCGACCTTTGCCAGAAGGCGGGCCGGGGCGCTGGTCATGTGGGCGTAGTCGGCGCGACGGAAGCGGGATTCGGTGTCTCGCAGGCGGTCACCGTCCAGCAGTTTACCCTCGTGGCGTTCCAGCAGGTATTCCAGCGCGGACTGCCACCAGGCGAGCTCCAGCTCGGCCGCGACAACTTCGGTCGGTACCTGACGGGCGTACAGGTCATCCAGCAGCTCGGACAGGCCGCGTTCGTGAAGCTTCTGCTGGAGCGCGTCACGTTCGGGCAGGGTCATGAGCAGGACGCGGTCGTCCATGAGGGCGTCCAGGCGGGCGTCCAAAACGTCCAGGTCGGTGCGCACAAAGTCGGTGCCGTCGATCGTATCGGCAAGCACGATACCCAGGCCCGCCAGCTCGGACACCAGGGAGTTCAGGGCGTCGGCCAGCTGATCCAGGTTCTGCGGAATCTGCGGGGTGCGGGGTGCCTCGATATGGCGAATCCACTCGGCACGTTCGGTCTGCACAATCTTGAGCTGTTCGTGCAAATCCCCGATGTTCACGCCGGGCAGGATGTACTCCTTCGCCGCGCGACGCAGGCGGGAGCGCTGCATACTGCTCATCTCGATGCCGTTCTCGCGACGCCACGCGCCCGAGGCGGTTGCGGCAATCAGATCGGTCACGGGGCGGTCGTACACATCGGCGCGGAAACGCTTAAGCGTCTCGCGAATGCGCATCAGGATCGCCAGCTGCGACTCCCACTCGGCAATCGTGCGGCCCGGGCGCAGGCCCAGCATGGCGGCCATACGGTTCATGGCCTCGCGCAGATTCAGCAGGGAGGACTTCAGGGTAATGACCAGGGCATAGGCCTCCGCTGCCTCCTCGTCATTGACCAGGCGGGCGCGGTACCACGGCGAGGTGCGCGAGGCCGCGGCGAATCCGTCAATCTCGCCCAGGCGCACGAGCTCGGCGCGTACCTGATCGCGTTCCAGGAGGGAGTCCAGCATGGGGCGGTCGAAGCGTACGCGGGTGGCCGGGCCGTCCTCGGATGCGGTCAGCTCGGCCAGACGCTGCAGGGCGGCGTACACCGAAATCTGCCAGTGCGGGTCCTTCGTGAGCAGAGCGCGGGTGTGGTCGATGAGGGTCTGGCGGGTGGCGCACAGTTCCTCGTTGAGGTCCTCGGAGTTCGGCTCCTCGGCACTTTCGTTGCGTACGATGGCGCGGATAAATTCGGCTCGCTGCGCCTCCGAATCGTGTTCGGCCAGCAGGTCGTAGCGCAGGCTGTCGATGCCGGTGCGCTTGAGCAGGGCCGAGAACTCGGCGAGCGTCGAACGCTTCTCGCCCACAACCAGCACGGATTTGCCGCGGCCGATGAGGGCGGAGGCAATATTCACGGCGGTGCGCAGCGGCTCGGTGCCGGGGGCCGCGGTCACGGTGAAGGAGAAACCGCTCACCGCGGTGTCGATAATATCCTGGGCGTTTGCGTCCGCGTCGAGCAGGAGCATCTCCTCGGCGGGGTCGCGCTGGTCCAGGGGCTGCTGCAGGTTGTGGGCGTTCAGCTCGCGCGGCTTCACGCCGGGCACCTTCAGCGCCGCCACGTCACGCACGAGCGGGGTGATGGCGGTGTGGGGCAGCTCGCCCAGGCTTTCCTTCAGGTCGGCAAAGGTCGAGATGAAGTACTTCGACTCGATGGTCATGCCCGGGATACGGCCGGCCGAGGCGCGCATGCGCTCGATGACCGGCTCCGGATCCAGACGAGACATGGAGTTCGCCAGCTGGGCCACGTCCATGGTGCCCAGGTCGATGCCGTACTCCTGCTTGATCTGGCGGACCATGGCGGGGTTCAGGCGCGCGGAGCCGGCCAGGCGCAGCTCGAAGTCGTCATCCTTCGGGTGCGGGGTGATGCTCAGCGGCGCCATGAGGATCGGCGCGATGAAGCGCTTCTCGTAGGCTGCGGCGGCCTCGCGGGTGTCGTGCGAAAGCCAGGATGCGGTGCCCGCCACGAAGTAGCCGGAGTCCAGACCGTGGTCGGTGGCAAGCTCGTAAATCTTGGTGCGCAGGGTGCGGGCGGAGCGCATGCCCGCCTCCAGCTGCGACTTTTCGCGCAGGATGGTGGAGAGGCGGGTCTTACGTCCGGCAAGTAGCTGAGCCAGGCCGGAGGGGTTCGCCTCCGACAGGTCGATGTGCACGTAGTCGACCTGGTTGAAGTCAAGCATCGCGTCGGGGCCGGTGTAGACGTCCATCTGTTCGGCCCAACGCTCAAGCCCCGCCGAGGGGTCGAAGTCCTCGTGGGCGGGGTTCAGGTGCGGGGGAAGCTCGGCGATGCTCATCTCGGGTTCGGTCGTTTCGGCAAGCTGCGCCTGTTCTTCGGGGGTCGCCGATGCGACGGGCACCTCGGCGGTATCGCTCGGGGTTCCGTCGGTGTTCTGCATGTGAACAGAATCAGGAGTATGATTCACGTCTCGACTATCCTTGTATGTCAGTGTGATGCACGGCGTGCAATCCGGTGGTGCTTCGTGAGCGGTCCTCGCGCTCAGATGTTATTCGATCTACGATAGCGTCCTAGCCCAGCGTCATCGAGAGATTAGCCATGGTGAGCACCAAAGCCACCATGACATAAAACGCCACGGCCGCCAGCAGGACCCAGCGGTACCTGGGGGCCAGTTCACCCTCCAGGTTACCGAAGCGCAGGGAACGGAAGAGGAAGAAGGACAGGAGCGCGCCGGGCAGGTTACCGATGACGGCCAGCAAGATAATCAAATACAGAGCATAGGCTCGTTCGGTGCGCTCATTCTCGATTCCCGCAAGCTTAAGGGTACCGCCCAGCAGCAGGCTCAAGCATCCGTTCATGAAAGCAACCGTAAAGAAGGGAATCTTCATGGCGTCCTGGAAGCTCATCTGGGAGTTTGCCGCACCCACGGCAATCCACAAGAAGAGGAGGGCCGGAATAATCATGAGGTACCAGAAAAGGTACTTACGCATCTTCTCGGAGTTATCAATCAGCGCCAGGATTGCGGTCACGAAGGTGTCTCTTTCGGGTTCTGTTCAGGAGGTAGATTCAGGGCAGCGGGAATAAATTGGCTCCGGGCAGGAGCGCCCGCAACTACGGGGTGGTTTCGGTGCCTCCGTCGAGGGCATCCTCAACCTGCTTGCTGAGGGATTCTCGGCGCGCGGTTTCCGAATACTCAATATAGCGACGCACCACGTAGTCCAGCACCACCCAGAGAGCCACGAACGAGTGGTAGGGCTTGCGCTGGGTGCTGATGTGGGTGGGGGTCGCCTGGTAGTGCAGGGAGTACTCGGCGTGCGAGGACATGTAGTTCACGCCAATCGCGGTCACCGCAACCATGGGAATACGGCGCAGCGACAGCATCTTGATGTGCTCGCGCATGTTCTCGGTCTGGCCCGAGAACGACACGATAATCACCACATCGTCCTGGGTCATGGTGTTCATGGCGCTCTCGAACTCGTTGCGAGCCGGAATAACGTGGCAGAATTTGCCGCAGGCCTGCATGGACTTGGCGAACTCCTGCACCGCGTTGCGCTGAGCGTAACCGGTGCCAAAGCAGTAGACGGTGCGCGCCTCGTAGATGCGTTTAAGCAGACCGCTCAACTCCATGTGGTCGAGGTAGTCGTAGGTGCGCTGAATATCCTCGCGGCCGCTCTCGATGAAGCGGGGGTTGAAGGGCTCACTACGGCTAAGGGAAGACTTGATGAAGTACTTCAGCTCAGCGAATCCTGAAAAGTTCAGCTTCTTCGTCAGTCGAATAATCGAACTGGTCGAGGTGTAGGTTTTGTGCGCCAAAGAATTAATCGTCGACTCCGCGACGAATTCCTCGTTCTCCAGCATGAAGGCCAAAATTTCCCGTTCAGTTTCGCTGAACCGGTGCTGATTCGCATTCACGACGTCTTGTAAATCCACTCAGAGCTCCTGAATCCGATGGTGAGCAATATATAAATATTACACGCTTCGGATTCCACAGCCCGGTTCTGCCGTATTGTTCCCGCTCACGCAGAACCTTTCGAGAGAGGCCCACAACCGGGGCCAAGGATACCCAAGATACAGCTTCGCCGGCGGCACCGGATGTATCCGGTACCGCCGGCGAAGCGGATTATTCACTGCCCGATGCGCGAACTACGCGGCGAGCAAATGCGATGGCTCTAGACGTTGCTCTTGGAGCTGTTCACCATGGTCTCGAAGCGTTCACGGACCTGGGGAACGTCCATACCGACAATCACCTGGAAGGCCTTGCCCTTGCGGACGACACCCAGGGCGCCAGCGCTCTTGAACTCCGCATCCGAGGTGCTGACCAGGGACTCATCGGCCACGGAGACACGCAGGCGGGTTGCGCAGTTGTTCACGGTGGTGATGTTGTCTGCGCCGCCGAGCAGCTCGAGGAAGCCAGCCGCACGGGGTGCGTACAGGTCGGCGCCTTCGGCGTCACCGGCAGCGGCTGCGCCGCCGTCCTTCTCAGCAGCCTTAGCAGCCTTGTACTCTGCCTTGCTGTAGAGCTTGGTCTCGCCGCCGTCTTCTTCACGACCGGGGGTCTTGAAGTCGAACTTCAGAATCATGAAGCGGAAGATCACGAAGTACAGGACGGTGAAGCACAGGCCCACACCAATCTGCATGAGGTAGGTGCCGGAGTGGTTTGCCCACAGCGGAATCCAGTTCTGGAACAGGAAGTCGAGCAGACCGCCACCCATGTAACCAACCAGACCCAGCTGGTACATGATTGCTGCCATGGATGCTGCCAGGATTGCGTGGACCAGGAACAGCGGGGGTGCCAGGAACAGGAAGGTGAACTCGAGGGGCTCGGTGATACCGATCAGGATCGCGGTGAGGCAGACGGGGATCATCAGAGCGAGAACTTCCTTGCGCTTCTCGGGACGAGCAGTGGTGTAGAACGCCGCTGCGATACCGATGGGTGCGAAGACCTTGGAGTTACCGTGCAGTGCGAAGCCGCCGCCGGGGAACAGTTCCTTCAGGGGCTTGTCGCTCTTTGCGAACTCGGTCAGGTGGGTCGGCCAGTCCTTAGCGATACCGTTCGGGGTAACAACGTTACCGAAGACGAACGGGGAGTAGATGAAGTGGTGCAGACCGGTCGGAATCAGGAAGCGCTCGAGGAAGGTGTAAACCCACACGCCGAGTGCGCCGGATGCGATGAAGAAGCCCTGCAGGGAGGAGATGCCGTGCTGAGCGTAGGGCCACAGCCAGGAGAACAGGAAGGCGATGGGCATCATCAGGAAGAAGCAGACGCCGTAGACGTACTGGGAACCCTGGAAGATGCCGAGGAAGTCGGGCAGCTTCTTATCGAACCAGCGGTTGTGTGCCCACACCACGATTGCGGAGATGATGATGGCACCGAAGATACCGGTGTCCATGGTCTTGATACCGGCGATCATCTTCAGACCGGTACCTGCCGCGCTCTCAGAGATGTCGGTGGTGTAGTCCAGGTCGAAGAAACCGGTGCCGCCCTTGCCCCATACCTTGAGCATGGTGCCGACGAAGTAGTTGAAGGTCAGGTAGACCATTGCAGCTTCCATCACTGCACGTGCGTTAGCGGTCTTTGCCAGTGCAATGGGCAGACCGATCACGAAGAGCAGTTCCATCTGGTTGAAGACGGTCCACGCACCGGACTCCCATACGGCCCAGAACTGGGACCAGAGGTTGTTCTTATCGGCGGCCAGGCCAATCAGCTGGTCGTTCTGCGCGATGATCGCAATACCGACCGCGAGGCCAGCGAATGCGAAGAGAAGAACGGGTGCCAGCATGGCAGAGCCGAACCTCTGTACTTTTTCCATCATGAGGCTATACGCCCTTTCGGGTATCGAGTGAGCGGGCGCAAGGGGCGGGCGGTCTTTGCCCGCCTGGGCTAACGCATCTTTATAAACACCCTTGAAAGTGTATGAGATGCACACCACACGATCTGCGCGCGCTAAGTGTCGAATGTGTTTTAGACAGAAATAATAATGCCACTTCATTCCGGCCCATATGCACCCGAAGGACAGTTCTGAAAGAGTTTTTCACAACCTGAAACATATCCCGGCACCGGGTAAAAATACTGGGGAATAATCAAGCTTTTCCCCTGTCTGCCGGGGCCCAGACTCGATAGCATGAACATACTTGCGCGGCCGGAGACTGCCCTCCACCACTCAGAGCTTCCACAGGGAGAGCCATCCGACGCGCCCACCCCGTACCCCTACCCGAAACCCAATCGGAACTTATATATATGCGTTTCCTCACCCTCAACACCCACAGCTGGTGCGAAATCCATCAGATTGACAAGATCCGCACCCTCGCGCAGTTCATCGTTGATCAGCAGGTGGACGTTATCGCCCTGCAGGAGATCAACCAGCTGACTTCCACCCCCGTGGTGGAACATCCCCTCCACTTCCGCGGCGGCGCGGGTATTCCGGTCCGTGAAGACAACTACGCCCTGCTCCTCGTGCGCGCGCTGGAGGCGCTCGGCGCCCGCTACGAGTGGACCCTCACCGAGACCCACCTCGGGTGGGAGCGCTACGACGAGTGCGTGGCCGTCCTCTCGCGCATGCCGATCCGCGGCATCAGGCCCATCGACATGTCCCCCGACTACACCTACTTCCAGGTGCAGCGCCGCGCCGCGCAGGCCGCCCTCATCGAGACCCCCTCTGGTCCTTTCTGGTGCGCCACCACCCACATGTCTTGGTGGGACTTCGACGGTGAGCCCCTCTTCGCTCAGGAATTCACCCGCCTCTCGCAGGCCCTGGCCGAATGTGCCGAAACCGCCCCCGTACTGCTCGGCGGCGACTTCAACTCCGCCGCGCACCTGCCCGACGAGGGCTACGCCTTCGTGACCTCTACCGGCCTGATCGATACCCGCACCATCGCGAAGCACACCAAGGGTGAGAACACCGTGCACCGCGAGATTGCCGGTTGGGAGGGCTCCTCGGATGCCAAGCGCATCGATTTCGTGTTCACCGACCGCCTCGTCGATGTGGCCTCCCATGAGGTGGTCTTCCGGGATAACTCCCCCGAGGCGATTTCCGATCACAGCGGCCTGCTCCTGGAGATCGACCCCGCAAGCTGGGCCCCGCAGAGCGTCCTGACGCCCCTCGACTAGCTGCGCTAAACGACCAAAACCTAACCGCCCCGGCGGCGAAAATACCAACTACTCAGTTACGAGACCCCCAAGGGAAGGAAGAACAATGACGACCCAGACCCAGTGGTGGCAGGAACCCGTTGTCTATCAGATTTACCCCCGCTCCTTCAACGACTCCAACGGCGACGGCATCGGCGACCTGCCCGGCATCACCGAGAAGATTCCGTACCTGGCAGACCTCGGCATCGAAGTACTGTGGCTCTCCCCCATCTACGCTTCCCCGAACGACGATAACGGCTACGACATCTCCGACTACCGCGCCATCATGGCCGAGTTCGGCACCATGGAAGACTTCGATACGCTGCTCGCCACCGCACACGAGCACGGCATCAAGCTCATGATGGACCTCGTCGTCAACCACACCTCCGACGAGCACGAGTGGTTCAAGCAGGCACGCTCCTCCAAGGACAACCCCTACCGCGACTACTACATCTGGCGCGACCCCAAGGGCTTCGACGAGGACGGCAAGCCTATTCCGCCGAACAACTGGATTTCTTGCTTCAGCCCCTCCGTGTGGGAGTGGGATGAGGCAACCGGCCAGTTCTACCTGCACTACTTCTCCGTCAAGCAGCCCGACCTGAACTGGGAGAACCCGAAGGTCCGCGAAGAGGTCTACGACATCATGCGCTTCTGGCTGGACAAGGGCGTGGACGGCTTCCGCATGGACGTCATCAACCTGATTTCTAAGGACCTCTCCTTCCCCGAGGACCCGGCAGTCCTCGCAGGCGGCCTCGACAACTCCCTGGCTGTCGCAGCCAACGGCCCGCGCGTGCACGAATTCCTGCAGGAAATGAACCGCGAGGTCTTGAGCAAGTACCCGGTCATGACCGTGGGCGAAACCCCCTGCGTGACCGTGGACGACGCCGCACTCTACACCGGTTTCGACCGCAACGAGCTGCAAATGGTGTTCCAGTTCGAGCACATGGATGTGGATGCCTCCGAGGGTGGCGTGACCGGCAAGTGGTCCGACCGCCGCTTCGACCTGGTGGACCTCAAGAAGGTTCTCACCCACTGGCAGGAGGGCCTGCACGGCCGCGGTTGGAACTCCCTGTACTGGAACAACCACGACCAGCCGCGCACCGTCTCCCGCTTCGGTAACGACTCCCCCGAGTACCGCACCGTCAGCGCCAAGATGCTCGGCACCGTGTTGCACCTGATGCAGGGCACCCCCTACATCTACCAGGGCGAAGAGCTGGGCATGACCAACGTCTTCTTCGACGACGTCAAGGACTACAACGACCTGGAGATTCACGACTCCTGGCGCAAGTACGTTGAGGAGTCCGGCCGCGTCTCCCCCGAGGACATGCTGCGCTACATCAGCGCCTCCGGCCGCGATAACGCCCGCACCCCCATGCAGTGGAACGCCGGCGAGAACGCAGGCTTCACCACCGGCACCCCGTGGCTGAAGCTGAACCCGCGTTACACCGAGATTAACGCGGAGTCCGAGCTGGCAGACCCGGATTCGGTGTTCTACCACTACCGCGACCTGATTAAGCTGCGTCACGAGCACCCGATTGTCCTGACCGGCGAGTACCGCCTGCTGGATGAAGAGGACGACCAGGTCTACGCCTACCTGCGCGTGAACTCCGACGAGGACGCAGCCGCAACCGGCGAGCGCGCCCTGCTGGTCGTCGCCAACTTCACCGACGACACCGTTCAGCTGAACTACGCGGGCGGCAACCTGGACTCGGTGGTGCTGACCAACTCGCAGGCTCTCTCCCCGACCGAGCTGAAGGCTATCTCGAACGTTCCGCAGCTGATTAGCTCGAACTACCGCGATGAGAACCGCGAGTTCACCGACGAGGGCACCCTGCTGCGCCCCTACGAGGCTAAGGTCTACCTCTTCGGTAACGCCGAGTAGGCACGCCCCAAAATAATGGTGCGCGAGGGGGACCAGACGCGGACGTTCCGGTCCCCCTCGCCCTATACTTCAATCACAGACTCCTTTTTTCTCTTCGGCGTAACCCGCCGGTACAGAAAGGCAATTATGAGCAATTCCGAGGCATACCAGGTTCCCTCCTACGAAGGCCGCCAGTGGTGGAAGGAAGCCGTGGTGTACCAGGTGTACCCCCGTTCCTTCAACGACGCAAACGGCGACGGTATTGGCGACCTGAAGGGCATCACCGAGAAGCTGCCCTACCTGGCTAAGCTGGGCATCAACGTCATTTGGCTCTCCCCCGTGTTCGACTCGCCGAACGTGGACAACGGCTATGACATCTCTGACTACTTCGCCATCATGAGTGACTTCGGCACCATGGAAGACTTTGACGAGATGCTTGAAACCGCCCACAAGCACGGCATCAAGATTCTGATGGACCTGGTCGCGAACCACACCTCCGATGAGCACCCCTGGTTCAAGGAGTCCCGCTCGTCTAAGGACAACCCCTACCGCGACTACTACATTTGGAAGGATCCGAAGGGCTTCGACGAGGATGGCAACCCGATTCCTCCGAACAACTGGGCATCCGAGTTTGGTGGCCCGGCGTGGGAGTGGGACGAGGCGACTGGCCAGTTCTACCTGCACATCTTCTTCAAGGAACAGCCCGACCTGAACTGGGAGAACGAGAAGGTTCGCGAGAATCTATACTCCATGGTCCGCTGGTGGCTGGACAAGGGCGTTGACGGCTTCCGTCTGGACGCTATCAACATCATCTCCAAGCCCGAGGGCTTCCCGGATGACCCCTCCACCGACTTCGAGAAGCACACCTCCTCGATTCCGTTCGTCATCTCTAACGGCACCATGGTGCACCCGTGGATGAAGGAACTGACCCGCGAGACCTTCAGCCGCTACGACGTGATGACCGTGGGCGAGACCAGCGCAACCAGCCCCGAGGACGCTAAGCTGTGGGCTGGCTACCACACCGGTGAGCTGAACATGATCTTCCACTTCGATCACATGGGCGTGGATAACGACCCGAACGGCTCTCTGGGCGGCAAGTGGTCCTACGCGCCGTACAAGCTGACCGAGCTCAAGCGCATCCTGAACGACTGGCAGACCACCCTGGAGGGTAACGCCTGGGGTTCGCTGTACTGGAACAACCACGACCAGCCGCGTGTGGTCTCCCGTTTCGGTAACGATTCGGATGAGTTCCGCACCCTGTCCGCTAAGCAGCTGGCGACCACTCTGCACTTCATGCAGGGCACCCCGTACATTTACCAGGGTGAAGAAATTGGCATGACCAACGTGAAGTTCGATTCGATTGAGGATTACCGCGATGGTGACTCGATCCGTTTCTACGAGGACATGCACGTTGACCACAAGCGTCTGAGCCACGAAGAGGCAATGCAGGCGATCTACATCAAGGGCCGCGATAACGCTCGTACCCCGGTTCAGTGGGATGCTTCGGCAAACGCCGGCTTCAGCCCCGAGGGCGTGACCACCTGGATTAACGTGAACCCGAACTACCCCGAAATCAACGCCGAGGCTGTTCTGGCGGATGAGGATTCGATCTTCTACCACTACCAGCAGCTGGTGGCTCTGCGCCGCGGTGAGCTGAAGGATCTGATGGTTTACGCCTCCTTCGCTCCGGTGGATTCGGTTCAGGTTCCGCACGATGAGGACGAGGCCGTGTACGCCTACACCCGTACCGGTGGCGCGGATGGTTCCCCCGCGAACGAGTCTCTGCTGGTGATTTCGAACTTCACCGCCGAGGAGCAGGAGCGCGACTTCGCCGTGCTGAACGAGGCACGCGAGGCTGGTGCTCGTGTTGAGCTGGTGAGCTCCAACTACAAGGACGATGCGGGTTCGACCCTGCGCCCCTACGAGGCGAAGGTCTACCACATCGTTCGATAGACGAAAGCTGTCTGACGGCTGCTGACCTCTAGGTCGGCGTAGAACCGCGGGAGGGCGGGGATTGTACGATCCCCGCCCTCCTTTTGCTGTACCCACTCGTTGTGTGCTCGTTTCGGCTCCGGCTAACCGGAGAACGCAAGCTGAAGAATCGGCACCGCCAGCGCGATAAGACCGACGCTGACGACCGCCCCTGCGGCGATGACGGGGGCTGCGGTGCCCTCGTGCCGGTAGTGGGTCTCAAGGATCACGATATTGGCGGCAGGCGGCAGGACTCCCAGGATGAAGAGCACCTGCGGGTAGGCCAGTAGCTGGTCGAAGTGTACGCCCGCCGCGTCGTGCGCCCAACGGGCGAGCGCCAGCACGCCGAGGCTGTAGACGCTCACGAGCGCGGTGCGGAGCACCCCCCATCCGGCGGCCCGGGTCAGGTCTGCGCGGTGCAGCTTGGCGGCGCCGAGCCACATGCCCAGCACGATCATCCCGATAAAGCTGAAGACCCAGGTGAGCACCCGGTAGAACCCGGCCCCGTGAACGCTCAGGAAGTGCCCTGCGGGCAGGCAGAGCAGGCCGATTACCACGGCGATAACGGGTGGGCTCGTGCGCAGCCCTCGCAGTACCCTGCGGATGGTTGCGCCGCGGCTCGCGGCGGTGGCCGTACGGGGTGGGGAACCTTCACCCGATTCGGCCCTCGAGTCGCCCCGTAGCAGCGAGGTACCCAGAATATTGCCCATGATGGAGTTGCCGATATACGCGCCGATGTAGACGCGCACGGCCTCATCGCCCCAGATGCCCGCGACCACGGGGATGCCGAAGAGCCCGGCGTTTAGGTACACGAAGGCGAGCTTCTGCACGGGATCTCGGGTAATCCGCCCGGCACCGAGCACACCGAGGAGCATCATAACCATGGTGGACGCGGCAACAAAGAACAGCTCGGGGCGGCTGGTGGCGACCGTGTAGATGATGACGGCGGGAATAATCCAGCGGGTCAGCAGGGCCGAGGCCCATTCCTTGAGCTGTCTGCCCCGGTGCTCGGGCAGGGTGAGGGCCAGCGTCAGCCCTGCAACCAGGTAGATGAGGGGCAGGATGATTCCCACAAGACGCTCCTTCGGTCACCGCGTTGGCCCTTATTTTGGATGCGCACCGCGCCGTTGCGCTAGGCCGCCTTTTCCATGGTCTCACGTTCGGGCACCGAGGACGGGTTGGCGAGGAATATTCTCGGGAATGTGAGCCTGTCTAATATCGCCCGCCTATACATTCAGATTAAGGTTGAGCATTTCACGGGATGCCATTTCGAAATTTTCGCGTCATATTGCATCATATTTGCCGAAACCCTCGTATTTTTTATACATCAAATTTACTCTAGAAATACGCAGAGATTGCATTTCCTACCGTATGAACTCGTCTGCCGTCCATACCCTCACGAAGCGAACTCAGCAGGATTAGTTCCCTTCAAGATCTCGCCGGGAGCACGCAATGCAGCAGCCTTACCTCTCCAGCCCTTCCGACTCCGGGGGTGTCCCCTCCCCCAAGGTAGCGCGTCAGAAAACCCCGCACCGCGCCGCCCATCCCCACGCCGGGGTGCGTATCCCGCGGCGTTCCGCGTCCGCCGCTACGAGCGCCTCAGCGGTTACCCCCGCGTCCCGTGTTGCCCCCTCAGAAGCCCTTGTCGAGGAGCGCACGTTCAGGGTTCCGCACCCAGTGCTGAGCCTTCTGTCCTGGTTGATTGCGGTGGCGAGCATCGCGTGGCTTGCCGTTCTGGGCGTGAACCTGACGCACCTGGTGCTCTCCGGTCTGGAGCACGACTCTGAGTTCTTGGTGCTGACCTACGGCGTGTACATGGCCTGCGCTTTTGGGTTCCTGTGTTTTGGGGCCTTCTTTGGTCTGCATTTTGGCCTGGGCTCGAGCGCGCATTGGCGTAGTTCGATTCGCCATCCGAATCGGCCGTATTAAATATTTCTGTCCCGCTTAGTTTTGCGGAATTTTCCGGAGTGTATTTCTTTTATTTAGACTCGCAGTTTAAAAAAATAAGCGGTTTTCTTTAATTTCGAAGAAAATATCCGTTTCGCATTAATATTTCTCTGCCCCATAGCTAAAGCCGCCCGGCGCATCCACAGCAGGATGCACCGGGCGGTTCCTTCCTAATCTAAAACTCTGGAGAAGGACGCTGCAAAGCAGAGCGTGCCACCAAGGGGAATTCTTCAGGATTTTCTACGTCATCTGAAGAGCTGGGTAAGCTGGCGAAAAATTCATATAAGGAAGATTTAGTCTCCTGCTTTTGAGCGTGCTCTTCATCGATTTTCGACGTCATCGGTCCCTCCTTATGATGTTAGGCCAGCGCTCAGCATGTATCAGGCCAACATGCATAAACACATTATATTTCCGTTCATCCTCGGCATCCGTAACACACATACGTATATAAGAAGCCGCCCGGCGCATCCACAGCAGGATGCACCGGGCGGCTTCTTCACGGGAGGAGCTTCACTCCCACTCGGGGATCACTCCCACGCAGGGATTACTCCCACTCGATGGTTCCCGGGGGCTTGGAAGTAACGTCCAGCACCACTCGGTTAACGTCCTTGACCTCGTTCGTAATGCGGTTCGAGATCTTAGCCAGCAGGTCGTAAGGCAGGCGCGACCAGTCAGCGGTCATCGCGTCCTCAGACGAGACCGGGCGCAGAACAATCGGGTGACCGTAGGTACGACCGTCGCCCTGAACGCCCACGGAGCGAACGCCAGCCAGCAGAACCACGGGGCACTGCCAGATGTGCTCGTCCTGGCCAGCCGCGGTCAGCTCTTCACGCACGATAGCGTCAGCGGCACGCAGGGTTTCCAGGTTCTCGCGGTTAACCTCGCCGACGATGCGGATGCCCAGGCCGGGGCCGGGGAACGGCTGACGTGCCACAATCTTCTCGGGAACGCCGAGCTCACGACCGATGGCGCGGACCTCGTCCTTGAACAGGGTGCGCAGCGGCTCAACCAGTTCGAAGGTCAGGTCGTCGGGGAGGCCGCCCACGTTGTGGTGGCTCTTGATGTTTGCGGTGCCGTCGCCGCCGCCGGACTCGACAACGTCCGGGTACAGGGTGCCCTGGACCAGGAACTTGATGTCTGCGCCCTCTTCGCCGGCCTCTGCAATCAGCTTGCGCTGTGCCTCCTCGAAGGAGCGGATGAACTCGCGGCCGATAGCCTTACGCTTCGCCTCGGGCTCGGTAACACCCTCGAGTGCGGAGAGGAAACGCTCCGACTCGTCGATGGTGATGACCTTGATGCCCATGGATGCTGCGTAGTCCTGCTCGACCTGTTCACGCTCGCCCTCACGGAGCAGACCGTGGTCGATGAAGAAGCAGGTGAGCTGGTCGCCAACAGCCTTGTGCACGAGGGCTGCCGCCACGGAGGAGTCAACGCCGCCGGAGAGCGCGCAGATAACGCGGTCGCTACCGACCTGCTCGCGAATCTTAGCGACCTGCTCCTCGATGATGTTATTGGTGGACCAGGTGGGCTTCAAGCCAGCCACGTTGTAGAGGAAGTTCTCCAGGGCGACCTGGCCGTAGTCGGAGTGCTTCACCTCGGGGTGCCACTGCACGCCGCCGAGCTTGCGGGACTCGTCCACGAACGCTGCCACGGATGCGCCGGGGGTCTTGGCCAGAACCTCGAAGCCTTCGGGGGCCTCGGTTACGGAATCGCCGTGAGACATCCACACGTTCTGGGTGGTGGGGGTGCCGGTCAGGAAGGAGGAGTTCTCAGCGCAGACGACGGCGTCGGTTGCGCCGTATTCGCGCAGGCCGGTCTGGGCCACGGTACCGCCGAGGGTCTGGGCCATGATCTGGAAGCCGTAGCAGATACCGAAGATCGGCACGCCGGATTCGAAGAGGGCCTTATCACCCTTGGGGGCGCCGTCGGCGTAAACCGAGGAGGGGCCGCCGGAAAGCACGATGGCTGCCGGGTTCTTGGCGAGCATCTTCTCGGTGCTCATGGAGTGGGGGACGATTTCGGAGTAGATGCCGGCCTCACGCACGCGTCGAGCAATGAGCTGCGCGTACTGAGCACCGTAATCCACCACCAGGACGGGACGCTCTTCGAGCTGGTCCAGGTTCACAGAATTGGTCACGAAAATTACCTCAACGTGTTGGTGCTAATCCGCGCACTTGCGCGGGGATATATCTATTTTACGCTATCGCGGTGTGAGCTTGAACGCCCGTGGCGCGGGGACTATTCCGCCTACGACCGTTCTTTTTACGCTGCAGATAGCAGGCACCGCCCGGCGGCCGCGGGGATAGCCCCGTAGCCGCCGAGCGGTGATTCATGACGCTACATTAGCCGCGGTAGGAAGGTACCACGGTCAGTTCGGCCTTCTGGAACTTCTTCAGCTCCAGGTAGCCGCAGTTAGCCATCGCGCGCTTGAGCGCACCGACAATGTTGCTGGTTCCGTCCACGTGGTGCGAAGGACCGTACAGGACCTCCTCCAGCGTGCCGACAACACCCAGCGGGGTGCGCACGCCGCGCGGGAAGTCCAGCGAGTGCGCCTCGTTGCCCCAGTACAGGCCCTGGCCCGGCGCCTCGGAGGCGCGAGCCAGCGGAGCGCCCAGCATCACGGCGTCAGCACCCAGCGCGAGCGCCTTCACCATATCGCCGGAGCGACCCAGGGAGCCGTCAGCAATCACGTGCACGTAGCGGCCGCCGGACTCGTCCAGGTAGTCCGAACGTGCCGCAGCCACGTCGGCTATGGCGGTTGCCATCGGTGCGGAAATGCCCAGGCCCTGGCGGGTGGTCTGAGCGGAACCACCGCCGAAGCCCACCAGCACACCGGCGGCACCGGTGCGCATCAGGTGCTTAGCCTGCGAGTAACCGGCCACGCCACCGACAATGACGGGAACGTCCAGCTCGTAGATGAACTTCTTCAGGTTCAGCGGCTCGTGCGAGGTCGAAAGGTGCTCGGCAGAGACGGATGCACCGCGGATAACGAACAGCTCAACGCCGGCCTTCACCACGGTCTCGTAGTGCTCCTGAGTATTCTGCGGGCTCAGCGAACCGGCAACCACCACGCCGGAATCGCGAATCTCTTCCAGGCGTGCGGTAATCAGCTCCGGCTTGATCGGCTCGGAGTAAATCTGCTGCATGCGGGTGGTTGCGGAGGCGGGGTCCGCCTCGGGCAGCTCAACGATCTCGTCGAGCAGCGGCTGCGGGTCCTCGTAGCGGGTCCACAGGCCCTCGAGGTTCAGCACACCCAGACCGCCCAGCTTGCCCAGGGCAATAGCGGTCGCCGGGGACATGACCGAGTCCATGGGCGCACCAATAATCGGGGTGTCGAACTTGAAGGCGTCAATCTGCCAGGAGGTGTCGACATCGCGGCGATCGCGGGTACGGCGGGTGGGTACCAGCGCCACATCGTCCAGGGAGTAGGTGGGGCGGGCGCTCTTGGAGAGGCCAATCTGAATTTCAGACATAGGTGAATCCTTTCGAATTCGGTTTGAGGGGTGCCGCCGGGCGTTATTCGCACCGATGCCCGCCCCGGCACCCGGGAGGGTACGGGACGGGCTCAACGGCGCACGGTGTGCACGCCGTGCGGCGAATCATCGTTGGTGATGCGTCTTAGCGACGGTAGTTCGGTGCCTCAACGGTCATCGTGATGTCGTGCGGGTGCGATTCCTTCAGGCCCGCGGGGGTGATGCGCACGAACTGTCCCTTGTTCTTGAGCTCTTCGATGGTGCGCGAACCGACGTAGAACATGGTCTGGCGCAGGCCACCTTCGAGCTGGTGAATCACGGCGGAGAGCGGGCCGCGGAAGGGAACCTGACCCTCGATACCCTCGGGAATCAGCTTCTCCTCGCTGGAGACGTCGGCCTGGAAGTAACGGTCCTTCGAGAAGGACTTGTGGCGGCCGCGGGTCTGCATAGCGCCCAGCGAACCCATGCCGCGGTACGCCTTGAACTGCTTGCCGTTCACGAGAATCAGGTCGCCGGGGGATTCGGTGGTGCCGGCCAGCAGGGAGCCGAGCATCACGGAGTCAGCACCGGCCACCAGGGCCTTGCCAATCTCACCGGAGTACTGCATACCGCCGTCGGCAATCACGGGAACACCGGCGGGGATAGCTGCCTTAGCGGCCTCGTTGACCGCGGTCACCTGGGGCACGCCCACGCCCGCAATGATGCGGGTGGTGCAGATGGAACCCGGGCCCACGCCAACCTTCACGGCGTCGGCGCCGGCGTCAATGATGGCCTGAGCACCCTGGCGGGTTGCGGCCTGACCGCCGATAACGTCCACGTGTGCGGCGGCGGGGTCCTTCTTCAGGCGGGCAATCATGTCCAGCACGCCCTGGGAGTGGCCGTTTGCGGTATCCACGAAGAGGGCGTCCACGCCGGCCTCGACCAGGGTCATGGCGCGCTCGTAGCCGTCACCGAAGAAGCCGATAGCGGCACCTGCGCGCAGGCGGCCGTCCTCGTCCTTGGTGGCGCGGGGGTACTGCTCGGTCTTCACGAAGTCCTTGAGGGTGATCAGACCGGCCAGCTTGCCTGCCTCGTCCACGAGGGGCAGACGCTCAATCTTGTTGTGGGAGAGCAGGGCGAAAGCCTCGTCCTTGGAAACGCCGGGGCGGGCGGTCACCAGCGGCATGGGGGTCATGATGTCGCGAACGCGGATGTTCTCAAAGTCACCGCGGGACATGTAGCGGATATCGCGGTTGGTGATGATGCCTTCCAGCACGCCCTCTTCGCTCACGACGGGCAGGCCGGAGACGCGGTAGTAACCGCACACCTCGTCGTACTCGGCGATGGTGGCGTCCGCGCCGATGGTCACGGGGTTGATAATCATGCCGGATTCGGAACGCTTCACGCGGTCCACGTGTGCGGCCTGGTCCTCGATGGAAAGGTTACGGTGAATCACGCCGAGACCACCCAGGCGCGCCATGGCGATGGCCATAGCGGAATCGGTCACGGTGTCCATTGCCGCAGAAATGATGGGGATGTTCAGGTTAATGCGCTTGGACAGGCGAGTGGAGGTGTCAGCCTCGGAAGGAATGACGTCGGTGTTGCCGGGCAGCAGCAGCACGTCATCGTAGGTCAGGCCGGTGAAGCCGAAGGGATCCTCGGACAGAGCGGTGGGGATGGTCATTGTCTACCTTTCGGATGGTGTGCTTCGCCGGTGCGATTTTGCCGTGGGGAAGCGCTTTATACGGTGTCGCGGTATGTACCCCACTCCCCCGGCGCGAGTACCGGGCGGAGGCCCACGCGGGTTCTGAGCGGGCGCGTCCGCCGGATGCTCCGGGGAGGGTGCGGAAACGGACAGTCTACCTTCTATGATAAGCCGCTTAGGGTTTCTTCGCTCGGAAGATACCGAGCCGCCCGAAGAATGGCGGTGGGCACGGGGTTCTTGCACGCGAAGACCCCGATGCTGCGGCGTTGAGGGGATAGCTAGTGCCCGGTACCGCCTCCAGTTCAGGGGGCAGTACCGGGCACACACACTATTTAGTCTTCTTCAGTTTCTTCGGGCTTCTCAACCACCAGGGTCTCGGTGGTCAGCACCAGAGCCGCGATGGAGGAGGCGTTCTGCAGGGCCGAACGGGTCACCTTCACCGGGTCAATCACGCCGGCCTCAATCAGGTCGCCGTACTCGCCGGTCTTGGCGTTGAAGCCGTGACCCACGGGCAGCTCGGAGACCTTGGAAACGATGACGTAGCCGTCCTCGCCGGCGTTCTCCGCAATCCAGCGCAGCGGCTGGACCAGGGCGCGGCGAACGATCTGCACGCCCACGTTTGCGTCGTGGTTATCCAGCTCCAGGCCGTCCAGCGCCTTGAGAGCGTGGACCAGCGCGGAACCGCCACCGGAGACGATGCCCTCTTCCAGAGCGGCACGGGTGGAGGAGACAGCATCCTCGATGCGGTGCTTGCGTTCCTTCGCCTCAACCTCGGTTGCGGCGCCGACCTTGATGACGCCCACGCCGCCGGCCAGCTTAGCCAGGCGCTCCTTGAGCTTCTCGCGATCCCATTCGGAGTCCACGCGCTCGATTTCGCGGCGCAGCTGCTGCACGCGGTCCTCGATGGCCTCGGGGTCGCCGCCGCCGTCCACGATGGTGGTGTGGGACTTGGTCACGGTCACGCGGCGTGCCGAACCCAGGTGCTCCAGGGTGACCTGCGGCAGGTCAATACCGAGCTCGCCGGTCACGACGGTGCCGCCGGTCAGAATTGCCAGGTCCTGCATGATTGCCTTACGGCGGTCGCCGAAACCGGGGGCCTTCAGAGCAACCACGTTGATGGTGCCGCGCAGCTTGTTCACGACCAGGGCGGAGAGCGCCTCACCGTCAACGTCTTCTGCGATGATGGTCAGCGGCTTCTTCGCCTGAACGATCTTCTCGAGCACGGGCATGATCTCTGCGATGGTGGAAATCTTGCCCTGGTAGAGCAGCACGAGGCTGTTCTCCAGCACTGCTTCGCCGCGCTCAGCGTCGGTGACGAAGGAGGGCGAGAGGTAGCCCTTGTCGAACTGCATGCCCTCGGTAATCTCCAGCTCAATTTCGGTGGAGGAGCCGTCCTCGATGGTGATAACGCCGTCCTGGCCGACCTTCTCGAAGGCGCGAGCCAGCAACTCACCAATCTGCTCGGACTGGGCGGAGATAGCGGCAACGTGCGCCACCTCGGGGCCCTGCACAGGGCGTGCGTTCTCAAGCAGGCGTGCGGAGACAGCCTCCACGGCCGCCTCAATGCCGCGCTTGACGTCGGCGGGAGCCGCACCGCTGGTCACGTTGCGCAGGCCCTCGTTCACCAGCGCCTGCGCGAGCACGGTTGCGGTGGTGGTGCCGTCACCGGCAACGTCGTTGGTCTTGGTGGCGACTTCCTTCGCCAGCTGGGCGCCCAG
The DNA here is from genome assembly GCF_058213595.1 of Rothia sp. SCPM-O-B-18226 (M350). Lineage (NCBI taxonomy): Bacteria > Bacillati > Actinomycetota > Actinomycetes > Micrococcales > Micrococcaceae > Rothia > Rothia sp. SCPM-O-B-18226 (M350). The sequence continues at coordinate 568,165 of NZ_JBYQJS010000001.1, read as the reverse complement.
GTTCTCGTACGGGTCGTCCAGTTCAATCTCGCGGGCAATGGACACGCCGTCGTTGGTGATGACGGGCGCACCCCACTGCTTGTCGAGCACAACATTGCGCCCGCGCGGGCCAAGGGTTACCTTGACCGCGTTTTCCAGCTTATCGACGCCGGCCTGCAGGGACTTGCGGGCTGCATCGTTGAATTCAAGCTGCTTAGCCATGTGTTCGCTACTCCTAGTGCGTCACAGAAAGAAAATGAGGGGGCAGATGATAGCTCATGCGCCGCACCGGATGAGCGGTACGGCGCATGAGTATTCGAAGTAATTAGTCGACGATTGCCAGAACGTCGCGTGCGGAGAGAATCAGGTACTCCTCGCCCTGGTACTTGACCTCGGTGCCACCGTAGCGGGAGAACACGACAACGTCGCCTTCCTTGATGTCAACGGGGATGCGGTTGCCCTTCTCATCCACGCGGCCGGGGCCAACGGCGACAACGCGTGCTTCCTGCGGCTTTTCCTTCGCAGTCTCGGGGATGACCAGACCGGATGCGGTGGTCTGCTCAGCCTGTTCGATCTTGATAACGACGCGGTCTTCCAGCGGCTTGATGGCCATAATCGGTTCCTCCGGATTGTGGATTAACGTTTGATGCGAGACGGCGGCGCGGTGATGCACCCAAACGCCGTCTCGAGTGCTACCTCAACTCTAGTTTCACCGGTGCTTTCGGTCAAGAAAACCCGCCCTCCGCCGGAGCGTTTCACCGCAAGGCGAACAGGGGTCGACACCGGGTCTGGGCGGCCTGGCGGGCGGGCTCCGGCAGGGGGCACAGATCCCCGGGCGAAGGCCCGTAAAATGGGGACATGCCCCACAGCCCTAACGCATCCCCCGAAGCTCTTCCTTCAGGAGAATACCCGCTCGGTTTTTCTCCCGCTCCTCCGCTGCCCCTCAGCGACCATGCGCTCGCGGCAGCCGATGAGCTCTACCCGCTGGGCTCCGACACCCTCGGCGCCGTCACCTCCCTGCGTTCACGCGGGTTCAACCCCGAGGAATCCTCCGCCATCATCTCCCTGGCGCAGGCTCGCACCCGTGCGCGCGCCAAGTTCGGCGAGCGCGCCCGCACGCTCATGCTCACGCAGGAGGCCGCAGAGCAGGCCACCCGCCCGGTGATTGCGCACTACCGCGCCGACCGCCTCGCGCGGGTTCCGGGGCTCGTGGCCGATCTGGGGTGCGGCATCGGCTCGGATACCGCCGTCTACGCCGCGGCTCGCGGTTCCGCCGTGGCGGTGGAGCTTGATCCGCTGACCGCCTCATTCGCCGCGGCAAACCTGGCGTTCTGCCCGCGGGCACGCGTGTACTCGGGCGATGTCACCGCCTACGACCCCACCAACGGTGCGGACTCGGTGGCTCCCCTCACCGATGGCGCGGGCGCCTCCCCCGCCATTCTGTGGTTGGACCCGGCCCGCCGCGAGCTGCGAGGGGCCAAGAAGGCGCAGACGGAGCGCCTCTTCGACCCTGAGGCGTTCTCGCCCCCGTTCTCGTTCGTGCTGGGCCTGGCGCGCACCGGCATGCCGATGGGTGTGAAGCTGGGGCCCGGTTTTCCGCACGAGGGTATCCCCTCCCCCGAGGACATCGCCTCGGAGGCGAACCCCGCCCCGCGCGTTGAGGCGGAGTGGATCCAGTCGGAGGGTTCCCTCGCCGAGCTCGTCCTCTGGTTTAACGCGCTGGCGCAGGAGGGCGTGGCCCGCACCGCAACCTCGGTGCGCGAACTGCCCGCTGATCCCGCCGACCCCGCTGACAAGGTACCGTCCGCGACCGAGGCGGTCGACGAGGTTGCCGACCTATTGCCGCCCTACGAGGCGGTGAGCTTCCGCAGCGCCCTCACGGCGGCTGAGGCTGAGCGGAGCGTGGAGGTTCCGGTATCCCTGCCGCAGCCGGGCGAATACCTGCTGGAGCCCGCCCCCGCGATTGTGCGCTCGCACCTGGTGGCCGAGTTTGCGCAGAGTATCGGCGCGCAGCTGCTGGACGAGCACCTGGCCTACCTGCGTTCCGCTGAGCCGGTGGAGCATCCGCTAGTCGCCTGCTACGAGGTGCTGGAGGAGATTCCCCTGCAGGAGAAGCAGTTGAAGCGGTGGGTGCGCGAGCAGGGTTTTACCGCGCTAACGATTAAGAAGCGCGGCGTAGATATTGTTCCCGAGCAGCTGCGTGCGCGACTGCTGGGTTCGGCGGGCTCCAAGCCTTCTAAGAAGAAACAGAAAAAGAACGCTAATTCTTCTGGTGGCGCGCGGGAGTCCTCGTACCGCCCGGCAACGCTGGTCTTCACGCGCATCGGCGCGGGCAGAGATTCCCGCCGAGTCGGCTGGCACGTGCGTCCGCTCTAGCCTCGTCCAACCCCGACTGCCCAGTACCGTACTCGGTTACCGTTCGTGACGATTCGTTACGGTACCGGTTCCGGATTCTGCGCTCGACAGGGCGTTGAGCACCGCCAGACCGTACACTAGATACGGTGCCTAATAAAGATACGGGGCCTGATAAAGACATGCTGCCCAGTAGAGGTACTCCCCCGCGGAGTAGGCTCTCACCAGCTAGTCCCCTGCCGGGCAGATCTCACCGATAGCAAACTTCCGTAGTCGGCACTGTGTACGACACTATTTCCAGACGCAGGAAAGGTCCTATGATCGACTTTGCTTCCTCCCCTCAGTCCACCCTCGGCGTGGAATGGGAGATTGCACTCATCGACCGTGAAAGCGGCGAACTGACCCAGCGCGCCGCAGAGGTGCTCGGCATCCTGCGCGAGCGCCGCCCCGAACTGTTGGAGCCCGCCTCCGACCGGGCACACGTGACCGGGGAATTCCTGGAGAACACCATCGAGATCATCACCGGCGTCTGCACGACCGTGGCGCAGGCCTGCCGCCAGCTGCAGGAGTTGACCGACACCATTCGCGAGATTACCGACGGGCTGGGTATCGAGTTCTACCCGGCGGGCACGCATCCGTTCTCCCGCTGGTCCGAGCAGCCCGTCGTGGCCAAAGAACGCTATCGGCGCGTCGTGGAGCGCGCCCAGTATTGGGGCCGCCACATGGTCATCTACGGCGTGCACGTGCACGTGGGTGTGGATTCTCGCGATAAGGTTCTGCCGCTCGTTGACGCGCTCACCAACTACGGGCCGCACCTGCTGGCGCTCTCCTGCTCCTCCCCATACTGGGAGGGCATCGACACCGGTTACGCCTCGCACCGCACCCAGCTCTACCAGCAGCTGCCGACCAACGGCCTGCCCTTCCACTTCGACACCTGGGAGCAGTACAACGAGTACCTGGATTCACTGGTGGCGACCGACGTGATTAACGACCCGAGTGAGGACCGCTGGGATGTGCGCCCGGTTCCGCGCTACGGCACCATCGAGATGCGCTATTGCGACGGCTTGGCCTCCCTGCCGGATGTTGCCGCGGTTGTGGCGTTCACGCAGTGCCTGGTGGAGTACTTCTCCCGCCGCATTGAGGCCGGCGACAAGCCCGAGGTGCTGGCCCCCTGGCACGCGCAGGAGAATAAGTGGCGCGTGGCCCGCTACGGCCTGGACGCAAAGATCGTGGTTTCCAACGCGCCGGAGCAGCGCACCTTGCGCGAGGACTTTGAACTGTTGCTGCCCGAGCTGGAGCCGGTGGCCCGCGACCTGGACTGCGAGGTGGAGCTGGCACAGGTGCGCCGCATCCTTGCGGAAGGTACGGGAGCCGACCGCCAGCGTGCAGTGTTCGAGCGCACCGGCTCGATGCGTGAGGTGGCACTAGACGTTGCCGCGCAGTCTCGTGCGCGAGCGCTGCGCTAACCCCTCGCGGGAAGAAAACTTAGATACGTAAAATGCCTCGGCGCAGTCATCATGAGACTGTGCCGAGGCATTTCTACGAGCTTTTTTAGAAGCAGGCAGTTTAGAAGCAGACGGTGGTCACCGGCAGCGAGGAGTCCGTCGTGAAGTCCACGCCCGAAGGCTCGCGGCCCGCGGCGACCAGGCGGGCGCCCAGGGCGGCAACCATCGCGCCGTTGTCGGTGCACAGGGTGAACTTCGGAATGATTAGGCGCACACCCTCGGAGGCGCATCGGGCGGCCAGCAGCTCGCGCAGACGCGAGTTTGCCGCCACGCCACCGCCGAGTAGCAGGGTCTTCATGCCCTGCTCGCGGCAGGCGAGCATCGCCTTCTTAGTGATGACGTCCACGACCGCTTCTTGGAAGGAGGCGGCGATATCAGCAACCGGGACCTCTTCACCGGCGGCTTCGAAGCTCTCAATCACGCGCGCCACGGCGGTCTTCAGGCCCGAGAAGGAGAAGTCGTAGCGATGCTCTCCGGGGTTCTCGGCGGTGCCCATGAATTTGCGGTTCGACAGGCCGCGCGGGAACACGAAGGCGTTGCGGTTGCCCTCTGCGGCGGCGCGGTCGATGGCGGGGCCGCCCGGGTAGTTGAGGCCGAGCAGGCGGGCGACCTTGTCGTAGGCCTCGCCGGCGGCGTCATCCAGGGTTGCGCCGAGCAGGCGCACATCGGAGGTAATGTCGCGCACCTGCAGGATTTCGGTGTGACCACCAGAAACCAGAAGCGCGCCCAGGCCGCCCGAGCCGGCGTTGGCCAGCAGGTCGGAGCCGTCCTCGGTGCCGTTGTCCTCGAGCAGGCCAACGCCAACGTGCGCGACCAGGTGGTTAATGCCGTAGAGGGGCTTGCCGGTGGCGATGGCGAGCGCCTTTGCCGCGGAAACACCCACCATGAGGGCACCGGCCAGACCGGGACCCGCGGTCACGGCGATGGCGTCCACTTCGTCGAGGGTAATGTCCGCTTCGGCGAGTGCCGCCTTGAGGGCGGGAATCATCGCATCCAGGTGGGCGCGAGAGGCGATCTCAGGAATCACGCCGCCGAAGCGCACGTGCTCCTCCATCGAGGAGGAAATGGTGTTGCTCAGCAGCTGCGCGCCGCGCACAATGCCGATTCCGGTCTCGTCGCAGGAGGATTCAATGCCCAACACGAGGGGTTCGCGAGTGCTCATAGTTCGTCTTTCTGTCGCGCGGCCTCACGTCGGCCGCGCGTAGTAATGCTGTGGTGAAGAAAATGGCTGAGGAATGAGGGGAATACCGTGCTATCTAGAACGTACATTCCATGATAATGGCGTCGGTCCCGTCATCGTAGTAGCGGCGGCGCACGTGAATCTGGCGGTAGCCGTTACGTTCGTAGAGGCGCTGGGCGCGCGGGTTGTCGGCACGCACCTCCAGCAGGATGCGCTCGGCCCCCAGCTCGCGGGCTCTCGCGTGCATCTGCTCGAGCATGGCCCGGCCGAAGCCATGCCCCTCGTACTCGGGAAGCACACCGATGGTCTGCACGTCAGCGGTATCGGCGACCACCATGGTGCCGCAATAGCCGATAGCGAGCCAGGTATCTTCCCCATCGGTGAAGTACCGTTCGGTAACGGCATCCGGGTCATCGCCCGCCGCGTTCTTCGTAGGGATCTCCAGCAGGTAGTACGTGCGGGTCGGGTGGGTGATTTCCGCCAGGAACATGTCGATGTGCCAGGCGTCGGCGGGGAATAGGGTGGTCTCCATGGCATGCATGGCCTGCACATCGGGCAGCTCAGCCACGCGCAGGCGAGCGCCTATGGCCAGACCGTCCCGCACGATGTTTTCAGAGTTCTCAGTGGAGTTCTCGGCTGCACTCATTTAGCCCTCCCTCTGCCCGACAGTTTGTGCGGTAGCCCGTGCGGCCTGCTTCTGCTGGCGGGCCAGCATCGCGGCGGGGATCTTCGCATCGGAGTCACGCAGGTACAGGGCTGAGGTGTCGAGGCTCAGGGCGTTAAGGCCCCGTCGTGCCGCGGCAGCCAGCAGGTACTCGGCGTGGGGGTGGATTCCCTCCCCCGCTTCCACAAGATCCCAGCCCAATTCGCGCAGGGTTTCGGCGTACAGGCCGGCACCGTAGCCGTAGGCGTAGGAGGGGCCCTCACCGGGCAGAATTTCGGAGGCGGGGCTCACGGTCGGCCCGTCCACCAGGCTGTAGCCCTCGGTGTTGACGCGGTAGCGTGCGGAGTAGACCTCGCGGCGGCGCGCATCGGAGGCGACCAGCAGCTCAGCGCCTTCCGCCTCGCCGGCTTCCCCGCCCTGAGCGAATACCCGTTCTTGATAGGCACGCTCGGCCAGAGCGGTCAGACTCATCATGCCGTACACGGGCACGGACCAAGCAAATCCCAGGGCGCGCGCGGTGACAATACCGGCGCGCAAGCCGGTGAAGGGGCCCGGGCCGGTACCGGTCAGGATCGCGTCCAGCTCCTCGCCGCGCACGCCGGCCTCCTGCAGGGCGGCGCGGGTGAAGGGGGCCATGACTTCGGCATGGGAGCGGGTATCTTCGCTCTCGAAGCGGGCCAGAATATCAAAGGAAGCACCGGCTTCGGAGCCGTGCACGCGGGCGAGCGCCACGGATGCGGTGGCGGATGAATCAAGGGCAAGTACTAGCACCCTCCCATTCTAACGCGCACCCGCCGAGGCCCCCGGCGGGTGCGCCGGGAGCGATACGCGGTGCCCGAGGGGCTCCGGGAGGCTTATCCCTCAGCGGGCCGCCCGCCATATCTGTGCGGGGGCTAGGCCTCGCGGAGTCGGTCGGCGAGCTCCTCGAAGGTACCCTCCCAGCGAGGGCCGAAGGCGCGCACGCGCAGCAGGCGAGGCTCGGGCACATCCGCCTCGAGGTCCTCACCATCCGAGCCGTCCTCGGCTACGCTCTCATCTTCGTCGTCCCAGCTGAATTCCTCCGAGTAGGCAAAGCGCGCATCGGCACCGGTCAGGCGGGTAAAGTCCAGCTCCAGGCGGGAATCGCTCAGGTGCTCGGCCTTGCCGCGACCCCACTCGATGACGGTCACCGAGCGCGGCAGGGAGAACTCCAGGTCCAGGTCGTCGAGCTCCTCGGCGCTGGAGAGGCGGTAGGCGTCCACGTGCACCAGGTCGGGGCCACCGGGTCGGGGGCCCTCCGGCAGGTTCGGGTGAACGCGCGAGAGCACGAAGGTCGGGGAGATAACGCCCTCGCGCACGCCCAGCCCCTCCCCCAGGGAGCGGGTGAACGTGGTCTTGCCCGCGCCGAGCTCACCGGAGAGTAGGAGCACGTCCCCGGCCTTGAGGTATTCCGCCAGGGCGAGCGCCAGGCGGCGCGTGTGCTCGGGCCCGGTCACGTCCAGGTCGAGGGCGGCGGAGACATACTCAGACATCTTTACCCCTCGCGCTCTTCGTTTGCGGTCTCGGCGGTCTCGGTGCCCCAGAGCCCGTCGAGTTCGGCCTCCACCCAGGAGCCACCCACGTACACGCGGGGCACGCGGTACGAAATGCGGGTCACGATTTCGTAGTTAATGGTCTGCGCGGCCTCGGCCCATTCTTCGACGGGAGGGTTCTCGCCGGCTCCGAAGAGAACCACCGGGGCTCCCAGGTAGCCCAGAGCGGGGTCGCTCAGGCCCGCCTCGCCCAGGTCGACAACCATCTGGTCCATGGCGATGCGACCCACCACTCGGTAGTTCTTACCCTCCGGTCCCACGGGGATACGCCCGGCCGCTTCGTCCTGTGCGCCGGGGTAGATGCGCACCGGCGCGTTCTCCGCGATACGGGGCACGCCGTCGGCGTAGCCGAGGGGCACCAGAGCCAGGGTCGTGGGCTTCTCGGTGTGGTAGCGCAGCCCGTAGGAAACGCCCTGACCTGCGGGAACTTCCTTCACGTTGGCGATGTAGCTGCTCACCGTCATGGCCGGTTCAAGCCCCAGGTCCGCGGAGGTCGCCTCGGGAAGCGGAGAGAGGCCGTAGAGGGCTAGGCCGCAGCGCACGCCGTCGACGAGCAGGCTCTCATCGGCCTGCCAGCCGTCCAGGGCGGCGGTCAGGGTTGCGGGAGAGTTGGCCAGGTGCACGAGCTCGGGAGTCAAACCCGCATCCTTCGCCCGGGCGACGAAGCCCTCCAGAACCTTCAGCTGCTCCGCGGTTTCGGAGCGGAGGGGTTCGTCGGCCACGGCCAGGTGGCTGAAGATTCCCTCCACGCGGACCAGGCCCTCGCGTTCCAGCTGGGCGGCGCGGGCCACGAGGGCCGGCCACTCTTCGACCGTGGCGCCGTTGCGGCCCAGGCCGGTATCGGCCGCTAGATGCACGATGGCGCGCTCGCCGGTGCGTTCGGCGGCGGCGGCAACCGCCTCCAGGTCCCAGCCGGAGACGCCCAGGCGAACGCCCTCGCGCAGGGCCGCGTCAAAGTCGGTGGAGGGAGTGTGCAGCCAGGCGATGAGGGGGGCTTCGATACCGTCGGCACGCAGATCCAGGGCCTCGTTGACGTGCACGAGACCGAGCATGTCGGCGCCGGCGGCCAGAGCGGAACGAGCCACCGGGTAGGCACCGTGGCCGTAGGCGTCCGCCTTGACGATGGCGATGAGCACGCGGGGGCCAATCAGCTCCTTGAGGCGGCGCACGTTGTGCTCGATGGCGTCGAGGTCAATGTACGCGGTGCGTTCCTCACGCTCGGGGGTGCAGGGCGGGCAGTACAGCGGTGCGGCCTGTTGCTCGGAGGGGTGGGTCATGTCCGTCGAGGTCTTTCTCGTGGTGGGTTCTTTCGTGGGCCGCCGTGAGGCGGCCGGTCTGTACTAAATTCTAGACCTCCCGACGTGTGAAAGTCCTGTCGCGATACACTAGGCGGGTAGGTCTTTGCGCTGTGCTATAGAGAGGAAAGCGTCGATGAGTAGCCCCGAGGCAGTCCGAACGGTTCACGTGTACTCTATGCACACCGACCCCTTTGCACAGCCCGGTAGCGGGGATGCGGGCGGCATGAACGTCTACATCGCGCAGTCCGTGCGGGCTATGCTCACCATTAATCCTCAGCTGAAGGTTGAGGTTTTTACGCTGAACCGCACCCCGCAGGCTCCCGAACGGGCGCACGTCGAGGACCCCGAGTGGGGTTCGCGCCTGGTACGTCACTACATTGACGTTCCCGCGGCGCGCGAAGCGACAAAGAATGACCTTGCCGAATACCTGGAGGACTTCGCCCAATCCTGCGTCACCCAGGCCATGAATGTTCCCGATGTGATTCACGCGCACTATTGGCTCTCCGGCTGGGCTGCGGTGCAGGCAGAGGGCGCGTGGAGCCGCAGGCTCTTTCCCGGGCGGGTTCCCGACGGCTCCGGTAGCTCCGGCAGTTCCGGCGAGCATCGCCTCTCGACCAGGGCCGTCGCAATTTTCTTCACCCCGCACACCACCGCGGCCGCTAAGGATGCGCGGCGCGGCCCGGGCGAACCCGCCGAACCGCGTATTCGCCACAGCATCGAGAACCGACTACCGGCCTTCGTGGACGGGTACATTGTGAACACCCCGCTGGAGGCCGAGGAACTGGCGCAAAGCCACCCGAGCCTCTCCGGGCGAATCAGCATTATCACCCCGGGAGTGGATACCGATATCTTCCGCCCGCTCCCCGGCGTTCACCCCGATCACGACACCTCCGAGACCCGGTGCCGCATCGTGTTTGCCGGCCGACCCCAGCCGTTGAAGGGGCCGCACCTGCTCGTGGAGGCGCTCTCCCTGCTCCCCCGGGACCTTCAGGTGGAGCTCGATATTATTGGCCGTTCCGAGTCGAACTACGAGCAGCGTCTGCTGGAACGCGCCGCCGAGCTCGGCCTCGCCGATCGGGTTCGGCTGAAGGATCCGGTACCGCCGGAGGAGCTCGCCCGCATCTTCCGCAGTGCCGATATCGTGGCCTGTCCTTCCTCGTCTGAGACCTTTGGTTTGGTCGCCCTGGAGGCGCAGGCCTGCGGTGCGGCGGTCCTCGCCTCCGACGTTGACGGCCTACGTTTTGCCGTGGAAAACCACCGTACGGGTCTGCTTGTGGCGCCCCGCACCGCCGAACGCTGGGCGGTGGCTATCGAACGCCTCGTGCGCGCCCCGTACCTACGCCACTCTCTGGGGGCGAACGCGGCGGCCCGCGCCCGTTCGATGAGCTGGGAATCCACGGCCCGCAAGACTCTGGACGTCTACGAGACCGCCGTGCCGGTGCCTCGGCCCGCTGAAACATAGCCGCTTCGCGAAGCTTACATCACCCTCGACTTTTCTACTTCTACCGATTTCCCCAAAGGAGCTTTCATGCCCTTCTCCATGAGCCGCGATGAATTCGCCGCTTACCTGGACTCCGCCCGCATCACCGGCGAGGTGGCAACCCCCCGCGAAAACAACCTGGACCATATTCAGGGTTTCCTTGACGGCAACGAGCACCTCGAGTTTGGCGTGCAGTGGACCCGCGATTGGGACTACGACTCTGTGTTTGAGGTGATGGTTCGCCGCGCCGGCCTGAACCCCGACCGCTCCCACACGCACGGCCAGGACACGATCGGTGCGGAGCAGTGCATCAGCGCCCTGGAGGAGTACGCCCGTATCTTCGGTGATGCGGTGCGCTCCGGCTCCCGTATCCTGTTTGCGACCGGTCACCCGGCGGGCCTCTTCCCAATTTATGCGGTGCTGGCCGCGGCGGCCCGTGCCGCGGGTGCCGAGGTCCTTCAGATTGAAGAGGGCGAGCGTTTCCTGGACGGCGATGTCCGCCAGATTATGGACGTCGTGATGTTCGAGCAGTACGGCAATCTGCAGCACACGCACTTCCCCGGCCCGATGCGCATCGCCCTGGACCAGTTGCAGGCCCGCGGCGTGGTCCCCGACCTGGTGGTTTCCGATCACGGCATGGCCGGCTACGCCTCGTCGACTCGCAAGCTGCTGACGATTGGTATCGCCGATTGTAACGATCCGGGCCTGTTCGTGGCCGCGGAGCAGGGGGATCTGCCGGTGTGCGTGCCGATGGACGATAACGTCCCGCCGCGCCGTTACGAGCCGATGATTGATTTCATCCTGGACCGCGCGGGCCTCGAGCGCCCCTAGTAGGTTCTCGCCGTTTTCGTCATGGTTTACCCCGCTGGTCGGGTTGCCGTGTGTAACTCGATACCCCGGATTCGCAGGTTCCCGCCTCGCAAGGTCCGGGGTATCGTTTGTTGTCGCTGTTCTCGTACTCGACCTACCGCGGACGGGCTTTTACACTGTTCTGAGAATCCCCCCCGGAAAGATACACGCGGGTGCCAAATATAGCGCCCATCATTTAGTTATCTCCTAGTCGAGAAAGCTTATACATCTTTCACCCTCTGTGATTGATTTCATCACTATAGGCGACAGATATCGCTATCGTTCTTCGGGACGGAAGACCCATAAACCCGTAGAATAGTTTACGGAACACGTTATTGTGCTTCTGGCTCGATATAACGCTCCATTAGGCGCCTCACCAGCGCCTTTACCGTAATCCCTGCCATTGTTTACTCAGCACGGTTACTGTTCACTCATTCAACAGACAAAGATAAGAATACGGCTCCTTGCACCGATATTTAGGGGTAAATGTGCCTATTCGCCGCTCTCTGTCCGCAGCACAGGACAAATTTCCGGGGAAGATTACACCGTTGAAAGTACAAGATCGTCTCAAAAAAATGTGGGGCGCAGACTTCGTTGTTAAGCGAAGCTGGCACCCGAAGGTTCAGCGTGCCCTCTACCTGGGTGATTTTGCATCCATCACCCTGGCGGTTCTCGCTGCCCACCTTATTCGCTTCGGCCTAGAAAACGCAGACCTGCCCTACGTGAATGTCTGGCCCATTAACGTTCTGGACGGCCGAGTGCCCGCTATGGATTACATTTTCCTGGGCGTCGGCATGATTATCGGCTGGTGGATTATCCTCCAGCTCAATGGCTCTCGTAGCCTGCGCATCATGGGCTTCGGCACCGAGGAGTACCGCCTCATCACTCGCGGCACTACCTACTTCTTCTGCGGGCTTATTATTCTGGCGTTCTTCCTCAAGGTTGACGTCACCCGCATGTACTTGCTGATTGCTTACCCGCTGGGCCTTCTCCTCCTGCTCATCGAGCGTTGGCTGATTCGTCAGGGTCTGGTGCGTTCGCGTACCCGCGGTCGTGCGCTCACTCGCGTCATGATTATTTCTGATGTGACGACCGGTCAGCACCTGTACAAGAACCTGGAGGGCGTGATCGCTTCCGGCCTGTCCCCCGCTGCGTTCTATCTGCCCGGTTTCACCCCGGGTACCACTGTTGCTGGTGCACCGATTCCGGTGCTCGGTTACAGCACCTCCCCGGCCGATATTATGGATGCTATCCGCGAGAACGATATTCACATGGTTGCTGTTACGAATGGTCACCACTTGAGCCCGGATCAGGTTCGCCTGCTGGGTTGGAAGCTCGCGGACGCCCACATCTCACTGATTATGGCTCCCGCTACGACCGATATCGCCGGCCCCCGTATGCACATGCAGCCGCTGAACGGCCTGCCGCTGGTGCACGTGTCGACCCCGCGCATCACCGGCTTGTCGGCCTTCTTCAAGCGCTCCGTGGACGTCATCGCTTCGGGCCTGGGTCTGATTCTGCTGTCCCCGCTGTTCCTGGTGGTTGCTCTGCTGGTTAAGCGTGATGGTGGCCCTGTCTTCTTCCTGCAGAGTCGTGTGGGTCTGAACGGTGAGCTGTTCAAGATGGTGAAGTTCCGTTCCATGCGCACCGATGCGGAAGAGGTCAAGAAGCGCCTCATGGAGCAGAACGAGGGTAACGGCGTGCTCTTCAAGATGAAGGATGACCCGCGTATTACCCCTATTGGTAAGTTCATCCGCAAGTACTCGATTGATGAGCTGCCCCAGCTGTGGAACGTGTTCATCGGCGATATGTCGCTGGTGGGCCCCCGCCCGCCGCTGGTGGAAGAGGTCGAGCAGTACGAGGATATCGCGTACCGTCGCCTGCTGGTGAAGCCCGGTATTACGGGCCTGTGGCAGGTGTCGGGTCGTAGCGACCTCTCTTGGGAAGAGTCGGTTCGCCTGGACCTCTACTACGTTGAGAACTGGTCGCTGACCGGCGACTTCATCATTCTCCTGCGCACCGTTCGTGCGGTCTTTGCGAAGGAGGGCGCGTACTAAGGTACGCCGTGGGTTTTCCCACCGGTGTGTATGCCGCTCTAGAGAGGTTGTCCCGGCACAGGCATCTCGAGCATCGCACGCCGATACGTAAATGCGTCGAAGGGGCGTGAACCCGTTGGGTTCACGCCCCTTCTGCGTTTATCTGCCGTATTCATGCTGCGATTGAAAGCCTCAATCGTTTAGGCAGTGGGCCGCGCGGGAGATTCTTTCCCTAATCCGCGAGGAGTCGTGCGATTACCTCCGGCAACATCTGAGCCACTCGAGTGGCGGGTGCGGGCCCATCCAGGGGGTCTGCGGTATTTCCGGTGACGCTGGCTCGGGCGGCCTGACCGTGCAGGTAGACGGCGAGGGCGCCCACTGCGGAGTAGGTACACACCTCGATGGGCTCGTCGCCGGCGTTGAGCACTGCAATGGTTTGGGCCAGCAGAGCGCCGTAGATACCGGTTAGGGTATCTCCGCTACCGGCGGTGGCCAGCCAGGGGGTTCCGCCGGCCACGCTGTAGGTGGCGCCGTTGGGGGCCGCGATAATCGTGTATCCGCCCTTGAGCATGACGGTTGCGCCGGAGAGCTCGGAGGCGGCACGCGCCCAGCGGAAGGGTTCAGCGTCGATATCGCGGCGGCTGGGCACGATGGCATCCCCCAGATGAGCTTCCCAATCGCTGGGAGCAACCTCGTGCACGATGCGCAGGAAGCGTTCAAGCTCGCCGGCGTGCGGGGTCAGAATCTTGTGGGGTCCGAGGCGCTTACCGGTGGCCAGGTATTCAGCGGCCAGGTCGCAGGCACCGGCATCCAGGATGGCCGGCTCCGGCGCGTGCAGTAGGTAGCGGTTCTTATCCAGCGAGTCGTGGCCGGATCCGGAGCCACCGGCCCATACGGTCACCCGCTGCACTGCGGGGGTTCCGGAGAAGTAGACGGCCTCGGGGTTGTGGGCAATCATGAGCTGGCGTAGCTCGTGGGAGTTCGTGCCAAAACGTACCATACCCACGCCGCAATTGAGCGCGGCGCGCACGCTCATCAGGGCCGCCCCCGGGTACTCGAGGCTTCCGGTGAGCATACCGAGCACCCCGCGGGTGTACTTATGAGAGTGGGCGTTGGGGACCTCGAGGGTATCGCGGAAGTCTTGTCGTTCCATGACGCGCATGGCGGGCTTGAAGCGGTTGAGGGCTTCCGGCACACCCAGGGTGTAGAGCTTAACGTCGCCGGCGTGCTCGCTGTGAACGGTTCCGAGCGGTAGCTTACGGCCGATGAAGGTGACGGTGCGGTCAGCGCGCAGAACGGGTTCGTGAACGGTCCCTCGGTTGTTGTCGATACCAGAGGGGGTGTCAACGGCAAGCACTCGGCCGAGGCGACCCTTCTTCTGGGTTGCGCACAGGGTACGCAGGAACTCCCCCGCTTCTCCTCGCACGGCGCCGCTCGAGCCAGTTCCGAGGATGCCGTCAATGATGAGGTCGTATTCCTTCACCTGTTCCAGGGCTTTGGCGGGGTCGAGCACCCGCGTGCCTTCGCCGCCCTCACGGGCGATAAGCTCTAGGTTCTTTTCGCTGGGTTCGAAGACCACGGCGTCCACACGGTGCCCGTTAGCGCTCAGTCGAGCGCCGGCATAAACGGTGTCAGATCCGTTGTTGCCCGGGCCAACGAGCAGAAGTACGGAGGCTCCCTGTCGGCCATCGAGCAGGCCAATGGCTTCGGTAGCGACCGCGTCGGCGGCACGCTGCATGAGGTAGCCGTCGTAGTCGGGTGCCTCGATGTAGGGCTTTTCCGCTTCGCGAATCTGGGATGCGGTGTAGATAAGCTTCATTGCTGTCTCCTTAGTGGCGGCGGATGGACCGGGGTGCCGCGGGGCGCGGCGGGTGGGATCTGCGGCTAAACGATGGCGCGAAGAATCCTCTTCTACCCCTCGTCAGCGGAGGTTTCGGTGATGACGCTGAGCCGGTAGCTTTCGGGGTTGAACTTCCGCAGGTGCTCCAGCTCGGCGTCGCTCAGATACTCTGCGGTAGCGATGGCAATAGCCATGGGCTCATCGTGGGTGAGTGAAAGGTGGATGCGGTTAATCCCGAGCTTTCGAGCGCGGTCGGCGATAGTACCGCGAATGATGAGGTAGGGCTGCCCGCTTTCGGCGGTGGCGACCTCGCAGTCCTGCCAGTTGAGCCCGGCGGGCGCTCCGAGAACCTTGGCGACGGCTTCCTTGGCGGCGAATCGCACAGCTTGGGAACGCACGTTACGGCTTCGCTCGTTGGGGGTGAAAATGCGGCGTACGAAGGCCGGCGTTTCGGTGATGATCCGTTCGAAACGCTCAATATTGACGGTATCTACGCCGATTCCCATGATCATGAGGTACACCTTCCCTTGGCGGGTACTACGGCCGCGGTCGTTGCGGCTTCTCTTGTTTTAAGTCTAGCGAGCTTCCACGCTTCTGTGCGGCTAAGCGTCAAATATGACGCGTTTCAAATCTCCTGACGTTCCTGTTCGGTTACTCTGCGCGTTGTCTTGTACTCGTCTTTCGGATAAATGCAAAGGGTGGTGGTTGAGTTCCCTAGGGAACTCAACCACCACCCAATCGAGCAACGTTCGAGCCGTGTGATTACTCCACGGTCACGGACTTTGCGAGGTTACGCGGCTGGTCAACGTCCAGGCCCTTGGCTTCAGCCAGTGCGCAGGCGAAAATCTGCAGGGGCACGGTGGCCAGCAGCGGCTGCAGCAGCGAGGGGCAAGCCGGGACGGTGATGAGGCGGTCTGCGTAGGGCTTGACTGCCTCGTCGCCTTCCTCAGCGATGACGATGGTGAAGGCGCCGCGAGCGCGCACCTCCTGGATGTTGGAGACGACCTTGCCGTGCAGGGAGTCGCGTCCGCTTGCGGAGGGAACCACAATAATCACGGGCTGACCCTCGTCGATCAGAGCGATCGGGCCGTGCTTGAGCTCGCCAGCGGCGAAGCCTTCAGCGTGGATGTAGGTGATTTCCTTGAGCTTGAGTGCGCCCTCCATAGCAACGGGGAAGCCCACGTGGCGGCCGAGGAAGATGACGGAGGAGGCATCCTTCATCTCGACGCCCAGTTCCTTAACCGGTGCGTCGTTGTCGATGACCTTCTGAATCTTCTCGGGCATCTGCTGCAGCTCAGAGAGGATCGAGGCAATCTCGTCCTTGTACTTGTTGCCGCGCAGCTGTGCCAGGTACAGGCCGAGCAGGTATGCTGCGGTGATCTGTGCCAGGAATGCCTTGGTCGAGGCAACTGCGATTTCGGGGCCGGCGTGGGTGTACAGCGCAGCGTCGGATTCGCGGGGCAGGGTCGAACCGTGGGTGTTGCAGATGGAGATAACCTTTGCGCCCTGTTCGCGTGCGTGGCGCACGGCCATCAGGGTGTCCATGGTTTCGCCGGACTGCGAGAGGGCCACAATCAGGGTCTTCTCGTTCACGATCGGGTCGCGGTAGCGGAACTCGTGGGCGAGCTCAACCTCGGTGGGGATACGGCACCAGTGTTCGATGGCGTAGCGTGCCACCTGGCCCGCGTATGCGGCGGTACCGCAAGCAACCACGATGATCTTGTCAATCGAGCGCAGCACCGAGTCGTCGATGTTCAGCTCGTCGAGGGTCAGGTTGCCGTTCTCGTCGAGGCGGCCCATGAGGGTCTGCTCAACGGCGGTCGGCTGCTCGTGGATTTCCTTCTCCATGAAGGAGTTGTAGCCGCCCTTTTCGGCTGCGGCTGCATCCCACTCGATGTGGAAGGGCTTGCCCTCTGCGGGGTTGCCCTCGAAGTCGATAATCGAGTAGTCGGTGCCGGTGATGGTCACGATCTGGTCCTGACCCATTTCGACGGCTTCCTTGGTGTAGTCAATGAACGCGGAGACGTCCGAACCGAGGAAGTTCTCGTTCTCGCCCAGGCCGATGACCAGCGGGGAGTTGCGGCGGGTTGCCACGACGCGGTCCGGGTGGTCGGCGTGGATAGCCAGGATGGTGAATGCACCTTCGAGGCGGTTGGATGCGACGCGTACTGCCTCGGTGAGGTCACCGGTACCGAGCTTGTTGTAGATGCTTGCGATGGTTGCTGCAGCTACCTCGGTGTCGGTCTGAGATGCGAACTCTACGCCTTCGGCGAGTAGTTCGGCACGCAGTTCTGCGAAGTTTTCGATAATACCGTTGTGTACGACGGCGAGGCGGCCGTTGTCGACAACGTGGGGGTGAGCGTTGTTGTCGGTGGGTCCACCGTGGGTTGCCCAACGGGTGTGACCGATACCAATCTGGGAGTCCGGCAGGGGGTGTTCCTTGACCTCGTTTTCAAGGTTCAGGAGCTTACCTGCCTTCTTACGGAATACGATACCGTCGGGGCACACGAGTGCCACGCCAGCAGAGTCATAGCCGCGGTATTCCTGGCGGCGCAGACCTTCGAGGACCACATCGTATGCGTTGTGGTCAAACTTGTTACCGTCCGGAGCAGTGTCCAGACCTACATATCCTACGATTCCACACATGCTATAAGTTTATCCCACAAGTATCCAGATATGCGCACGGTGAAATGCCGTTATACGTCACGTTTATTGTGGCTTTCCTAGCTTTATTGGGTTTTGTCCTTTTCTTCTCATACATTTATTTCTACAAACAAACCGTGAGGGCGGGTATTTTCCCCGCAGGCTGAAAGTTCGTACACTTAGATAAATGAGCACCGCACCGTATTTTTCTGGCGATGACCGCTTCATGCATCTTGACCGTTCCCGTTGGTCGCACCTAGCCGATGAGATTTCTGTCCCCCTCAGTGCTGAGGAAATTGAGTCTCTTCGTGGTCTGGGTGAAACTGTCGACCTTGAAGAGGTGCAGCGTATTTATCTGCCGGTTTCTCGTCTTCTGAATCTGTATGTGACTGCTGCTTCTTCGTTGAACCATATGACGAATGATTTTCTGCATGTGTCTCAGCGGCGTGTCCCGTTCATTATTGGTGTGGCGGGTTCTGTTGCTGTGGGCAAGTCGACGACGGCACGTATTTTGCAGGCTCTTTTGAGCCGTTGGCCTTCTACTCCGAAGGTTCAGCTGGTGACTACGGATGGTTTCTTGTACCCGAATGCGGAGCTTCAGCGTCGCGGCATTATGCACCGTAAGGGTTTCCCGGAGTCTTATGATCGCCGTGCCCTGTTGAATTTTGTGTCGCAGGTGAAGTCCGGTGCCGAGCGTGTGGTGGCGCCGAAGTATTCACACCTGTATTACGACATCATGCCGGATGAGCATATTGAGGTCACCGCACCGGATGTTCTGATTCTTGAGGGTTTGAATGTTTTGGCACCTTCGCAGGCTGAGGGTCCGGAGACTTCCGATCTGACGCTGAGTGATTTCTTTGATTTCTCTATTTATGTGGATGCCCGCACTGAGGATATTGAGCGCTGGTATGTGAATCGTTTCTTGACTCTGCGTTCTTCGGCTTTTGCGAATCCGGAGTCATATTTCAAACGTTATGCGGAGCTGAGCGATGAGCAGGCGGTTGAGGTAGCGACCGGCATTTGGAAGAGCGTGAATGAGCCTAATCTGGTGCAGAATGTTTTGCCGACTCGCGCTCGTGCGCATTTGATTCTGCAGAAGGGTGCCGAGCATACCGTGGAGCAGGTTCTTCTGCGTAAGAACTAGAGGTTCTTTAGGTTTTTAGTGTTCGCGTGCGGCTTTTAGCCGGTATTGTGGTGCATTCTAGTAGAGAGCGCCGGAGGCCCACTCCCTCGCGGGATGGGTTTAGGCTTCCGGCGCTTTTGTTTGCGTCTACGCCATGATGAGGAGTTATTGTGAAGTCTCTGCACCGTACGTCTACCACTCAGGAGTCTCTTAATAGTTCTGCGGTTAATAGTTCTGCAGTGAACCGCCGCACTCTCTTGGGTGCCGCTTTGGGGGTTGGCGGTACCGCATTGTTGGCGGCTTGTGGTTCACAGGGTCAAGGGGCGTCTTCTTCATCTTCTGCAGCGAGCGCTTCTGCTTCTGAGTCTGCGGCGGCTCCGGCGGCTTCGTCTAGCGCCTCTTCCACTGCGGCGACTTCTTCTGCCGCACCCTCCCCTGCTACTTCTGCTACCAGTGCTTCTGCGAGCGCCTCTTCTTCCCCACTGGCTCTTGCTCAGCCCAGTGTTGAGTCGCAGCCGGACTCGTTGCGTTGCCTCGTGAATAAGATGCGCCCCTTTGCGCAGCAGGATTGGGAGCCGAGTGACCTGGTGGAGTTCTACGGTCATCAATTGCGTGCTGAGGCGGCGAAGGCGGCGGATACGATGATTGATGCGGCCGCTACTGATGGCGTGACTCTGCTTGTTTCTAGCGCGTATCGTTCGTATGCGGTGCAGCAGCAAACCTATCAGTATTGGGTTTCGGTGAACGGTCAGCAGGTGGCGGACCAGTTGTCGGCTCGTCCCGGCTATTCGGAGCATCAGACGGGCTTGGCGATTGATTTTGCTTCTCCTGAGGGTTGCCGTTTGGAGGAGTGTTACCGCGATACGCTGGCTGGTCAGTGGTTGGCGAAGAATGCTCCGCGTTACGGATATATTTTGCGTTTCCCTGATGGTCGTCAGTCGGTGACCGGTTATCGTTTTGAGCCGTGGCATTACCGCTATGTGGGTGTGCAGATTGCTCAGGAGTATGTGTCTTCGGGTGCGAAGACTTTTGAGGAGTTTATCGGTACGGGTGCGGCACCCGATTATGCAAATGCTAACTAGGGTCTGGGCTAAGCTTTCGGCTTTGCCCGGTGCGTCGAGTGGTGATGTGTATCGTATTTCTAGCTTCCGTGTCGGAAATAAATAGGCACAGTAGATGCATATTTTTTCGCGGACAGGTCCCGTATATCCGCGATTTTTCGCAGGTTTCAGAGATTTTTACTCATACTTTATGTTACCTAGACCTTAAGTATTGGGCACCATAGAACTGCTGTGAAGAAAAACACATGCTTTACAACGAAAATTTTCTCAAGATACTGCTTTTTGAACACCTAAAAGGCGCTATTCTATATCTCATGCTTAAGGGTTTTAAAGATTTTCTGATCCGCGGTAACGTCATCGACCTCGCAGTTGGTTTGATTATGGGTACCGCCTTCACCGCTGTGGTGAACGCACTTGTCCAGTCCGTCCTGATGCCGGCTATCTCGATGCTGGTTAAGTCCCCCAACTTCGATGAATTCCTGGTCTTCGACCAGATCAAGGTTGGCGTGTTCCTGACCGCTGTTGTCAACTTCATCCTGATCGCAGTTGCTGTGTACTTCGCAGTTGTTGTGCCCGTTCAGAAGCTGACCGAGCTGGCTGCAAAGAACAAGGCTGAGGAAGAGGAAGAAGAGGAAGAGACCGAGATCGCACTCCTGAAGGAGATTCGCGACGCTCTGGCAAAGAAGTAATTTCTCTGCTCTCTACCACTAACTTTCAACCCCCGTATCCCCTGTGGATACGGGGGTTTTCCGCATCCTCTTCCCCTGTGCCTGTTCCCGATAACGCAGAAGGGCTGGGAAGGTATCTCTACACCTTCCCAGCCCTTTCTCGATCCTCCGTTAGGGAAGAATACCTTTAGAGTGCCAGTTCCTTAGCCACAACGTCAGCCAGCTGCTGAGCAACCTCATCAGCCTGCTCCTGGGTGGCAGCTTCAACCATCACGCGCACCAGAGGCTCGGTGCCGGATGCACGCAGCAGCACGCGGCCGCTGGCACCCAGTACGCCTTCAGCCTCGCTGACAGCGGTAGCGAGCGCCTCGTTGGTCTTGACCGCCGCACGGTCAACGCCCTTGACGTTAATCAGGCGCTGCGGGGTGGGCTGCATGCGGGATGCCAGTTCCGAGAGGGTCTGACCGCTACGAGCCACCTCTGTTGCCAGCTGGATGCCGGTCAGAACGCCGTCACCGGTGGTTGCGTAGTCGCTCATGATAACGTGGCCGGACTGCTCGCCGCCGAGGTTGTAGCCGTGCTCGCGCATAGACTCGAGGACGTAGCGGTCGCCCACAGCGGTGCGGCCGAGGGTAATGCCGTGCTCGCGCAAGTACAGCTCCAGGCCCAGGCTGCTCATCACGGTTGCGACGAGGGTGTCCTTTGCGAGCTTGCCTTCGCGCTTAGCAGCAACAGCAAGGATAGCCATAATCTGGTCGCCGTCTACCAGGTTGCCCTTTTCGTCAACTGCCTGGCAACGGTCGGAGTCGCCGTCGTGGGCGATGCCGAGGTCCGCGCCGTGCTCAACGACTGCTGCCTGCAGCTTCTCGGGGTGGGTGGAACCCACGCCGTCGTTGATGTTGGTGCCGTTGGGCTCTACAGCCAGTGCGATGACCTCTGCACCCAACGCTTCGAAAGCTGCGGGAGATGCTGCGTATGCCGCACCGTTTGCGCAGTCCAGAACAATCTTCTTGCCTGCGAGGGGCTTGCCTTCGGGCAGGGTGGAGACCAGGTGCTTCACGTAAGCCTCGGTACCGTTCTCCAGGGGCTTGACGGTACCCACAGCACCACCGGTCGGGTAGCGGAAGGACTTCTCGCGATAAACGCGTTCAATGGCGTCCTCAACGGAGTCTTCCAGCTTCTGGCCGCCTCGGGCCAGGAACTTAATGCCGTTGTCCGCTGCCGGGTTGTGCGATGCAGAAATCATCACGCCGAAGTCAGCACCGGTGTGTGCCACCAGGTAAGCTGCTGCGGGGGTGGGGACAATGCCGGCGTCCAGCACGTCAACACCTGCGCTAGCGAAGCCAGCCTTCATCGCAGAGACAATAAAGTCTGCAGAGGATCGGGAGTCATTTGCGATTACGGCACGGGGGCGTACGCCCTCTTCTACCGTGTCAAAGCCCAGCACAATAGAGGCCGCCTGCGCGAGCTCCATAGCCAGGGCGGGAGTAATTACATCGTTTGCCAGACCGCGTACGCCGTCGGTTCCAAAAAGTCGTTCAGTCACCCTTTCATTTTACGATGCGCATAACTCTCCTCAGGCGTATACACCGCATTTTCTTCAGAATCAGAAAGTGATTTTCAGCGGCTACATATCTGCTTCATAGCCAATGTTTCTATAGACACGCAAAGGTGCCTGCTCTCAGTTCCCAGAGAGGGAAAAGAGAGGCAGGCACCTTCACAGCGCAAGCTGTTTGTCGGTTATATCGCCGCAGGGTTGAGTTGTTGCTCTCCCCTATCTATCAACGCTTACTTGACGACCGGGAAGCCGTCGGGAGAGTCACCGGACTCATCCTCGAAAACGTCCGATGCAGAGCGGACGATTAGCGAGTCGAGCTCGCCCACGACTGCCTCGTCCTTGGAGGGGTAGTCGAACTGGGAGAGCACGTAACGCATTGCTTCCAGACGTGCGCGCTTCTTGTCGTTGGACTTGATAACGGTCCAGGGGGCGTCACCGGTGTGGGTGTAGAAGAACATTGCTTCCTTCGCCGCGGTGTAGTCGTCCCACTTGTCCAGGGATGCCAGGTCGGTGGGGGAAAGCTTCCACTGGCGAACCGGGTCGGTACGGCGGGAGGTGAAGCGTGCGAGCTGCTCTTCGCGGGTGACGGAGAACCAGAACTTGATGATATGGATACCGGAGTTCACCAGCATGCGCTCCAGGTCCGGAACTTCGCGCATGAACTCGAAGTACTGTGCCTGGGTGCAGTAGCCCATAACGCGCTCAACGCCGGCACGGTTGTACCAGGAGCGGTCCATCAGGACGATTTCGCCGCCGGAGGGCAGGTGCTTGATGTAACGCTGGAAGTACCACTGGGTCTGCTCGATATCGGTCGGCTTCTCCAGTGCCACAACGCGAGCGCCACGGGGGTTCAGGTGCTCGGTGAAGCGCTTGATGGAGCCACCCTTACCTGCTGCGTCACGGCCCTCAAAGATGATGAGGATCTTCTGACCGGTGGACTTCGCCCAGAGCTGCAGCTTCAGCAGCTCAATCTGCAGGGCGCGCTTTTCCTTCTCGTATGCCTTACGGCTGAGCTTGGTGTCGTAGGGGTAGCCCTTCTTCCATGCCTGCGAGGTTTCGTCGTCCTTCTTGTCCTTGCCGAGGGCGCGGGTAAGGGAAGCCATTTCGTCCAGCTCTGCCGAGTAGTCCTCGACAACGGAGGTGCGGCGTGCCTGGGGCTTCAGGGCTTCCTTGATGGCTTGTTTCTTCTCAGAACCGGTGTGTGCGTGTGCGCCTTCAGCGGCGTGGTGGTGGGATTCAGTCTGAGGAGCCTCCACTGCCTTCTCTTCGGGCTGGGTGGAGGGATTCTGCTCTGCCATGAGTACTCTTTTCTTCCTGTCTGCTTTGACTCTTTAACTCTACCGGTGTGCTCTTCGATGAACAAACGTAACAGTTATATGCACCCTATAACCTTGTAACGCTCACGGTCAGTAGATACGCAAAACGCCCCGAATCTCCCGAAGGAGAAGCGGGGCGTAACGCTTCGTAAAAACCAGCGATTAACGCTTGGAGAACTGCGAAGCCTTGCGTGCCTTCTTAAGACCAGCCTTCTTACGCTCGATGACGCGTGCGTCACGGGTCAGGTAGCCAGCCTTCTTCAGTGCGGGGCGGTTGTTCTCGCGGTCAATCTCGTTCAGTGCACGAGCGATACCCAGGCGCAGAGCACCTGCCTGACCGGAGGGGCCACCACCGTTGATGCGTGCGATGACGTCGTATGCACCCTCGAGCTCCAGGAGCTTGAAGGGCTGGTTGACGTCCTGCTGGTGCAGCTTGTTGGGGAAGTAGTCTTCCAGGCTACGACCGTTGATGGTCCAGTTACCGGAACCGGGCACAACGCGAACGCGTGCCACTGCTTCCTTGCGGCGACCAACTGCTGCGCCTGCAACGGTCAGTGCCGGACGTGCTGCCTTAGCCGCTGCGGGGGCAGCGGACTCCGAGGTGTAGCTGGTCAGCTCTTCCTCGACTACGATCTGCTCTTCGTTCTGAGCCACGATTTCTCCTATTGTTTCTTCGTAGGCCCGAATTACTGGGCGACCTGGTTGAATTCGTAGGTCTTGGGCTGCTGTGCCGCGTGCGGGTGCTCGGGGCCAGCGTAGACCTTCAGCTTCTTGAGCTGCTGTGCAGCAAGCTTGTTCTTGGGCAGCATGCCCTTAACAGCCTTCTCAACCGCGCGAACGGGGTTGGTCTCAAGCAGCTCTGCGTAGTTCACGGACTTCAGACCGCCGGGGTAACCCGAGTGGCGGTATGCACGCTTCTGCTCGAGCTTTGCACCGGTCAGGGCGACCTTCTCAGCGTTCACGATGATAACGAAGTCACCGGTGTCAACGTGGGGAGCAAAAGTCGGCTTGTGCTTACCGCGCAGCAGGATAGCGGTCTGGCTTGCGAGGCGGCCGAGAACAACGTCGGTGGCGTCAATGACGTGCCACTGGCGCTCGACTTCGCCGGGCTTGGGAGTATAAGTGCGCAAAATATTGGCCTTTGTCTCGAAATGTACATACGGCGCTTAGTTGGGTATCGCGCCTTTTACTTACGTGCATGACGAACACCCGGGTGAGGACCGAGCTGCCGCCCGTTCTGCCCGTACTCTAGACCGCCTTAACGTCCTGCAACTAGACAGCGATTTAGAGCGCGCTCGGGTAGAACACGCACAACATATCAAGACTATACAGGACGTCGAGTGCTTAATCCACCGCCAAAGCCTTAAAAATAGGGCTTTTTTGCCTTAAACACATTTTAAATTCCATCCGTGTAATTCACCCTCGACGATTGCACTCCCCTGTTGAGCCCCTCATCACTTTCAGCATGTGACGAGACTCAATATACACAGGGTGTTAAGCGCTCTGTGCTTCGTAGTCCTCGCGCTTTGCTCGAGCACGTTCCGCCTGCTCTCCATACAACTCCGGGGCAGGGTAGTAAATCTCAGCTAGTGCCAGAGCATGCGGAGGCGCCAGAGTCAGTGAAGCCTCGCGTCCCGGGTTCTCGATCCGCTCACGCAACCAGGCGGCGTCACGTTTACCCGTGCCGTAGAGCACCAGCGCGCCCACAAGCGAACGCACCATGTGATGACAGAAGGCATCAGCCACCACACGCACCTCAATAAGACCGCTCTCTGTGCGAGTGAAGCTAAGCTCTCGCAGTTCACGAATCGTGGTCGCGCCTTCACGCGGCTTACAGAAGGAGAGGAAATCGCGCAGACCGAGTAGTTGCTGTGCCGATTCGTTAAGATCAGCGCAATCCAGACGCTCAGGTACTGCCCAGGTGTAGGTACGGTGCAGGGGGTTAAGACCATCCGCCGCGCCATCTGCAATGCGATATACGTAGCGGCGACCGGTAGCCGAAAAGCGCGCATCAAATTCAAAAGAAACTTCGCTCACGCGATGAATCTGAATAGCGCCCTGCAGAATACCGCGAACGTTCTTCGGCAAGTTCAACTGCTCTTCCGCTTCGTAAAGACAACGCTGAAGAGCGCCGGTGAGGCGGCGGCCCAGGGCAGCCGTCGGGTCGTCCTCCCCCGTTCGACCTTGCAGGCGAGTCCAATCCTCATCGTTCAGATTGCAATGCAGGGTCTGGGCCTCCGCATGCACACCGGCATCGGTTCGGCCCGCGACCACCACACGGTGAGGCGCCCGCAAAATCAGTTCAAGGGCGTTCTCAATGACCCCCTGCACGGTAACCAGATTCGGTTGGGCAGCCCACCCGCTAAAAAGAGAACCGTCGTAGGCACAATCAATTCGCACGCGGTGCGTAGCAGTGAAGGGCTGTTCTTCACGGTTCTCTAAAGCAGTAGCGTTATGCATTGGTGTGCCTTTCAGCGGTAAAGGACGGTTGAAGAATACGGATCGGTTCTTGTATAGCGAATGCGCAAAGAACCGTCTCCTCGTTAAGTATGCAGATACACCAATCCGCCGCCCACAGCAGTGGACGGCGGATTGACATATTTTAGGCTTAGCCTAAATCAGCTGGGATCCGTATTACTCGGAAACCTTCTGTGCTGCTGCGCCACCTGCGGGGGCGTAACCTGCAGCCTCTGCCGACTCAGCGGAGTCGAACCAGATTTCAGCCTTGGTGCTGGAGTACCAGCGAGAACCGGGCACGTGGTACTTCATGGAATCGGCGTTACCCTTAACCTCGAAGCCCTCGGGAGCCTCGCCGGACTCCAGGGGTGCGTGGGAACCTGCGGGCAGGCCCTCAGCTGCTTCAGCCTTGGGAGCCTCAGCTGCCTTCTCAGCAACCTTGGTTGCCTCAGCAACTGCACCCTTGGTTGCAACGGGCTCCATGACGAGCTCGATGACTGCCATGGGAGCGTTGTCACCCTTACGGTTACCGATCTTGATGATGCGGGTGTAACCACCGGGGCGCTCTGCCATTGCCGGAGCAATAACGGTGAAGAGCTCGTGCACGACGGACTTGTCGGTGATGGAACGCAGCACGCGACGGCGAGCAGCCAGGTCGCCCTTCTTACCGAAGGTGATGAAGCGCTCTGCCACCGGACGCAGGCGCTTTGCCTTGGTCAGGGTGGTGGTGATGCGCTTGTGCTGGAACAGCTGCGCCGACAGGTTGTTGAGCATGTGGCGCTCGTGGGTCGGGGAACCGCCGAGGCGGGGACCCTTAGTGGGAGTAGGCATAGTTAAATCTCCATAGTTGCGTTCCCTAACGCCCCAGCAGCGGAGCCTCTTAGGGAATCAAGTTTGACTGATCCCGGTGGAACCGGGTGAACTATTCGGTCGAAATTATTCGCCGGAACCGTCTTCGTCATCAAGCGGGCGTGCAGCAGGCTCGAAACCGGGAGGGGAGTCCTTCAGGGCCAGGCCGAGCTCGATGAGCTTTGCCTTGACCTCGTCAATGGACTTAGCACCGAAGTTACGGATGTCCATCAGGTCAGCTTCACTGCGGGTCACGAGCTCACCCACGGTGTGGATGCCCTCGCGCTTGAGGCAGTTGTAGGAGCGGACGGACATGTTCAGGTCCTCGATCGGCAGTGCCAGATCGGCGGCCATGGACTCGTCGGCGGGCGACGGGCCAACTTCGATACCCTCAGCTGCAATGTTCAGCTCACGTGCCAGGCCGAAGAGCTCGACCAGGGTGCTGCCTGCAGAAGCAACGGCGTCACGCGGTGCGATGGCTTCCTTGGTTTCGACGTCCAGGGTCAGGCTGTCGAAGTCGGTGCGCTGCTCAACACGGGTCGCGTTCACGCTGAAGGTAACCTTCAGAACCGGGGAGTAGATGGAGTCAACCGGAATACGGCCAATCTCACCGTCACCGACCTTGTTCTGTGCAGCGGTCACGTAGCCGCGACCACGCTCAATAACCAGCTCAGCGTTGAAGTTTGCCGAGGCGTTCAGGGTTGCCAGGTGCAGGTCCGGGTTGTGGATCTCCACGCCAGCGGGAACCTCGATGTCGCCTGCGGTCAGTTCACCTTCGCCCTGCTTGCGCAGGTAGGCCACGACGGGCTCGTCGTTCTCAGAAGAGATGGAGAGCTTCTTGATGTTCAAGATGATCTCGGTGACGTCCTCGGTCACGCCGGGAACAGTGCTGAACTCGTGCAGTACACCATCGATGCGGACGCTGGTAACAGCGGCGCCAGGAATGGAGGACAGCAAAGTACGGCGGAGGGAGTTACCCATGGTGTAGCCGAAACCGGGCTCCAGAGGCTCGATGGTGAAGCGCGAGCGGTTGGGCGCTACGACCTCTTCAGTCAGAGTGGGGCGCTGTGCAATGAGCACTTTGTTTCCTTTCGGTGAGCTCCGCTATATGAGCCCACAGGTTGGGGAAAACATATCTTAGGAAGCAGACGGGTGTCTGTGCTCTCCGGGTACGCTCCGTGGAGTGTACCCGTCGAGGGATTAGGACGAAACCTAATTAGACGCGGCGACGCTTCGGAGGACGGCAGCCGTTGTGTGCAACGGGGGTAACGTCCTGAATCGAACCGACCTCGAGGCCTGCAGCCTGCAGGGAACGGATTGCGGTTTCGCGACCGGAACCGGGGCCCTTGACGAAGACGTCGACCTTGCGGACGCCGTGCTCCTTGGCGCGGTTTGCAGCGGCCTCGGCAGCCAGCTGAGCGGCGTAGGGGGTAGACTTACGGGAGCCCTTGAAGCCCATGTCGCCAGCGGAGGACCAGGAAATCACTGCACCGGTGGGATCGGTGATGGAGACGATGGTGTTGTTGAAGGTCGACTTGATGTGAGCCTGACCAGCAACGATGTTCTTGCTAACCTTGCGGCGGTTGGTCTTACGAGCTGCCGCAGCGCGAGTCTTGGGAGGCATTTTTGATTCTCCTACAAAGGTTTACTAATACGTTGGTCGGGTAGAGATACCCAACAGAGCAACGTGTCTTACTTCTTCTTACCTGCGACGGTACGCTTCGGGCCCTTACGGGTACGTGCGTTGGTCTTGGTGCGCTGACCGTGAACCGGCAGGCCGCGGCGGTGGCGCAGGCCCTGGTAGGAGCCGATTTCGACCTTGCGGCGAATGTCAGCTGCAACCTCGCGGCGAAGATCACCTTCAACCTTGTAGTTGCCTTCGATGAAGTCACGAAGTGCCACGAGCTCCTGGTCGGTCAGGTCCTTGACGCGGGTGTCAGGGTTGACGCCGGTAGCAGCGAGGGTTTCGTGTGCACGGGTCTTACCCACGCCGTAGATGTAAGTGAGAGCAACTTCCACGCGCTTTTCGCGGGGAATATCAACTCCAGCGAGACGTGCCATACTGGCTTCTCCTTGTTGTTTTCCAGAGGTCTTTAGCATCACTGCCCGGGTTGTTCTGTCCCGGTCCCCGGCCTCTGAGTCCGGAGGTATCCGAAGTCGCCACATTGGACGCTACTTCGGAGCGGTGCCTATGACAATTCCGCCCGTAGGCGGTTATGAAGTCAGCTGCTAGGGATTAGCCCTGGCGCTGCTTGTGGCGCGGGTTTTCGCAGATCACCATGACCACACCGTGACGGCGGATCACCTTGCACTTATCGCAGATCGGCTTAACGCTCGGCTTGACCTTCATCGCATTCCTTTTGATTGCAACTTGATTACTGGCGAGATAAGAGGTTCCCTCACTTACGTTGGGGAACTATTTATCCCTTTGAACACGATTTAAACGCCGCCGGTGGGCGACGTTTATCTCGGGTTTACTTGTAACGGTAGACGATACGACCTCGGGAAAGGTCGTAGGGGCTCAGTTCCACTACCACTCGGTCCTCAGGCAGGATTCGAATATAGTGCTGACGCATCTTGCCCGAGATGTGTGCGAGAACCTTGTGGCCGTTATCCAGCTCAACACGGAACATCGCGTTGGGCAGAGCTTCAACCACAGAGCCTTCGATCTCGATGACGCCGTCTTTCTTAGCCATATCCTCCGCTAACGTCGGTGCCCGGCGCAGTTGCGTCGGACAAATGTATCTTCTGTTTATGAGCTCACCGAGGTGAGGTGCAGGCGTTTTAAGGCGCACTTAACACCGGCATAAACAACCAACTCATAACTCTACGGCAAATCATCTTTAAAAACAACCGTGATATTTATGACATCTGGCACTTAACCCGCAATGCTAAGAGGTAAAGCATCCCGCATATCACGACTCCGCGGAAGACAGAAGGGCGGCCCCCCTCACCCGGCTCATTCCCGAGCAAGTCCCCGAAAAACGCCTTGACATTTTTCAAGGAGGAGGGGCACCGCCCCGTCCACACATCTGCTACTCTTCCTCTTCCTTAGCAGCAAGCTGGCCGCATGCACCGTCAATATCGGAACCGCGAGTATCGCGAATCGTCGTCGGAATACCGTGGGCACGCAGGCGCTCCACGAAGTTCTGCTCCACGCCCTTGCGAGAAGCCGTCCACTTCGAACCCGGGGTCGGGTTCAACGGAATCGGGTTCACGTGTACCCAACCGCGGCCGCGCTGCGCCAGCTTCTTGCCCAGCAGATCAGCGCGCCAGCCCTGATCGTTAATATCGCGAATCAGCGCGTACTCAATCGAGATGCGACGACCGGTCGTGCGGTAGTAGTCGTAGGCGGCGTCCAGAGTCTCGTCGACCTTCCAGCGCTGGTTAATCGGGATCAGCTCGTCACGCAGCTCATCATCCGGCGCGTGCAGAGACAGCGCCAGAGTGATGGGCAGCTTCTCCATCTCGAACTTGCGGATACCCGGAACCAGGCCCACGGTCGACATGGTCAGACCGCGCGCCGAGATACCCAGGCCCTCCGGAGCCGGATCAATCAGGCGGTGAATGGCCCCCATCGTCGACTTGTAGTTAGCGAGCGCCTCACCCATACCCATGAAGACAATGTTGGAAACACGCAGCGGACGAGTATCCTCAGAACCGCCTTCTGCTTCTTCCAGGCCCTTCATCTGCTTCAGATATCGGGCACCAGCTACGACCTGCTCCACAATTTCTGCAGTAGAGAGGTTACGGGTCAAACCCTGCTGACCGGTTGCACAGAAGGGGCAGTTCATACCGCAGCCAGCCTGCGAGGAGATGCACATGGTCACGCGGTTGTCATAGCGCATAATGACGGACTCAATGAGCGCACCGTCAAAGAGACGGTGCACGACCTTGATGGTATCCCCACCGTCTGCTTCCAGCGTGCGTACCGGAGTCAGCAGTCGGGGCATGGCCTGCGCGACCATCTGCTCGCGTTCCTTGGCGGGCAGATCCGTCATCTCGGCGGGGTCGGTCACCAAACGCTCAAAGTAGTGCTTCGATAGCTGGGACGCACGGAAGGGCTGGTAACCCAGTTCCTTCAGAAATTCACGGCGGCCGGCCATGTCGAAATCCGCAATATGCTTCGGCGGTTTCGTGCGGCGCGGGGCCTTGAGGGTAATCTGCCCGGGCTTGGGGCGGGTGGTGGAGATTTCGACCGGTACCTTCGTCGAGGTAGGCTCGGTTTTCTCGCACCCGGTAAGAGTTTCGCTCATGGAGCTTCTTCCTGTGTGGTTGATGCTTGGGATGCGTCGCGTGGGCTACTTCCCACTGGCGACTGTATTAGGCGGGGATGGGCACGGGGGTGATGCCGAAACGGGCCAGCTCGCTTGCGCCACCGTCTTCTGCAGTCAGAACCCAGATACCTTCGCTGTGCACGGCAACCGAGTGTTCCCACTGGCAGGCATCGGATCCGTCAACGGTCACAACAGTCCAATCATCAGAAAGGACCTTAGTTTCAATGGACCCGGTGACAAGCATCGGCTCAATAGCGAAAGCCATACCGGGCTTAATTCGGGGGCCCAAGTCGCGCACGGCGTAGTTCAGCACATCCGGAGCCATGTGCATCTGCGAACCGATACCGTGGCCCACGTAGTCTTCAATAATGCCGTACTTATCGCCGTATTCTTCGGTAACGTATGCTTCGATAGCCAGGCCGATTTCACCGACCTTCTTTGCCGTGGCCAGTGCGGCGATACCGTGCCACATGGCTTCGCGGGTAACGGCGGACAGCTCGGCGCGGGCTTCGCTCGCGTTGCCGATCAGTACGGTGCGTGCAGAATCGCCGTGCCACTGACGGTTGGTGGCGGGGTCAATCACATATGCGCCACCGTCAATCGAAAGGATGTCGCCGTCCTTCAGAACATAGTCGCCGGGGATTCCGTGCACCACCTCGTGGTTGACGGAGGTGCATACGGTAGCCGGGTAGTCGTAGTACCCGTAGAAGTTGGAGGTTCCTCCCAGTTCCAGCATGGTGCGCTCGAAGGCCGCGTTCACCTCGGCCGTAGTCACGCCGGGGCGCGCGGCAGCGACAGCCGCATCGAGGGCGCGGCTGGTGATGACTCCGGCACGAGCCATCTGCTGAAGCTGTGCGTTGGTTTTGATTTCGACTCGTGCCACGATACGGCTCCTTCTGGGTTGGGGGGGCTACACGCCCAAGCTTAGAACTCTACAGACAGCACTGTACCCCCGCAAGTCTTTGTGATGCATCAGGCACCACAATCGCGGGGGTACAGCAGAGGGTTACTTCAGTGCGTCGAGGATGCGCTCGGTCACCTCGGCGATTTCGCCCAGGCCGTTCACTTCCTTGACGATACCGCGCTCACGGTAAATCGCGATCAGCGGTGCGGTCTCTTCCTCATAGACCTTCAGGCGGTGACGGATGACCTCTTCGTTGTCATCGGTGCGACCCTGCTCAGCGGCGCGGTTGAGCAGACGCTCGACCAGCTCGTCGTTGTCGGCCACCAGCAGCAGAACGCGGTCGATCTTCTCGCCCTTGGCTTCCAGGATGGAGTCGAGCTCGTGCACCTGTGCGGTGTTGCGGGGGTAGCCATCCAGCAGGAATCCGTTGGAGACGTCGCCCTCATCGAGGCGGGCACGCACCATGTTGTTGGTGACAGAGTCGGGAACCAGGTTGCCGGAGTCGATGTACGACTTCGCTTCCTTACCGAGCTCGGTCTCTTCCTTAATGTTCTTGCGGAAGATATCGCCAGTGGAGATGGCGGGAATCTTCAGCGCTTCAGCAATCTTGACGGCCTGGGTGCCCTTACCGGCACCGGGAGGGCCAACGATGAGCAGACGGTTCATCGGAGCAATCCTTCGTAGTTTCGTTGTTGGAGCTGGGCGTTAATCTGCTTGAGAGTATCAAGACCAACACCCACCACGATCAGCAGCGACGCGCCGCCGAACGGGAAGTTCTGGTTTGCGTTGAACAGAATCAGCGCAACGAGGGGAATCATGGAGATGACGCCCAGGTACAGCGCACCGGGCAGGGTGATGCGGTTAAGCACGTAGCTGAGGTAACGCTCGGTCGGCTTGCCCGCACGAATACCGGGGATGAAACCGCCGTACTTCTTCATGTTGTCCGCGACCTCAACCGGATCAAAGGTAACCGCCACGTAGAAGTAGGCGAAGCCAATAATCATGAAGAAGTAGAGAACGATGTACAGCGGGTGATCGCCACGCACCAGGTATGCGTTAATCCAGTTCACCCAGTCCGGCGGGGTTGAGCCGTCGGTAGGGGTGTTGAACTGAGCCAGCAGACCGGGCAGGGTCAACAGGGAGGAGGCAAAAATCAGCGGAATCACACCGGCCATATTGACCTTCAGCGGAATGTAGGTGCTGGTTCCGCCGATGGTGCGACGACCAATCATACGCTTGGCGTACTGCACGGGGATACGGCGAACCGATTGCTCCACGTACACCACGGCAAGCATCACGACGAGGCCGATACCGCAGACCGCTGCGAAAATACCCCAACCGTGGGTCCTCTGGATGGAGCCCAAAGCATTCGGGAAGGAGGAGGCGATAGAGGTGAAAATCAGCAAGGACATACCGTTGCCCACGCCGCGCTCGGTAATCTGCTCGCCCATCCACATGATGACGGTGGTACCGGCGCACAGGGTGACGATGATGAGCAGAATGTGCATCACGTCATCCTGGGGGATGATGCCGGGGCAATTACCCAGCAGAACGCCGGAGCGCGCCATCGAGACGATGGTGGTAGCGTTCAGCAGTGCGAGAGCGATGGTGAGGTAACGGGTGTACTGCGTTAGCTTTGCCTGACCCTGGGCACCCTCTTCATGCAGCTCCTGGAATCGCGGGATGACCACGCGCAGCAGCTGAATGATAATGGATGCAGTAATGTACGGCATCACGCCGAGGGCAAAGATTGACAGCTGCAGCAGGGCGCCACCGCTGAAGAGGTTCACAATATCGTAGACTCCACCACTGGTAGTGTTGGCTTCAAGACACTGTTGCACGTTTCCATAGGAAACACCCGGTGCGGGGATAAAGGTACCCAAACGGTACAGCACAATCATTGCCAGGGTAAACAGCAGCTTACGCCGCAAATCGGCAGTCTTAAAGACTCGCCCCACTGCGCTCAGCACATGTCCTCCTGTAAATCTATGGGGCGCCCCTCCCCTCAAAGAGTTTTAGGGCGCAGTAAACACATCTTCCAGTCTATCGTGTTTGGGCGGATGAAAGATAACTTCTCACGAGAATATGTATGTTTTATATTCTTCTAGCGTGATTTTTACCTCTCGCGCACTGTCAAAGGGCCTTCAAGCAACCTATCGATATATACCAAAACAGATATATAGAACCTTCAGAATAACTTTTCATGCAAAAGCCCCCGCTCGAATCATCCGAGCGGGGGCTTTCAGTAGCTAAGACTACTTAACGGTTACGGAACCGCCAGCGGCCTCGATCTTCTCGATAGCGGAAGCCGATGCCTTGTCGACAACAACGTTCACCTTGACGGAGATTTCGCCGTTGCCCAGAACCTTCACGAGCTCGTTCTTGCGAACGGCGCCCTTGGCAACCAGTGCCTCAACGGTGACGTCGCCACCGTTGGGGAACAGCTCCTGGATGCGGTCCAGGTTAACAACCTGGTACTCGGTGCGGAAGGGGTTCTTGAAACCGCGCAGCTTCGGCAGGCGCATGTGCAGCGGCAGCTGGCCGCCTTCGAAGCCTGCACGAACCTGGTAGCGTGCCTTGGTACCCTTGGTACCGCGACCTGCGGTCTTACCCTTGGAGCCTTCACCGCGGCCAACGCGGGTCTTTGCCTTGTGGGCACCCGGTGCCGGGCGCAGATCGTGAATCTTGATAGCTTCTGCCATCTTTACTTGACCTCCTCAACCTTCACCAGGTGAGCAACGGTGTTAACCATGCCAACGGTGACGGGGTCAGCAGTGCGAACAACCTTGTTACCGGGGCGCTTGAGGCCCAGGGAACGGAGGGTTTCACGCATGTTCTGCTTCTGACCAACATAGGACTTGACCTGGGTGATTTCCAGCTTTGCGTCGCTGGGCTGAATACGCTTGGCCATTACTACGCACCTGCCTTATCAGACTTGGTGTTGCGCAGGTAGCTGGGGATAACCTCGTCGGTGGGCAGGCCACGGCGGGCTGCCACTGCCAGGGGCTCCTCAAGCTGCTTGAGTGCTGCAACGGTTGCGTGAACGATGTTGATCTGGTTCGAGGAACCGAGCGACTTGGACAGCACATCGTGAATGCCTGCGCACTCGAGTACTGCACGCACGGGGCCACCTGCGATAACACCGGTACCAGCGGTTGCCGGACGGAGCATCACAACGCCTGCAGCTGCCTCACCCTGCACGCGGTGCGGGATGGTGCGGTTCTCGATGCGGGGAACGCGGAAGAAGTTCTTCTTTGCTTCCTCGACACCCTTGGAGATTGCTGCGGGGACTTCCTTAGCCTTACCGTAGCCAACGCCGACCAGGCCGTTACCGTCACCAACGACGACCAGTGCGGTGAAGCTGAAGCGACGACCACCCTTGACGACCTTGGAAACGCGGTTGATGGTCACAACGCGCTCGATGTACTTGTCCTTCTCCTCCTCGCGAGCGCGGTTGTTGCGGCGCTCGCCACGGCCACGACGCTCGCCGCGGTTGTTGCGGCGCTCCTCGCGCTGGTTGGAGGTCTCAGCGGTTTCAGCTACTACTGCTTCGCTCACCTGAGTTTCCTTTACGTTCTGCTCGCTCATTAGAGTGCAAGACCCCCTTCGCGTGCACCGTCAGCAACGGCTGCAACACGGCCGTGGTACTTGTTACCACCGCGGTCGAACACGACTGCCTCAACGCCTGCTGCCTTGGCGCGCTCTGCAACGAGCTCACCAACGCGCTTTGCCTTAGCGGTCTTGTCCAGGTCAGCTGCACGCAGCTCTGCTTCCATGGTGGAAGCGGATGCCAGGGTCACGCCCTTGACATCGTCGATAACCTGAACGAACATGTGACGGGTCGAACGGGTGACGCACAGGCGCGGACGCGCAGCGGTACCCGAAACGTACTTGCGGATGCGAGCGTGACGACGTGCACGCTGCGCTGCCTTCGACTTGATAGCCATGTTTACTTACCAGCCTTTCCGACCTTGCGGCGGATGTGCTCACCTGCGTAGCGAACACCCTTGCCCTTGTAGGGATCGGGCTTACGCAGACCACGAATGTTTGCTGCAACCTGACCAACAAGCTGCTTGTCGATACCCGACACGGTCAGCTTGTTAGCACCCTCCACTGCGAAGGTAATACCCTCGGGAGCGGTGATGTTGATCGGGTGGGAGTAGCCCAGAGCGAACTCCAGGTCGTTACCCTTCGGGGTCACACGGTAACCGGTACCGACGATTTCCAGCTTCTTCTCGAAGCCGGAGGTCACGCCGATGATCAGGTTCTGAATCAGGGTACGAGTCAGACCGTGCAGCGAGCGAGACAGGCGCTCGTCGTTGGGACGAGACACGACGATCTCGTTGTCGTTCAGAGCGACAGTGATGGGGGAAGCAACCTTGTGGGAGAGCTCGCCCTTTGCGCCCTTAACGGTGACCAGGTTGCCATCGACCTTAACCTCAACGCCGGCGGGAACCGAGATGGGGAGACGTCCAATACGTGACATTATTCTCTTCCTTTCTCTTCTAACCGACTACCAGATGTAAGCGATGACTTCGCCGCCCACACCCTTCTTCGCAGCCTGCTTGTCAGTC
Organism: Rothia sp. SCPM-O-B-18226 (M350); assembly: GCF_058213595.1. Taxonomy (NCBI): domain Bacteria; kingdom Bacillati; phylum Actinomycetota; class Actinomycetes; order Micrococcales; family Micrococcaceae; genus Rothia; species Rothia sp. SCPM-O-B-18226 (M350). The sequence goes on along the minus strand of NZ_JBYQJS010000001.1, from coordinate 531,981 downwards.
AGCAGACCCGAAGAGGTGGACAGGATTGCGATGCCGAGGCCACCCAGAACCTGGGGCAGGTTGGTGGACTTTGCGTAGGTACGCAGGCCCGGCTTGGAAATACGACGCACGCCAGCGATGGAACGCTCGCGGGACGGACCGTACTTGAGGACGAGGGTCAGGGTCTTGCCGACCTTTGCATCCTCAACCTTAACGTCGGCGATGTAACCCTCAGCCTTCAGGATCTCGGCGATGCGAGACTTCAGCTTGGAGTAGGGCATGGATACGGTGTCGTGGTATGCGGAGTTTGCGTTGCGCAAACGGGTCAGCATATCTGCGACCGGATCAGTCATAGTCATTGTGGGCTTGTGCCCTTCCTCGTTGTGGTTTCCCTACCCCGCGGTAACGGGGTCTGGACCTACAACGTAGTCGTTACTTGGTCTTGAACGGGAAGCCCAGTGCCTTCAGAATGGCACGGCCCTCGTCGTCGGTCTTCGCGGAGGTCACCACGGTAATGTCCATGCCACGCACGCGGTCGATCGAGTCCTGATCGATTTCGTGGAACATGGACTGCTCGGTCAGACCGAAGGTGTAGTTACCGTTACCGTCGAACTGGCGATCCGAGAGGCCGCGGAAGTCGCGGATTCGGGGCAGTGCCAGGGTGACGAGGCGGTCCAGGAATTCCCACATGCGGTCGCCACGCAGGGTGACGTGTGCACCGATGGGCATACCTTCGCGCAGCTTGAACTGTGCGATGGACTTCTTAGCGCGGGTAACAATCGGCTTCTGACCGGTGATTGCGGTGAGATCGCGAATAGCGCCATCCATGAGCTTTGCGTCGCGAGCTGCCTCGCCAACACCCATGTTTACGACGACCTTAACGATCTTCGGGGTCTGCATGACGTTCTCGTACTTGAACTCTTCCTGCAGAGCGGGAACGACGACCTCAGCGTACTTGGTCTTGAAGCGGGGGGTGATCTTGGTTTCGGTCATTAGATGTCCTTACCCGAACGCTTAGCAACGCGCACGCGAACGGTGCGCTCCTTGCCGTCACGCTCTACAGTCTCGAGGCGGAAACCAACACGGGTCGGCTTCTTGGTCTCGGGGTCAACAATCGCAACGTTAGAAACGTGGATCGGTGCCTCAACCTTCTGAATGCCGCCTGCTGCGCCGGTCAGGGGGTTAGCCTTGGTGTGCTTGGTGACGACCTTAACGCCCTCAACAATCACGCGGTTTTCCTTGGGGAGAACCTTCAGAACCTTGCCCTGCTTGCCCTTATCTGCACCGGAAATAACCTGAACCAGGTCGCCGGACTTGATCTTAGCCATGAATTAGAGCACCTCCGGAGCCAGCGAAACGATCTTCATGAACTTCTTGTCGCGAAGCTCACGACCCACGGGGCCGAAGATACGGGTACCACGGGGATCACCATCAGTGTTCTTCAGGATCACTGCGGAGTTCTCGTCGAACTTGATGTAGGAGCCGTCGGGACGACGGGTTTCCTTCTTGGTGCGGACGACGACTGCCTTGACAACGTCACCCTTCTTTACGGTACCGCCGGGGATTGCATCCTTGACGGTTGCGACAATGATGTCGCCGATGCCTGCGTAGCGACGCGAGGAACCACCGAGAACACGGATGGTCAGGATTTCCTTCGCACCAGTGTTGTCGGCGACCTTCAGTCGCGACTCCTGCTGAATCATATTTCTCCTGTCGTCTCGCCGGTTCCGACTCACTTGAGGCGTGAGCCAGCCTTGCGGAACATTTTTACGGGATTGGTTGACGCCCCGGGCCCCAGCTCTAGGGAAGGGGTTAGCGGAAACGCCTGGGGCAAACCCATGCCAGAAGCATTTGGACCCGCGTGAAGCGGGCGTATCCACCCGTAATTAGCGGCATTATGCACTGGCACGAGAAGCCCGTGGTTGCGCGGCTATTTGGATACAGCCGCACAGTCTTAATACTCTACAGGAACCACTCGGGCATTGCAAGGGTTTCACAAACATGATTACCGTCTCTTCTGCGCCTGTCTTACCCCAGTCTTACCGCATCATTGCAGACATCTTCCGCCCATGCATCGGGCCTAGCGGGAGTGAACTCCTTATTAGACAGTTAAAGCAGGAGGCCCCTTCGTGTAGTTCCTGACGCATAAGAAACTGAAGGGGCCTCGAGAAATCTACCGCGCAATGTGTCAAACAAAGGTGGTAGATATTTATATTTTACTACTTTTTGATATATCCCGTGACAGGCTTGCCGAGGATACTTTAAATACATCGCGCATCCGGCCTATTTTCTACGCATCGCGAGCGCTATTCGCGCTAACATCTCGGCCTCTCCCCCACTGGAAAACACGGGCTGCCGCCCAAGGTTCAACGAGCCAGAGCCCTCTGAGTCCTCCGACTATTCCCCCGTAACACGCACACGAGCCAACCCATCGCGAACGATAGAGTTCAGTTCTTCTCCGGGGCGTGATTCGTTCTTCGACTCGTAATACTGACCGCTACGAGCATCCAGCACGTAGGGTACGGTAGCCGCGGGATAGTCTCCGGCCTTGTCGATAGCGATTACCGAGCCGTCGGAGAGCAGCACCTGATGATTGATGCGGGTAGGAGCTACTTGAATCGTCTCAACAACTTCTCGGGTCAAAGAGTTGATCACCGTGATGGTGCCACCACCGGCGATGGAGGGCTCTCCCTTACCGCCAAAGTCCGCGACGTAGAGCAGATGACGCTTCGAATCGAAGAGAATATCGGTGGGCATCCGGCCAAAGGGAATATAAGCCAGCTGTTCGCCCTCCAGGCTCAGAATGTACAGGCCGGAGTTCTTGCTTTCAGCTCCCTGTGCCGAAATATAAAGCTCCCCACGGGCGGGGTCAATCTCCGCGCCGTGTACCATAACGGAGGTTTCAGCATCCTGACCACCCCGCACGGGAAAAACATTAACCCGCTCCCAGGTCTTCAGATCGATAACCCAGATTTCGTCCTTGATAATATTCGGGACATACAGCAGGCCGCTTTCCTCATCGGCAATGGGACCGAGTAGCATTGCGGGACCAAAATCCCGCAGGGGGCTGACGGTGCGCTCCCCCTTATCGTTAGCAGCAGAAATAACCTGGTAACCGCCGGCACCGGTCACGAGTACAGATCCGTCAGGAGCCACGTAGAGCTCGCGCGGGGTGAGCATCTCAATATCCTCGGAGCGTGAATCCCACACGAGCGAAAGGTCATCCTGAGAGTACGCGGTGACCGTTTGGGTTCGGGTTCCTCCGGCCCATACCAGACCGCGTTGATTGTCGAGGGCCAGCCCGTAAGCGGCCTGAATTTGGTAGAGGCCTTCCTGGCCGGGGTTATGGTCCTCGACCACGGGCAGATACGCGGTGAGTTCAGTCTCCAAGGTGTGGGCATTCAGGCGTGCAAGAGTGGCGCACAGGGTGCCATGGGTCTTGGTGTGGTTGAAGCTACCGGTCACGAAGAGAACATCCCGTTCGGGGTTGTAAGCAACCTGATATTGCCCGGCTAGTCCGGGCTGTCGCTCCACGATCTGGCGAGCACCTGAGACTCCCTGCTGTGTTTCGTTATTCGACTGGGACATTCTTCCTCCGAAGGTCTGTGTGTAGGGGGAACAGATATGTGCAGCTCAAGTACCACAGCCGCAAGATGAGAGGCAGCATGGGTCTTATACCTCGCAATGCTGCTCTACATCATACGCTGTGGAGGACGTGACCGCGGGGATAAACGACCTCGGGTCGTCTGCGGCCCGGTGAGCCCACGCATTTCCAAAGGTTTCCGAAAATCATGGCCTTGCGGGGAACCCAAGCTTGAGAGCCACCTCTTCTACATCGGCTGTAGCCACAGAAGAACGGTGGGGAATCCGGCAGTGATTTCGTAACATTTCTTCAGATAACGGCCCGGGATATCGAGTTTCTGCAAAAATCGGCCAAAAAGTTTAGAAATTTAGGGCGATTTTTTCAAAAACCAAGTTTTTTGCCAAAAACTCCCGCTGAAGGTGCGAAATTCAGCGAGATGTACCATAATAGAAGAGACGCATGCGTCAAACAAGAGGTTCGGTCCTTATCGGACAGATTTCTTGGGTCCCTTTTTCCTCGCTAATCCGTTTGTCTAGGGACCGAACCTCGCTTTGACCATTAAGCCCGCACTTCGGTGCGGGTTTTCTTTTTGCCCGAGACATTCCTCCGGGCATAGCCCAGGGGCGGCTCCCTTCATAAGGAAGGGAACCGCCCCTGGGCTATTTTACGGTTTACGCAAACCGATTATGGAAGCATGCTCCTCCTCCCCAGAACAGCGTTGGGAAGACCGCATGGCTTCATCGACGTTTATGCCTTGCGGCGACGAGCCACCAGAATACCGGCACCCGCGACCAGAGCCAGGGCACCCAGGCCAGATGCAATCAAGACGCCGGAGGCACCGGTGTTAGCCAGCGAAGACTTCGAGGACTTCGAAGAGTTCGAGCCGTTAGAAGAAGAGGTGTTCTGCGACGAAGAAGCGGAGGTCTTCGAAGCGCTGTTGCCCTTCTCCTGGGCCGAGGGCTTCAGGGAATCTGCAGGAGCCTTGGACTGGTCCTTAGCCTGATCCTTCGACTCGGCCGGTGCGGAGGGCTCAGGAGCCGAGGGGTTCACGGGGGCGTCCTTAGCTTCATCCTTCTTCGGCTGGTTCTCGGTCGTGAAGGTGTACTCGACGGCCATGCCGCCACGTGCGTTATCGTTCTCGGTCAGGGAGCCGGAGAGCAGATAAATAGCTACCTTATCACCGGTCTTGAGCTCTTCCTTCAGGTTGGAGTTGGCAACGGTCGGACGATCGATAGTCGCGGTGAAGTTACCGTTCTCGTCGGCCTTGATGTAGGCCCACACGCCCGAGCTGTTAGCTTCTGCACCCTCCAGCTTCGGCTCTTCCTTGGCTGAGATGGTGCCCTTGTTCAGCTTGACTGCGATAACCGAGCCCTTGCCGTCCTTGGTCTTGAAGCCTTCACCGCGGAAGGTCAGCTTCTCGCCTTCCCAAGTCTTGGGGAAGTAAACCTTAGCGCCATCCTTGTACTCGTGCACAACCTCGTTCGAAGTGGCCGAATCGCTCGGTACGGGGGTGGAGGGCTCAGGCTTGGCCGAATCGCTCGGGGCGGGGGTGGAGGGCTCAGGCTTAGCCGAATCACTCGGGGCGGGGGTGGAGGGCTCAGGCTTAGCCGAATCACTCGGGGCCGGAGTAGTCGGCTCAGGCTTAGCCGAATCACTCGGCGTGGGGGTAGGCTCATCGTTCTTGGCGATGGTCAGCGGAGTACCCGCAGGGTACTGAGTAGTCACACCGGAAGGAGCAGCAGCAACCTTGGAGGTTTCGACGGTTGCGCAGGTGGTGTCTGCGGCCTTCTGCTCGGTGACGGTTGCCTTCAGGGCCTCACCACCACGCGGGGTGTCATTCTCAACCATCGAACCGGAGAGCAGAGCCACGGAAATCTGGTCACCGGTATTCAGATTGTCCTTCAGGCTGGAGTTAGCGGTGGTGGGGTAGGGCAGCTCGGCGGTGAAGTTGCCGTTCTTATCGGCCTGAATGTAGGCCCACACGCCCGCGCTGTTGCCTTCCTTGCCGTTGAGCTTCGGCTCTTCCTTAGCGCTGATCTTGCCCTTGTTCAGTTTGACGGCAACAACGGAGCCCTTGCCGTCCTGGGTCTTGAAGCCCTCACCGCGCAGCTTCAGGGTCTCGCCCTTGGTCCAATCCTTGGTGGTGTACAGCTTGGCGCCGTCGGTGTAGGTCTTCACCAGCTCCTCAGAAGAGGCCTGCGAGGCAGACTTTGCGGTGGTCTCGATGGTGGTATTGAGCTTCACCATGACACCGGGAGTAATCGGGCTGTCGGCGTTGTCCTTGCCCTTGGGTTCGGTGCTGGAGGTTCGGTATTCACCGGTAGCCGGGTCGATGGTGTAGTTGGTCTCGATCGGGGAGGCGTCCTCGGTGCTTCGAGCCAAGGCGTAGGCCGAGCCATCGGGAGTAACCAGCACGTCATTTGCGCCGCTAGTAGCGCCGGTGGAGACTTCGGAGACAACGGTGCCGGTACGCGCATCAATCACGCCCACGTTGCCGGTACCGTAATCGGTAACGTAGAGCAGGTCACGAGCTTCGTCAGAGGTGATGGCAAGAGCCTGCTTACCGAAGGGAATGGACTTCTTATATGCGCCGGTCTCCAGATCGTAGACGGTCACACCGGAGTTGGCCCCGGTCTTTCGGTCGCCCTGAGAGCTTACGTAGATTTCCTTCAGGGACTTGTCGATAGTGACGTCCGAGGCGTTCAGAGCGATATCTGCGCTGTCCTTGTGCAGCTCAATGGTCTTCTCAACCTCGAGAGTCTTGCCATTAATTACCTTCAGGGTGCCTGCGCTCAGGGTAGGGACGTAGACCTTGCCATCAGCGGAGTCTACGTGCATGTTCATTGCGGTGTCAGGTTCGCCCTTGGCATTGGTGAATTCAATCTTCTTGACCAGGGTGTGCTGGGTGGTGTCGAAGACGCTAATGCCGCCGGAGCCGGAAACAAAAGCTTTACCGGTTGCGGAGTCGATGCGCACCTCACGAGGATGATCAACTTCGCCTTCTGCGCTGGTCCAGATCACCTTCTTGGTCGAGGGATCCACCACGGATACGGTGCTGTTACGAGTCTGGGTCACCCACACGTAACCGGTAGCCTCGTCATAGCCGACACCGTAGGGGGATGCAATCTGCTTACCCGAGGGTTCGGTGGCTCCGCGAGGGGTGAAGTCCACGGTCGGGAACTGGTAGACCGATGCAAGGCTCGGTGTGGAGGAGACATTCCAGGAGCCCAAACCGCCGGTCAGGATCGGAGGACGGCCGGAGGAGAAGGAAGTGAACAGGGTAGAGGTAGCCGGTGCGTAAGCCAGCTGGTACTGGCCGGGCAGACCCTGATACTGGGTAGCGCTTACGCTAAAATGACGGCACTCGTCATTAGAGTTCTGTGCGCTGGATGCTGCGGGCAGGGAGGAATTGCCGTTAGCCGCAAAAGATGCGGGAATCATGGTCATCGATCCTGCGACGACGGAGAGGGCGCTGGCAACGGCGAGCAGCTTGCGTGAGGGCTTGGGTGAAGAAGTCATGGTAATCCTCGATGATGTGTTGATGATACTTCTCCAAAGGTCGTGCAACCTCCGGATTAGGTGCTCGACTACCCCTAATATATAGGCAAGGCATAGCTAAGCACTTATAGAGTCGATGATAAACACCTTCTCAGGAGGTTTTCAACCTATTTTCAGCTCTGTCTAAGTCTTCCCCCAGTACCTGTTGCCCATCTACTGCCCGTAAAATCTGCCTTTTCCCATATTTATCCAGGTCAGATCATTATTTATGCTCTACAGAAAGCCGACCCCGGCAAAAGTACTGTTTCTATATATGACGACCAATCTCCAAATATGACGTTCTTTAGCTCGCGATGTTTCTCATCTCGGGGTATAGCAATGGCCCCTCCCCCACAGTTGTGGGGAAGGGGCCATTATTGCTCTAGCAGATGATTCTGCGGAAAGGCTTACTTAGCCTTCTCCAGAATCTCCACGACGCGCCAACGCTTGGAAGCGGACAGCGGACGGGTCTCTGCAATCAGAACGAGGTCACCGATGCCTGCAGTGTTCTGCTCATCGTGTGCCTTGATCTTGGAGCTACGGCGAACAACCTTGCCGTACAGAGCGTGCTTCACGTGGTCCTCGACCTCGACGACAACGGTCTTGTCCATCTTGTCGGAGACAACGTAGCCGCGGCGGGTCTTACGGTAGCCGCGCTCTTCGTTCTTTACTTCACTCACTTGGACTCACCTTCAGTTGCGGGACGAATACCGAGCTCGCGCTCACGCAGCACGGTGTAGATACGTGCGATGTCGCGCTTAATAGTGCGGCGACGACCTGCATTAGCCTGACCGGTGACTTCCTGGAAGCGGATGTTGAAGAGTTCCTTCTTCGCTTCGCTCAGCTTTGCAGCCAGATCCTCGTTAGAGAGTGCTGCGAGCTTCTCGATGCTCAGGTCCTTGGAGCCTACTGCCATCTCGCTTATTCACCACCTTCACGGCGACGCACAATACGTGCCTTCATCGGGAGCTTGTGGATTGCCAGGCGCATTGCCTCGCGAGCCACCTCTTCGGACACACCGGCGAGTTCAAACATGACTCGACCCGGCTTGACATTTGCGACCCACCACTCGGGCGAACCCTTACCGGAACCCATACGGGTTTCGGCGGGCTTCTTGGTCAGGGGGCGGTCCGGGTAAATGTTAATCCAGACCTTACCGCCACGCTTGATGTGACGGGTCATTGCGATACGTGCAGCCTCAATCTGACGGTTGGTCACGTATGCGGGGGTCAGGGCCTGGATGCCCCACTCACCGAAGCTAACCTCGGTGCCGCCCTTTGCGAGACCACTACGCTTGGGGTGGTGCTGCTTACGGTACTTTACTCGACGGGGAATAAGCATTTATGCCTCACCGTTCTCTGCAGTCTTGGCCTCGACCTTTGCCGAAGCGTTCTCGTTGCGGCGCTCGCGACGAGGACCACGGTTGCCCTGGCGGCGGCGGTCACCATCGCGGCGGTTGCCACGGCGGTTGTTTGCTGCCTGCTGAGCTGCCAGCTCCTTGTCGGTCAGGTCGCCCTTGTAGATCCAGACCTTCACACCGATGCGGCCGAAGGTGGTCTTGGCCTCGAAGAAGCCGTAGTCGATGTTCGCGCGCAGGGTGTGCAGGGGCACACGGCCTTCGCGGTAGAACTCGGAACGGGACATTTCAGCGCCACCCAGACGGCCGGAGCACTGGATACGGATACCCTTTGCGCCTGCACGCTGTGCGGACTGGATTGCCTTCTTCATTGCACGGCGGAATGCAACACGCGATGCGAGCTGCTCTGCGATGCTCTGTGCAACCAGCTGAGCGGAGAGGTCGGGGTTAGCAACCTCGAGGATGTTCAGCTGAATCTGCTTGCCGGTGAGCTTCTCGAGCTCGCCGCGGATGCGGTCTGCTTCTGCGCCACGACGGCCAATCACGATACCGGGACGAGCGGTGTGGATGTCCACACGCACGCGGTCACGGGTACGCTCAATCTCGACCTTTGCAACGCCTGCGCGATCCAGGTTCTTTGCCAGCAGCTCGCGGATCTTCACGTCCTCACGGACGAAGTCTGCGTAACGCTCGCCGGGCTTGTTGGAATCAGCGAACCACTTGGAGACGTGGTCAGTGGTGATGCCCAGTCGGAAACCGTTCGGGTGAATTTTCTGACCCATTTAGCGGTCCTCCTCCTTCTCCGGGGTAGCAACTACCACGGTGATGTGGCTGGTGCGCTTGTTGATTCGGTATGCACGACCCTGAGCGCGGGGCTGAATGCGCTTCATGGTCGGGCCCTCGTTCACGAATGCTTCGCTGATGAACAGCTCTTCCTCGCGGAAGGGCAGACCCTGCTGGGTTGCCTTCTGACGAGCGTTAGCTACTGCCGAAGCAACGATCTTGTATACCGGTTCCGAAGCTGCCTGGGGGGCGAACTTCAGAATCGCCAGAGCCTCTTCCGCCTGCTTACCACGGATCAGGTTGACGACACGGCGGGCCTTCATAGGCGTAACGCGAACGAAACGCGCTGATGCCTTGGCTTCCATTGCCTATCTCTCTTTCGTCTATTGCCGAAAGGGAAACGTTAGCTTATCGGTATGAACCGATTAGCGACGCTTGCCCTTACGGTCGTCCTTCACATGGCTGCGGAAAGTGCGGGTCGGAGCAAACTCACCGAGCTTGTGACCAACCATCGACTCGGTGATGAACACCGGCACGTGCTTGCGACCGTCGTACACTGCGATGGTGTGACCGAGCATGTCGGGGATAATCATCGAGCGACGCGACCAAGTCTTAATTACGTTCTTGGTGCCCTTCTCGTTCTGAGCTGCAACCTTCAGGTAGAGGTGCTGATCAACGAAAGGGCCCTTCTTCAAACTACGAGGCATGTTTCAGGCTCCTTAGCGCTTCTTGCCAGTACGACGGCGACGAACGATGAGCTTGTCGCTTTCCTTGTTGGGACGGCGGGTACGACCCTCGGGCTTACCGTTGGGGTTAACCGGGTGACGACCACCGGAGGTCTTACCTTCACCACCACCGTGCGGGTGGTCAACCGGGTTCATAACCACACCACGGACGGTCGGGCGGATGCCCTTCCAGCGGTTGCGGCCAGCCTTACCCCAGTTGATGTTGGACTGCTCGGCGTTGCCGACCTCGCCCACGGTTGCGCGGCAGCGAACATCCACGTTGCGGATTTCGCCGGAGGGCAGACGGAGCTGGCCGTACTTGCCTTCCTTAGCAACCAGCTGGACAGAAGCACCAGCGGAACGTGCCAGCTTTGCGCCGCCACCGGGGCGGAGCTCGACGCAGTGAATCACGGTACCAACCGGGATGTTGCGCAGGGGCAGGTTGTTGCCGGGCTTGATGTCAGCTGCGGGACCGGACTCGACGATGTCGCCCTGAGCGAGCTTGTTCGGAGCGATGATGTAACGCTTGGAACCATCGACGTAGTGCAGCAGTGCGATGCGTGCGGTACGGTTGGGATCGTACTCGATGTGTGCAACGCGTGCGTTCACGCCGTCCTTGTCGTGACGACGGAAGTCGATCAGACGGTACTGGCGCTTGTGGCCGCCACCCTTGTGACGGGTGGTGATGCGGCCGGTGTTGTTACGGCCGCCGGTCTTGTGAAGCGGACGAAGCAGGGACTTCTCCGGGGTGGAGCGGGTGATCTCAGCGAAATCAGCAACGCTCGAACCGCGGCGACCCGGGGTCGTCGGCTTGTACTTACGAATACCCATTTAGATATTTCTTCCTTCGTTAAAGTGGTCTCCGCGGGGCTTATGCCTGCGGACCGCCGAAGATGTCGATGGTGCCTTCCTTGAGGGTCACAATCGCACGCTTGGTGTTCTTGCGAGCGCCCCAACCGAAACGGGTGCGCTTGCGCTTGCCCTGACGGTTGATGGTGTTGACGGATGCAACCTTGACGTCAAAGATCTTCTCGATGGCCTGCTTGATTTCCAGCTTGTTGGAATCGGTAGCGACCTCGAAGGTGTACTTACCTTCGTCGAGCTGACCGTAGCTCTTCTCGGAAACGACGGGAGCAATGATCACGTCGTATACAGACTTGGTGGAAACGCTCATTACTTAGCGCCCTCCTTCTTCTGAGCTGCAGCAACGAATGCGTCGAATGCTGCCTTGGTGAAGACCACGTCGTCCGAAACCAGCACATCGTAGGTGTTGAGCTGGTCGACGTACAGAACGTGGACGTTCTCCAGGTTACGTGCGGACAGAGCCACAACGTCCTCTGCACGAGCAATCACAAGAAGGATGTTCTTGCGCTCGGTGATAGCTGCGAATGCAGCCTTTGCAGCCTTGGTCGAGGGGGTCTCACCGGAGATGAAGTTCTCGACAACGTGGACGCGGTCGTGACGAGCGCGGTCAGAGAGAGCACCGCGCAGTGCAGCGGCGATCATCTTCTTGGGGGTGCGCTGTGCGTAGTTACGCGGAGTCGGACCGTGAACAACGCCACCGCCAGTCATGTGCGGTGCACGGATGGAGCCCTGACGTGCGTTACCGGTACCCTTCTGCTTGAAGGGCTTACGGCCTGCACCGGAAACCTCGCCGCGGTTCTTAGCCTTGTGGGTGCCCTGACGTGCTGCTGCGAGCTGTGCAACGACAACCTGGTGCAGCAGGGGCACGGATGCCTGCGCGTCGAAAATCTCTGCGGGCAGGTCTACCTTAAGGGTCTTAACAGCCATGATGTATTAGGCTCCCTTCACAGCGGTACGAACCAGAACAACGCCGCCCTTGGGACCGGGGATTGCGCCCTTGATCAGCAGGACATTGTTCTCTGCGTCCACACCCTGGATAGTCAGGTTCAAGGTAGTGTGACGTGCTGCGCCCATACGGCCAGCCATGCGCATACCCTTGAACACGCGTGCGGGGTAGGATGCGCCACCGATGGAACCGGGCTTGCGGTGGTTCTTGTGCTGACCGTGAGACGCGCCAACACCCTTGAAGCCGTGACGCTTCATAACACCTGCGAAGCCCTTACCCTTGGTCTTGCCAACGACGTCGACCTTCTGGCCTGCTTCGAAGAGCTCAACGGTCAGTTCCTGACCGAGGGAATACTCAGAAGCATCTGCGGTACGCAGCTCGACAATGTGACGACGGGGGGTAACACCGGCCTTCTCGAAGTGACCAGCCAGGGGCTTGGTAACCTTGCGAGAGTCGATTGCACCGAAACCAATCTGAACAGCTTCGTAGCCGTCAGTCTCCTGGTTACGGATCTGGGTAACAACGTTAGAATCAGCCTTGACGACGGTGACGGGCACAAACTTGCCGTCCTCGTCCCAGACCTGGGTCATGCCGAGCTTGGTGCCCAGCAGGCCCTTCACCTGGCGCTCGAATTTGTTAGTCATTAGATGCGATCCTCTACAGCTTGATCTCGATGTTTACGTCTGCCGGCAGGTCGAGACGCATGAGGGCATCAACAGCCTTGGGGGTCGGATCAACAACGTCGATCAGACGCTTGTGCGTACGCATCTCGAAGTGCTCGCGGCTGTCCTTGTACTTGTGGGGAGAACGAATAACACAGTAGACGTTCTTCTCGGTCGGCAGCGGCACGGGGCCAACTACAGTTGCGCCTGCGCCCTTGACCGTTTCGACGATTTTCCGTGCCGAAGAATCGATGACCTCGTGGTCATAGGACTTCAGACGGATGCGGATTTTCTGTCCCGCCATCTGTCGGACTCTCTTTCTTGATGTATTCCCTGTATCGGAGCTTTTGCTCCTTTGTTATAGCGCTTAAGGAACGCGATATATTCATCACGTGCGCCACCCAGAACGGACTGAATCCGGCCTTGCCGGGTTCCTCACCCCGCCTGAGTACCGACCCCCGAACTCGGGCGTGTCGTCTATATTCTAGACAAACTCGTCCCGTCATCCTTCGGACCGGGTCATACGTGGGCCTATCTGATACAGATAGACACTTTGACAACGTCGTCAATTCTCTCAAATATTCGGGGGTTCTCGCAATGCCAACGTTCATTAAGTGGTTAAGAACACTTAAAAGACCTTCCTGCCCCTCTCCGTAACCAGACATCATCGCCCGGTGTGTCCTTCACAGAGACTTCTAAACCTACTTTCAGTATTTTCCATGCAGTTTATACCCCGAAATATAGCTTTCAAGCCTAGTAGTACTCGTATGGTAGAAGTACCACTTAGCCTAAGGAGAAATCATGTCTCAGCCGACACAACCTCACCGGGCACCCAGTCACACGCACTCCCCCATCAACCAACCCTATAACGAGCAAGCACCGTTCCCTCCCTCCCCTGCACCGTCGCAGGTCACCCGCGGAGAAATGTACTCTCATCAAACACCGCATCCTCAGCGGATGAACGAGGACCTCTTCCTCAATATTGTTCTGTACATCGGTTCGCTTCTGCTCATTGGAGCTGCTGCCCTTTTCATTACTTCGGTTACTTCCTCGACCGACGAGACGGCGCTGATTCGCGTCCTCGCGTTAGCGCTGGGAGCCGTTGTCTTTTACGGTGCGGGCCTGTTGACCTACCGTTTCGTGAAGCGTCTGCGCATCGCTTCCTATTCCTTTACGGCGACCGGCTTGGCTTTCATCCCCCTCACGGGTATTGCCACGTATATCCTCGGTATCTGGGATCAGGGCCGTTTCATCTGGCTTATCACTTCTCTGATCGGTACCGCCGCAATTATTGGAGCATGTACTCTGATGCGTAACCGTGTCATGGGTTATCTCCTAATTTCTTTCTTTATTTCAGATTCGTTGGCCGCCACGAGGGTGGTTGAGCTCCCCTTCGTTTGGTACTTCATTGTCCTCACGGTCGTAGCGATTGTCTTGGGACTCGTACTTCACTTTGTTCCCGAAGCCGCTCCACGGGGTATCCGCGAAGGTCTCGTTGATTCATCACGAATTTTTGTTCCGGTCACCGCGGCGTCCATTTTCTTCTTTACCTATGAGATGTCCTCTCTGGACATGGGTATCGCCTTCACGGTGATGTCTGTCCACGCTATCCTCTTCCTGTGCATGGAGGGGAAGATTGACTACTTTGTTCAGGCACGAATCTACCCGCTTATTGCTGTCCTGGCATTTGCTGATGAGTTGAACCAAATTGTCTGGACTCCCTCGATTTTTGCGATTACCGTACTCGTCACCAACATTGTTTCTGTGTACGTCTTCGTCCCCCGCGTGCGCACTACGGCTAATGCGCAACGTCCCATTCAGCATCAGGAGGCTACGGTATCCAAGATTCCTTGGAGCTCTTCTGCTGCTCAGTTGCCTCGCGAGAAGTTCGAGTGGCTTCCTACCTACGACGCAGGCTTCGGTCTCATCCTCCTTTCTTGTGCGTTTGTAGCCGCCCTCGCCATAGCTTCCCCCTATGTAGAAAGCGGCTGGGCCGAGCTTCTACCGTACGTGCAGACTCCCCACACGATCTTCCCCGCTTCCTGGGGTATCGGTATCTTCTATCTGATTAGCTGCCTGACCTACCGTAAGGCTCTTCGGCCGATGGCGTTGCTGGCCCTCTCGGCATTTCTCCCCTGCATCGCCCTCTTGATCAATATCGCGAATGGGAACACCCAGGGCGATTTCTACCTCTTCTTTGGCGCATCTACCATCATCTATATTTTGAGCCGCAGCGACGTCAAACTACGCTTCGCGGGATCCATGATGAGCACCCTCGGGTATGCGCTAGGTTTCTTCCTGCTTGCGACGACCCTCTTCCCTGACATGCAGCCCATCGAGATGCGTCTGGTCTTCGCACTCGTATTTGCACTTGCGGGCCTGCTCATCTTCGCTCTTCCCTCTGCTGAGATTCAGGGGATCCCGGGTCTACGGAGAACCCCCGAGGGGCTGGCTTACCTGTTCCTTGGTTCTCTGTCGTTGCTCGCCTCGATGTTCGTGGACATTACCGTCAAGACGATTGCCCAGCATTTCTGGGCCTACTTCGGTATGTTCTCCGCAGCGCTTCTTCTACTCAGCCTTTTGGCCATTCTGCTGTTGGGGCGTATCTTCGGCATTTCAAACCGTGACGATATGCGCTACACCCTGCTGGTTCTGACGCGTATTGGTCTCTACGGGCTTCTTCTGATCGGATTGGTCGGGACCCTGTACTACCGTAGCGCCCTCGCCACGGTGATAACAGGTACCTTGGATATCGCAGGGTACACGCTGTGGGTCGCTGTTCTCCCGACTTTGATCACCGTGCTATACGCGGCGCTCGGTCTTATGTTGCCCCCTCGTTCAGCAATCCGCACCGAGATTCTGACTGTTTCTCGTCTGCCTATCTGCTGGTCGCTATTGCTTCTGTCCATGAATAACGATGTGAAGACGATGGTCGTCCATTTCTTCTTCGTTGCTCTAATGGCTGCGCAAACCCTGTACAGTGTTCTCCTCTATGCCCGCACTCGCCGCATTGCCGAGCTATACATCGCGACGGGAGTCTTTACGGTGGCGGCCTGCTACAGCGCTTTCACCGGCGGCCTGCTATATCTTGAGGATCCCATTCTCTCCGTCGGTGCTCCGGCTCTGCTGATTGCTGTTTGGGGTGTTGGCGTTGCTCTGAAGGTTCCGTACCTACAGCCCGGTGCTTCTCTGAGCGTGAGCACGTTCTGTATCACTGCTCTCTGGAATGTCTCCGGGGTTCCGGCTCCTTCGGACCACGCCGAGTTCTTCGGCTACTCCGCACTTCTGGCTGTCGTTATTCTGTGGGTATTGAAGGTCCTCATCCCCCGAGAGAATCCCGTTCTGCATCCTAACGTACGTCCTTCCATAGTCGTCCAGGCGGGCTCTAGGAACATTGTTCTTCCGATGCACGGTCCCCTGCCTGCACCCACCTCGCAGTTTGCGCCCCGTCTCCCCCTGGCTCAGGGTATTTTTGGTCCGATCAACTATCTGCTGATGGTTCCCGCACTGGGCGTACTCTATTTCGCCACGCTAATGGGCCTGCTAAGCTCCACTCACGTAGAGCTCAACGCCCTCCTATGGGGTCTAAGCACGCTGTGTCTGATGTCCGTATGCCGAGTGGAGCAGGTACCTACCATCGCAACGACGGCTTTCTGCCTCTCTATCTCCCGGCTGATGCTGCATTATTCTGATGCACCTCGCATCGTCCTGGTGCTGGAGATTGCCCTTTTGATTGTTCTCGCCATCGCTGCGGTTGGTGTTTTCAAGAATTTGGCAGCGCATCGTCCCGTCAATGAACAGGTGTCGTCTACTCTCCTGTACTGCGCTCTGGGTCTTCAGGCGCTCCTGACGCTGGTTCTTTGGAGAATTCCGACCGGGGGCCCTGACGTTATCCTCCTCGTACTGGGCATTGGCCTGACCCTCTTGGCCGGTCTTGTACTCCCCAAGGCGTGGGCATACGTATCGGCCGTACTGGTGACGGTGGATCTTGCCATTTCGCTCAATGGTCTCAACCCGCTCTTCCTGCTCATCATCTCGGTGATTCTTATTGCCGGCGTCATTTGGAGGCTCCTTGCCCGTCAAAGTGGCCACCAGGATGACAGCGGCGTCCCGTCGACTCCGGTGGAGCAGACTCCGGTTTCTCAAGCTACCGCTCTTCCCCCGGCCGAGGGATATGTTGGGCAGTCTCCCAGCGGGCAGGCACCACAATCGGTGAATAGCCAGTCTATTCCGCCGGCGCAGACCCCGCCTCCCGGTGGCGGCTACTCCGTTCCTGAAGGGGACGGGCGTTCGGCGTAGTGACGTTGCCTCGCTAACGCCCTGAGAAGTCACGGTAAGCCGTGTTTTCCAAGGCGCCCCACCTTCAAGCGGCCCTCAGCTTCATACGGCTGAGGGCCGCTTCTTTGTCGCTTCCGCCATCCCCCATTGCGACGAGGAACAACTAGCAAGGTCTGCGGTCACAGGGCAGAACGTTTCCGAAGCCCCGCGCACTTTCGTGGCCTGTCCTCCGCCCCGTTGCTCTTCTTCTAGATTTTCTTCCCCCGTATTTTTCTGTGTGGTCCCTTCTAAATGCTCGGGTACCGTGAGGGGGTTATCCGGCCCGGTCCTGCGCTGGTCGGCCTACGATTTTGTCTAGGTGCTATGGCAAGACCACTACGAGACCGGTTCTGGGCATAACAAAAGGACCCCCGCAAAACTGCGGGGGTCCTTAAGTATCGCTACCTGGTGGAGGGGAAAACCCTCCGGCAGGTCACCAGCGAATTGTCGTAAAGTTTACGGCAATTACTTGATGATCTTGGTAACGCGACCCGAACCAACGGTGCGGCCACCCTCACGGATAGCGAAGCCGAGGCCCTCTTCCATTGCGATGGGCTGAATCAGGTCAACGGTCATCTCGGTGTTGTCACCGGGCATAACCATCTCGGTGCCCTCGGGGAGGGTGATAACGCCGGTCACGTCAGTGGTACGGAAGTAGAACTGAGGACGGTAGTTGGAGTAGAAGGGGTTGTGACGGCCACCCTCATCCTTGGAGAGGATGTAGACGTTTGCCTCGAACTCGGTGTGGGGGGTGATGGAGCCCGGCTCCACGACAACCTGACCACGCTCAACATCGTCGCGCTTCAGACCACGCAGCAGCAGACCACAGTTCTCGCCTGCCCATGCCTCGTCGAGCTGCTTGTGGAACATCTCGATACCGGTAACGGTGGTCTTCTGGATCGGGCGGATACCAACGATCTCGACCTCGGAGTTCAGCTTCAGGGTACCGCGCTCTGCACGGCCGGTCACCACGGTGCCACGACCGGTGATGGTGAAGACGTCCTCGATGGGCATGAGGAAGGGCTTGTCCTTCTCACGCACGGGGTCCGGGATGTAGGTGTCGACTGCGTCCATGAGCTCCTCGATCTTAGCAACCCACTCGGGATCGCCTTCGAGAGCCTTCAGTGCGGAAACGCGAATGACAGGGGCGTTGTCGCCGTCGAACTCCTGCGAGGAGAGGAGGTCACGGACCTCCATCTCGACGAGGTCGAGGAGCTCTTCGTCGTCAACCATGTCTGCCTTGTTCAGTGCAACCAGCAGGGTGGGGACGCCAACCTGGCGAGCGAGCAGAACGTGCTCGCGGGTCTGTGCCATGGGGCCGTCGGTAGCAGCAACCACGAGGATTGCGCCGTCCATCTGAGCCGCACCGGTAATCATGTTCTTGACGTAGTCAGCGTGGCCGGGAGCGTCAACGTGTGCGTAGTGGCGCTTCTCGGTCTGGTACTCAATGTGAGCAATGTTAATGGTAATACCGCGCTGGCGCTCCTCGGGAGCGGAGTCGATCATACCGAAGTCGCGCTTCTCGTTCAGGTCCGGGTACTTGTCAGCCAGAACCTTGGAGATTGCTGCGGTCAGGGTGGTCTTACCGTGGTCAACGTGACCAATGGTACCGACGTTAACGTGAGGCTTGGAGCGCTCGAACTTAGCCTTAGCCAAGAGTGTTCCTCCTAGAACGATTGAAAACATGCACGCGGATCTTCACTCCGGCGCATCCCGTTATAAAACGGTCTAGCGTCTACAATAGCGGATTACACCGCAGAGATGAAACTGTCCATGCTCTCAATGATGGATTTAATGGAAAAATTTCGCTGTGGGCCACGGGTTTTACCCCGTGGCCCACGGGTGAGTCGCGAGAATTACTCGCCGCGGCTCTTCTGGATGATCTCGTCAGCGACGTTCTTGGGAACCTCGCCGTAGCTATCGAATGCCATCGAGAACACTGCACGACCCTGGGTCTTACCACGCAGGTCGCCAATGTAACCGAACATTTCGGTCAGCGGCACGAGAGCCTTGATGATCTTCACGCCGGATGCGTCCTCCATGGAACGAACCTGGCCACGGCGGGAGTTCAGGTCGCCGATCACGTCGCCCATGTACTCCTCGGGGGTACGAACCTCAACGTCCATCAGCGGCTCGAGCAGGACCGGGTTAGCGCGCTTAGCGCCTTCCTTGAAGACCATCGAACCGGCGATCTTGAACGCCATTTCGGAGGAGTCGACGTCGTGGTAAGCACCGTCGAGCAGGGTTGCCTTCACGCCCACCATCGGGTAGCCAGCGAGGACACCGAACTTCATGGCGTCCTGGATACCAGCGTCGACCGAGGGGATGTACTCGCGAGGAACGCGGCCACCGGTGACCTTGTCCTCGAACAGGTACAGCTCTTCGCCATCCAGGGGCAGGGGCTCGAAGGAGACCTGCACCTTTGCGAACTGACCGGAACCACCGGTCTGCTTCTTGTGGGTGTAGTCGACCTTCTCGACTGCCTTCTTGATGGTCTCGCGGTAAGCAACCTGAGGCTTACCAACGTTAGCCTCAACCTTGAACTCGCGCTTCATACGGTCAACGATGATGTCCAGGTGCAGCTCACCCATACCACCAATTTCGGTCTGACCGGTTTCTTCGTTCAGCGAAACGGTGAAGGTGGGGTCCTCAGCGGAAAGCTTCTGGATAGCGGTGGACATCTTCTCCTGGTCGCCCTTGGTCTTGGGCTCAATAGCCACGAAGATCACGGGGTCGGGGAAGGTCATCGACTCGAGAACAATCGGGTGTGCGGGGTCGCACAGGGTGTCACCGGTGGTGGTGTCCTTCAGACCGATTGCTGCGTAAATGTGACCTGCGGTGATCTCCTCAACAGGGTTCTCCTTGTTGGAGTGCATCTGGAAGAGCTTACCGATGCGCTCCTTCTTACCCTTGGTGGAGTTCAGAACCTGCTGGCCCTGAGCTGCAACACCGGAGTAAACACGGGTGTAGGTCAGCTGACCGTAGAACGGGTGAGCTGCAACCTTGAACGCCAGTGCTGCGAAGGGCTCGTCTGCGGATGCCTTACGGGTCAGCTTCTCTTCCTCGTTGGAGGGGTTGGAGCCGACAACGTCCGGAACGTCCAGCGGGGAGGGCAGGTACTCGATCACAGCGTCCAGCATGGGCTGAACACCGCGGTTCTTGAATGCAGAACCACAGAGAACGGGGAATGCCTCGCCTGCGATCACGAGCTGACGGATACCAGCCTTGATCTCGGGGATAGTCAGTTCGCCCTCTTCGAGGTACTTCTCCATGAGCTCTTCGCTGGACTCAGCAACAGCCTCAACCAGCTCGGAGCGGTACTGCTCAGCCTTCTCAACCAGGTCAGCAGGAATGTCCTGAACCTCGTAAGAAGCACCCATGCTCACGTCACCCTTGGCGTCGCCGGGCCAGACGTATGCCTTCATTTCGAGCAGGTCAACAACACCGAGGAAGTCGCTCTCAGCGCCGATGGGGAGCTGAACAACCAGCGGACGTGCGCCCAGGCGGTCGATGATGGTCTGAACGGTGAAGTAGAAGTCAGCACCCATCTTGTCCATCTTGTTGACGAAGCAGATACGGGGGACATCGTACTTGTCAGCCTGGCGCCAAACGGTCTCAGACTGGGGCTCAACACCTTCCTTGCCGTCGAACACAGCAACTGCGCCGTCGAGGACGCGCAGGGAGCGCTCAACCTCAACGGTGAAGTCGACGTGACCGGGGGTGTCGATAATGTTGATCTGGTTGTCCTTCCAGAAGCAGGTGGTTGCTGCGGAGGTAATGGTAATACCTCGCTCCTGCTCCTGAGCCATCCAGTCCATGGTGGAAGCGCCGTCGTGGGTCTCACCGATCTTGTGGTTAATACCGGTGTAGAACAGAATGCGCTCAGTGGTGGTGGTCTTACCGGCGTCGATGTGCGCCATAATACCGATGTTGCGGACCTTGTTAAGGTCGGTGAACACGTCAAGTGCCACGTTATTCTCCCTAAATGAGATACTCCGAAAGCCTGCCGACTCGAATCGACTCGGCAGGCTCTAAACGGAGAATTACCAGCGGTAGTGTGCGAAGGCCTTGTTGGACTCGGCCATCTTGTGAGTGTCCTCGCGACGCTTCACAGCGGCACCGAGACCGTTGGACGCATCCAGGATCTCGTTCATCAGACGCTCAGTCATGGTCTTCTCGCGGCGCTGCTTGGAGAAGCCAACGAGCCAGCGGAGAGCCAGAGCGGTGGAACGGCCGGGGCGAACCTCAACCGGAACCTGGTAGGTTGCACCGCCAACGCGGCGGGAGCGAACCTCGAGAGAAGGCTTGATGTTGTCCATAGCCTTCTTCAGGGTTGCGACCGGATCGGAACCGGTCTTCTTCTCGACGCCCTCGAGGGCACCGTAGACGATGCGCTCTGCGACGGACTTCTTACCGTCCAGCAGAACCTTGTTGATCAGCTGAGTGACCAGCGCAGAACCGTAAACAGGATCGTTTACGAGGGGACGCTTGGGAGCGGGACCCTTACGAGGCATTACTTCTTCTCCTTCTTAGCGCCGTAGCGGGAGCGAGCCTGGCCGCGACCCTTAACACCCTGGGTATCCAGAGCGCCACGAACGATCTTGTAGCGAACACCGGGGAGGTCCTTCACACGACCACCGCGAACGAGCACAATCGAGTGCTCCTGCAGGTTGTGGCCCTCACCGGGGATGTATGCGGTAACCTCGACGCCGCCGTTGAGCTTGACACGAGCGACCTTACGCAGTGCCGAGTTCGGCTTCTTCGGGGTGGTGGTGTACACACGGGTGCACACGCCACGCTTCATGGGGTTGCCCTTCAGTGCGGGCGCCTTGGTCTTAACGACCTTGGGAGTCCGGCCCTTACGGACCAGCTGCTGAATAGTAGGCACGTTTTCTCCGTTGCTTGATCGGGTTTCTCGTTAGAGAAGCCCGTATAAACTTACTGGCCCCCATCGCGGCGGATGGGTGCTCTCGGTTATCAGAAACGCTCGGGTGCACTGGGCACTCCGGTTGGTTTCTATAGGTTCCTCAACTCTCGGCGAGTTCTGTCTCCTTTTCATCCGAAGACGAAAAGTTTTTGGGCACACGTAAAAATGGCATTTAGGCGTCAGCAAAAAGCAACGCCAAAGGACGGTATCCATACTGCCATTGATTCGTTTGCCCGTATCCTCGGAAAGTCCCGAGGGAACCCACCAAGGGTGGATCCAGTACACCGAGCTCAAGTACTTCGCATAAGACTATACAGGTTAAACTCGGCTTAATCTAGCGGGACTGCGCGGATTTTCCACTTTTAAGCAGATATTGAAGGCAGTTTCCAGTGATTTGCACCACTTAAATTACATGTTTGCAATTCTGTCCTTGTCGACTCCCACGGCATCACCCCGACACCCCGTTATACGAATATACGAAAAGTCGCCAAGAACCCGAGTTCTTGGCGACTTCTCATGTACCGGCAAAGGCGCAAGCATCGCCCAATCCCGTTGCTGTCAGTATTTAGACAACCTGGAACTGGCGAGTCTGACCTTCAAAGTTGGTCTTCGCACCCGTAATCTTCTTTGCGGTGCCGAAATAACGAATGCGGTACTGGCCCTTTGGGGTATTCAAGGGAACCTTCCAACGAACCGTCACCTGCGAGGCGGCAATACCCATGCGCTTCCACTCGTAGAAGGTATCCGGGTTGTTATCGCCCGTGTAGTACTTCCACGCATTGCCCTCTCGACGCTCAATCACGAAGTAGCTACCGTCGTGATGAATATTGTTATTCGGGTGAGCGCCGACAAAGCGCGCGGAAACCTCCTGCCGACCGGCAATAGCGTCCTGCGGCTGCTGAGTGACCTGCCCATATCGCGTGCCAAACATCGGGCTGTCATAGACGACCTTGCCCTGAGCGCTGGAGACCGGTCGACGATCCTGCGGACGATCGCCGATACTCAGAGAAGTACCGTTCTTCAGGGAGGTACCCACTTCGTTAATCGTCTGGCGGAAAGCGCTGGAGGTATAACGACCAAAGAGGGTTGCGCCGCCCTCGTACTGCTGCGAATCGTACTCCTCGGGGGTCGTCACATAGTGGTCATAGGCGTTGGTGTACCCCTGCAGAATAATATGCGACTCGGGCACGCCGAAGAGCTTAGCGGCGTCCTGACGATACTGCACGCCCACCGCGCCGGTAAA
Organism: Rothia sp. SCPM-O-B-18226 (M350); assembly: GCF_058213595.1. NCBI lineage: Bacteria > Bacillati > Actinomycetota > Actinomycetes > Micrococcales > Micrococcaceae > Rothia > Rothia sp. SCPM-O-B-18226 (M350). The sequence goes on along the minus strand of NZ_JBYQJS010000001.1, from coordinate 509,058 downwards.
TTCGCCCGGCATACCGAGCAGGTAGTAGTCACCGAAACGCATAATCTGAACGGGGAACTTCTCCTGAATGATCGTTCCATTTTTAGCAGAGAAGAGGACACCCTTCGGTTTCTGACAGCTAATCTGAGCGGAGCTCGGAGTAAAAGCAAGGAATCCCAAAATCGAGGGACGTCCGGAACCTTCCTTATACACATCCCAGCCGCCACCGCCATCTTCGGTCGAGCCGGCACCAAAAGCGGTGCCCAAGAATCCCTGACAGGTGCGTTCGTTACGGCCGGTTCCGGTGTACTTTGCGTCAACGTTCATACCTGAGAAGTTGAAGTAGGAGATTCGCGAATCCAGGCCGGTGCCTACCGAGTTACCTGCGCTCTTGAGCTGGGCACGCACGGCATCTGCCTGCTTCTGCCCCTGAATCTTCAGGTTCTGATGGTCATCCTTGGTGGGCCCCTGACCCGGCTTGAGCCACGTATTCGGAGAAACGTCACCGGCGTTTGCATTGGCAAAAGCGGCCACAAAACCATCTCCGCTACCCGGGACATTACGGTCAATGCCGTGATCCTGGTTCTCCAGCAGATACTCGGCGTAGCCCTTGTTATCGCTTGAAATCAGGGTATTCTTCGAGGTCAGAGAGGTCGGGTGCAACGCGTACCAATTCAGCACCGCGCGAGTCTTACCGTTACGCTCCAGACGCAGGGTCATGTTAGTCGGGTCGGTACCGTTCGGAAGCTTGGAACGCAGCTCCTGCGAATCTCGGTTATAAGCCTCGCGCGAACGGTTCACACCCACACCCGTGAGCTTAGAGGTCGAGACCGTCAGGTTGCCAGGGGCCAGGTCTCTCGTTGCCTGACGCACGGCCTTCATGGTTCCCTCAACCTGGGCATTAAAGGTGTCCTGGTGAAATCCCAGGGTCGTGATGTTGTACAGGCTCTGGTGGGTAATGCCGCCCGGGGTCGCATGCGTATGAGTTGCGGTAATCATGATGTTCGATTCCGAGTATTCAGATCCATACTCGGCGCGGATACGCTTGACCAGCTCATCTCGGAGAGACTGCCAGCCAGTGAGAGCATCCAACACCACGATGAGGTTACGCTGACCGCTGGCACGGTCAACAACAATAAAGGCGCGAGCATACTGACGGGTATGCACGCCACTACCCTTCTGGGAAGTCTCGCCGTAGCCCATGAAACCGACCTCGCCGGGTTCACCGGTAATATCGGCTGCGCCGGCACCCACGAGGTAGGGCGTGGCTTGGGAGGCTTGAGCCGCGGGGGCCACCCCGGCCATCTGGCCGGAAGGCAAAATTGCAGAGGCGGCAATCAGGCAGGCGGCGCCCACACGTGCCAGAGATCGTTTGGGCATGACGAGTCGTGAAAACAGAGAGTTCTTGGCCTTCGTTGCCGACGAGGACGTGAATACCTGCTGGAACGAGGGACACGGAGCGATACCGGAAGTATGCAGGGTGAAGCTATTTCCCCCCGATCCGGAAGTGACTGGAGTGATATGCATGCCTTCAAGAGTAAATCCAAGTCAGAGCGTTTTCCAATCACCCAATCATCCTAATATACAAGAATATATATTCTTTATATTGCTCAATAAAAACGAATGAATGGTCTATAAAGGGGTGATTACTCTAGTAAACTCAGTAAACCTAACCACCCTCCCCCACCGCAAAAATTTGCAATCAAGAGAATTTTTCCCTCTGCGTAAATTCTGTTTCCGCCGAGATCCTCCCAAAATATTTTGGAGAAACAACGAACTCAACGCGCACCCGTATCAAATCTTAAAGACAGGATTCAGAAAACCCTTAACCCCTGTCACAACCATCGTGATTGGAAAAGCCTGGGTTCCTTCTCTCTCATATCCCACCCACACGCGAATATGCAAAAGCGCGGATACCCGAGAGAAATCTCGAGTATCCGCGCTTTTATGAATGCTTAGGCTTCAGACCTAGCGAGCAGCAGGAAGCTTAGAGCTCCAGGCCACGGCCGTACTCATCCAGCGAAACGGCACGGAAACCGCCGTTGTTACCGTAGGAGTACACCTCGCTGTCGATCTGGAAAGCGCTCGGGTAACCGCCGCCGAAGGTGTCCAGAGACTGCAGACGCTCAGCGGTAGCCTGAGCGCTCGGCTCAACCTCAATATCGTTGTAACGTGCCAGACCGGTACCGGCAGGAACCAGCTTACCGATGATCACGTTCTCCTTCAGGCCGAGCAGCGGGTCGGTCTTAGCCTCCATAGCTGCCTGAGTCAGAACGCGGGTGGTCTCCTGGAAGGAGGCCGCCGACAGCCAGGACTCGGTAGCCAGCGAAGCCTTGGTAATACCCATCATCTCGGGACGACCGGCAGCAGGCTTCTTGCCCTCGAGCAGAGCCTTGCGGTTTGCGGTCTGGAAGACGATGTTATCGACCAGCTCACCCGGCAGAAGGTCGGTGTCACCGGACTCAATCACGGTCACGCGACGCAGCATCTGGCGGACGATAACCTCGACGTGCTTGTCGTGGATTTCCACACCCTGCGACTTGTACACGCCCTGAACCTCACTCACCAGGTGCTTCTGAGCCTCACGAGGACCGCGGATACGCAGGACCTCCTTCGGATCAACAGAACCGGTAGCCAGCTGGTCGCCGACGTGGACGTAATCGCCATTCTGCAGCTTAGAAGCCGCACGGCGCAGAACGGTGTAGGACTGGGGCTCAGAACCGTCGTCCGGGGTCACCACAATCTTGTAGGACTTCTCGGTATCCTCAATGGTCACGCGACCGGACACCTCAGAAATCGGGGCGACACCCTTGGGGGTACGGGCCTCGAACAGCTCCTGAATACGGGGCAGACCCTGGGTAATATCGTCTGCCGACGCCACACCACCGGTGTGGAAGGTACGCATGGTCAGCTGGGTACCGGGCTCACCAATCGACTGAGCCGCAATAATACCAACAGCCTCACCAATGTCGACCAGAACGTTCGAAGCCATCGAACGGCCGTAGCACAGTGCGCACACGCCGATAGCCGACTCACAGGTCAGAACCGAGCGGACACGCAGCTCCTTCACACCAGCCTTGAACAGCTTCTCGATGAGCTCATCGGAAACGTCAGCGCCAGCCTCAGCCAAAACGTTGCCAGCCTCGTCCTTCACGTCCACCGCGAGGGTACGACCGTGAATCGAAGTCTCAACATCCGGGTGCAGGTTGCCGTCGGCGTCAACCAGCGGGAGCATCAGACCGCGGCGGGTGCCACAGTCATGCTCACGCACGATAACGTCCTGCGACACATCCACCAGACGACGGGTCAGGTAACCCGAGTTAGCGGTACGCAGTGCGGTATCAGCCAGACCCTTACGTGCACCGTGGGTTGCGATGAAGTACTCCAGAACCGACAGGCCCTCACGGTAGGAGGACTTAATCGGGCGAGGCATAATCTCACCCTTCGGGTTCGACACCAGACCACGGATACCCGCAATCTGACGGACCTGCATCCAGTTACCACGTGCACCAGAGGTCACCATGCGGTAAATGGTGTTCAGACCGCCGTGAGAGCTCAGGTTCTCACGCATAGCCTCAGCAACCACGTCGGTAGCCTCGGTCCAAACCTTAATCAGCTCCTGACGACGCTCTTCATCGTCAATGGTACCGATCTCGAAGTCGTCCTGAATTGCGGCAGCCTGCTTCTCGTAGCGCTCCATGATTGCCGGCTTCTCGGAGGGAGTAGCAATATCGGAGACGGCCACGGTCACGCCCGAACGGGATGCCCAGTAGAAACCTGCGTTCTTCAGGTTATCCAGGGCACGAGCCACAACATCCATCGGGTAACGTTCAGCCAGATCGTTAATCAGGCTACCCAGACCCTTCTTGTCTGCCACACCGGTGAACCAGGGGTAGTCCTTCGGCAGAGCCTGGTTGAACAGGACCTGGCCAACGGTGCAGTCCAGCAACACGGGGTCGCCGGGCTTATATCCCTCGGGAGCTTCCCAGCCCTCGGGAGCAACGAACTGGTCGCCGTCCAGCAGGATCTTCACCTTGGTGTACAGCTCAATCTCGTGACGATCCATCGCCATCAGAGCCTCAGAAACCGAGGAGAAAGCGTGGCCCTCGTTCTTCTGACCATCGCGAGGAGTGGTCAGGTGGTACAGACCGATAATCATATCCTGCGAGGGAACGGCCACGGGACGGCCATCCGACGGCTTCAGGATGTTGTTCGAGGACAGCATGAGGATACGAGCCTCAGCCTGGGCCTCGGGAGACAGCGGCAGGTGAACTGCCATCTGGTCACCATCGAAGTCAGCGTTGAACGCGGAGCAAACCAGCGGGTGCAGCTGGATAGCCTTACCCTCAACCAGCTTCGGCTCAAATGCCTGAATACCGAGGCGGTGCAGGGTAGGTGCACGGTTCAGCAGCACGGGGTGCTCGGCGATAACCTCTTCCAGAACGTCCCAAACCTGCGGGCGGAAACGCTCAACCATACGCTTAGCGCTCTTAATGTTCTGAGCGTGGCTCAGCTCCACCAGACGCTTCATGACGAAGGGCTTGAAGAGCTCCAACGCCATCTGCTTGGGCAGACCACACTGGTGCATCTGCAGCTGCGGACCAACCACAATCACGGAACGACCGGAGTAGTCCACGCGCTTACCCAGCAGGTTCTGACGGAAACGGCCCTGCTTACCCTTGAGCATGTCCGACAGAGACTTCAGGGGACGGTTACCGGGGCCGGTCACCGGACGGCCACGACGGCCGTTGTCGAAGAGCGAGTCCACAGCTTCCTGCAGCATACGCTTCTCGTTGTTCACGATGATCTCGGGAGCGCCCAGCTCCAGCAGACGCTTCAGGCGGTTGTTACGGTTGATCACACGACGGTACAGGTCGTTCAGGTCGGAGGTCGCAAAGCGGCCACCGTCCAGCTGAACCATCGGGCGCAGCTCCGGCGGGATGACCGGAACAACGTCCAGAACCATACCCAGCGGGGAGTTGTTGGTGGTCAGGAAGGCGTTAACAACCTTCAGACGCTTCAGGGCACGGGTCTTCTTCTGGCCCTTACCGGTCTGAATGATCTCCTTGAGAGCCTCGGCCTCAGCTTCCAGGTCGAAAGACTCCAGACGCTTCTTGATAGCCTCGGCACCCATGGCACCCTCAAAGTACATGCCGTACTTGTCCACCATAGAACGGTACAGAGCCTCGTTACCCTCGAGGTCAGCGACCTTCAGGGACTTGAAACGCTCCCACACGTTCTCCAGGTGAGCAGCCTCGCGCTCGTAGCGCTTACGCACGGAGGCAAGCTGACGCTCAGCGTTATCGCGCAGCTTGCGCTTCTCAGCAGCCTTGCCACCCTCTGCCTCAATACGAGCCAGTTCGGACTCAACCTCGCGGCTGATGGCGTTCACATCGGCGTTCAGAGCGGCCTCAAGCTCCTGCTTCTCACGGTCATGAGCGGCCTGCAGCATGGGCAGGTCCTCGTGGCGAGCCTCCTCGTCAACGCTGGTAATCATGTACGCAGCGAAGTAGATGACCTTCTCCAGGTCCTTCGGAGCCAGATCCAGCAGGTAACCCAGGCGGGAAGGAACACCCTTGAAGTACCAAATGTGGGTCACGGGAGCGGCCAGCTCAATGTGGCCCATGCGCTCGCGACGCACCTTGGAGCGGGTCACCTCAACGCCACAGCGCTCACACACGATGCCCTTGAAGCGCACGCGCTTGTACTTACCGCAGTAGCACTCCCAGTCCTTAGTGGGGCCGAAGATACGCTCGTCGAAGAGGCCGTCCTTCTCGGGCTTCAGGGTACGGTAGTTGATGGTCTCGGGCTTCTTAACCTCACCGTAGGACCAACGACGGATGTCGTCGGCGGTGGCGAGGCCAATTCGCATCAAACCAAGCGAAGATTCGTTGGACATATCGGTCCTAATCTCTTTCTGTAAGTTTCTGAAGACTTGGGTTGGTGGGTGGGAACCCCACAACGCATGCGAGCGCATGCGGGGTTCCCCACCCTAGAAGGAGGCGGTGCTTATGCCTCGTCGACCGAGCTGGGCTCGTCGTGGGTCAGGCTCACGCCCATATCTTCTGCTGCCCGGAAGCCTTCTTCCTCCGAGTCGCTCATCTCAATAATCTTGCCGTCGGTGGAGAGCACCTCAACGTTCAGGCACAGGGACTGCATTTCCTTGATCAGAACCTTGAAGGATTCGGGGATACCCGGCTCGGGGATGTTCTCGCCCTTCACGATAGCCTCGTAAACCTTCACACGGCCCGCCACGTCATCGGACTTGACGGTCAGGATTTCCTGCAGGGTGTATGCGGCGCCGTATGCTTCCAGCGCCCACACTTCCATCTCACCGAAGCGCTGGCCACCGAACTGAGCCTTACCGCCCAGGGGCTGCTGGGTAATCATCGAGTACGGACCGGTGGAACGAGCGTGAATCTTGTCGTCCACCAGGTGGTGCAGCTTCAGGATGTACTGGTAACCAACCGAAATCGGGTCCGGGAACGGCTCACCGGAACGGCCGTCAATCAGACGTGCCTTACCGGAACGGTTGATCAGACGGTCGCCATCGCGGTTCGGGTTCGAGTGGTCCATAAGGTCGAACAGCTCGTCCTCGTGGGCACCGTCGAACACCGGGGTTGCCAGGCGGGTCGGGCCGGATTCCTTCGGGAAGTTCGGCATGTGCTTGAGCCACTCGGGCTCGCCCTCAATCTTCCAGCCCTGCTTAGCCAGCCAACCGGTGTGGACTTCCAGAACCTGACCAATGTTCATACGACCGGGCACGCCCAGCGGGTTCAGGATGACGTCCACGGGGGTACCGTCTTCCAGGAAGGGCATATCCTCGATCGGCAGAATCTTAGAAATAACACCCTTGTTACCGTGGCGGCCTGCAAGCTTGTCGCCGTCGGTAATCTTACGCTTCTGAGCCACGTACACGCGGACCAGCTGGTTCACGCCCGGGGGCAGATCGTCTTCGTCGTTGTTCTCGCGGTCGAAGATGCGGATGCCGATGACGGTACCGGACTCACCGTGAGGAACCTTCAGAGAGGTATCGCGAACCTCGCGGGACTTCTCACCGAAGATTGCGCGCAGCAGGCGCTCCTCGGGGGTCAGCTCGGTCTCGCCCTTGGGGGTGACCTTACCAACGAGGATGTCGCCAGCCTCAACCTCGGCACCGATGTGGATGATGCCACGCTCGTCCAGAGCCGAGAGAACATCCTCGGACACGTTCGGGATGTCGCGGGTAATCTCCTCGGGGCCCAGCTTGGTGTCGCGGGCGTCAATCTCGTGCTCCTCGATGTGAATCGAGGTCAGCACGTCCTCAGAAACCATGCGCTGGGAGAGGATGATCGCATCCTCGTAGTTCAGGCCTTCCCACGGCATGTATGCCACGAGCAGGTTCTTACCCAGTGCCAGCTCGCCACCGTCGGTGGAGGGGCCGTCAGCGATAACGTCGCGGTATTCGACGCGCTGGCCTTCCTTCACCACAACGCGCTGGTTGTAGCAGTTACCCGGGTTCGAGCGGGAGAACTTCATGATCGGGTAGGTTGAGACAGAGCCGTCGTCGTTACGGACGATAACGGTCTTAGCGTCCACGGAGGAAACCACACCGGGCTTCTTCGCGAGCACGGAGTCACCGGAGTCCAGTGCTGCGTACTTCTCCATACCGGTACCAACCACGGGAGCCTCAGACTCCAGCAGGGGCACAGCCTGACGCTGCATGTTAGCACCCATCAGTGCTCGGTTAGCGTCGTCGTGCTCCAGGTAAGGAATCAGGGCGGTAGCCACGGACACCATCTGGCGCGGGGAGACGTCCATGTACTGAACGGCACCGGGAGCAACCAGAACGGCCTCACCAGAACCATCGCCTGCACGGCAGAGAACCTCGTTCTCAGCGAAGGTGCGGTCCGGGTTCAGAGGCGCGTTTGCCTGCGCGATAACAACAGACTTCTCGTCGTCAGCGGTCAGGTAGCGGACCTCATCGGTCACGCGACCATCGGTCACCACGCGGTAGGGGGTCTCGATGAAACCGAAGGAGTTGATGCGACCGTAGGTTGCCAGCGAACCAATCAGACCAATGTTCGGGCCTTCAGGGGTTTCGATGGGGCACATGCGGCCGTAGTGCGAGGGGTGCACGTCTCGCACTTCCATGCCTGCGCGGTCTCGGGACAGACCACCAGGGCCCAGAGCGGACAGACGACGCTTGTGGGTCAGACCCGCCAGCGGGTTGTTCTGGTCCATGAACTGGGACAGCTGAGAGGTACCGAAGAACTCCTTGATAGCTGCCACGACGGGGCGGATGTTCACCAGGGACTGCGGGGTGATAGCCTCAACGTCCTGGGTGGTCATGCGCTCGCGGACCACACGCTCCATACGGGACAGGCCGGTACGGATCTGGTTCTCAATCAGCTCGCCCACGGTGCGGATGCGGCGGTTACCGAAGTGGTCGATATCGTCGATGTCGACCTTCAGGGAGATTTCCTTGCCGTCGCGTACGCCCGGGATGCTGGTCTCGCCAGCGTGCAGAGCGCAGAGGTAACGGATCATCTGGGCGATGTCATCCTGGCTGAGCACGGAGGCCTCGGGGGAATCCAGGGGAACGTCCACGCCAAGCTTACGGTTCAGCTTGTAACGGCCGACCTTGGCCAGGTCGTAGCGGCGCGGGGTGAAGTACATGTTGTCCAGCAGAGCCTGGGCAGCCTCAACCGTCGGGGGTTCACCCGGGCGCAGCTTACGGTAGATGTCCAGCAGAGCCTCATCGCGGTCCTTGACGGAGTCCTTCTCGAGGGTTGCGCGGATGGAGTCGTACTGACCGAACTCAGCCAGAATCTTGGACTCGGTCCAGCCCAGAGCCTTGAGCAGAACGGTCACGGACTGCTTACGCTTGCGGTCCAGACGAACGCCCACCTGGTCGCGCTTGTCAATCTCAAGCTCAAACCATGCACCGCGGGAGGGAATCACGCGGGCCGAGTAGATGTCCTTATCGGAGGTGCGGTCCGGAGCCTTCTCGAAGTAGGCGCCGGGGGAACGCACCAGCTGGGAGACAACCACGCGCTCGGTACCGTTAATCACGAAGGTACCGGCCTCGGTCATCAGGGGGAAGTCGCCCATGAACAGGGTCTGCTGCTTAACCTCGCCGGTAGCGAGGTTCATGAATTCAGCCTTGATATACAGCGGTGCCGAGTAGGTTGCGTCGCGGTCCTTGCACTCCTCGACGGAGTACTTGGGGTCGGCGAACTCGGGCTCGGAGAAGGAGAGCTGCATGGTCTCCTGGAAGTCGCGAATCGGGGAAATCTCTTCAAAGATCTCAGCCAGACCGGACTTTGCGGGAACAGAGGTGTCACCAGCAGCCTGCGCGGACTCCAGACGCTCCAGCCAACGCTCGTTACCTACGAGGCGGTCGAAGCTATCGGTCTGGATAGCAAGCAGGTTGGGAACCTTCAGCGGTTCGTTAATCTTCGCGAATGAAATTCGGCGCGAGACGTTCTCTGCGCCGTTAGCGGCGTCATGGTTAGAGGTGCTCGAAGCGACCAAAATGGGGATCCTTCCACAGACATGTCTGTTAGCAATCAGCCTCCCGGCGACTTTACCGGCGACATGACGACCTCGGCCCCCGCATAAACGGTGCTCGAAGCTACAGATGTCGGACGGAAAACGTCACCTTCAGCCCGTGCCCACCGCTATATGAAGGCACAAAGGTTAGGGAAAGCGTAAATACTAACGATACAGGAAGAAATCTATTTTGTCTACCATACCCAAAGAGCGAGTGCAAACCTGACACAGAAATGTATTTTCCATCCCGAAGAAGGACCATACACGGATGGTCGCCGGTCGGTTCTCGAGGGCTCATCCTCCTGAGATCCCGCCCGCTACCGCAAGGAACCTAGCACTCCACCACGTTAACGGCCAGGCCGCCCATCGAAGTTTCCTTGTAACGGTGCGACATATCCAGACCGGTCTGGCGCATCGTCTCAATCACCTGATCCAGCGACACACGGTGCATACCATCTCCGCGCAGAGCCATGCGCGCTGCAGTCACGGCGTTCGACGCGGCCATCGCATTACGTTCGATACACGGAATCTGCACCAGCCCACCCACCGGGTCACACGTCAGACCCAGGTTGTGCTCCATCGCAATCTCGGCCGCGTTCTCCACCTGTTCGGGGGTTCCGCCCAGCACCTGGGCCAAGCCTGCAGCAGCCATCGAGCTGGCGCTGCCCACCTCGCCCTGGCAACCTACCTCGGCGCCAGAAATCGAGGCGCGCTTCTTGTACAGCACACCCACGGCGGCCGAAGCCAGGAAGAAGTCCACGATCGCCTGCTCACGGGCGGCCTGGCCGCAATGGCGGATACCCGGGGTGTAGTTCATCGCGTAGTGCAGCACCGCCGGAATGATGCCGGATGCACCGTTCGTCGGGGCCGTCACCACACGGCCGCCAAAGGCGTTCTCCTCGTTTACAGCCAGAGCAATCAGGTTCACCCAGTCAATCGCAAACTCCGGAGACTTGCCGGGATCCTCCACCATCAGGTCACGGTGCCACGCACCCGCACGGCAACGCACCTTCAGCGGACCGGGCAGATACCCCACACGAGCCAGAGAGGAGCCGATGCACTCCTTCATGACGCGATAGATATGCAGGATGCCCGCGCGCACCTCCTGCTCCGTGCGTAGCGAACACTCATTCGCCATCTTCAGCCGTGCAATCGACAGGCCAGCCTCGTTCGCCATCTCGACGAGCTCGGCACCCGACCCAAAGGGGTAGGGCGGGTTCGTGAGCGAGGCACCGCCGGTAGCTTCCTCGTCTCCCTCAACGATAAAGCCACCACCAATCGAGTAGTAGGTACGCTCCAGCAGTAGCTCCTCCCCCGCAAACGCGGCAATCTTCATGCCGTTCGTATGGCGCGGAAGAACAGTCAGAGGGCGCAGAGTCATGTCAATCTCACGGTAGTGCACCACCGGGCCGTATACCTTGTTCTCCTCGCCGCCGGGAGCATTCACTCCGTATGAGGAGGAAGGATATCCGGCCAGAGGCAGGGTACCGTCAACACTATTGCGCTCAATCATCGCTTCCGCAGCGGCGATATCAATCGTCTCGGGAACGAAGCCGCACAGCCCCTTCAACGCGGCGCTCATCGTACCGTGACCGGCACCGGTTGCCGCCAACGAACCGTACAAATCGATATGTACGCCGGTCACGCGGTCCAGCAGACCTTCATCAATCAGCTCAGCCACGAAACGATTCGACGCACGCATGGGACCCACGGTGTGGGAACTGGAGGGACCAACACCAATACTGAACAGCTCAAAAACGCTGATGTCGTAGGGAAGGGCCTCCGCCTTTTTCTGGGCGCTGCTGGGGGTGCTCTGATTAATCGCCACGTTCTGTCTTTCGAAGTCATTGCGCCCTGCGGGGCGCAGTCGCGCGGAATACCGGTTACCGAAAACTATCCGGCCCGGTATTCCACCTAATTCATATGAGGTAGTGATAACGGACAGTCCTCCTTGACTAACCGCTCTAATCCTAACGCACTTCCGAGGATGCAGAAACTAAGGTGAGGGTACGCCTCGGTTCCTCCTCTCTCCCCCGGCTGCTTCGTCTCAGTTGCCGCCCCGACACGCGAAAGGCGCCGTGTCCTCTCGGAAACACGGCGCCATTCACCTCGCGGAGGTTACCTCACGCAGTATATTTCGTTACTTTTCGCGCTTGTAGAAGGGCAGAGCCACAACGTCGAAGGGTGCACGCTTACCGCGAATGTCCACGTCGACGGTGGAGCCAAGCTCCGAGAACTCGCGGTTCACCAGAGCCATAGCAATCGGGAAGCCCAGAGTCGGGGAAGGAATACCGGAGGTAACCTCACCAATCTCATTGCCCTCGGAGTCCACCAGCTTGGAGCCGGCACGAGCAGGACGCTTCGCCTGAGCCTTCAGACCCACCAGGATACGCTTAGACTCGGACTTTGCCAGCTCGGACAGTGCCTCGCGACCCACGAAGTCGGCGGCCTTCTTCTCCAGCGCAATCTCAACCAGGCGGCCCAGGCCGGACTCGAAGGGGGTGATGTCCAGACTCAGCTCGTGGCCGTACAGGGGCATACCGGCCTCAAGACGCAGGGAGTCGCGGGAAGCCAGACCCGCGGGGGTCAGGCCAAAGGGCTCACCGGCGGCAGCCAGCTTGTCCCACAGCTCAACTGCGTGCTCGTTCGGTACGAACAGCTCGAAGCCGTCCTCACCGGTGTAGCCGGTGCGGGCCAGCAGAACGTCAACGCCGGCGATGGTCAGCGGCACGGATGCGTAGTACTTCAGCTCGCGCACGGCATTCTCGTCAGAGGCACCGGCTGCCAGCAGAATCTCCTCCGCGCGAGGGCCCTGAACAGCAATCAGGGAGGTCTGATCCGACTCGTTGACGAACTCAACGTTGAAGTCGCCCAGGCGCTCGCTCATAGCAGCGTAATCGGTGTCAATGTTGGCCGCGTTGGGAACAACCATGAACTCTTCGTCGCCCAGGCGGTAGGTAATCAGATCGTCGATAACGCCACCCTTGTCATTGACCAGGATGGAGTACTTTGCCTTGCCAACCTTCAGGATGGACATGTTCGACACCAGAGCGTAGTCAAGGAATGCTGCGGCGTCCGGACCGGTCACACGGAACTCACCCATGTGAGAGAGGTCGAAGATACCCGCGCGGGTACGAACGGCTTCGTGCTCGGCAACGTCGTTCGAGTACTTCAGGGGCATATCCCAGCCACCGAAATCGGTGAAGGATGCGCCCAGCTTCTCGTGAACCGGGTACAGGGAGGTCTTCTTAGGGGACATTAGATTCTCCTCACGCACAGCTTTGTGCTGTTATTGCAATCATTGTGGTTATATCTCCCTCTCCGGCAGAGGACCAGGTAGGGAGCCTACCCCGCCCGTCTCACGAGGAGACGGGCGGGGCGGGGTGAGCCCAGTGGCTACCCCTAGAGCGTCAAACGCTCCTTATGCTTCCAGGTCGAAAGCCTCCATCGGGGGGCATTCGCACACGAAGTTACGGTCACCGCCGGCACCGTCAATACGACCCACCGGAGTGAAGTACTTGTTGACGCGCAGGCTCGGAACCGGGAAGGCAGCCTGGGTGCGGGTGTACGCACGATCCCACTCGTCTGCGCTGACCACATCAACGGTGTGCGGTGCGTTGCGCAGGACGGAATCCTCAACGGCGACCTTACCCTCGGCGACCTCGATGATCTCGTCGTAGATGGTCTCCATCGCTTCGATGAAGCGGTCGAGCTCTTCCTTGGACTCGGACTCGGTCGGCTCAACCATCAGGGTGCCGGGAACCGGGAACGCCAGGGTCGGTGCGTGGAAGCCGTAGTCCATCAGACGCTTGCAGACGTCCTCTGCGGTCACGTGAGACTTATCGGTCAGGTGACGCAGGTCCAGGATGCACTCGTGAGCGACCAGACCGCCGGGGCCGGTGTACAGCACCGGGTACTTGTCGTTAAGCTTCTTCGCAATGTAGTTTGCGTTCAGCACCGCGTACTGCGAAGAGTCCTTCAGACCCTGAGCACCAGTCATCGCAATGTACATCCAGCTAATCGGCAGAACGCCGGCAGAACCGAAGAACGCCTGCGAAATCGGCAGTGCAGCGTCGTTGGGGAGCTTACCCTCAGAGTCAGCACGGTATGCGTCGCCGGGCAGGAACTTCGCCAGGTGCTCACGAACAGCCAACGGGCCAACACCGGGGCCGCCACCACCGTGAGGAATGGAGAAGGTCTTGTGCAGGTTCAGGTGCGAAACGTCGCCGCCGAACTTACCCGGCTGAGCGAAGCCCATCTGAGCGTTCAGGTTCGCGCCATCCAGGTACACCTGGCCGCCCGCCTCGTGAACCAGCTGGCAGACCTCAGCAACCTGCTCCTCAAACACACCGTGAGTGGAAGGGTAGGTAATCATGATGCCGGCAACCTTGGGACCGTATTTCTCGATCTTTGCCTTCAGGTCATCAACATCAATCGAACCGTCAGCAGCGGTTGCCACACCGGCAACCTTCAGACCAGCCAGAGCTGCAGATGCAGCGTTGGTGCCGTGAGCAGACAGCGGAATCAGAACGGTATCGCGCTCGTGGTCACCGTTAGCCTCGTGGAAGGAACGGATAGCGCGCAGGCCGGCGTACTCACCGGTAGCGCCCGAGTTCGGCTGCAGGGACACTGCATCGTAACCGGTAATAGCAACCAGCCAATCGCTCAGGTCCTTAATCAGCTCGTGCCAGCCCTCTGCCTGGTCCTCAGGAACCAGCGGGTGGATGTTGGCGAAACCGGGCCAGGAGATGGGTTCCATCTCAGCTGCGGCGTTCAGCTTCATGGTGCACGAGCCCAGCGGAATCATAGTGCGATCCAGGGCCAGGTCCTTGTCTGCCAGGTGACGCAGGTAGCGCATCATCTCGGTCTCGGAGCGGTACTTGTGGAAGACCGGGTGCTGCATATAGTCGTCGGTACGCAGCAGGTCGGAGGCCAGATCGTACTTCGAATCTGCCTCACCGAGGGTGCCGCCCAGAGCGGAAACTAGGGCCTTCAGCACCTCGTCGTCGTGGGACTCGCCCACCGAAATACCTACGCGGTCCTCGTCGAAGCGACGGATGTTGATACCGGCGTCCAGGGCCTTTGCGACGAGCTCATCAGCGCGGCCGGGGGCTTCTACCACGATGGTGTCGAAGAAGGTTTCGTGAGCGATGCCGTAGCCTGCAGCCTCCAGAGCGGTTGCCATACGTGCAGCGTTCGTGTGCAGGCGGTTCGCGATAGCGCGCAGCCCCTCGGGACCGTGGTACATCGCGTAAGCACCCGCGACGATGGCCAGCAGAGCCTGAGCGGTACAGATGTTAGAGGTAGCCTTCTCGCGGCGGATGTGCTGCTCACGAGTCTGCAGGGCCAGGCGGTAGGCCGGCTTGCCGGTCGGGTCCTTCGAGACACCCACCAGACGGCCCGGCATGGTGCGCTCCATGCCCTTGTGAACGGCCATGTAGCCGGCGTGCGGGCCGCCGAAGAAGAAGGGCAGGCCAAAGCGCTGGGTGTTACCAACTGCGATATCTGCGCCCAGTTCACCGGGAGACTTCAGCAGGGTCAGAGCCAACAGGTCGGCGTCCACCGTCACCAGGGCGTTACGTTCCTTAGCAGCCTTGATGAGCGGTTCGATATCACGGATTTCGCCGTCCTGGGCGGGGTAAGCCAGGATAATGCCGTACAGGTCGCCCTCGGGCAGGCCCTCGGAGAAATCAGTGATGACAAAGGGAATACCGAGCATCTCCGCACGGCCGCGGGTCACCGAAATAACCTGGGGCAGGCATCGAGAGTCAATAGCAAAGAAGCCGTTCTTCACCTTGCGGTTTGCACGGTACATCATAACTGCGGCCTCAGCGACAGCGGAAGCCTCATCCAGCAGCGAGGAGTTAGCAATCTCCAGGCCGGTCAGCTCCATCACGGTGTTCTGGAAGTTCAGCAGAGCTTCCAGGCGACCCTGAGAAATCTCAGCCTGGTAGGGAGTGTAGGAAGTGTAGAAACCGGGGTTCTCCAGAATATTGCGGCGCAGAACAGCGGGGGTCACAGCGTCGTAGTAACCGGCGCCAATCATCTGTGCCAGGACCTTATTCTTAGCGGCGTAGCCGGCAATCTTCGAAAGAGCTTCATGCTCCGACAGAGGGGCAGGAAGCTGCAGCTCGCCGTCGAGGCGAATCTGCGAGGGGACGACAGCGTCCATCAGCGCATCCAGGGAAGAATATCCCAGGGTTTCGAGCATCTGCTCTGCGTCTGCGGAACGGGGGCCGAGATGACGATCAATAAAGGACATAGGATTCTCCTATTGGTCGGCGCAAACCGTAGAGGGGTCACGTCGCGCTATTGCGACGAGTCGAACGCTTTAAGTGTCCCACATCTCCGCACATTTTTCTCACCATTATCACGATTCGACATGCTCGGAGACGATAACTCTTCTCCTAACCCTCATATTGACGACTCGAAGGATTCTCTCGCCCCTGATACCGAACAGAGCAAGGCCCCGGTTCATTCTCCGTTACCGGAAGAACGAACCGGGGCCCCTATGAAAACAAGCTCAGATATACCTCTTACGAGGAATATCTAAATATCTTCAATGGATTACTTCTTAGCGTGATCCGGCTTGCCACCGTGCGGCACGAGGAATACCGACAGGAAGGCGAGGAACGCGGTCACGGCCAGCAGCATCAGACCGATGAAGTAGTTGTTGTGCTCCTGGTTGTAGGTTGCACCCATCACCAGCGGCGGGAAGAAGCCACCCAGCGCGCCAGTAGCAGCAATCACACCGGACACCGCACCAACGTTCTTCGGGTCAGCAACGCGACCCAACCAGCCGAAGACCGAGCCGTGGCCCAGACCCAGCAGAGCACCCATCAGGATGAAGACAGCACCGTACACGTGCTCAGCATTAGGCTGGAATGCGGTAATAACTGCCAGAATCACCACACCGCCCAGGGAGATGAGGGAGATAATCTTCGGACCGAACTTATCAGCCAGAACACCACCGAAGGGACGAGCCACCACAGCGGCAGCGGTAAAGCCAGCCGCACGCAGACCAGCGTCATTAGCGTCGAAGTGGTAGATGTTGCTCAGGTAAGTGGGCAGGTAGTTCGAGAATGCCACGAAGGCACCGAACACAACTGCGTAGAGGAAGCAGAGCTGCCAAGTGGTCTTCACCTTGAATGCGCGAATAATCTTCGGCATCAGCGGGGTGACCTCACGGCCAATGGTTGCCGGGGAATCCTTCAGGAACACGAAAGAAATCACGGCGGTTACTGCACAAATCACAGCAATCAGGATGTGAGTCGGGAAGTAACCGATACCCTGCACCAGGCGGGGGGTAGCGAATGCGGAAACCGCGGTACCCACCATGCCTGCACCGAACACGCCGGTTGCGAAGCCCTTCTTCGATGCGTCATACCATGCCGAGCTGAAGGGAATACCCACAGCGAACACGGTACCCGCAATACCCAGGAAGAAGGAGACAATCAGCAGCATGGGCAGAGAGTTCATCTGACCAGCCACGCCCACCAGCAGAACCAGCGGTGCGCTGACAGCCAGAACAATGGTGAACATAATACGACCACCGTAACGGTCAGTCAGACCACCAGCGGGAATACGGCCGATAGCGCCGATGAAGATCGGCATAGCCACCAGAACACTGGTCATACCAGTGTCCAGGTGCATCTGCTTGGCGTACAGCTTGGCCAGCGGACCAACAATAGTCCAGGCCCAGAAGCCGATGGTCGAGATGAACGTTGCCAGCAGAACGTTAAAAAGCTGACCCTTCTTTAGGTCGTAGCTCGGTGCAGCAGGGGTGCTCATATTTCCTCTTTTGCAATATGGATATGTGTATTAGCGGTCGGCACGCTCACGCGGGAGAGTACCAATCGGGTCCCAGCCTCGACGTGCACCCACACGCTGACCGCCACGGGTGCGGTACACGGTGTAGGGGCGGAAGACGTAGTGCAGCGGCACGGTCAGTGCGTGCACCAGGCGGGTGAAGGGCCAAATAATGAACAGGACCATAGCCACAATGATGTGAATCTTGAAAGCTACAGGGATGTTCACCATCAGAGCCACCTCGGGGTGGAAGTAGAACAGCGAACGGAACCACACGGCAATGGTTTCACGGTAGTTGAAGTGAACTTCGTGGCCATTGACCGGGGGCAGACCGCCCGACGGGTTCACTGCCGAAATCAGGGTAGCCGCGGTACCGGCAAGAATCACCAGAACCAGGACGATGTACATGAAAACGTCATTGCGGGTGGTAGCCGCACGAACCTCAGAGTTCGTTGCACGGCGACCCAGCAAGATAAACATACCAACGATGGTGGCAACAGCCGCTACAGAACCTGCAACCAGCGCCACAATGTGGTAAGTCTCATCCGAAACGACGAGGTCAGTCAGGAACTTGGGGACCACCAGGCCACCAACGTGGCCCATAAAGACGGCGGCCAGGCCGTAGTGGAACAGCGGCGAACCGATGCGAAGCCACTTGCCTTCGTAAATCTGCGACGAACGGGTCGTCCAGCCATACTGGTCGGTACGGTAACGCCAAATGGTGCCGCCAATCAGAACGACCAGTGCAACATAGGGCAAAACGCCCCACAGCAGGATGTCTACGACGCCCGGGTCGGCTACAGCGTGTGCAGCGTGTTCTGCGCTCTCAGAAGCAAGTACGTACACGTGTTGTCTCCTCAGGGATAAAACTAGTTAGAACGAGCCTGCGCCTGCTGGAGCAGCTGATGATCAGCGTAACCATTCAGGCCAACAGTCTCGACGGGCGGGCCGTAGCCGGCCATCCGCTGGACCTCTTCCTGGGTCTCGGGAGAGACGCCGGGAAGAGTCGCGCAGATGCTCTGCAACAACCCGTAGTGGGGCAAGCTTCCGTCCTTCATTGCAAGGCGGAGAAGCTCAAGGGAAGGACGGTACGCCTGCAGAGCCGAGCGACCCTTACGGCGATCAACCAGCGCACAGAATTCGAGCACCAGCGGCAGGTAATCCGGAAGCTCACCGTTCAAAACGGTCAGCATGCCGGAGTCGCGGTACATCTGCTTGAAACGCAGAAGGGTCTCACCGCGACGGCGAGTATCACCATCAGTCCAGTACGACAGGTGCAGGGAGTGACGACGCGAAAGATCGTATTCCTGCACGTACTCAGACTGCACGTCCTCCAAATCCTTGGAGGTAAGCCACTTCTGCATCGCATCAACAGCTGCGATGAAGGACTCGTCCTCAGTAGCCGCGGTGATGGCGACCAGTTCGGGGAGAACCTCCAGCATCTGCTCATCGGGATAGCCCAGGAGCATAGCGCTGACCTGGTAAATCACCGAGTCCTTGTCTTCGCCGGGTCCGTAGTCGATATCGAACGGATTCTCCGGCTGAGCCGGTTCCGAGGCCTGAGCCTCGGAACCGGCCTTGCCCATGAGCTTGGAAAAGAATCCAGCCACTTATTACTTCTTTCCGGTGGTATTCGGGAAGAGGCCGTCGGGGCGGGAAGAACCGTCCCAGCTGAACAAGCTGACCTTGTTGTTAGCCTCGTAGACACCGGTGGACACGGGGGTCGGGCGACCCTCCATGTCGTTGAACGCATCGCCGTACATGCCGGGTCCGCCATCCACGCTCAGGGAGCAGCCCATTTCCTCGAGGTTGTGGGCGTCCTCCATGTGAGCCTTCGGAATGACGTAACGCTCGTTGTACTTTGCGATAGCCATCAGACGGTACATTTCGTAGATCTGCTGACCGGTCATGCCAACCGCCTGGGCAATCTCCTCATTGCCTTCGCCACCGAGGTTGATGTCACGCATGTACGAACGCATAGCAGCCAGGCGACGCAGAACGTTCGTCACGACCTCGGTATCACCTGCGGTGAACAGCTCAGCCAGGTATTCCACCGGAATACGCAGAGCCTCAATAGCACCGAAGAGGTTGTTGCTGTTCTCAGCGTCGTGGCCCTGCTCCTTGAGCAGGTCGACAATCGGGGACAGCGGCGGCACGTACCAAACCATCGGCATGGTGCGGTACTCGGGGTGCAGGGGCAGAGCCACCTTCCACTCCTTGGCCAGCTTGTACACGGGAGACTTCTGAGCCGCAGTAATCCACGCATCGGGGATGTCGTTCTTACGCGCCTGCTCAATCACGGCCGGGTCGTAAGGATCAAGCATCAGCGACAGCTGAGCCTCGTAGAGATCCTTCTCGTCCGGAACCGAAGCAGCCTCGGTCACACGGTCTGCGTCGTACAGGAAGACACCGATGTAGCGCATACGACCCACGCAGGTCTCAGCACACACGGTCGGGATACCAGCCTCAATACGGGGGTAGCAGAAGGTACACTTCTCAGCCTTACCCGTCTTGTGGTTGAAGTACACCTTCTTGTAGGGGCAACCGGTGATGCACTGACGCCAACCACGGCAACGGTCCTGGTCCACCAGCACGATACCGTCCTCGGCGCGCTTGTAGATAGCGCCGGAGGGACAGGAAGCCATGCAGGAGGGGTTCAGGCAGTGCTCACAAATACGAGGCAGATAGAACATGAAGGTCTGCTCGAACTCGAACTTAATCTTGTCCTCAGCCTTCTTGCGGACCTTCTCAACCAGCGGGTCCAGGTGACCATACTCGGTTGCACCAGCCAGGTTGTCGTCCCAGTTCATACCCCACTCGACCTTGGTGTCCTCACCGGTGATGAGGGAGACCGGCTTTGCTGCCGGGAAGTCATCACCGAGGGGCGCGGTGGTCAGGTTCTGGTAATCGTAAGTCCAGGGCTCGTAGTAGTCGCTGAGCTCGGGCTGAATCGGGGAAGCGAAGATCGAGAAGAGCTTCTGGAAGCGGTTACCGCTCTTGAGCTCCAGACGACCGCGCTTGTTCAGCACCCAGCCGCCCTTCCACTTTTCCTGGTCCTCGTAACGGCGGGGGTAACCCTGACCGGGGCGAGTCTCCACATTGTTGAACCAGACGTACTCGGTACCGGCTCGGTTCGTCCATGCCTGCTTACAGGTCACGGAGCAGGTGTGGCAGCCGATGCACTTATCGAGTGCCATCACCATAGCAACTTGTGCCATAACGCGCATTAGAAAGTTACCTCCTGGGACTTACGGCGACGGATGTACGAGACGATGTCTCGCTGGTTACCGGTCGGTCCAAGATAGTTGAAGGCGAACGCCAAGTGAGCGTAGCCACCAATCATGTGGGTGGGCTTCAGCAGAATACGGGTCACCGAGTTGTGAATACCACCGCGCTTGCCGGTGATTTCAGACTTCGGGCTGACCATACGCTCCTGAGCGTGGTAAACGAAGGAGATACCCTCGGGGATACGGTGCGAGACAACCGCACGACCCACGAAGACACCGTTGGTGTTCACGCACTCAACCCATTCGCCGTCCTTGACGCCAATCTTCTCGGCGTCCTGGGGGCTCATCCAAGCGACCGGACCACCACGGAACATGCTCAGCATGTACTGGTTGTCGAAGTACTGCGAGTGGATAGCCCACTTGTTGTGCGGGGTCAGGTAGCGAACAGCAACCGAAACACCATCGGTCGTGCCGAGCTCGGGCTCGTTGTACAGACCGGTCATGTCCAGCGGCGGACGGTAAATCGGCAGGGCCTCGCCCATCTCGTGCATCCAGTCATGGTCGAGGAAGAAGTGCATACGGCCGGTCAGGGTGTGGAACGGCTTCTTCTTCTCGATGTTGACAGTGAACGGAGCGTAGCGGCGACCGCCGGTCTCCGAACCGGACCACTCGGGAGAGGTCATCACGGGCTGCGGTGCGGCCTGGGTCATGGGGAAGGTAATACGACGTTCCTCGTTACCCTCTGCCAGGTCCATCAGGTGCAGACCGGTCTGCTTCTCGAGCTCCTTGAAGCCCTTGACAGCAACCTCACCGTTAGAAGTACCCGAAATCATCATGATGGATTCGGCAATCTTCACGTCGGTGTCCAGTGCGGGACGGCCTGCGCCCTTACCGGAGTCCATCACACCAAATTCCTTAGCCATCTTGGCAACTTCGTGCTTCAGGTCGTAAGTCACGAACTTGGTGGTAGCACCGAGCTTGTCGAACAGCGGACCAACGGTGGTGTACATGTCGTACAGTGCACCGTAGTCGCGCTCGACGGTGACGAAGTTCGGCATGTTCTTGCCGGGTACACCCACCATACCGGGGGTGTTCTTCCAGTCGGGTGCGTGGCCGCCAGGCTGAGCAATCTGGCCGGGGGTGTCGTGCAGCAGCGGGACCGAAACGATGTCCTTACGGACGCCGAGGTGCTTCTTAGCCAGGCGGCTGAACTCGAACGCCAGTGCCTTGAAGGTCTCGTGGTCGGTCTTTGCCTCCCACGGCGGGTCAATTGCCGGGGAGAACGCGTGCAGGAACGGGTGCATATCGGTCGAGGAGATATCGTGCTTCTCGTACCAGGTAGCGGTCGGCAGAACGATATCGGACAGCAGGGTCGTGGAGGTCATACGGAAGTCCGAAGTGACCAGCAGGTCCAGCTTGCCCTGGGGAGCCTCGTCAACCCACTTAACTTCCTTCGGGTGGGTCTCTGCGTCTTCACCCTGGACGTTGTCCATGCTACCGACGAGGTGCTTCAGGAAGTAGCTCTCACCCTTTGCAGAGGAACCGAAGAGGTTCGAACGCCACAGGGTCAGGGTACGGGGCCAGTTGACGGGGTTGTCAACGTCCTCGACGGAGAACTCCAGGTCACCGGAGTTCAGGCGCTGAGCAATGTAGTCTGCGTTCGAGGATGCCTCGCCGCGTGCCACTGCCTGCTCTGCCTTGTCTGCCAGGTCCATCGAGTTCTCGGGGAACTGCGGGTAGAACGGCATCCAGCCCATGCGGGTGGAGCGTGCCACGACGTCAGCGGTGTGAACGTTGCGCAGCTCGCCCTTAGCCAGCGGGGACTGCAGGTAGTCGGTGGAGTATGCGTCCTGACGGAACTGGTCAGTGTGCATGTACCAGAAGCCGGTACCAATCATGTGACGCGGCGGACGGCTCCAGTCCAGTGCGTTTGCAATGTTGGTCAGACCGGTCAGCGGACGTGCCTTCTCCTGGCCCACGTAGTGAGCCCAACCGCCGCCGTTACGACCCTGGCAACCGGTCAGGTTCAGCAGGGCGAGGATAGCGCGGTATGTGGTGTCAGCGTGGTACCACTGGCAGATACCCGCACCGAAAATCACCATGGAACGGCCGCCGGAATCCAGGGCGCTCTTAGCGAACTCACGGGCAATGCGGATAACGGCCTCGGCGGGCACGGAGGTAATCGGCTCCTGCCATGCCGGGGTGTTCTGAACGCTCCAGTCGTCGTAGTCCTTAGCCCAGGTACCGGGCAGGCCCTTACGACCAACACCGTACTGTGCCAGCATGATGTCGAAGACGGTGGTGACCTCGTGGCCCTCAACGTAGGCAACAGGCACACCACGGGTGATGACGTCGCCGTGACCCTTCGGGTCGTCGAAGGTCGGCATCTTAATCTCGACGGCAGCGGACTCGCCCTGGGGCAGGTCGCGGATTGACAGAATCGGCTTGCGGCCCTGCAGGTCCAGGTTCCACTTGCCCTGGTCCTCGGCTGCGTAGCGGTGACCCATGGTGCCGTTAGGAACGAAGACCTCACCGGTCTCGCGGTCCATCATGACAGGCTTGAAGTCGGAGTTAGCCTGCTCAGCCTCGCCAGCGAGCTTAGCTGCGGTCAGGAACTTAGAGGGAACCTTCACACCGTCTTCACGGGTCTCCAGGGTGACCAGGAAGGGAAGGTCGGTGTAGGTCAGGGAGAAGTCCTCGAAGAACTCGACACGCTGGTCGACGTAGTTTTCCTTGAGGATGACGTGGCCCATAGCCATTGCCAGCGCTGCGTCGGTACCTGCCTGTGCGGGCAGCCACTCGTCAGCGAACTTGGTGTTGTCGGCGTAGTCGGGGCTCACGGTGACAACCTTGGTACCGCGGTAGCGGACCTCGGAGACCCAGTGGGCATCCGGGGTACGGGTCAGCGGAACGTTTGCACCCCACATGATGAGGTACGCAGCGTCCCACCAGTCACCGGACTCGGGAACGTCGGTCTGGTCACCGAAGACCTGCGGGGAAGCCACGGGGAGGTCGGCGTACCAGTCGTAGAAGCTGGTCATCACGCCACCCATCAGCTGGATGTAGCGAACACCCGCGCTGAAGGAGACCATGGACATTGCCGGAATCGGGGTGAAGCCGGTGTTGCGGTCGGGACCGTAGTACTTAATGGTGTGCACGTGGGCAGCGGCCATCAGCTCGAGAGCCTCAGCCCAGGTCGAGCGCACCAAACCGCCCTTACCGCGGGCGTTCACGTAGCGGGAACGCTTAGCGGGGTCGGACACGATGGAGTGGAAGGCGTCCACGGGATCGCTGTGGATAGCCTTTGCCTCGCGGTACATTTCCAGCAGGGGACCGCGAATGTAGGGGTACTTAACTCGGGTGGGCGAGTAGGTGTACCACGAGAAGGCTGCACCGCGGGGGCAACCGCGGGGCTCGTACTCGGGGCGATCGGGGCCAACCGAGGGGTAGTCAGTTTCCTGCGCCTCCCAGGTGATAATGCCGTCCTTGACGTACACCTTCCAGGAGCAGGAGCCGGTGCAGTTCACGCCGTGGGTCGAGCGAACTTCCTTATCGTGGCTCCAACGGTCGCGGTAGAAGGCGTCACCTTCGCGGCCGCCTTCACGGAAGACGGCGCGGCCGTCGTCAGTCTCGTCCCAGCGGGAGAAGAACTTACCGAACTTAATCAGCTGATCGGTAAGGGGGCCGTCCGGGCCCTTAATCTGTGATGCTTGTTCCATACTGCCAATATATCGGAAACTCAGCATAGAAAATACAGAATAAAAACCTACCCTAATTAAGAATTTAAAAGGTTATCTAAACCGTAAGCCAGGCCGAGATTCCGCCTTCGAGCATACGCACCGGACGGTCTTCCAAGGGCGCTATCTCACGTGCCGCTTCAACCGTTCGCGTATACCCGGTGCAGTAAATAACGATTTCTCGAGCGTTTGGAGGGATTTTACGCCCAATTAGCGCCTTTAAATCACCTTTTCGAGACGATTCCAGAATCTCCGTCAGGGGTAGGTTAATCGCCCCCTCTATAGCAAAAGCAGCAAATTCGACTCGTTCTCGAACATCCAAAAGGGCAATCTTTTCGCCCTCTGGCATCGTTTTAAGCTCCCGAGCACTCACCACAGAGGGGGTAGAAGGTATGGAAGAGCCAGTTAAATCATTTGGAATATTACGAATTATTACGCGATTTTGGGCCTTCTTGTTCGTTTTTTGGGGCAATTCAGGCGTTTTCTTAGGCTCAGCTTGCGCACTAGCTACAAGGGGTATATATTCCCACCTTCCACCTAATGCCGAATATAGGCCTACCTCACCTATAAGGGGGTTACCCACCCCCGTCAAAAGCTTTACAGCTTCCATCGCCATCGCGGCACCCACAACACCAGCCATAGCCCCCACGACCCCCGCGGTACTGCACGAGGGTACGCTCCCCTCAGCGGGAGCATGAGGATAAAGGTCTTCGTACACCGGGCCGTGGCCTGCCCAGAAAACACTGAGCTGCGCATCGAATCCAAGAATGGCGGCCCACACGTGAGGAATACCGGCTCGAGCTGCAGCCTCCGATACCAGGTAACGCGACTCAAAGTTATCGCTGCCATCGAGCACGAGATCTGCGCCGGCCAGCAGTTCATCAACGTTCTCAGCCGCCAGGCGTGCGCACACCGCATCAACCTGAATGTGAGGGTTCAGAGCGCGAAGAGACTCCGCCGCCGACTCAGCCTTGGAGTTGCCGACGCGAGCATACGTGTGAATCACTTGGCGGTGCAGGTTGGAAGTATCCACCCGATCGTCGTCGATCACAACGATGTGCCCCACACCTGCACCCGCCAGATATAGCAGAGAAGGAGCCCCCAGGCCGCCGGCTCCCAGCACCACCACACGCGCGCCCTTGAGTGCCAGCTGGGCCTCGTACCCCATCTCGGGCAGAATCAGCTGACGAGAGTAAAACGCACGCTCGGCATCGGAGAGTTCCTCGACATCACGTGAAGAAACATGGGACATTGCTGCAACCTTTCTGAGGGGTATTCAGCGAAGCGATACATTGAGAAAAAGAAAGCCTGCCACAGAGGATACCTCTCTGGCAGGCTTATATGAAAATATAAGAATATGTAGGATTGCGGATTAGCAGGGCGAGGTGTCCACGCCAACCCACTCGATGCTTCCATCGAGCAGTTCCTGTTCCTTCCAGATGGGTACACGAGCCTTGACTCGATCCGCCACCAGCTCGCAGGCATCGAAGGCGCGGCCGCGGTGGGCGGCTGCGGCCATTACGGTCAGAGCGGACTCGCCGATGGCGATGGGGCCAACGCGGTGTACCGCCCACAAGCGCACACCGTCCAGCTCGGCAGCCACCTCGGCAGCCACCTCAGCAATGTACTCGCGAGCCTGCGGATGCGCACTGTACGACAGCCCGCGTACCGCGCTACCGTGATCGTGGTTGCGCACAATACCGTCAAAAATCACGAGGGCTCCCATGGCTTCAGTCATAACCTCGGCCTTCGCGGCGGCGTACAGGGGCTCTAGCGGAGCCTCGGTAATATCGGTGAAGATAACGGTCGAGCCGCTGGGTTCAGCGCCCTGATCACCGGAATGGTCCAGAGGAGCCTCGGCGGGAACCGCAGAATCGACCTTCGGCTTAGTGGTCATGGTAGTCCTCCATCTGGCGGCAAATGTGCTCGACCAGCGGATCAAGAGTGGTCACGCCATCCTTTACACCACCGCGCGATCCCGGCAGGGTCATCACGAAGGTACGGTCAATCACGCCGGCTACACCGCGAGAGAGAACAGCTGAAGAAACATTCTTCAGACCGTTCATCCAGAAGGCGTGCATAATACCGGGGATTTCCTTATCGAGGTGCGGGCGCACGGCCTCCACGGTCTGATCATCAGAGTTCAAGCCAGTACCACCGCTGGTCAGAATAAAAGTCGGCAGGTTACCGTTCTTCTTACCCTCGGCCACCAGGTTGTTGAAGTAATCGATAATCTCGCGGTCCTCAATCACCACGGGATCCGGGGTCTCGAAACCGCGCGAGCGTAGCCACTCCACCGCGATGGGGCCGGACTTATCCTCGTAGATACCGCGAGCCGCACGCGTCGAGGCGACAATCACCAGACCGGTCAGGTTCTCAGGCATCGTGAAATCGTCAGTGCTCATTGAATACTTTCCTCCTTTGGGACGGCGCACCACTACGCCAACCCCGTTTCTTCATTCTACGAATCTGCGCGCACGGACCAATCGCCGGACTTACCGCCGCTCTTCTCCAGGACCCGAATATCGGTAATCACGGCGTGCTTGTCAACGGCTTTAATCATGTCGAAGACGGTCAGCGCGGCCGAGGAAACCGCGGTCAGCGCCTCCATCTCAACACCGGTCACACCGCGAGTCTTGACGGACGCCTCGATACGCACAAAGTCGGGTCCGCGCTCGAAATCCACCGTAATCTTGCCCAGGGGCAGCGGGTGGCAGAGCGGAATGATCTCGGGAGTGCGCTTGGCGCCCATAATGCCCGCAACGCGCGCCACAGGCAGAGCATCGCCCTTGGGCAGGTCGGCGTCAAAAATCTTCTCGATGACGTCCGGGCGGGTGTGGACGGTTGCCTCAGCCACCGCGGTGCGGGTGGTTACGGATTTTTCCGTCACATCGACCATGTGTGCCGAGCCGTCGGCGCGCACATGGGTGAGGTCCTGTTCGGGGGTAGAGGTCATCGTGTCTCCTGGAATCTATAAATTGACGTATCGTGTTCGTCGATAGAGCACCGTAGGGGCTACCTCGGCGCGTCTCAAGGGGTGTCTATTAATCGTCGGTAAGGCGGATACGGTGGTAGGGCACGGCCTCTCCCCCGGTGTACGTCATGCCCGGGGAAAGTTCGATGAGCACGTCGGCCTGAGCGGCACGATGTAGCAGGTGCGAACCGGAGAGGACGTCCGGATACAGCTCCACGCGGTAGGTGCCCGGCTCGGTTTCCACCATGGCGAGGGTGCCGCGCAGGAACTGGCGCTTAGTCGGCGGTGCGGTGAGCGAAGTATCGGTCACCAGCACGCCGCGGGGTGCGTTATCAAGGGTGGCCTGCTCGGAGGCTACCGCGTGGGGTACACCGTAGGGGCCGCCAGCGCGCAGGTAGGGGCGCAGAATCAGCGCGTAGGAGATGAGGGTACTCACGGGGTTGCCGGGGAAGGAAATCATGGGGACGCGGTGCCTCTTGAAGTCCAGGACGTTCACGCCCTGGGGACCGCCGGGCTGCTGGCTCACGTGGCCGAACCATGAGACGGGCACCAGGATGTCCGCCTCGTGCGCCTTAGCGATGGCGTTACGCACAACCTCGTACTTGCCGTGGCTGATACCGCCGGACGTAATAATGATGTCCGGTTTGAAGGATTCGTACTCGGCAGCCAGACGGTGTAGCAGTTCAACGGGGTCGTCACCGATTGCGATGCGGCGAACCGTCGCGCCGTCCTCACGTAGCATGGCGCTGAGCATCGGACCGTTGGCGTCAAAAATCTGGCCCTGCGCGAGGTCGTCCGGGGAGGCGTTGTCCTCACCGGCGGTACCGGAGCGAATCTCGTCGCCGCCGGTGCACACCAGCACGCGAGGGCCCGCCGCAACGGTCAAACGTGCGTACCCCTGGGAGGCGAGCGCGCCCAGCAGAGCGGGGGTCACACGCTGTCCGGCGCGGGCAAGCACCTGGCCGGTCACAACATCCTCGCCGCGGCGGCGCACGAACTGCCCCACGCGGCCGGTGGCCAGCTTAATCTTCTCGCTGGGACGGCCGAAAGACTCGGGAAGGTCGGGGTACTCGATACGTTCCGACTGCTCTACGGGAATCACCGCATCGTATCCCTTGGGGATGGGAGCGCCGGTCATAATCGGGTAGGTCAGGTCATCGGATGCACGGGAGCGCTGCAGGGGCCGACCCGCGGGAATCTCGCGGCCGATCGTAAAGATGCGGTCCTCACGATCGACGGCAGCCGCGGTGAGCGCGTAGCCGTCCATCTGCGAGTTGTCGAAGCTGGGCACATCCATGCGGGCGGTGACATCCTGGGCGAGGATTCGGCCTGCCGCATGATCGAGAGGAACGGTCTCCGCCGTGCCGATGAAGACCTCTCGAAGGAGAAGGGCCAGGTAGGCGCGGTATTCCTCGGTGTTGGGAGTTCCGTTGAACTCGGGAGCGATCATTGCGGTTCCTATCGTGCGACATACGGATATAAACAGTGTACGGTGCACCCGGGGGCGGGTAAATACAGTGCCACCTAACGGCCTGCCCTCGTAACTTGGCTACCCGAGGCGCTCGCGTAGCTTCTTGAGCGTGCGAGCCAGGCCCAGCACGCCAAAGATTCCCAGGTAGAGGCTGATGAGGATGAGGGCACTACCCAGGGCGCTCGGGAGGTCACTACTGTTGATGGCTAGGTCAATCGCGAGGGGAATAGTCTGGGTTTTACCCTGCACGTTACCGGCAAAGGTAACGGTTGCGCCGTACTCACCCAGCGCACGAGCAAAGGAGAGCAGAAAAGCGGTGGCAAGACCGGGAGCCGCCAGGGGCAGGAGCACCTTAAAAGTCACCTCGGCGGGACCGGCACCCTCGACCAGCGCGATTTCCTCGTACTCGCGGGGAATGGCCTGCAACGTGGTAACCGCGGTGGCCACGAAGAAGGGAAGAGCCACAAAGGTCTGCGCAATAATCACGGCGTTCGAGGTGAAGGGAATCGAAATACCAGCCTGATAGAGGTACGAGCCGATTAGACCCTTACGGCCCCAGAAGAAGAGCAGCCCCAGACCCGAAACCACCGGGGAGAGAATCACCGGGGTGTAGATGATGGCGTAGAGAACCGCACCGAATCGGTGCAGGCGCGAACGATTCAGCACCTTGGACAGGAGCAGGGAGATGGGGGCACCCAGAAGACCGCAAATCAGGGTTGAGACGGCAGCCGTTGAGAGCGAAAGATTAGCCGCGCCCATCACCTGCGGAGTGAAGACGGTCCCGAGCTGGCTCCACGGGACGTTAAGGAACAGGCCCAGGAGCGGACCGGCAATCACCAGAAGACCAATGAAAGCTGGGATGGTGAAGGATCGGGGAACCGACGCAAAAAGACGAGCCGAAGATCGCTGCGCGCGACGGGCAGAAGAAGATGCAGACATAGATTCGTGAGGGGTTGGGATGCGAAGGCGGTGAATGGGAGTGGGTATCCCACAAGTAGTGGGTAAAAGGCGTGACGGGATGCGGTGGCACACTTCTATAAGGTGCCACCGCATCCCGGCTTTTCGCGCTAACCCCGCTGAGCGGGCGGGTTAGCGTTTACAGACTACTTGGTGGTGTTGAAGCCGTAGCCGGCGAGAATCTTCTTGGCCTCGTCGGAGGTCTTCAGCCACTCGTTGAACTTCTTAGCGGCATCTGAGGATGCGCCGGTCTTGCTCAGCGCTGCAGGGTATTCGTTGGGCTCAACGTCCGGCAGGTCGACAGAGCCGAGGTTTACGCCCTTCTTCTTGGCAGCTGCGAGGTCGGTGGTGTAGATGAAGCCCGCATCGGCGTTACCGGTGGTGACCTTGGTGGCCACGTCGGTGACCTTACCCTCGGTGGTTGCGTTCTTGAGGGTGATGTCGTGCTTCTTCAGCTCTTCGTGTGCCAGGGTGCCGCAGGGGACGTCTTCCTTGCAGACTGCGACGACGCCTTCGGTGGTCTTCAGGTCGTCGAGGCTGTTGATCTTACCGGGGTTGCCTTCAGCAGTAACGAGAACCAGCTTGTTGGTGACCAGAACGGTGGAGTCGGATCCAGAGAACTCGTCCAGCTTCTTAGCCTTGTCCATGTTCTTGGTGTCTGCGGTGATAAGCATGTCGGGGGTTGCGCCCTGCTCGATCTGGGTGACGAGCTTTGCGGAGCCCTCGTAGACGAAGGTGATGTCAACGCCGGGGTTAGCTGCCTCGTAGGCCTTCTCCAGGTCGGCGCCCGCATTGTTCAGGGATGCTGCGGCGAAGACCTGAATCTTGCCGGAGGATGCCTGAGATGCAGCGGAGGAAGAGGCCTGGGAAGAGCCGCAACCGGTCAGAGTCAGGGTTGCAGCAGCCAGTGCGCTAAGAGCGGCGAGAGGAGTCTTCATGAAAGTACTTTGTCCTTGAACTAGTCGTGTTAGTTGCATGAGGTGAGGTGCTCCACGCGAGGCTTTTGTGACAATTTATGTACGCCCCCTAGCTTGCGTACACCATGACACGTTATCGCGGTTTCTTTGGGTCACCGCGAATGTAACTTACCCTTCACACACTATGTAATGGGTCTTCGAACGTGGAATAATCATATTGTTACCCGAAATATACTAATTTTCTACATAGGTTTTCCATGGCGTACACGGCAGATTCTGGCCGCTCTCAGCTGATTGCAGGCCCTTTGTTAAGCACCTTATCTTCTGCGAATAACAGCGGTGCTGCTTTTGTGACGCCCGAAAAATCTGAGACCTCCACAAAGCCGCGGAGGAAGCTCCCAAATATTACGAACAGCGGTCCGCTCCTCGACCGCTGGGGACGCACCGCAACCGACCTGCGCATCTCATTAACCGATAAATGTAATCTTCGTTGCATTTATTGCATGCCGGCCGATGGACTGCAGTGGCTCCCCAAGGAAAACCTGCTTTCCGCCGAAGAAATTGCGCACCTTGCAGATATTGCTATCTCCCAGCTGGGCGTCGAAGAGATTCGCTTCACGGGCGGTGAACCCCTCGTCCGCGCTGATTTGGTCGACATTATCTCCCGCATCCATCAGGAGCACCCCGAGGTTCCCCTGTCCATTACGACCAACGGCATCGGCCTGGACAAGCGGGCCGCAGCCCTTGCCGAGGCTGGGCTGACCCGCATCAACGTCTCGCTGGATACCATCTGCCGCGAGACCTTCGCCGAGCTCACCCGACGCGACAAGCTGGAAGCCGTGCTCAAGGGTATCGATGGCGCCGCCGAAGCCGGCCTGTGGCCCATCAAGATTAATGCCGTGCTCATGCCCGGCCTCAACGACGGGCAGGCTCCCGAGCTCCTCGAGTGGGCGCTCAAGGGTGGCTACCAGCTGCGCTTCATCGAGCAGATGCCCCTGGACGCAGACAACCGCTGGACCCGTGAGGGTACCATCACCGCTGCTGAGATTCGAGAGAAGCTTTCGGCCGCCTACGTGCTCGGTTCGGTACGCGAAGCACGCGGCGATTCCCCCGCCCGGCTGTGGGAGGTCTACCCGCTCGGCACCGTGCTGGATGAGGCGGGGTTCCCCGTCGACGGCACCGAATCCCTGGGCCGCGTGGGCATCATCGCTTCGGTGACCGAGTCCTTCTGCGGCGCCTGCACCCGCACCCGCCTAACGGCCGACGGCAAGATCCGTTCCTGCCTCTTCTCCGACACCGAGACCGACCTCATGCAGCTATTGCGCTCCGGTGCCACGGACGATGAGCTGGCCCTGCGCTGGCGTGAAGGCATGTGGTTTAAACCGCGCGCCCACGGCAAGGAAGACGCAGACTTCGATATTGAGGAATTTGCCAAGGCGAGCCGCTCCATGAGCGCCATCGGAGGCTAACCCCTAGCCGCCCCGCGCACCCCCTTGTTTTTCGCGCCCCCTCGTATAGCATTAGGAGCATGATGCAGGTTCATTTCTTTGCTGCCGCGCGCGCGGCGGCGGGTACCGCCGAGCTGTCGATGGCCCCGAGTGACATTGATTCGCCGACCCTGGGCGCGCTCATCGCCTACCTGGGCCGGGAGCTTACGGGGACCACCCCCTCCGGCCTGACCCTGGCCCAGGTTATGGAGCAGTGTTCCTTCCTGGTCAACGGCACCCGCTCCGATGCCGACGCGCCGCTAACCGATGGCGATCGAGTTGATGTCCTTCCCCCCTTCGCGGGTGGTTAGGATGAGCGATTCTTCGCCGTCGCCCGCCGCGATTCCCCCGATTCTTCCCGAGTACCCCGAGTTCTCCTGCGCCGCGGTTGTCGTGGCCGGCGGGCAGTCCAGCCGCCTAGGGCATGTGCCCAAGGCCTCGCTCTCGAACGGCACGAATACGCTTCTCGGCTGCGCTTTACAGGCGGTACGGCAGGCCTCGCCGCGAGTTGTGGTCGGGCCCGATACCCTGCCCGTCCCCTCCGACGTTCTACTCACCCGAGAAGACCCACCCTTCTCTGGACCGGCCGCGGCCATTCACGCAGGCCTAGAACGCGTGGCGGCCCAATGCGAGGGCTCCGGCACCCCGACGCCGAAATGGTGCCTCATCCTGGGTGTTGATACCCCGCGCATCGCTCCCGCGGTGCAGCTACTTATGCGTACCGCCGCGGCCAACGATGCGACTGCCCGACCTCTCAGCCATGAGGGGGATTCCCCCGCGTCCGAGGGCTTCTGGGGGGTTTCTGGGGGCATCTACCAGCCGCTGGTGGGTATCTACCGTTATGAGAGCATCCGTTCGGTGTTTTCAGAGGGCACCACCAACGCCTCCGTCCGTTCCTTCCTGCGCCGTCTCAACCCGGTCAGCGTTGAGCTCTCCGCCCAGCACACCGCCGATGTCGATACCTGGGAGCAAGCGGAGCGACTGGGGTACACCACTTCCCTGTGGTCTAGCTACTAGACCGCCCCGCTACCACGGGCATCTACTTTCAGCGGCCAACTAACGCCGCTTCAGCACACACGAGGTACCATGTCCCACCATATTCCCGCCGTCTCATGGGATCAGGCGCGCGAGCTGTTGCACGCCGCCGGCACACAGGCCGCCCCGGACACCAAGGCCGAGGCTCTTCCTCTCTTAGCGACGATTGACCATTACCTATCCGAAGACGTGCACGCCATGATGCCGGTGCCGCACTACAGCTCCTCCGCGATGGACGGCTACGCTGTGGCGGGCAACCCGCCCTGGCGTCTGGTGAGGCCTTCCTACCCGGAGGATTCTCGAGCTAATATTCACCGTCTCACCGTGCCGATTAGCCCGGGCGAGGCCACCCCGATTCTAACCGGCGGCCTGATTCCCGAAGGCACCGAGGCCATCGTGCGCGAGGAGCACACCAGCAACTACGAGGGAGCCGATTCCCTGGCCTCCGCCGATACCCGAGCCAGCATCCACTACCTGGAGATGGCTGAGGGATTTGAACCGCCCGCCCCCGGAACCGATATTCGTTTCGCCGGCGTGGAGCTACAGCACGGTGATTACCTGGCTCGCCACGGCGAGCGCATCTCCTCCCGCATGGCAGCGTTTCTGGGCACGAACGGTTTCGATGAGCTGCCCGTCTACGCGCCCATCCCGGTGCGTTGCGCGTTCACCGGTAACGAGGTGATTACCTTTGGCCTGCCCGACCCGGGTCAGGTGCGCGACGCTTTCGGAGGTTTCGTGGAGCATGCCATCGCCGCGGCCGGATGCGAGGTTCGCCCCTCGGCCCGCCTGGCCGACGTCGAGTCCGAATTCTCGACCTTCCTGACGACCTCCACCGCGCGCATCCTGGTGTTTACGGGCGGCTCGAGCACCTCGGGCGTGGATATGGTGCGTAAGGCCCTCAACGATTTGGGAGCGACCTATATCTTCGAGTCGGTGGATGTGCGTCCGGGCCACCCGGCCCTGGCCGCAAGCCTGCCGGTACCCGAAACCGGGCCGAACGCCGGTCACCAGCGTTTCGTACTGGGCCTTCCGGGTAACCCGTTGGCCGCCTATACGGCTCTCTACTCCTACCTGCCGCCTCTTCTGGCCGGCCTGCGCTCCATGCCCCTGCCCGCAGCAGACGCGGCCGTTCTTGCCGAGGATGTTCCCACGTTGCGCAAGGCTGTGACGACTCGCCTGGTGCCCGTCCGGGTGACCGAGGGCGTGGCCTATCCGCTACCGAAGTCGGCTTCGCACATGCTATCTTCCCTGGCAGCCGCCACGCACTTTGCGGTGCTCGACGATTCCACGGTAACCGGCGGGGCGCATCCTGCGGGTTCACGCGCGCGCATTATTCCGGTCTTCTAAGCCTGGGACACTTCATGCGGGGTGGGAAGGCTGGTTTCACCGTGGGTGTTATCGGCGTTCCCATCCAGCAGAAGGTATAGTTGATAGAGATATGTCAATCGTTTAGCATATCCTGTCTCAACCACAAAGGAGCCCCGTGGCGAAGCCCAAACTCAGCGACGTTGCCGCACTGGCGGGCGTCTCCCCCACCACCGTATCCCGAGTGCTCAACAACCGCGGTTACCTGAGCGAGGCCACCCGCACCAAGGTGCACGAGGCCGTCCAGCAACTCGGCTACCGGCCCAACGCCATCGCCCGAAGCCTGCAGGGTCAGCGCTCCCAGACGGTGGGTCTCATCTTCCCCACCGTGGCCAACCCCTTCTACGGAGAGATGGTGTACCAGCTCGAGAATCACCTGGCCGATGCCGGGTACAGGGTGATTCTCTGCAATAGTGAAGACCACCCCAAGCAGGAGAAGCGCTATCTCGATATGCTCTTCGCCAATCAGGTGGACGGCATCATCACCGGCGCCCATTCGGATGCGCTCGTGAACGTCCCGCATGCCCAGGCCCCCCTGGTGACGGTAGACCGTCGCGAGACCGGTTTTTACCCCAACATCCGCTCCGATAACTACGGCGGCGCACACGCGGCCACGGAGCACCTTATCGCCACGGGCGCCCAGACAATTGTGCACGTAACCTCCACCCTGGGCGAGCACAATGAGCGTCAGCGCGGTTACCGCGAAGCAATGCTCGATGCTGGCCTGACCCCCGAGTTTGTGGAGCTTGGCTTCCGCCCCTCCCTCGGCCTTAAGCGCGAGATGCTATACCGCTACTTAGACGAGCGAGCCGATAGCGCCGAGCCTGTGGATGCAGTGTTCGCCTCCAACGATAACTACGCCGCGCTGGCCTTGGGCTGGGCGCGCACGCGAGGTAGCCGCGTTCCCGAGGATTTCCAGGTCATCGGCTACGACGGTACACAGACCGTTCAGCTGCTCATGCCGGAACTCGCAACCGTCATTCAGCCCATCGAGGGAATCGCTCAACGAGCCGTTCAGCGCCTGCTGGAGCTTATCGAAAGACAGGATGCATCGACCGCCTCCGCGGCACCCGCAGATTCGACTTCCGAGGGTTCCGCATACCTTCCCGGGGATGTGCTGCCCATCGAGCTGCACCTGGGGGCTACCGTGCGAACCATCCCCGATCTCTCGCTCGTGGAGCCGGACACCTCGGCGCCGGACGAGCTGCAGTAGCTCTCCCCCGCTTTTCTTCCAAAGATTCGCCCCACCACTCCACATTTGTGGAGCGGCGGGGCAAATCTTTACGTTTAGGATCTTGTGGGGCTCTTGAGTACCCGAATTACGACCGGGCCGTCGCGCTAAGCCTGACCGGCGGCACGGGCGACGACTTCCGCGGGGCCGATTGCGGGATACACCATGCCGACCGCGTGAGCCTTCGGGAAGATACCCCCGAGAGGCCCCAGGGAGAGGAAGCCGCGACGCTCGTAGAGGCGAGCGCTGTCGTAGGTCGACGCTTCGAGGTAGGCCGGGTAACCTTCAAGGCGGGCGGTGCCGTAGTCAAGGAGCTTGCTGCCAATACCGCGGCCGCGCAGCTCCTCCAGCACACCAATGTTGAAGAGGTACCAGTGCTTGTACGAGGGGCGATACTTGAGCAGGTGCAGCTCCATCATGATGGCGCGAACCAGGGTAACCGGCCCCAGTCCACGGTAGTAGGCACTAATCTGCTTGATTTCGTTGAGGAATGATCCTTCCTGGGACTCCGGGTTATTCCAGAGGCAGACGCCAACAATCTTGCCCGAGGAATCATCCACGGCAACGTCGATTCGTCCGCGGTCCTTAAAATTACCGTAAACCTGCAGGGTCATAATAGCGCGGAGCTTTTCCATCTCCTTACGGCGGTTTTTGCCACCGATGATGGCCATCATGGCGGGGTCACCGTCAAAAGCCGAGATAAGCACCTCCACTACCTCCGAGTACTCGTGAGGTTCGGCGGTGCGGACGGTATAGGATTCCGAGGACATATTCACCCTTTACGAAAGCTTGAAGTCTACATAAATATTAGCTGTATTCCGTCCTCATGGCTAACGAATCGTGCCTAATCAAGACATTTTACATGCATATGCACAGACTCCCGACAGCAAATATTGCACCATTATGCATAATTTATATGAATAGTTATTCACCCTTTCTATTTAGCCGCCCATAAAAAATTTGAACACCCCGCATCATTTCAAGGAAAAGATACGGGGTGTTCAAAAATGGAGAGTTTATCTACTCACTCTGTGTACAGACTATGCGTTAGCCTTAGCCTTCAGAACAACCTTCAGCACGGAGTCAGCGTTGGTCACAGCCGCGCCGGAATTCTGAGCGTCCTGCACCGACTCGGCCAGCTTCTTGGAGTTCGTGATAACCAACGGAGTGGCCAGCGGGTAGCCAGCCGCCTTGATCGCGGGAATATCAAACTCAGCGATGACATCGCCGCGCTTGACAGTGTCGCCCTTAGCAACCTTGGGCTCGAAGTGCTTGCCGTCCAGCTCCACGGTGTCCATTCCGATGTGCATCAGCAGGTCCAGGCCGTCCTCGGTGCGCAGACCGTATGCGTGGCCGGTGGGGAAGGCGACGGTGATCTTGCCGTCAGCCGGTGCGTAGAGCTTACCCTCGGTGGGCTCGACCGCGATACCCGCGCCCAGCGCGCCGGAGGAGAAGGTGGGGTCCTTGACGTCTACGAGAGGCACCACAGTACCCACCAGGTGAGCGCCCAGCTCAACGCCTTCGCCGGAGGTCTCAGCAGAAGCTGCCGAAGGAGCCTCGGCGGAAGCTTCGGTAGCTACAGGAGCGGCAGGAGCCTCGGCTTCCTCAGTGTTACCAGCCTCAACCTTCTTACCCCAGATGAAGGAGGCGACGAAGGCGATGACGGTGGTCAGGACGAGGCAGCCGAAGAAGCCAGCCCAACCGGCACCAACACTAGCGTTAATGGAGGGGAAGCCGATGTAACCGGCAGCGCCCAGTGCCTTTGCCTTCACGTTCAGGATGGATGCGGCCATTGCGCCGATACCTGCGGAGACGATTGCAATGTAGAAGGGCCAGCGCAGAGCCAGGTTGACACCGAACATTGCGGGTTCGGTAATACCCAGGAATGCGGAGGGTGCGGATGCGGTAGCAACACCCTTGATCTTCTTATTCTTGGTGGTCAGTGCGACGCCGGCTGCGGCAGCACCCTGAGCCACGTTAGACATGGAGGCAACGACGAAGATGAAGGAACCGCCGGTTGCCCACAGGCTCATCTCGATGGGCGGGAATGCCTGGTGCATACCGGTCATCACGATGAATGCGTATGCAGTACCGAAGATCAGACCACCCAGCGGGCCGGCAACAGTGTAGAGCCAGTTGATGCTTTCACCCAGCCAGGTACCGGCTGCGAACATGGGCGGGCCGACCAGGATAAAGGTCAGGAAGCCGGTGATCAGGATGGTCAGGGTCGGGGTAAAGATGAAGTCGATGGTGCCCTTGAGGACCCTGTGGAAGAACTTCTCGATGTTCGCCAAGATGAAGGCGACCAGCATGATGGGCAGCACGGTACCCTGGTAGCCCGCCTGCTGAACCTGCAGACCGAAGAGGTTCCAGTACTTCATCGGGTCGGAGCCTTCAGCACCCGCCAGGGATGCTGCGACCTTGTAGCCGTTCATCAGTGCCGGGGAGACCATTGCGGCACCCATGGTCAGACCCAGGTAGGGGTTACCGCCAAAGACCTTGGTGGCGGAGAAGCCGACCAGCACGGGCAGGAAGGCAAAGGGAGCGGCGGAGAGCATGTTAACAATGTCCGCAAAGTCAGCCCATTCGGGGTGCATTGCAATGAAGCTCTCGGGACCGAAGATGTCCTTGGAGGTCAGCACGCTGTTCAGCGCCATCAGCATACCGCCACCGACCAGCACCGGGATGAGCGGCACGAAGATGTCAGCAATGGTCTTGATGAAGCGGGAGACAATGTTGCCCTGCTTGGAAGCAATTTCCTTGAGCTCGTCCTTGGATGCCTCGGGTGCGCCAGCAGCGATGAGGTGCTTATGCACCTCGTTGACGTCGCCGGGGCCGACGATGATCTGGAACTGGCCAGCGTTAAGGAAGCTGCCCTTGAGGTCTTCGTCGTTGTCGATTGCTGCCTGGTCGACCTTGTCCTGGTTCTTCAGGACGAGGCGAAGGCGGGTTGCGCAGTGTGCGGCTGCAACGATATTGCCGGCGCCCCCGACGTCCTTCAGCACGCGCTGTGCCACTGACTTGTGGTCCACGCTCGCTCTCCTTTGTTTGGAGCACCACCGTATGATGCTTTGTGAATGAGGTGAGATATGTCTGTGTGTGCATGTCATGCATATGTCATACGTTTGACATATCGGATGTAAAACATGGTATCACGGGAAAGTTCTTAAAAGCGAGGGCCCACCCTCCACACGGAAAGTGAGCCCTCAGACATATTCAGAAATTACCGGAAACCACCCGTGCGGGCGGCTCCTAACGCTTAGAAAACGGCTTAGAGGCGGCCGTACTCCAGGGACAGCACCTCGCCACCGGTCAGGCGAACGCGGCGCTTATCCCCCTTGAAGAAGGTGCGAGCCGTCATAACCTCTGCACCCATAGAGGCGGCCAGCTTGCCGCCCACGTACAGCTCAGTTGCCGAGCCGTCCACCAGTAGGTCGAACTCACGAATCTTCGAACGCTTCAGGCTGCGACGGCGCAGGCTACCACCCTCGGTGTAGCGGGTACCGCCGCGGTCCATCTGCACAAAGTCCTTATCCAGAACGATGCTCAGGGCCACGCCGTGAGTGTCCTTAATCTTGATCTTCACCCGTTCATCAGCCACGTTCACGCGGCCGCGCAGGCGGAAGGTCAGGGCGTTCTTCAGCTCGACGAGCTTGCCCTTCTCCTCCTCGCGGTACAGCGGCTTCATCTCCATCGCGTCGTTCAGCTGCGGAACCGGACGCTGGAAGAGCTTACCGTTGCGCAGGTGTAGCTCACGCGGGTAGGTGAACATGTGCACCCAGCGGTGGCTCCACGAGGGCAGGTCATCCTGATCCGCGTTGCCGAGCCAGGCGATCATCACCGGGGCATCGCCGCTTGCGGTGTGCGGTGCCTCCGGGTCGGCGCTCAGACCGGTGCCCGAGATGGTTTGCGGGGCGTAGAACTCGAAGCCCGCATCCAGCTCGGTGAAGGGGGTCTCCACCTTAAACTTGAGGGTCTTGTTATCCAGCGAGCCCACAATGTAACCGCTCTGGAAGATATTGTTGTACTTCTCCCCCAGCGGCTCCAGTCCCTGCGGGCTAAAGATCAGCACATCACGCAATTCGCCGGTCAGCTCATCGCGCATGCTCAGCAGGGAGGGGCACTCGTACATGTAGGTGCCCTTGAGGGTCTTATCCTTAATGCCCAGCTCACCGAGGAAGGTCCACTCGCGGCGGTCCTCGGAGGTGTACACGACCACGGCACCGGTCTTATCCTCGCGCTGAGCGCCGATGACCATCCACCAGCGACCGTCACGCTGGAACACGTGCGGGTCTCGGTAGTGGGCGGTGTAGCCCTCCTCGGGGCCGGAAATCAGCGGGGGCAGCTGACGAGTCGGCTTGGCGTCCTCACCGGCGGTGGCAAGAATCTGGTAGGTCTCGCGGTTGCCCTTGGAGTCCTTGACGTTACCGGTGTAGAAGAACTCAAAACCGCCGGGAACCTTAATTCCGGAACCCGAGTAGCAACCGTGCGAGTCGTAGCGGCTGTCCGGGACCAGTGCGGTGCCCTCATCGGTCCAGTGGGTCAGGTCCTCGCTCACGGCGTGACGCCAGTACACCATGCGCTCGGGGTGCAGGGGCGAGTACTGGTAGAAAGCATGGTAGCGTTTGCCGTCAAAGACAAGGCCGTTCGGGTCGTTCAGGCGGCCGACCGGAGGAGCCAGGTGCAGGGCGGGGTAGTCGCGATCTTCGCGAACTCCGGCACCAAAAGCATCCAGGATCTGCTGTGCCTCTGCCGCCAGGTCACGGGCGGGGCGGGGCGAGGACTTCTGATTCTTTTTCTTCTGCTCGCTCATGTCTTATCCGTTTTCGTCAGGAAGAATGTCTGGGTTGTCTCATCCCATCATACGGCACCCCGGAGCCCCGTACCGGGCCAAGGAGAGAGGCACCACAGAGGACGTTAAATGCCGCAGGGCGGCACATCCAGTGGATGTACCGCCCGCGTAAGAATCGAGAAGAAGTCGATTACTTGAGGGTGACGGATGCGCCGGCAGCCTCGAGCTGCTCCTTAGCCTTCTCAGCGTCTTCCTTGGAAACGCCCTCGAGCAGGGTCTTGGGAGCGCCGTCAACCAGGTCCTTTGCTTCCTTCAGGCCGAGGGAGGTCAGGGCACGAACTTCCTTGATCACTGCGATCTTCTTGTCGCCAGCGGACTCCAGGACAACGTCGAACTCGGACTTCTCTTCAGCAGCCTCGCCTGCTGCGCCGCCTGCGACAACTGCAACGGGAGCAGCTGCGGTGACGTCGAACTCTTCCTCGAATGCCTTGACGAACTCGGAAACCTCAACCAGGGACAGTTCCTTGAATGCTGCAATGAGTTCTTCGATGGACAGCTTAGCCATTGTTTGGCTCCTTCACTATCTGTGCGGGTCGCCCCGCTGTGTAAATCTTGGGTACCCACCCCGTAGGGGTCGGTCAAACTAAGGGTGCGCATACGCTGTTGCGTTGTGCGCTGCTGAGTATCTCAGCGGCTGGTGCAGTAGCACGAAGGGGCTTATGCCTCCTCCGAAGCCTCCTCGGCAGCAGCGGGAGCTGCGCCTTCCTGCTCCTCCAGCTTGACGCGCAGTGCGTCCACAACCTGTGCGATGCGTGCGATGGTAGCCTTTGCACCACCTGCAACCTTGGACAGCAGAACCTCGCGGGATTCCAGGTCAGCGTAACGCTTGACGTCGTCCTCGGACAGAGCGGCACCTTCGTAGTAACCGTTCTTCACGATCAGCTGGGGGTTAGCCTTGGCAAAGTCACGCAGGCCCTTGGCAGCATCGATCAGGTCGCCCTTGATGAATGCCAGTGCGGAGGGACCGTGGAGGTGGCCTTCGAATGCGTCGATGCCAACTTCCTTAGCTGCGATAGCAGCCAGCGTGTTCTTCACCACGGCGTATTCGGTCTCTGCACCGAGTGCGCGACGCAGCTCCTTGAGCTGTGCAACAGTGAGA
Source organism: Rothia sp. SCPM-O-B-18226 (M350) (assembly GCF_058213595.1). Classification (NCBI taxonomy): domain Bacteria; kingdom Bacillati; phylum Actinomycetota; class Actinomycetes; order Micrococcales; family Micrococcaceae; genus Rothia; species Rothia sp. SCPM-O-B-18226 (M350). Next base: position 467,384 of record NZ_JBYQJS010000001.1, on the reverse strand, counting down.
CCGCGGTATTCGGTCAGGATGACTGCGTTCGAAGCTTCGAAGAGTTCCTTCAGCTCGGATACTGCAGCGATCTTTTCCTGAGTCGCCATGGTAGTTCCTTCTTCCGATTCTTGTAAGGTCGCCGGTAGAGCCTCGAAGCACTATTGCAAGCAATAAAAAATGCCTCGACGCGCAGGCGTACGAGGCACGATAGACGAAACCCTCAGGGGTTTGCGGCTATTCACTTCGAGGCACCTACGCGGGCGGCGATTTCTTGAGGGAAATCAGCTCTTATCAGAACCCTGTTCTTAACCTCCACCGAAGTGGGGATAAAGGACATAGTTCTAGACCGGCGGTCTTTGGTTCGTTTATCATCTCAGGTTCTCGGGCAGGCCGCAAGTTAAAACAGGAAAATCCCGCCGTTAAGCGGGGTTAATCACTTAAAAGCTCAGAACCTCCGCCAACAGCGGGATTTACCAGCCTCAGCTCGACGTCGAAACAACACCGAAACTCGAGCTATCCGCCCAGGTAGAAGCGTTTGCCCCCGGAGAAGAGGAAGCACCGCTGCGGAGCAACACCCAGCTGCACATCGCTACCAATTGCGTAGGAGATTCCCCCGGCATCAGAGAGGAAGAATTCCAGCTCCTGGCCGGCCGGCACACGCACCGAGTACTCAGCATTTTCAACATTCGAGGGTTCCACGGGATGACCGTCCGCCCCCAGCTGTTCCGAGGCCACAGGCAAAGTTGCGGTCTCACTCAGGGCCGCGCGGTAGAGCATACCGCCCACCAGGTGACGCTGCCCCAGAACCTGCGCCGACAGGACACCGTGCAATTGTTCGGATTCTCCCCCACCCAGTTCGTAGAAGGAGGAGGCGCGAATCGCCAGGCGGCAATCGGCGGGCAGGGAATCCTCCGGTTCGATATCCAGCAGATTCAGCGCGGGGGCCGAAAGCAGCTTCGCCACCTGCAGGGTGTGAGGATAGTCCAAAAGACGAGCCGGGGTATCCACCTGCACCAGGTAGCCGGAGTCCATGACCGCCACACGATGACCCAGCATGAGCGCCTCGTTCTGATCGTGAGTCACGTACAAGCCGGTGAAACCGTAACGCTCGTGCAGGCGCACAATATCGGCTCGGATGCTCGCGCTCATCTCCTCGTCAACGCTGGCCAAGGGCTCGTCAAAAAGAACCACGGGAGCACGACGGATAAGGGCTCGGGCAATGCCCACGCGCTGGGCCTGACCGCCCGACAGCTGCGAAGGCTTGCGGTTCTCCAAGCCCTCAAGCTTCAGGGCTGCCAGCAGCTCGCGGTAATAGTCAATATCGGCCTCACCGGAAAAACCATGCAGACGCGTGGGGAAGAGAATATTATCCTTCACGCTCAGGTGCGGGTACAGAATGGGACGCTGAAACACCACACCCACCGAGCCGCGCTCCAGAGGCTGACCGCCGTAGGTCACCCGACCCGTCGTGGGGTCCTCCAGGCCGGCAATAATGCGAAGAAGCGTTGACTTACCGGTACCCGAGGAACCAACCAGCGAAATCAACTCGCCGGGGTGCACATCCAGGTCAATCTCATTCAGAACCGTCGTACCGGCGCCAAAGGTCTTCGCGACGCCTCGAATACGCAGGCCCTCAAAAGGCTCCGCCGCGGCAGAAGAATAGGATGCAGAAGTCATTCCCCCATTATCGCCGAAACCCACCCACGGCATAGGCGCAGAAGATAAGCGCCGTCATACAACAGCACACTAACTTCACGCCGGCGCCTCACACGGGAACCTTAGTTCGGGCGCACCAACAGGCGTCCCTTCACAGCCAAGTACAGCGTGCCCGCCCACAGGAAAATCAAGAAAGCCGTACCCGCCACCGTTAGCGCAGGACCCACCAACCCCAGCGAGCCAGCAGCCGTCAAGCGAATACCGCTCGCCGCCATGGAAGCCATACCGAAGGAGAAGCCCCACATGCTCATCGAGAAACCACCCTCAAGAGTCCACGGGAGCAGACGCATCAGGAAAATCAGCTGCAAAATGCCGTAGCCGGTCAGCACCAGGAAGAACCAATCCACCGTGCCACCGTTAGCCGCAAGGTAGGCGTTACCACCCACAAAAGGCGGTGCCATCTGGATACCAATAATGCCGCGCTCCCCCTGCGGCAAGGGGGTCAGGGTGCGCAGGCGGCTCAGAATCGCGCCCTCAATGCTAAACCACGAAATCAGGCCCGCGCCGAAGAAGAGCATCGCCATATCATGCCAACCCACAAAGCCCATCGCCGTAGCAGTCGCGAAGTTTGTCGCAACCGTCGGCAGATACAGCACCGGTGAGGTTGCCTCAGGTGCATGCCCGCCACGCCACGTACCGGCAATACGATGAGAGGCGAAATACAACTGACCCACAGCGCCCAGCACAACCAGCGTGAGAGCCGGAACCTCCGCATACGGGTAGAGAGCCGCGCCCACCTGCGCCGTCGTCGCCGGAATCAGCGAAAAGAAGCAAGTACGCGCCGGATGCTCCCAAAAACTACACACCCATGCGCGGTACTTCACCACCGCGTGAACCAGGAAACCCACAAGGAGCAGCCACACCACGGCGTTAAAAGCCAGGATGCTCTCACCCACCCAGTCAGGCGCCATACCCTTCGAAGCACCAGTACGCCAGGCCGCACCCAGGGCCCCGGTGCCCAGTGCCACGGCAAAATAGTTGACCGGCAGGCTGAGGCCGCAACGGGCCAGCTGCGCGTTCTGGGTGGAAGAAGACATGGGTTCTATCTCTCGTCATAGATTGGGAGCGGATAGGAAGCGCTTGGGCTTCCTCCGCCATCGGTTTTAGAGGTGCCGGGGTAATCACGGCCAGGAGTTCATTCTACGTTTTAAGCCTATAAAAACTGGAAGTCCATGACGCACTTTAACTGACGCCGGTCACGCAATGTCTTGAATCTTCACACTGTGTTTTGAATCCTCACATAGACAAAATCATGCACAAAAAATCGCCCCCGACGCCTAAACGTCAGGGGCGATCACTAGCGAATGCTAGACGCTACAGGTGCATACCTTAGGCAGCAACGGAAGCCGGATCAACGGGGATACCGGGGCCGAAGGTGGTAGCAACGGTTGCCTTGGAGATGTAACGACCCTTAGCCGAAGAGGGCTTCAGACGGTTAATCTCTTCCAGTGCTGCCTGGAAGTTCTCCTCGAGCTGCTCAGCGGTGAAGGAAGCCTTACCGATGATGAAGTGCAGGTTGGAGTTACGGTCAACACGGAAGTCAATCTTACCGCCCTTGATGTCTGCAACAGCCTTTGCAACATCCATGGTCACGGTACCGGTCTTGGGGTTCGGCATCAGGTTACGGGGACCCAGGATCTTACCCAGGCGACCGACCTTACCCATCATGTCGGGGGTTGCAACCGCTGCGTCGAAGTCGGTCCAGCCGCCGGCGATCTTTGCGATCAGGTCGTCGGAGCCAACGAAGTCAGCGCCAGCTGCCTCGGCCTCAGCAGCCTTGGGGCCTGCTGCGATAACGACCACGCGAGCGGTCTTACCGGTGCCGTGGGGCAGGTTCACGGTACCGCGAACCATCTGGTCTGCCTTACGGGGGTCAACGGACAGACGCATTGCAACCTCAACGGTTGCGTCGGTCTTGGTGGAAGAGGTCTCCTTCGCCAGGGCGACTGCCTCGGCGGGGGTGTAGAGCTTACCCTCTTCAATCTTGGCTACAGCTGCCTTGTACGCCTTGCTGCGCTTTGCCATCTGCTTTTCTCCTTATGCAGTTGTGGTCTCGTGAGCCGCGCTCGGCTCTGCCACATCCCGTCACTCGACGGGCATTTACAAGTTCTGTGTAGAAAAATCTACGGTGCCGATCACTCGGCTATTCGGCGAACCGAAATTACTCGACGGTGATACCCATGGAACGAGCGGTACCTGCGATGATCTTGGATGCTGCATCCAGGTCGTTTGCGTTCAGGTCGGGCATCTTGGTCTCTGCGATCTCGCGCACCTGAGCCTCGGTCAGCGAGCCAACCTTGGTGGTGTGGGGAACAGCGGAACCCTTAGCAACGCCAGCAGCCTTCTTGATCAGCTGGGCAGCCGGAGGGGTCTTGGTGATGAAGGTGAAGGAGCGATCCTCGTAGACGGTAATCTCAACGGGGATGATGTTACCGCGCTGCGACTCGGTTGCAGCGTTGTATGCCTTGCAGAACTCCATGATGTTCACACCGTGCGAGCCCAGTGCGGGGCCGACGGGGGGAGCCGGGTTAGCGGCGCCTGCCTGGATCTGCAGCTTAATGAGGCCAGTGACCTTCTTCTTGGGAGCCAATGTAGGGTCCTTTTCTTAGCTGGGAACCGACGCACAGGAGCGTACGCCGGCAGGGTGATGACCGTGGCGCGGCCATCGGCGTGCGCGCACGAAAGCGTGACGTGCGCATACACAAACCAAAATTTTAGCGTTAATCCGCCGCTTAATCCAGTGTTCATCGGTATTCACTAATATCGGAGGCGCGCGCCGGAACGAACGACCGGCGGCGGGAATGAAAAGATGCGGGTTAACGCAGAGCGAGCCCGGCCCCTTTCGGGTACCGGGCTCGCTCATGCGCTACAGCCTCGCTAGATCTTCTCGATCTCGGTGAAGCTCAGGGTCACGGGGGTGTCGCGGCCGAAGACGGAAATCATCACGACAATCTGCTGAGCCTCGGCCTTAATCTCGGACACGGTGGCGTCCATACCTTCGAATGCGCCGGACTTCACGCGGACGTTCTCACCCACGGTGTAGTCGGACTCAACGACGGGCTTGGAGACGGGCAGGCCCTGGCTCTGCTGCTGCTCCTCAAAGACGGGCAGGAGCATCTCGAAGACCTCCTCCATGCGCAGCGGAACCGGGTTGTACGCATCCTGGCCCACGAAGCCGGTCACGCCCGGGGTGTGGCGCACAACGCCCCACGAGTGGTCGGTCAGTTCCATACGGACCAGCACGTAGCCGGGAACGCGCACGCGGCGGATGGTCTTCTTCACGGTGTTCTTGAACTCGACCACGGTCTCCATGGGAACCTGGACCTCGAAGATCTCATCCTCGGCCTCGAGGTTCTGGATACGGGTCTCGATACCGGTCTTCACCTTGTTCTCGTAACCCGAGTAGGTGTGCACCACGTACCAATCGCCCACCTGACGGCGCAGCTTCGACTTGAATTCTTCCAGAGCGTCGACTTCCTCAGCCACCTCGGCAGCTTCCTCGGCTGCCTCAACAGCCTCGGTAGCCTCCTCGGCCAGCTGCTCGACAGCTTCGGCCTCTTCGGCAGCCTCAGCAGCGGCTACCTCGACCTCTTCAATCTCGGATACCAGTTCCTGCTCGGACACGTCGCTCCTACTTTCTATCGCTTACGATCTGGCTGCGCTGCATACGCAGCACCAATCAATAATCCGGGAAAAATTATGATACTCGGCGCAACACCCCACCGGGGATGCGCTCGGTATCGGTTAGCTAGTTACGCTGAATCGTTCCGTTACCAAAGATCCAGAATGCTCCCTGGCCGAACAGATAATCCAGGCCGGAAATCAGCAGGAGCATCACCACGACGAACAGCAGAACCGCGAGGAAGTAACCAATCAGCTCGCGTCCGGTGGGAGTGGTAACCTTCTTCAACTCCGCGATAACTTCGCGAAGGAATGCAAAAATACGGCCGAAGAAACCGCGCTTCTCATCGCTCTTTGAGGATGCGCCAGACTCAGCAGCCTGAGTGGCAGTAGCAGACGATGCCATTTCTTCTGCCCCTTTCTGTATCTAAAAAAGTACGCCCGGAGTGCGGGCGTACAATCGTTTATTGAGGCAATTTGAGCAGGGCGGACAGGACTCGAACCTGCAACCTGCGGTTTTGGAGACCGCTGCTCTACCAATTGAGCCACCACCCTTTGAAGCCTGAGCTTCGGCGTGAGAGTTGCTTCTCACTCGTTCGCTCCTCCATTGCCTCCTAAGCCAGTGGGCTTTAGAGGGGCAAACAATTACACCCTTGCGGGTGCAGAACTAACTCTAAACCATGCCGACGCGCTCGTGCAACTCCAAAACGCAATATTTTTTCAGAAAAAGGCTGTCCATTCTTTCTTTCGGAGGTATCCTATCTCCGGCGATGCCCCGTATCCTATAAGGAAGAACGCATCTTTACACACGAGGAACGCACGAGGTGACGCACCCGTACGCCCTCCAACGGGCCCGCCGGCTACGACCTCACCGGCGTTTCGCCCCCGCTACACACAACAAGAGAGAAGAGAGCCCCCATGGCGCGCATTTCCAGCCGTATCGGTGCCATTGCACCCTCCGCAACCCTTGCCGTTGATGCAAAGGCCAAAGCACTCAAGGCTCAGGGACGCCCCGTCATCGGCTTCGGCGCCGGCGAACCCAACTTTGCTACCCCCGCACACATTGTGGATGCCGCCCACGAAGCGCTGAAGGACCCCAAGAACTTCCGCTACTCCCCCGCCTCCGGCCTGCCCGAGCTGAAGAAGGCCATCGCGGACAAGACCCTGCGCGACTCCGGCGTTGAGGTCGATCCCTCCCAGGTCATCGTGACCAACGGCGGCAAGCAGGCCGTATACCAGGCCTTCGCCACGGTCATTGACGAGGGCGACGACGTTCTGCTGCCGGCTCCCTATTGGACCACCTACCCCGAATGCATCCGCCTGGCCGGCGGTAACCCCATCGAGGTTTTTGCCGGTAGCGACCAGCACTACAAGGTCACCGTCGAGCAGCTCGAGGAAGCCTACACCCCCGCAACCAAGGCGCTCATCTTCGTCTCCCCCTCCAACCCGACCGGTGCCGTGTACACCGAAGAGGAAACCCGCGCCATCGGCCAGTGGGCTCTGGAGAAGGGCATCTTCGTTCTGACCGACGAAATCTACGAGCACCTCACCTACGATGGCACCGGCTCGGTTTCGATTCTGAAGGCCGTACCTGAGCTGGCCGATCGCTGCGTAATTCTCAACGGTGTGGCCAAGACCTACGCCATGACCGGTTGGCGCGTGGGCTGGATGATTGGTCCTCGCGACGTTATCGCGGCGGCTTCTAACCTGCAGTCGCACATGACCTCCAACGTCAATAACATCGCCCAGCGTGCCGCCCTGGCCGCTCTGACCGGCCCGCAGGACGACGTGAAGGTCATGCACGCCGCCTTCGACCGCCGCCGCCGCGCCATCGTCGAGGGTCTTAACGCTATCGAGGGCGTGCACTGCCCCGTTCCCACCGGCGCGTTCTACGCCTACCCGGACGTTCGCGAGTTGCTGGGCAAGGAAATCGACGGCGTACGCCCGCAGACCAGCGCCGAGCTCGCCGAGCTCATCCTCGAGAAGGCCGAAGTTGCCGTTGTCCCCGGCGAGGCCTTCGGCCCCAGCGGCTACCTGCGCCTGTCCTACGCCCTGGGAGATGATGACCTGGCCGAGGGCGTTGCCCGCCTGCAGGAACTACTGGGTCGTGCGCGCGATTAGTCGCCTCTCGCGAGTGCGTTTCATGAATCGTTAAATATTTTTTGAGCGCCCGGGGCCTGCCTCTACCGCTGCGGCGGAGGCAGGCCCCGGGCCTCTCTTCGTTGTCAGGGCGCGGATGCAGCAATCACCCGCTCAAAATATGCCGACTGAGGGTGTAAAGCACCTGAACTTTTATGCCGGAATGAGGCCATTCCCACCCTAATCCACCACTACCCACACATCCCAAACCCCGCTAAAATAGAGACCAAGAGAATGACCTCCCGAGCGGCACTTTCGTGCGTGCCGACTTCGTGGAGGCCATAGTTATATACGCGCGCAACACACCCCCGACGCGCAGACATTCACAAGGAGCCAACATGAAGATCGGTCTGCTTACTTCCGGCGGCGACTGCCCCGGCCTGAACGCTGTCATTCGAGGTGCCGTGCTCAACGGTGTCAAGAAGTACGGTTACGAATTCGTCGGCTTCCGTGACGGCTGGCGAGGCGTCGTCGAGGGCGACTACATGGACCTGCCCCGCCAGAAGGTCCGCGGCCTGGCAGCCCAGGGCGGTACCATCATCGGCACCTCCCGTACCAACCCCTTCGACGGCCCCAACGGCGGCCCCGAAAACATCGAAATCATGATGGAGCGTCACGGCATCGACGCCATCGTCGCCATCGGCGGTGAAGGCACCCTCGCCGGCGCCAAGCGCCTGGCCGACGCCGGCCTGCCCGTCATCGGCGTGCCCAAGACCATTGATAACGACCTGCGCGCGACCGACTACACCTTCGGTTTCGATACCGCAGTCTCCATCGCAACCGAGGCTATGGACCGCATCCGCACCACCGGTGAGTCGCACCACCGTTGCATGGTCGCAGAGGTCATGGGTCGTCACGTTGGCTGGATTGCGCTGCACTCCGGCATGGCGGCAGGCGCACACGCTATCCTGATTCCCGAGGTCAAGGTCTCCATGGACCAGGTCGCCGAGTGGGTCACCGAGGTACACGACCGCGGCCGTTCTCCCCTGGTCGTCGTTGCCGAGGGCTTCATCCCCGAGGGCTTCGACGATGTCATGGCCAACAAGGGCACCGAGAAGGACGGTCGTCCGCGCCTCGGCGGCATTGGTGAATACGTGACCCACGAAATCGAACGCATGACCGGCATCGAGACCCGTAACACCATCCTCGGCCACATCCAGCGCGGTGGCGCCCCCACCGGCTTCGACCGCGTGCTGGCAACCCGCCTGGGCATGGGCGCCGTGGACATGGTTGCCCAGAAGCAGTGGGGCAAGATGGTTTCGGTCCAGGGCACCGTCGTCAAGTACGTGCCGCTGGAAGAGGCTCTGGACGGCCTGAAGTCCGTTCCGCAGGAACGTTGGGACGAGGCCTCCGTTCTCTTCGGCCGCTAAGCCGCTCCCCGTACACAAAACCGCTGAGGCGGGCACTCCATCGCGAGTGCCCGCCTCAGCGGTTTCTACGCTTCCAGAAAGAACAGAGAGTCGGTTTCTAACGCTTCAAGAACTCCTGGCCGGAGAGGGAGCGGCGCGCCACCTCGCCCGAATCGGGCGAAACCACAGTCGTCTGAGCCACCGCATACTCCGTGGCCGGTGCCGGGGACCCGTCGGGCAGGAAATCCCCACCGTCTACCGCGCGCAGGGGCGCCTTCGGATCAACGCCACGCTTAATGACGGCCAGGGCGATGGGCCCGGCCTCGTGGTGCAGCGCCACCGAAGTGATACAGCCAACCGGGCGGGCCTTGCCCTCCACGAAGAGCTCACTACCGACGGCCGGCAGGGTGTGCTCCGAACCGTCGATGTCCAAGAATACCAGGCGGCGCGGCGGGCGGCCCAGGTTGTGCACGCGCGCGACCGTCTCCTGCCCCTTGTAGCATCCCTTATCGAAGTGCACCGCAGTGCGGGAGTAGTCCAGCTCCTGCGGAATACTCTTGTCATCCACCTCGGTGCCGTAGCGGGGACGCCAGGCCTCGATGCGCAGGGCCTCGGCGGCCCATACACCCGCGAGACGAACGCCCTCGCGGTTCTCCGCCAGGGCATCTAGCGTCCCGCGGGGAACAATCGTCCAGAACCGCACGTAGTCGGCACCCGGGTGCGCATCCCCGGCCTCGTCGTAGCGGTAGCCACCCGGGGCGGGGGTGTTCCAGGGGTCCTCCCACACCGGCAGGCCTTCGGCGGAGGCACCGGCGAGCGCCGCGGCCAGGGCCGGATGTACTACTCCATCAGCACCGCGGGGATCGCGGCTCGTCTCGAGCACCGCGTACTCGTCGCTGAGATTCTGAATCTCGACGCGCAACATGAACTTCATGCGGTTGAGGTACTCCTCCAGGGATTCGGCCTGGTCACCCTCGACGATGAGCCAGAGGGCCTCACCGTCTTCGAAGGCTGCGGGGGCGTATTCGATGCGTCCCTGCGGGGTCAACAGCAGGAATTCACGGCTATCGCCGGCCTTCATATCGCTCAGAATCTGCGAGGCGATGGAGGTCAGCCAGGTCAGGCGGTCCGGGCCCGTCACTCGCACGATACCCAGGGACGAGCGGTCTACCACCACCAGGGGTTCGTCCGCCCCGGCGGAACGGTCGCGGCTCAGGGCTCGCTGCTCGTGGATGGGGTCGCCGTAGTGGGCCGCCACACCCTCGTCGGGGCCGCCGGCGGCGAAAGCCCCGCTCACCGAAAGCAGGGGGCTTGCGAGGCGTGCGGTCCGGTCCTGTTCGGCCCGGACCGGGTCGGTCAAAGATTCAGTCACGGAGGAAACCTTTCACACGAAAGAACCCACCCCACCGGGGAGCGGGGCAGGCTCTGATGATTGGCACAAACTATTCGGCGGCGGGCTTATCGGAAGGCTCGCCGGTGGGCTCTTCGCCGTCCAGGGAACCGAACATCGAGGTTCCCAAGGAATCGCCGGTCATCGAGGAGGTCTTGCGCAGCTCGGCGGAAGCGTGCTTGTGCAGCTTGCCCTCGGCGTCCGCAATCTCCCAGTCCCACATGAGGTTACCGTTGACCAGGCCCCACAGGCGCACCGAGCCGGCGTACTCGTGGGAAATCTCGTCGCGCAGCAGGTTGCCGGTCTGCATGCGCACGACCGGGCCCTTAACCATGCCCACGTAGTTCTCGCTGATACCGCCGGGGTGGGCGATGGTTGCGAGCAGGGAGAAGCCGTCGTCCTCGTTACGCAGGGTCTCGACGCTCTCCGCGTCGGCGAAGGCGGGAACAACGTCCTTGGGCACGATGCCGAAGCCGCCGTCGGCATCGGTGAGCGGGCGATCGATCTGCCAGAAGCCGGTCTCTACGGTGATGGGACGGAGCTTCTTACCCTCGTCGTCGAGGAGGAAAGATTCGGCGCGGTACTCAATGAAGGGCAGGCCATCCTGCTCAAAGGTAATAATCTGGCCGAAGGGGGTGTTTTCCTGACCCTCGTACCACATGGTTCCGGTGCCTTCCCAGGTGCCGAGGAGCCACGCAAAGGGAACGAGTTCAGGGGTTAGGTTGGAAGGAATTTCAATAGCCATACCCACATTTTACCGGCTAGGGCAGGCAACGGATAGAGATATGTTACGAGTTCGCCAGCGGCCCAGAAGCCTACCGCCGGTAGCCCACCGGAGAAAACAGGCATAGGAAACCCCCGCCCGGATGAACCCGGACGGGGGTTTACGCCGTCATTGGCGCGGGCGGCTCGCGAACCGCCCAATGCCCTATGTCAGGCTTATACTTCTGCCCTTATCGGAAGATTACTTCTGACCGCTGAAGAGGCCGCGCAACACCGCGAAAGCACCGATTGCGATGCACACGGAGATGATAGCCATCAGCACCATGAAGAAAGCTTCGAGAGCCATAAGATTGTTATCCATGTCTTAAAGCTACCACACGCCCCAGCGCGAAAGAGCGCACGAGGGGCTGGCGGCGGGGTGTCCTTAGTCTGAGGCTGGCGCCGCTCCCGGCGGTTGGGGGCCGGGCGGGTACACTAGAAGAGATTTATCAAGCCGCCGCGTGACGTGTAGGAAGGGAGAGAACGTGTACCGTATTGCGCTTCTGAGCGACACCACGGCTCAGGACGTCGTTCCCTCTCTGAGCCTCCTCAGCCACCGGGTGCAGCTCTTCCCCCTCGACACGGCGCATAAGGTCCTCGAGGATCAGGGGTTTGACCTGGTCATACTGGATGCCCGCACCGCGCTCGTGCAGGCTCGCCACAGCGCCCAGCTGCTCCGTGCATCCGGCCTACAGCTCCCCCTCATCGCGCTTCTTAACGAGGGTGGCATGGCGGCGGTTGCCTCCTCCTGGCAGGTGGACGACATCGTTTCGGATCAGGCTTCCCCCTCCGAAATGGACGCCCGCCTGCGCCTGGCCATCGTGAGTGAGGCCGAGCCCCAGGACGATTCGACGCAGGAACGCATCATCCGGGCCGGCAACCTGGTTATCGACACGCAGGCCTATTCGGCACATCTCTCCGGGGCCGCGCTCAACCTGACCTTCAAGGAGTTTGAGCTCCTCAAATTCATGGCCATGCACCCGGGCCGCGTCTTCTCGCGCGCGCAGCTGCTCTCGGAGGTCTGGGGCTACGATTCCTACTACGGCGGCACCCGCACGGTCGACGTGCACGTGCGTCGCCTGCGATCGAAGCTGGGCACCGAGCACGAGCAGATGATTTCGACCGTCCGCAACGTGGGATATTCCTTCAGCTCGACCCGTTAACCGACACGCGAGGGGCGTAGGACGGTCGGTTCCCGTCATATTCGTTCGTAACCTAGACCAAACTCTTCAAAGAACAATATTCCCCGGTAGAGTTAAAGGGAAGGCTACGAAAGAAGGCAATGATGGCCACCAGTCAGACAACCCCTCCCTCAACCGACCTTGTCTACACCGAACCCGCACTCACCGCCGAGCTGCTGGACCGTTTCGATACTTTTGCCCGCGAGGTTGCGCTCCACGACGGCGTCTCGGCGTTCTCCGAGCAGACCCGCATCGAACTCACCAAGGCCCTGCGCGAGCGCACCCTCACCCCTCCCCGCCTCTTCCTGGCCGAGGACGGCGGCACCATCGCGGCCGCCTTCGTGGCCCTCACTCCCATCTCCGATGAGGACGGCGGCGTCATCGAGGCGGCCGTGGCTCCCGCCTACCGCGGTCGCGGCGCGGGAAGCGCGTTCTTCGAGCACGCCGTCCGTCAGCTCGGGGAGGACGCCGTGCGATACCGCCTCTGGGTGCACGGAAGCGCCAACGACACCGGCATCGAAACCCCCGCGCACGCCTTCGCGACCCTGCACGGGTTCAGCCCGGTGCGCGTTCTGTACAAGATGGTTCTGCCGCTGGACGAGTCAACCCGCGAGGACCTCGTTGAACGCTCCGACGCGCGCGCGCTCCCCGAGAACCTGCGGATGCGCACCTACACGGGCGCGGACGAGTTCCCCTGGCTGCGGGTCAACGCGGCCGCCTTTGCGCACCATCCTGAGCAGGGCAAGCTCACCCTGGCCGATTTGCGCGAGCGCACCGGCTCCGATTGGTTCCGTCCCGAGGGCTTCTTCATCGCCTCCGAGAAGGAAGACGACGCTTCGATTGCTGCGTTTACCTGGACCAAGATTCCGACCGGGCAGGTGAGGGGCGAGCTCTCCCCCGCCGGCGAAATCTACGTGGTGGGAGTGAACCCCGACTCGCAGGGAGGCGGCTTGGGCCGCACCCTGACCCTGCGAGCGCTGGCCTACCTGGCGTTGGCCGCCGACGAATCGGGCGAGCCCCTGCACGCCATCGAGCTCTACGTGGATGCCGACAACACCGCGGCCTACTCGCTGTACACCTCGTTGGGATTCAGCGTGGCCACGGTGGACCGTATGTACGCTCCCGGTCACGCCGCCTAGCCCTCCCGCACGCGAGCCCGCTCAGGCCTCATTGCATGCCGGGCCCGCCCCGGCGCGCCGCCGCGGGTGCGCCCACCGATTTAGCTAACCACTACACAGGAAAGGAAGTACAGTATGGTACCCGCCCCTAACGGTCTGAATAAGGCACCCAAACCCAAGCCCACCGAGCCGGCGCCCATGACCGGCGTTATCCACATCGGCAACGACATCTCCAAGATCGAGCGCGCGGACTCCCGCGGCGACCGCATCGAGAAGGGCGAGAAGCGATCCTACTTCAGCCTGGAGGAAGAGTTCGGCCCCGAGCGTTTCTTCGACCGCGAGAGCAGCTGGCTCGACTTCAACACCCGCGTGCTGGAGCTGGCGGAGGATCCGGACCTGTACCTGCTGGAGCGCCTGAACTTCCTGTCCATCGTCGCTTCCAACCTCGACGAGTTCTTCATGGTGCGCGTGGCCGGCCTGAAGCGCCGCATCGCCACCGGACTGGCCGTGCCCTCCGCCGCCGGTCTGAGCCCCGAGGAGCAGATGGAGGAGATTGCCGAGCGCGCCCACAAGCTGCAGGAGCGCCACGCCAAGGTATTCCACGAGCAGGTGCTGCCCGCCCTGGAGGAGCAGAACATCCGCATCGTGAGCTGGGAGGATTTGGACACCGACGCCAAGGTACGCCTGCGCCAGGATTTCATGCGCGACATCTTCCCGATTCTGACCCCGCTGGCCGTGGACCCGGCTCACCCCTTCCCCTACATCTCGGGTCTTTCGCTCAACCTTGCCGTGCTGGTGCGCAACCCGCAGACCGGCAAGGAGCTTTTCGCCCGCGTCAAGGTACCCGATCAGCTGGACCGTATGGTCTCCGTGGACGGTGCCCGCGCCGCCAACACCGCCGGCCGCGAGAGCCGCTACATTCCGCTTGAGGACATCATCGCGGAGCATCTCGACACGCTCTTCCCCGGCATGGAGGTTGTGGAGCACCACGTCTTCCGCGTGACCCGTAACGAGGATCTCGAGGTGGAAGAGGACGACGCCGAGAACCTGCTGAAGGCCCTGGAGAAGGAGCTTCTGCGCCGCCGCTTCGGCCCGCCGGTGCGTCTGGAGGTTGAGGATACTATTAACCCCACCATCCTCGACCTGCTGATTTCTGAACTGAACATCGACGAGTCCGAGGTGTACCGCCTGCCGGCCCCGCTGGATTTGCGTGGCCTGAGTGCCATCGTGCGCGCCAACCGTCCGGCGCTGCACTACCCCAAGCACATTGCGCACACCTCCCGCTGGCTCAACGCCGCCGAGACCGCCAAGGAAGCGGATGTCTTCGCCGCAGCCCGCGACCACGACGTGCTGCTGCACCACCCCTACGATTCCTTCGCCACCAGTGTGCAGGCTTTCCTGGCTCAGGCCGCCGCCGACCCGCGCGTGCAGGCCATCAAGCAGACCCTGTACCGCACCAGCGGCGATTCCCCCATCGTGGACGCCCTGATTGAGGCCGCCGAGGCCGGCAAACAGGTCGTGGCGCTGGTCGAGATTAAGGCCCGCTTCGACGAGGAGGCCAACATCTCGTGGGCTCGCAAGCTCGAACGCGCCGGCGTGCACGTGGTGTACGGCATCGTGGGCCTGAAGACGCACTGCAAGCTCTCCCTGGTGGTGCGCCGCGAGGGCAACCACCTGCGTCGTTACGCCCACATCGGCACCGGTAACTACCACCCCTCCACGGCCCGTTTCTACGAGGACCTGGGCATCATCACCTGCGACGAGCAGATTTGCGAGGACGTCTCGCGCCTGTTCAACCAGCTCTCCGGCTACGCCCCGAAGACCAGCTACAAGTCGCTGCTGGTTGCACCCCGCTCCCTGCGTAGCGGCCTGATTGAGCGCATCGACCGCGAGATTGAGAACCACCAGGCGGGTAAGCCGGCCAAGATTCAGATCAAGTGCAACTCAATGGTGGACGAAGCCGTCATCGACTCGCTCTACCGCGCTTCCCAGGCGGGCGTGCCGGTGGATGTGGTCGTACGCGGTATCTGCGCCCTGCGCCCCGGCGTTCCCGGTCTGAGCGAAAACATTCGTGTGCGCTCGATTCTGGGCCGCTTCCTGGAGCACTCGCGCGTGTTCGCCTTCGAGAATGCGGGCGATCCGGTCGTGTACATCGGCTCGGCCGACATGATGCACCGCAACCTGGACCGCCGCATCGAGGCGCTCGTACAGATCAAGGATCCGCGCCACATCAAGTACCTGCTCGATATGTTCACCATCTACATGAGTGATTCCTCGCGCACCTGGCACCTGGCCGCGGACGGCACCTGGACCCGTCACAACACCGATAGCGAGGGCAAGCCCCTGCAGGATGTGCAGTCCTACTACCTGCGTTCGCGCTCGCGTAAGAACGTGGATAAGGTCTAGGCCGGTATCGTCCCTTCCACAAGGAGCCCCACTTCCCACCCCGTACGGTGGGGAGCGGGGCTCCTTCGCTATCCTGCGTCGGTTTGCCGGTTCCCGCACGCCCACCCAGACATAACCCGGATGCAACCCGGACGCAAAGGTGAACAGAAGGTTACGTCAAGGTGACAGGTTGTGGTTTTTCTCCCGTACAATAAGACGCGGAACCCGGCGCTTCCACCGCGCCGTGCAGACCCAACCACCAAGGACTAGAGAGACATGGCCCCGCAGGATTCCTCCTCCATCTACTACTCGGCCCGACGCTTCGACGCGGTGAACAGCGTCGACCGTTCCCCCGCCAACACCGCAGAAATCGTTGCTGCCGGCGCGCTGATTTGGCGCGTGCGCGACGATGTCTTCGAGGTGCTCATCATTCACCGACCCAACTACGACGACTGGTCCTGGCCCAAGGGCAAGCAGGACCCGGGCGAGTCCCTCGCAGAAACCGCAATCCGCGAGATTCGTGAGGAAGTGGGCCTGCAGGTGACCCTGGGCGTGCCGTTGGCTGTCACCTCCTACCCCGTGGGCGGCCGTCCCAAGGATGTCTTCTACTGGTCCGCTCAGCTCCCCGAGGGCGCTCGCGCCCTGGCCGATGAGGGTGAAGTGGACGAGCTGCGCTGGGTGACCCCCGAGGTGGCCCGCGCCTTGCTGACCAACCGTGATGACCTGGGCCCGCTGGATTCCCTCGAGGCTCTGCGCGAGGCGGATGCGCTGCGCACCCGCCCCGTCATCATTGCCCGCCACGCGAAGGCCAAGCCGCGTTCGCACTGGGCCGCCGCCGAGGATGACCGTCCGCTGGCCGGCACCGGTAAGCGCCAGGCCCTCGCCTCCAGCGGCCTGTACGCCGCCTGGGCGCCCAACCGAATCCTCTCCTCGCCGTGGCTGCGCTGCCTGCAGACGGTGACCCCCTACTCCGTGGAGCACGGCGTGGCGGTCAAGGAGAAGAAGTCCCTCTCGGAGGCCGGCGCTCAGCGTCACCCGGCGCGCACGACCCGTACCGTGGCCTCCCTCTTCGAGAAGGACGCCCCCTCGCTGCTGTGCACGCACCGCCCCGTGCTGCCCATCGTCATGGAGGTTCTGGGCGAGCACCTGTGGGAGGGATCGCCCGCTGATATCCTGCCGGCCGCCGACCCCTACCTGGAGCCCGGCGATGCCCTGGTGCTGCAGGTGACCGAGGGTGAGAACCCGCGCATCGTTTCGGTGGAGCGGGTACGCCCGGCCCTGGACTAGCCCTCCGCTTTTAACTTCTGACCGCGAACGCGCCGATTCTTACTCCTCGGCGCGTTCGCGCGCTTCTACAATGGATAAACGGCCCGGCACGAACCGCGCCCGGCCATCCCGCACGGACTACCACGAAGGCTTATCATGAGCGACGCACCCATCCCCACCCCGTACGAAGATCTTCTGCGCGACATCCTCGAGGAAAACAAGGACGCCATCGCCGCCGACGCTCAGCGTTCCGACCGCACCGGCACCGGCACCTTCGGCGTGTTTGGCCGCCAGATGCGCTTCGACCTGC
Organism: Rothia sp. SCPM-O-B-18226 (M350); assembly: GCF_058213595.1. Lineage (NCBI taxonomy): Bacteria > Bacillati > Actinomycetota > Actinomycetes > Micrococcales > Micrococcaceae > Rothia > Rothia sp. SCPM-O-B-18226 (M350). Next base: position 450,165 of record NZ_JBYQJS010000001.1, on the reverse strand, counting down.
GGGATTCCTTCCCGCTGATTACCACCAAGCGCGTGCACTTTAAGTCGGTGGCAATTGAACTGCTGTGGTTCCTGCGCGGTTCCTCGAACGTCCGCTGGTTGCAGGAGCGCGGCGTGACCATTTGGGATGAATGGGCCGACGAGAACGGTGACTTGGGTCCGGTGTACGGCGTGCAGTGGCGTTCCTGGCCGACCCCCGACGGAGGCACGATCGATCAGATTGCCAAGGTCATCGACTCGCTCAAGAACAACCCCGCCTCGCGCCGCCACATCGTTTCGGCGTGGAACCCGGTCGAGGTGGACAACATGGCGCTTCCGCCCTGTCACGCGCTCTTCCAGTTCTACGTGCACGAGCGCCTGGACGGCGTGAAGGAGCTCTCCTGCCAGCTGTACCAGCGTAGCGCGGACATGTTCCTGGGCGTGCCCTTTAACATCGCCTCCTACGCTCTGCTGACCTACCTGATCGCCGAAGAGGTCGGCATGGTTCCGGGCGAGTTCGTGTGGACTGGCGGCGACTGCCACATCTACTCGAACCACCTGGAGCAGGTGAAGAAGCAGCTGGGTTACGGCACCGATCCGGAGGGCAACCCCTACCCGCCGCGCGAGCCCTACCCGTACCCGAAGCTCGTTATTAAAACCAAGAAGCCTTCTATTTTCGATTACGAGTACGAAGACTTCGAGCTGGTGGATTACAAGCACCACCCGGGCATTGCCGCCCCGATTGCGGTCTAACTACAGGTAGCTCTAGGAGGCATGATGTATTGTCTGGGTGCTATTTGGGCTCAAACCGATGCCGGAGTCATTGGCCGCGCGGGGGATATGCCCTGGCGCGCCCCGGAGGATTTGGCGCACTTCAAGGCGGTCACCCTGGGGGCTCCGGTCATCATGGGGCGCCGCACGTGGGAGTCCTTCCCGCCGCGTTTCCGTCCGCTGCCGGGCCGCACGAATATTGTGATTAGCCGTTCGGTTTCTGAGGCTGAAGAACGCGATGGTGCCCTGTGGGTTCCCTCGCTGGATGCGGCCCTGTACGCGGCTCGCGACGCCGTGGGCGCACCGATTGAGCCGAATCCCGAACTGCCGGAAAGCACCGCGGCTAACACCCCTACCGTTGATGCCTGGATTATTGGCGGCGGTTCCGTGTACGCGGAGGCGCTCTCCCGCAACGACCTGCCCGCCTTCGGTCGGGTGGAAGTGGTGGAGCGTACGTTCTTCTACTGCCAGGAAGGCAACGAGATTACCGGCGATACGCGAGCGCCCGAACTGCAGCTCGCGGACTCTCACGGAAACTGCGCGGTAGGCTCCCCGAACGGATGCTGGCACGTGGTCTCCGAGACGGCCTGGGAGAAGAGCGAGAAGGGGTATCTGCTCGATGAGTCGGGCACGAAGAACCCCATGTACTTCTCCTTCCAGAGGCTCGAACGTCTCCCTAAAGGACGCATCCCGTAAACTGCATCTCAAGCCCGCGGATACTTCACCCGGAGTGCCGCGGGCTTGAGCGTTTAACCCGCCCCGAGCACCCCGAGGATAAGCCTCGGCGGTAAGCTCCGCGCCTCCGCGGGATGTTCCGTTCCGAATACCAGATTTTTTGTACGGTGTTATCCCGGATGCGCCAACCTGAGAGTACACTGGGAACCATGAACTTTAATCCCGGTGACTCTGTAGGTTTTGTTGGCTGGCGCGGCATGGTGGGCTCGGTCCTCATGAAGCGCATGGTTGAGGAAGGCGACTTCGAGGGCATTACCCCCGTCTTCTTCACCACCTCTAACGTTGGTGGCCAGGCGCCCACCTTCGACGGCGTTCTCGAGCCGTCCGAGCTGAAGGACGCCTACGACATTGATGAGCTGCGTAAGCACTCGATTATTGTGACCGCTCAGGGCGGTGGCTACACCGAGGCCGTGCACCCGAAGCTGCGCGCGGCCGGCTGGGACGGCCTGTGGATTGACGCCGCCTCTACCCTGCGCATGAACGATGACTCCATCATCGTGCTGGACCCCATTAACCGCGACGTCATCGACCGCGGCCTGGCCTCCGGCGTGAAGGACTACATCGGCGGCAACTGCACCGTCTCCTGCCTGCTGATGGGTCTGGGCGGTCTCTTCAAGAACGATCTGGTCGAGTGGGCAACCTCTATGACCTACCAGGCCGCTTCCGGCGGCGGCGCCCGCCACATGCGCGAGGTGCTCGCACAGTTCCGCGACCTGGGCAATGAGGTGGCCGCCGAGCTGGACGACCCCGCATCCGCAATTCTGGACATTGACCGCAAGGTTCTGGCCAAGCAGCGTTCCGGCGAGCTGGATTCCACCCAGTTCGGTGTGCCGCTCTCCGGCTCCCTGATTCCCTGGATTGATTCGGATCTGGGTAACGGCCAGTCCCGTGAGGAGTGGAAGGCTGAGGTCGAAACCAACAAGATTCTGGGCCGTTCCGCCGACGATAAGGTCACCATGGACGGCCTGTGCGTCCGTATCGCCGCGATGCGCTCGCACTCTCAGGCGCTGACCATCAAGCTCAAGAAGGACCTGCCGCTGGAGGAAATCGAGCGTATCATCGCCGAGGATAACCCCTGGGTTCGCTTCGTGCCGAACGAGCGCGAGGCCTCGATGGAGCAGCTGACCCCCGTGGCCGCCTCCGGCTCCCTGGAGATTCCGGTTGGCCGCGTGCGCAAGCTGGCCATGGGCCCCGAGTACATTAGCGCGTTCACCGTGGGTGACCAGCTGCTGTGGGGTGCCGCCGAGCCGATTCGCCGCATGCTGCAGATTGCCGTGGGCAAGCTCTAAAGCTCGCTGACTAGAACATACGAAAGCCCTCGCTTTCCATCCCCGACGGATGGAGGCGAGGGCTTTTGCTCTGTCAATAGCGCCGGCGGATGGGATGCAGGCGTGAGGCGGGCTCTAGCGTTGCTGAGCTCGGGCCGCCTTGCGTGCGGCTTTGCGTTCCTTACGCTGCTGGCTCCAGGCGCGGTAGCGGTACCAGGCGGTGAGCACCACGTGCTTCATGAATCGGTTGGCGCGGCGGGCCCAGGTAAATTCGGTGCCCCAGATGCCCAAGCCGATGAAGATGAAGAGCCAGCCGGGGCCGGGGGTGACGAGCATGATGAGCCCGGCGATGAAGCAGAAGGCACCCACACCGATCACGAGGGGCTTGTAGAGGTGCCGCAGGACCGGATGCGCGTTCATACGCTCCTTGCGGGCTTCGAGCCAGCGGTGAAAGCGGCTGGTTTCGCTTTCCTTGACTTCGTCTTCGATGGTTTTCAGGGGTGGTCCTTCCAAACGGGCGGCGAGTTTCGCCGAGCGGCGGGCTGGTTAGAGAATATCATCTGCTGCTGGGCGGGGGCTGTGAAGGATTTCTTAATCTATGAGATTTTTTGTCATCTTCACGTTTTTTCGTTTCTATAGTGTTCAAGTCGAAAATACCTTTATACACTGTAGGGGAAACAATTCACCGGCATTACGCCTAAACACTAAGGAAGCGACCCACCACCGTGTCCTCCTCCCGTCCCGTCTCAACGGACTCATCCAGCACCAACGCCGCTGCGCCCGCCACGGAACGCAACGCCGCACCCACTCTCAACGAGCGCCTCGAAAACCTCCCCTTCACCCGCGCCCACGGCAAGCTCCTGGGCATCTCGGGCCTCGGCTGGGCACTCGACGCCATGGACGTAGGCCTTATCTCCTTCGTCATGGCCGCGCTCCTCAAGGAATGGCACCTCAGCCCCACCGAGGCTTCCTGGCTCGGCTCCATCGGTTTCGCCGGCATGGCACTCGGCGCAACCTTCGGCGGTCTGCTCGCCGATAAGCTCGGCCGCCGCTATATCTTCGCCCTCACCCTGCTGATTTACGGCTTGGCGACCGGCGCCTCCGCCCTGGCAACCTCCCTGGGTGTACTGCTCGTCTTCCGTTTCCTGGTCGGCCTGGGTCTGGGTGCCGAGCTGCCCGTGGCCTCCACGCTCATCTCCGAGTTCTCGCCCCGCTCCATCCGCGGTCGCGTCGTGGTCGCTCTTGAAGCATTCTGGGCCGTCGGCTGGATTCTGGCCGCCGTCATCGGCACCTTTGTCGTTCCCCAGGCCAACGGCTGGCGCTGGGCCCTGGCCATCGGCCTGATTCCCGCCATCTACTCGCTGGTGGTCCGCATGGGCACCCCCGAGTCCGTGCGCTTCCTGGAGTCCGTCGGCAAGCACGATGAGGCCCGCCGCGTCGTCGAGCGCTTCGAAGCCTCCCCCGCTCTCTTCCCCAAGGCGCAGAAGGCCGAGGAGGCCGCCATCCACAGTACCGAGGAGAGCACCGACAACGCCGAGTCCGCCAAGATTCACTCGATTTGGGCCGCTGGTCAGCGCCGCAAGACCATTGCCCTGTGCATCATCTGGTTCTGCATTAACCTCTCCTACTACGGCGCCTTCATCTGGATTCCGGCACTGCTGAGCGCTCAGGGCTTCAGCCTGGTCAAGTCCTTCGCGTTCACACTCATCATGACCCTCGCGCAGCTGCCCGGTTACGCCATGGCCGCCTACCTCATCGAGAAGTGGGGCCGCCGCGCTACCCTGGCCGCCTTCCTGATTGGATCCGCGCTGGCCGCGGCGGGATACGGCCTGGCACACTCCGACGTGTTCATCATCATCGCCGGTTGCCTGCTCTCCTTCTTCAACCTGGGTGCCTGGGGTGCGCTCTACGCCCTGAGCCCGGAAATCTTCCCGACTCACCTGCGCGGCACCGGCACCGGTGCGGCGGCCGGTATTGGACGCCTGGCCTCGATTGCGGCACCGCTCGTCGTGCCCCCGCTCGTGGCCTTCGGCGGCACCCCGCTGCTGTTCACGCTCTTCGCTCTGGCCTTCCTGACCGCCGCAACCACGGTGTTCTTCCTGCCTGAACGTCGCGGCCAGTCGCTCTAACCGCGATTCGCTGTAAACCCGCACGCCGTGCCCTCCCGCAGCTTTTGGGGAGGGCACGGCGTTCTTGTGGGCCATAATGGTTGAAGACCTAGAATACGTCTGTGAGGGGTCACCACAATGCTTGATTCTTTTGTACCCACCGCCTACCGGACAGAGTTCACGCCATGGCCCGTAAGCGAGCGCTACGCCACCGCCCGCCGCGCGGGAACGCCCGAAGCCCAGCTGCTCCCCGGCGAGCTCACGGTGCATCGTAGCGACGGGGCTTCCATGAGCTACTACCTGGACTGGCCGGAGAACTTCGGGCCCACCGATAAGCCGATTGCATTGAGACCCCGGTACAAGAACTCCTACCCGCAGGACTTCGTGCTCACCGTGCAGGTGCGCGATGCGCAGCTCCTTTTCAGCGTGTCCTCGCGTAGCTTCTGGGAGCAGCGTGACGGTCGCGCGGTGGAGCGCGGGTTGATAGCCCGCGGCTACCTTCCGCTGGATGCGCCCGGAACGCCCCGGCACAATGAGAACCGGGGCGAGGCGGGGGCTTCTTCCCCCGAGGTCTCTTCCGCCCCGCCTCTGCTCGGCTGGAATATCACCGACATCTACCCGGCCCGCATGGCGCTGATTCGTGCACTCTGTGAAGGCCTCTGTGCATCTCTCACGGCGCAGGCCGCTGTTCTGGCCCCCGGCGAGGCCCGCGTGGACGAACTCGGGGACAGGCTGCGGGCTGTACATCTGAACCCCTCCGAACGCCCGGATGAGGCAGAGGCGGGCCGGGAGGTTTCCGCGGGCATGGTGCGCGCGCTCATCATTGAGCAGGATGAATCCGCGGGCGGCGAGGCCCAAGCCTACTACGCCAACGTGCTCTCGCCCGTGCCGAACGAGTTCGGCAATATCGTCTGGTCCACCCGCGAGGACGCCGAATACTTCCCCTACCGCCCCGTGAGGCACAAGCCGATTTTCCACGCTCCCTGCCCCCGCGAACGGGTCCCCTTTGCCGTACAGGCACTCGTGCGGCATCTGCCCGAGGCTCCCGCAGCTACCGACCGCAAGGCCCCTCCGCGGAGCTAGACCCTACCGGCCCCCGGCGAGTCCCCCTCGGCCGATCCCCGTTAGGTTGCATCCGGCACGGTCACTTCCGGCACAGTCGCTTGCGGTCAGGCAGGCTCCGGGCGGAATAACCGCTTCCCCATTAACGCACGATGCCCCGGTTCCGCTTCACACGAAACGGAACCGGGGCATCGTCACTACAATGGCGTCTAGATTTCGCCGTTGACCACGACGGGCTCGGGAACCAGGGTCACGCCAAAGCGCTCGCGCACGCCGTCACGCACGGCGCGAGCAATCGCGAAGATATCCTCGGCGGAGGCGCCGCCGCGGTTCGTAATGGCCAGGGTGTGCTTGGTCGACAGGCTTGCGCGGCCGTGGGCAATCTCGCGGGACTCACCCTCCAGACCGAAGCCCTTGTCGAAACCGGCGTGCTGAATCAGCCAGGCCGCAGAGAGCTTCACGCGGTCCGGGTCCTCGGTGCCAGGGCCGAAGGGGTTCACCTTGGTAATGACCGGGAAGTTCGGGGCGCCCTCGGGCAGGGACTCCAGGGTCGAGCGGGGCACAATCGGGTTGGTGAAGAACGAACCGGTCGAGAAGGTGTCGCGGTCCTCGGGGTTGAGCACCATGCCCTTGGAGCCGCGCAGTTCCAGAACCTTCTGGCGTACCAGCGCGGAGTCGGCGCGTTGACCGGGCTCCACGCCCAGGCTCTTAGCCAGCTCGGCGTACTTAATCGGGGAGGAGAGGCTACCCAGGGTGAACTGGAAATCGACGGTCAGCACCACGTAGCGGGGCGAGCCGTTGACGGTTGCGCGCTTAAGTACCGAGTCGCGGTAGCCGAAGCGCAGGTCTGCGCTCGCGAAGGTCTTCAGGGCGTTCTTCTCGCGGTCCCAGGTGCGTACGGAGGCGATGAACTCGCCCACCTCCACGCCGTAGGCTCCCACGTTCTGCACGGGGGTTGCACCCACGGTGCCGGGGATGCCGGAGAGGGCGGCGGGGCCGACCCATTCGTTCTCGATGCTGAGCTTTACGAAGTCATCCCAGATGGTGCCGGCCTGGACGCGCACGTTGGCGCCGCCGCAGGCGGGAATGGGTAGCTTCTCCACGCCGTCGGAGGCGATGTGCACGACGGTTCCGTCGAATCCCGCGTCGGAAACCAGGAGGTTGGAGCCTCCACCGACAATCAGGACGGGGTCACCGGCGGCGTCTGCAGCGGAGACTGCTTCGATGATTTCTGCCTCGGAGGTGGCGCGGACGTAGGTCTTAGCGGGGCCGCCTACCTGGGCGGTGGTCAGTTCGCTCAACAGCTTTTCAGTCATAGGTTAAGAATAGCGGGCGTTGCGGGAGGTCAACACCCGCCACGCGTTAAAGTCACTGAAACCTTATGGTGATTTTACCTTCATTTTCCGCCGCACCTTTCTCAGAAAACGCAACTACCCCGCCGGTAAGCGCACAAAAGCGGTGAGCGTGCAGCCGAGCATGCAAAAGCCCCGGCACCACCGCAACGGGTAGCGTCGGGGCTTTCACACAGCTATCTGCGAGCACAGAAACTCTGTGCCGAGGGACTATGCCGAAAGACGCACCAGAGCCTGGCTCTTCATCAGAACCTTCTGTTCCTTGCCTTCCTCATCACGAGCGGTGACAGTCAGGTCGATGCGGGCGGTGCGCTCCTCCTCATTCAGGGCGCCCACCTTACCGCTGATAGTCAGGGCGTTCGTGGGGGTGTCGGGGTTTTCGCCGCCGGGTGCATCCGCCACGGGAACGGGCTTGGTGAATCGAGTCTGGTAGTCCACAATCGCGCCGGGGTCGCCCACCCAGTCGCTCACGAGCTGCACGGCGGTACCCATGGTCAGCATGCCGTGAGCAATCACGCCGGACAGACCCACCGACTGAGCAAAACGCTCGTTCCAGTGAATCGGGTTGAAGTCACCGGATGCGCCAGCGTAACGCACCAGCGAAGCGCGGGAAAGCTCCACGGTACGCAAACCGATGTCCTGGCCCTTTTCAAGATCTTCAAAACGCACCATTAGTTTTCCTCCTCGGCACGAACCAGCAGGGAAGAAATGCAGGTGGTGACCGGCTCGCCCTGGGCGTCAACGATTTCTTCGCGGGTGGTCAGCATTGCGCCGGCACCCATAACGCGCACGGAGTCCACGTGAACCTCGGTGCGCAGCTCGTCACCGGCCACGATGGGGCGGTGGTGAGTGAAACGCTGGTCGGCATGCACGACGCGCGAGAAGTCGATGCCCGCGGACTCGTCGTTGATGAGTGCCGCGTCGGCTGCCTGCGCCAGGATAATGGCGAAGGTCGGCGGGGCAATCACATCTGCGTACCCTGCCGCGCGGGCTGCCTCAACGTCGTGGTGGAGGGGGTTTTCTGCGTGAACTGCTCGGGCAAACTCGCGGATCTTTTCGCGACCGACAACGTAGGTGTTCTCGGACGGGTAGACCCTGCCCACAATCTCAGGGTTAATGCTCATGATTTCAGTCTACCGTTCTTGTGCACAGTGTTCAGCTCGAACGCGCAGAGTGGACAGACCGCTGTGCAAGTAACCGGCATGCAGGCGTGCAGTATTTCGTCGCATTTTTACCTGCTAGCGAAGGCCCCTACCCATCCAGCCCAAGCAGGCGTAGGCTGGGCGAGTACCCGCAATCAATCAAGAAGGAAAAATTGTGTCTTCCAACGTAAAAATTTCGGTTCTCGACCTGATGCCGCACCGCTCCGATCAGAGCCAGCACCAGACCATGCTCAACACCATCGACGCGGCGCGCGCGGCCGAATCCTTCGGCTACGAGCGTTTCTGGGTTGCCGAGCACCACAACGCCGGCTCCCTGCTCTCCTCCGCAACCGTCGTGGTCATGGCCGAGATTGCCGCCGCGACCGAGCGCATCCGCGTGGGCTCGGGCGGCATCATGCTCCCCAACCACGCCCCCTACGTGGTGGCCGAGCAGTTCGGCACCCTCAACGCCTTCCACCCCGGCCGCATCGACCTGGGTCTGGGCCGCGCGCCGGGTACCGACCCGATGACCGCCGCCGCGCTACGCCGCGATGACTCGGCCGCCATGAGCTTCCCCGCGGAGGTTCAGCAGCTACAGCGCTTCCTGGGCGAGCCCTCCCCCATGCATCGCGTGCACGCCATCCCGGGCCAGGGTTCGAAGGTTCCCATGTACATTCTGGGTTCCTCCCTCTTCGGCGCGCAGCTTGCCGCGCAGCTGGGCCTGCCCTACGCCTTCGCCTCGCACTTTGCGCCCACCATGCTGCAGGAGGCTGTTGATACCTACCGCGCGAATTTCAAGCCCTCCGAGCACCTGGCCGAGCCCTACGTCATGGTGGGCGTGACCGCAATGCTCGCCGATACCGATGAGCGGGCACGCTACCTGTACACGAGCCAGCAGCAGCACTTCCTGGGCGTGGTGCGCGGCAATCTGTCTTTCGCACCCCCGGTAGAGGACATGGACGCCATCTGGACCGAGACGGAGAAGATGCACATCGACCGCATGACCGCTGAGGCGATCGTCGGCTCCCCCGCAACCGCGCAGGCTCGCATTGAGGACCTGGTGGCACGCACGGGCGCTGATGAGCTCATCGTCATGACCGAGGCATGGGAGCATGAGGACCGCCTGCGCTCCTACGAGCTGCTGTCCCAGCTGCCGGTGGTGCGCCGCGCCTCCTAACGCTTTGATCAGAGCATAAAGATGAAGCCCCCGAGTTTTTCTCGGGGGCTTCGCTATGCCCGGTATCGAGCCGTGCGCTGGGCACCTGCAGACCGGGCTTCAGGTAAAGAAAATAGGCAGACAAAATTGGCAAACAAAAAAGCCTGCCTCCGAAGAGACAGGCTTATCTGAGCCCCGACCGGGAATCGATCCCGGGACCTCCATCTTACCAAGATGGCGCTCTACCACTGAGCTATCGGGGCGTAGCGGTGGACGGGCTCGATCCGTCGACCTCACGATTATGAGTCGTGCGCTCTAACCAGCTGAGCTACACCGCCACATCATTAACGCCGCATAACGGGCTAATGACAGAGCCCCGACCGGGAATCGATCCCGGGACCTCCATCTTACCAAGATGGCGCTCTACCACTGAGCTATCGGGGCAACAGGTAAAACTATACATGGCTTTGGGGGCACCCGCAAGCGCGAATAGTATGGCATACACCACAATTTTATCCTCGGGAAATAGCTCCTCCACTCTCCCCGCCATGCCGCCGCAGCCGGACGCCTAAGACAGGCAAAAGGCCGGCGGAGAAACGGATAATTCGTCCCCCACCGGCCTGGATGCTTTGGGCCCTCCCCGCGCTACGCGACGCTCCGGTCACGCGGCGCGGGATACGGCTTCCGGGCTACAACACCCGCTTAGTAGCGCTTGCCGCGACCGCCGCGGTAGCCGTCGCGACGGTTATCGTCACGACGGTTATTACGGCCGCCGAAGTCGCGGTTACCGTACTCGCGGCCGCCGCGGTCATCGCGGCGAGCACCGCGGTCGTCACGACGCTTGAAGTCGCGGTCGCCGCCAAAGTCACGACCACCGTCACGATTACCGCGGTAACCACCCTCGCGACGGTTATCGTCACGACGGTTATTACGGCCACCCTCACGGCGGTCGAAGTCGCGGTAGCCGCCCTCGCGACGGCCGCCGCCGAAGCCGCGTCCGCCACCCTTGGGGCCGTTGTCCTTACGGATGTTGATGAACTCACCGGCAATCTTGGTGTCGCGCAGACGATCGAAGAAGTCGCGCGGCAGGTCCTGGGGCAGGCCCACAATGGTGAAGTGCTGACGGATATCAATCGAGCCAATCTGCGAACCCTTGATGCCGCCCTCGTTAGCCAACGCACCCACGATGGCGCCCGCGGTCACACGGGAGGAACGGCCAACGTTCAGCTTGTAGTTGACCATGCCCTCGTCGTTGTGCACGCGCTTGCCCTTGCGGCCGCCGCGATCCGAATCATCGTCGGAGAAGGGGCGGGAGTTGCGGGCGATGTCCTCAGACTCGTCCAGGAAGAACGGGCGACCCTGCTGAGCGATAACGGCCAGTGCGGCCGCGATATCCTCGGCGGTGGTGTCGTGCTCGTTCTCGTAGTCCTCAATAATCTGGCGGAAGAAGCTCAGGTCCTCGGACTCGATGGTCTCGGTAATCTGCTGGGCGAAACGCTGCTTACGGGTCTCGTTCACGGCCTCCGCGGTCGGCATGTGCATGGGCTCGACCTTCTGGCGGGTAGCCTTCTCGATCTGGCGCAGCATGTACTTCTCGCGCGGGGTCACGAACAGAATGGCGGCACCCTCGCGGCCCGCACGACCGGTACGGCCAATGCGGTGCACGTAGGACTCGGTATCGTGGGGGATGTCGTAGTTGACGACCAGGGAGATGCGCTCCACATCCAGGCCGCGTGCCGCCACGTCGGTTGCCACGAGGATGTCGATGCGGCCGTCGCGCAGGGCATCCACGGTGCGCTCACGCAGCTGCTGGGGAATGTCACCGTTGATGGCAGCCGCCGCAAAGCCGCGGGCCTTCAGCTTGTCGGCGACCTCCTCGGTCTCCTTCTTGGTGCGCACGAAGACGATAATGCCGTCGTAGTTTTCAACCTCGAGCACTCGGGTCATGGCGTCCAGCTTGTGGGAGTGCATAACCTGCATGTAGCGCTGGGAGATATTGGCGCTGGTGGTGGTCTTAGCCTTCACGCGAATCTCGACCGGATCGGTCAGGTACTGCTGAGCGATCTTGCGGATCGAGTTGGGCATGGTGGCGGAGAACAGGGCCACCTGCTTGCTGTCGGGGGTGCCTTCGAGGATCTTCTCCACGTCTTCGGCGAAGCCCATGCGAAGCATTTCGTCGGCCTCGTCCAGAACCAGGTACTGCAGGTTGGACAGGTCCAGGGAGCCCTTTTCCAGGTGGTCAATCACGCGGCCGGGGGTACCGACGACGACCTGCGCACCGCGGCGCAGGCCGGCCAGCTGCGGGCCGTAGGGGGAGCCGCCGTAAATCGGCAGCACGGTGAAGTCCTCCATATGGGTTGCGTAGGAGGAGAAGGCCTCTGCAACCTGCAGGGCCAGCTCGCGGGTGGGGGCCAGGACCAGCACCTGGGTGTCGCGGGAGACGCCGTTGATGTCGGCGAGCTCAGCCATGCGGGAGAGGGCCGGCAGCGCGAAGGCTGCGGTCTTACCGGTACCGGTCTGCGCCAGACCGACCACGTCGCGGCCCTCAAGCAGCAGCGGGATGGTCTGTTCCTGAATGGGGGACGGCTTCTCGTAGCCGACCTCTTCCAGAGCGGCCAGGACGCGGGCGTCCAGGCCCAGGTCGGTAAAGCGCACGCCCGCTTCCTCAGCCTTTTCGGCGGGGGCGTCTGCGGTGGTTTCTGCGGTAGTCTCCGCCGCAGTTTCTTCCGCGGCGGGGGTCTCAACGTTGTTCTCAGCGGTCACAACGGTCTCTGCCTCGGCGTTCAGTTCGGCCGGGGTAGCGGTATTCTCAGTCAATTTTTCCTCTATACGGTAGGGGTGGATAGCGCACGCTCTTCGGCGCTTACCGGGTGTCCCCTTCACGGCCCAGTCACATGCGTCCGGCGTTCAGTTCGGCCGACGGTTTCACCGCACACACCCGGTTATCCCCTCGCGCGGGGCGCAGAGGGCACAGTGAGGGTGTGAGGGTTACTGCTGGGAGCGGTCTTGAATTTCTCGCTACACAATTGGAGACTCGTACGTCATCGCGCCGAGAACGCGCACCGGGCGCGCGGGACGGAGAGGGGTACGGTCAATTGTGCTCACATAAGGCGTCACGTATTCCTGGCGTGGGGCCTCACCCGTATGGTGTATCAGTCTGTAACAGCAGACGCGTCAGGAGGCTTTGACCAGAGATCGTTCAGAGAAGCCCGAGTGCGGCGGAGCCGCAACTTTCGGGGCGTATCAATCGGTGATGGTGAGTACGGCGCACTTTCCGAAATGACACCACCTGGGGTGCTCGGTGCGCACAAGACCTTCATCGGGGGTTCCCGTGTTTATACAGTGTACCGCAGGGTCCCTTCCTCGGCTATAAAAAGGTGCTTAAAACCTCATCTCTTAGGCACGAGCGCCCACCCTCACTCTTGGAGGGTGGGCGCTCATCTAGAGGCTTAGCCGAGGGGCTAGTCGACGCGGCGCACGATATCGATCGTGCCGACGGTCGCGTGCTTAGCATAGGAGTGGCCGTAGCGGTCAGCGGCGTACTGGGCCACATTCGCCGGAGGATTACCACCCCAGGAGTTATTGCTGCGGTCAATCACCACGTACTCGGGGGCCGGCTCGCCGGTATGACCAATCCAGTAGACGGTGCGACCAGGAATCAGCTGCGTCAGAATGGACAAATCCGAGGCCACGGTAACGCCCTCGGGCACCTGCTGCACGGCCTTGAGTTTCATCTGATCGCTGGAGGTCAAAGCGGAGTCGGTAAACTGCGAGTTCGCCAGGGCTGCGAGAGGCTGCGTAGAGCCCGGCACGAAAATCGGGGAAGCGGCCAAGAAAAGCGCTACGACAGGAAGAATCCACACCGGCAGGTTGCGAACCCGGATGCGGCTGCGACCGGAAGGCTCCTTGGGGGCGTCGGGAACCTCGGCGGGCTCCGCGAGTTTGCGGGCCGGAATCGCACCGTAGCGCATCCGTAGCACGGTATCCAGCAGGGCGCAGAAGACGACCGGCATCAGCACCAGAGAGTAGTGCCAGGTGCTGGCCCAGTAGGACTCCATCGTGGAGAGCAGACGCCACGCGATGGTCGGCAGAGCCACCAGCGCAAGGGGCGAACCAACCCACAGCACCGCACCCGTGATGAGTAGCAGGCCCAGGGTCGCCATCTTCGTGTTGTTATTCATCATCTGAATCAGGGAGCCGAAGGGATCCCCAACGGCAGCGGCAACATTCACCTTGTCGGCGTAGTCAAAGGTTCCGCCGCTGTTGAAGTAGGGCAGAATCACGGCGATTGAGACCACCGACCAGAAGATGCCCCACACAATTACCATGCTCGACTCGGCAACCGCGCGAGTGCGGGCCCAGGAGTGGTATAGGGAACGCAGGCGAACGCGGAACGAAGCCGGTTCTCCCTCAGAGAGGCGGGGCAGCAGAATATCGTACGCGACACCCAACCAACCGCTACGAATCAGGGCCACAACGCCGATGACGGCCACGGTTACGCCCATATCCTCCTTGACGAAGGCGATGGGTAGCGCCCACCAGCAGGCGCGGGCAAGGTATCGGTTTCGTTCGTCGCCGCTCACGCGCGAGGCGAGCACCAGATAGCCCAGGCTCACGGTCAGCAGGGGCACGGCAAAGGCCACTTCGTGGAACTGTGCGGCGACGGCCTGCTGCACGCCAAAGCTCAGGGCGAAGCCCGCACCGAGCAGAAGACCGGTCAGCGTCGGCACGAACCGCTGGAACCGGGACGGCTCAGCTTCCTCACCGGTTCGGGAGGCTCGAGCCAGGGTAAAGGCACGCTGGGTGAAGAAGACGATGGCACTCGTTGCGGCCGCAATTAGGGCGTTCTGCACAACGAGCAGGGTCGTGGGCGAGGGAAACATCCCGTAAATCGGCCCCAGCAGCATCAGAATGGGGTGAAAGTGATCGCCCCAGAGGTTAAAACCGGGCCCCTTAACCGGCACGATTGGTGCGGAGAAGTGCGAGTACGCCTGGGCCATCTGCGTGAAGATTGCCAGGTCCCACGAGGGGGTCACCCAGTGCTTAACCTGCTGCAGCGAGTAGTAGGTGTACAGCGCCATAACGGCCACGCCCAGCACCAGTCCGGGGAGCAGGTCAAGCAGACGGATGCGCTTGAGGCGCTCGCGGAGGCCCCCGGCGACGCCCGACCGGGAAGCTGAGCCGCCGGTGGTTCGAGGCCTCGTCGGAGCCGCGCTCTGTGCGGCCACTTCCGTCTCTTCCGATGCCATGGGCGTCCTTCCCTCGGGAGCGCATCCGTCGAAGCCCGGGTTTCACCGCCAGCCCTGTGATGCACTGTACACACTCCTTATCACTCTAGGGTAGCGTATGAGTCCGGGACGCTCCATCGCCGGGCTCCGTCGGCTCGAAGCCCAGAACCCGGCCGCGTAGACTGGTGCTGTGAGCACGCAACCCCCCTCGACCCCCCGGACGCTGCCCCCGGCGCCGGGCGCTAACCCGCACCCGCTGGCCGCGGCGCGCCTGCCCTATGCCCCGGGACCGTTGCGTGCCGAACCGCGCGTGACGATTCGCTCGCTCTCCCCCGCGGGTACGCGCTCCCTGTCGGGCACCCTCGCGCCCGAGTCCTGCGAGGTTATCGTCGAGCCGCAGGTTCCCGTGCACCTGGCGCAGACGCTGGGTGCGCTGAGCCGAGGCGCGAGCGATCCGGCCTACCGCGCGCTCAGCCGAGAGGCCGGAGCCGAACGCATCTGGATTACGGCCCGCACGCCGGAACATAACTTTCCCGCGGTGCTCTTCGCAGAGCGCCTTCCCGATTCCGCGACGGGCTCTCCCGATTCCGCGGCGGCCGCCCTTCCGGCCCTGCACCGGCTGCTGATGCGCCCCGTCCGCGTTCGCATCTGGGCTTCCTACGACTCCGCCGAGCGGCAGCTGGCGGCGCGCCACGACGTACGAGCGCTGGCCGATGAGATGACCTACTGGCTGGGTCTGCACGACCGTCCCGAGGATTTCGCGTCCCTTCCCTCGTTCGGGGAGCTCCCCGAGCGCGTCCGTACCGCGTGGCGGGCCAACCCCGGGCTACGGCTAAGCGCCTCGGGCCAGCTGGACCGGCACGTACTCAACGCCATCGTGGAACAGCGCATCACGCAGACCGAAGCCTTCAGGGCGTTGCGGTGGATTCTGTACCGGCACGGCGAACCTGCCCCGGCAAGCGGCCTACCCACTCAGCCCGAGGGCATGCGCGTCTACCCCACGGCCCGCACCCTGGCGGCCATCCCCACCTGGGATTGGCACCGGGCTGGCGTGGATAAGAGCCGCTACGATGCGGTGCGCGCCTACGCCCGCTCCGCCCCCGCCATCGCTCGGGTTGCCGGCACCGGCGATGTCACCGCCCTGGCCCGGGCGCTCAACACGCTACGCGGAGTAGGCCCGTGGAGCATTGCCGAAACCCTCCAGCGCGTCTGCGGGCATCCGGACGCTATCAGCGTCGGCGATTACCATCTGGCCCACTCGGTTGGCGAACTGCTCGGGGGCCGCCGCACCGATGATGCGGGCATGCTCGCCTTGCTCGCCCCCTACAGCCCGCACCGGCAGCGCGTGGTGCGCTACATGTACGCCTCGGGCTTCTGGAAGCAGCGCTTCGGCGCGCGCATGAGCATTGAGGATCACCGCGAGCGCTGAGTGCCCGGTGAGAGCACAAGCAACGGGGCGCACCCTCCGGCTAATCCGGTGGGTACGCCCCGTTCAAGCTCTGATGCGTGGTTGAGCTTACTTCTTCTCTGCGGAACCTTCAGCCGCTGCAATCTCTGCACGGACCTTGTCCATGTCGAGCTCGCGGATCGAGCTAATCACGGTCTCGAGCTGGTCCGCGCGCAGTGCACCAGCCTGCTGGTACACCAGGATACCGCCACGGAAGCCCATGATGGTGGGGATGGAGGTAATGCCTGCGGCCTGGGCGAGCTGGCCCTGGGCCTCGGTGTCAACCTTGCCGAAAACGATGTCGCTGTGCTTCTCCGAAGCCGCCTCGTAGACGGGGGAGAACTGCTTGCAGGGACCGCACCAATCTGCCCAGAAGTCCAGGAAGACGATGTCGTTGCCCTCAACGGTAGAAGTCAGGTTCTGCTGAGTAATTTCAATAGTAGCCATGTGATAACGCTACACCTTCTACACCCCAATCGCTAATTGTTCGCCCTGGGATTCAAACATTGTGAAAGATATGACAAGCAGCCGTCATAGTTAGCTCTTTACGCGGTAGTTTCCGCCGAGTTTTAGGCGTGCCGCGGGAACTCCAGTGAAGGTTCCTGTGGCCGATTGTGGAGGCGCGCTACCCGGCAGGCACAAACCGTACCGGGACTTCGCTGAGGAGCATCATCGCGCAGATGCGCCTCACCGCTAAGCTTTTGGTTTTAGATGCACAAAAGCCCGGTTACTTTCGTAACCGGGCTATTTGTGGCAGGTGAGGGATTCGAACCCCCGTAGGCAGTGCCAGCTGATTTACAGTCAGCCCCCTTTGGCCGCTCGGGTAACCTGCCGCCTAGCTAGGTGCTAGTTGCTCGCTCACGCGAACAGAGACTACTCTACAGCAGATTGCGAGCCGTGTACACTTCAGAGCTAGATTTGTGACGAAGGTTATACTCGATGATGGCTCTTGGTCCGGAGCCCCGTAAGAACGGCAAACCTCACGACTATCAGTCTGGGAGGCACCCAGCCTAGAAGGAACGGGAGGGTATATCGCCGTCTTGCTCAAGCAACAGCACAATCTCAAGGTGCTCCAGGTAGCGGCGCGCCTGCTCAACCGTGCACATGCCGCCGGAAATTTCGCGCTCCAGGTCGCGACGAACGCCGCAGAATCGAGCTACGAGCGAAGGCTCCGTCAGGGTGATGCCAATACCGTCGAAGGGAGAGGGCTCAGAATCCTCGTCGGGGAGCTCGAGCTGAAGGCTTTCCAGGGAAGGTTCGGGGGCGAGGCGCTCGGCCTCGGGAATATCCTCGGGTTCAGGACTCAGAGAATTATGCAAGTCCATAAAGAGAAGGGTCTGCAGGTCTCGAGCTTCTTCGCTCGCTTGCACGTCCGTCACGGACAGGTCATAAGTGGTCATACTTCTATTATCCTCTTCAAAGGTTAGAGTGACCTGTAAAACAGGTCGGCATTTCTGTTAGTTAGCTGTGAACAACTCCGTAGACCCGGTAGGCTAGTACTAACCGGTGCCCCGGCACCCCGTTCACGAAAGGAATATCCATGGCTAGCGAATCTTCGTTCGATATCGTCTCCAAGGTCGACAAGCAGGAAGTATCCAACGCCCTGCACCAGGCCCAGAAGGAAATCTCCCAGCGCTACGACTTCCGCGGCGTCGGCGCCGAAATCGACTACTCCGGCGACAAGATCCTCATTAAGGCAAACGCCGAAGAGCGCGCCCTGGCCGTACTGGATGTGTTCCAGTCGAAGCTGGTCAAGCGCGGCATCTCCCTGAAGTCCCTGGACGCGGGCAAGCCCTACGCCTCCGGCAAGGAAACCCGCATCGAGTGCTCCATCAAGGAAGGCATCGCGCAGGACCAGGCAAAGAAAATCTCCAAGATGATCCGCGAGGAGGGCCCCAAGGGCGTGAAGGCGACCATCCAGGGCGACGAGCTGCGCGTTTCTTCCAAGTCTCGCGACGATCTGCAGGACGTTATCGCCATGCTCAAGTCCGCCGACCTCGACGTCGACCTCCAGTTCGTCAACTACCGCTAAGCGCTCGGGGTCCAATGGAGCCGGCGGATGCACCCGTCGCATCCGACGCGCACCATCGAGCGCAAAAAATCCTCGGGACGACTACTTCCACAGTAGCCACCCCGAGGATTTTTGTCTGTAGCCCCGTCATCGCGGGTCACAATCGTCACGCCGGGTCATCTTCCGACTCGGCGGGTTTGACGAAAAAACTATGCGGGCTTGCTCAGCCTAGTACTGACCCATTTCGCGGGCCATCTGCTGCAGGCGTGCGATGCGCTGATTCATCGGCGGGTGGGTGGACATCACGTTCTGCAGGGAGCCGAAGGGGTTCGCAATCATCATGGCGCTTGCCGCCTGAGTGCTGCGGTTGTTCGGGTCCATCGGGTACAGAGAGACGCCGTGCTCAAGCTTATTCAGGGCGGAGGCCAGGGCGATGGGGTCACGGGTCAGACGTGCGCCATCCTCGTCCGCGTCATACTCGCGGGTACGGCTAATGGCCATCTGAATCACCTGCGTAGCAATAGGGGCCAGCAGAGCAATCACGAACGCCGCAAGGGGGTTGGCCCGGTTATCGTCGCGGTTCGAGCCGCCGAACATCGCACCAAAAGAAAGCACCTGGGCGATCATGCCGATAATGGAGGCGATACCCGCCGCCACGGAGGAGGTCAGAATATCGCGGTTGTACACGTGCATGAGCTCGTGGCCGAGCACGCCGCGCATCTCACGCTCGTCCAGCAACTGCAGGATGCCCTCAGTGCAGCACACGGCCGCGTTCTGCGGATTACGGCCGGTCGCGAACGCGTTCGGGGTCATCGTGGGGGCCACGTAGAGGCGGGGCATCGGCTGGCCGGCGGTGCGCGAGAGCTCCTCCACGATGTCATAGAGCACCGGCACCTCATCGCGGGTGACCGGGTAGGCGTTCATCGAACGCAGAGCCAGCTTATCGGAGTTCCAGTAGGTGTACGCGACGCCGCCCAGGCTCAGCAGGCCCATAATCCAGATGAAGGATGAGGATTTAAAGGCTGCCGACAGCAGGCCGCCAATGAGCAGCATAAGGCCCACCATGGACCCCATAAGAAGGGTGGTTTTAAGGCCGTTGTGGTGACGATGCATGAGGAACCTCCTGAGCTCCAAAGTGCGGGTGGACAGCGCGGGTAGACCGCGCTTGACTCTTCAGGATACGGAAGCGGTCCGCCGCGCGCATCCCCGGAAGCGACAGATTCACCCAGAGCGTTAGAACGCAACCGGAAGTTCGAGCGGCTAAGGAATGGCCCCGGGGATGGTCACGAGCGGCACCTGCTCCAGGACCTGCGCGGTCGCGGTGGGGAAGATACCCAGCAGGAGGATGGTACCGTAGGCACCCAGAAAGATAGTGAAGAGCAGGCCCAGCATAATTTGCCCCTCCAGGTCGAAACCGGACCTGACGCTACGGTAGTGGGCGTAGAGAACGGGAGTTATGAGGGGCGTGCCAAAGAGCAGAACCATCAGCAGGATGTAGATGGGGTTCGTGAAGTTGTAGACCACGCTCGTACCCTCCCCGGTGGCTCCTCGACGACTTATCGGTCGCGCCTTCGTTGCGCGGCCCTTCGCTCCCGATTGTACGGCATCGCTCGGTACGGGAACGGGAGTCGCCGCCGATTCCTCGAGAACTGGAAGGGGGGGGCCGAAAAACGGTGAGTTGCCGCTGAGACCCCTCGGAGATTTATTATGAATTCATCATAATATTATGATGAATACCTCATAATAACGTGTAAAATGGGACCATGACAGACGTACACAACACCACAGACCTGAAGACAACCCCCATCCCAGAACAACAACTAGCCGGACCCGGATGCGCACACCTCACCGGGCTACCCGTCCTCTCCCCCATGAGCGACGAGCAGCTCGAGGAAGCCTGGACCACCGGCCTGCGCACCCACGGACGCCGCGTCACCAAGCAGCGACTCGCAGTGCTCCACGCCGTGCAGGACCACCCACACTCCACCGCGGACACCATCGTGCAGGCCGTGCGCGAGCGCATCCCCGCCATCACGGTCCAGTCCGTCTACGTCATTCTCGCGGACCTGACCGATATCGACCTGCTCCGCAAGTTCGAACCGCCCGGAACCCCCGCCCTGTACGAAACCCGTACCGGCGACAACCACCACCACGCCTTCTGCGTGCGCTGCGGCAAGGTTGAAGACGTCGACTGCGCCGTGGGTTCAGCCCCCTGCCTGACCCCCAGCGATTTTCACGGAATGGCGCTCTTCAGCGCCGATGTGCTCTACCAGGGCGTCTGCACCGACTGCCAGACCGAGGAAGAGGCCAAGCTCGCCCGCGCCCAGCGTGAGGCGGCGGCCCAGCTGCTGGGTAACTAACCGTTAAGCGCGGCGGCGCCCCGCATCCTACGCGTCGGCTGGATCCCGGAGCGCATCCGCCTGCTAAAAGATTGACCGCTAGAGACGACCATCGGGTCGCCGCTAGCGGTCAGCTGTTTTAAGTATGTTGAAGCTACATGCCGGGACGGGGCTGCGAGTCCACGATCTCCAGCAGCTCACGAATCTGCTGGGCGCTCAGCACGGTCGAGGGGTTAATCGCGTTTACCTTCACGCTCGGGGCGCCAATCTCCAGCGCGTAGCGCAGAATCTCCAGGGCGTTCGCCGAACGCACCTCAATATGCGGGTCCAGCGCCGCAATCTCAATCGGCGAGGTGAAGACCAGCAGACTCTGCGGGTTGCCGTTCTCGTCGGGATCAAACACGAACGAGGAACCCGAGGGGTCGTTCGGGTCCACGCCCACCAGCAGCACCGAGGCAGGAGACACGAGCGAACCCAGCAGCATCTGCATGTTGTCCTGGGTCAGCGCCATCTTCGCGCCATCGTTGCGGGGAGAGGTCACAATCCACTGCACCTGAGCGCGCTCAATGTAGCACTCGTGGTCGGTTCCGGGATCGACCACAATCAGGTCGAGCGCCTCGTTCGCGAGGAAATCCATGAAGACCTTCATCGCGGGCTCGCGAAGAATCAGCTCTTCTCCCTCGGATTCCTGGCGCACGTAGCTCTTACCCACGTGCTCCGAGGATGAGAAGACGCACAGGGCCTGCATGCCGGTCTCAGGCATGCGAATCACCTGGTGGGTCAGCACGGATTCGGGGCCCATCGGGTCGGTCTCCGAGGGAATCAGCAGCGAACCGGTCGCGTCCAGCAGAACATCGCCGCCGAGCATCGTGCGCACCACGTTAATGAGGGTGCGCTCCTGCACATCGTTGCGGAAGGTCTGCAGAGCAGCCACCAGGTAGGGATTCGGAATCTCGTGCTCGCTCGAACCCAGAGCCGCTGCGGCCGAGTGTCGGGCACGGCCCTCCATACGTTCGCGGGCCCACTCGGGCACGCGGGAAGCATCACGCGGGAACTCAGCCAGGTGCTCGCGCACGTCCGTGGCGGTCAGGGTGCCTTCGTTCTTCCAGTTATCCGGCTCGTCGTCGCGGTTGTACGATGCGCCGACGCTGAACTGCGGGTTGGGCCAGCCGGTAGCCGCCACCACGATAGATGCGGTGAACCAGGTGCCGCGGTTACCATCGTAGGCTGCGCGCTGCAGCTTGCGCACCTCAGCGATAATGGGCGAACCCTCCTTGAGGGGGCCAACCGTACCGATATACTCCTCGCCGTCACGGAATTCGCGCACCCGCACAAAAATCTGCCCCGCGAGAGGCTTCACGTCGAGTACCATTTCGCTCCAGCCGGGGTCGGCGTTCACAACGTCGAGCAGCCAGCTACCAATGTTATTGAGCGCGTCCTGGATGCGCGCAGCGCGGCTACTCGTCTCGGTGAGGCGGGGTTCAGTCATGTGTTCATACATCCTTGAGTGTTGAATTACGGCGCGGCAGAGTGCATCCGTGATTGCATGTGAAAAATCTATGGGCTTGCAGTGGTGCCGGAAAAAGCCGCTCACTTCGATTCTAACGAACGTGCCAGCTTCACGGTGATAGTTTACGCCGAAAGATGTATGTTCGCCCTCTCCTCGACGCTCCTTAAAACCCCGAGTCAGACCCCCCGCCCTCAACCTCAGCAAGAGGCTGAACCGAGGTCCGCGGCCTCCCCCGTCGAGCCCTGCCCGCCACGCATCCGTCGAAAGAGCGCCCGAAACGGGGGATACAGGGCAGATACACCCTCAAAAGGTTGATAATCTTAAATCATGACGAATTCTCTGCAGGATCTTATCGACGCATCGATTTTTATCTCCACCGAGTACCAGGCTCGACTCGCCGAGCTCGTGGGTACCTCCGAGTGGAACGTGGACTTCACTTCTCAGTCCCTGGACTTTGAGACCGTTCCCCCGCTCTCGCTCAAGCCGCACCTGCTGGGCACCGAATCCGAAAACCGCGGCACCTGGATTTGGTCCTGGCAGCAACTGGGCTACTTCCCCGACTCCGTGGTTTCCGCGGCCATTCAGGCCCGCGAAGCTGGCGAGCGCGACGGCCTGGTCGAGCTGACCACCGATGAGCTTCCCCTCTCGGAGTCCCTGGCCCGCCGGCTCACCCTGGCGGCCAAGACCCTGAGCGGTCTCTACGCCCACTACCCGCTGCCCGCCGGTGCCGGTGTGCGCGCGTGGACTCTGCTGGAGGGTCACGAGCTGGCCCTCGAGGCCCCCACCTACAAGGGCATCGGCCGTGTTATCGCCAAGACCCTGCAGAGCGAAGAGATTCACAACCAGGTTCTGGCGGTGGATTCCTACGCCCAGCAGCGCGGCTTCCACATTGCCTGGGATACCGAGGCAACCGCCGTGCTGACCGCAACCGACGGTGCACTGCGCCTGTGGTTCGACGACGGTCGCATCAGCGGTATTGAGGAGGCCGAGCCGCAGGTCGGCCCCGAGGTTCTGGAGCAGTGCGCCGCCGCCGCGGCCCAGCGTCGCGAGTCGCTCGCAGCCGCCCGTACCGAGATTGAGCGCATCGCCGCAGCCGAGGCCGCCGCTCAGAGCGCCCAGCGCGAGCAGGAGGCCGCCGAGCGCGCCGCCGCCCGTGCCGAGGCCGAGCGCGCCGTCGAGATTGCGGAGCACGCACCGGTTGCTGATACCTACGAGGCACCCGCCGCCGAAGCTCACGAGGAGTACGAGGCACCCGTCGCCGAGGCTCAGCCCGCCCCGGCGGAACAGCCCGTCGAGGAGCACGAGCCCGAGCAGGCCCGCGTCTACACCGACGCCTCGATTGGTGCCGAGGACGAGCAGCACGTTGAAACTCACGAGGCTCCCGCCGAGCAGGCACCGGCAGAGCAGCACGCCGAGGAGCCCGAGGCTTACGAGGCACAGGGCGAGTACACCGAAGAGGAAATCGCCGAGTACGTGGAGCCGATTCACAACGCCGGCGACGCCCCCGACCTGCCCGCCGAGCGCGAAGAAGCCGCTCACGAAGAGTACGAGCGTCAGCGCTTCGAGGAGCGCCGCGAGGAAGAGCAGCAGAAGCCCGAGCCCAAGAAGAAGGGCTTCTTCTCTCGCTTCTTCGGCCTCTAAACCGAATACACAACACCCCGTCAGGCGCGGTATCCTCGTGGTACCGCGCCTGACGGCGTCCGGAGCACCTCTATCCGGTCCCCACGAGGATGTCTGCAGTGCGCGGGATTGATTGCGTGCGGCCCCAACCCGACGAATAACGCTCAAAGAACACGCACAGAAGAAAGTAGCTCAAGAAGAAACCATGTCAGAGACGCAGAAACACGCCACCCGTAACGGGTTTATCACCATCATCGGTACCTACCTCATCTGGGGTCTGCTTCCCCTCTACTTCGTGGTCATGGCGCCGGCCGGGCCGATTGAAATCGTCGTGGCCCGAGTGGTCTTCTCCCTCATCTTCTGCGCCCTGCTACTACCTCTTGTTCGGGCAACCGCAGAATTCCGCCGAATCCTGCGGAACCGCCGCATCATGCTGGTGCTGACGGCCGCCTCCATTCTCATCTGCGCAAACTGGCTCATCTACGTGGTAGCGACGACGACCGGCCACACGATTGATGTGTCGCTGGGATATTTCATCAATCCGCTGGTTTCGGTGGTGCTGGGCGTAATTTTCCTGCAGGAGCGGCTGCGCGCCGCGCAGTGGGTCTCGGTGGCGATTTCCTGTATCGCTGTGCTGATGATGAGCCTCATCTACGGGCAGGTGCCGTGGACCGGCCTGGGCGTGGCCTTTACTTTCGGTATCTACGGCCTGCTCAAGGCCCGTATCGCCCATGAGGTGAGCCCCATCGTCTCGCTGTCCCTCGAGACGCTAATCCTGGCTCCCTTCGGCGTTATTGCGCTCTTCGTCCTCAACGCACAGGGTCAGATGACCCTCTTCAGCGAGGGCACCGGGCACTTCTGGCTCCTGGCTTCCACCGGCGTGGTCACCGTTGTGCCGCTCATGCTCTTTGCGGCGGCGACCAAGGCCCTGCCGCTCTCGGTTATCGGCATGGTGCAGTACCTGGGCCCGACCATCCAGTTCGTTCTGGCCATCACCGTGCTGCACGAGCACATGAGCCCCGATAAGGTGCTGGGCCTGGGCCTCATCTGGGTTGCGCTCATCATTTTCACGGTGGATGCGCTACGCGCCTCTCGTTCCTACCGCGCCTCCGCGCTGTCGGATCCGGAGACCGGCATGATTCCGCTGGTTCAGGCGGAAAACGTACAGGCTGAGGATGCGCAGATTCTTCTGGAAGAGCAGGAGCAAACCCAGCGCTCCGAGAACAAATAGTTCTCTCCCCCGTTCTGTCCCTTCGGCACGCTCAACACCCGCATAAAATACAGTGATGCCCCGCCAGCTATAAGCCGGCGGGGCATCACTGTATGTCGCGTTTACGCTCTAGAGCTCGGAGCCCTGAGCCTCAGCCGCTTCGTCCAGGGCATCCAGGTCCGGATGGCGGTGCAGGTTCAGCATCGCCAGGCCCAGGCCACCCCAGATAATCAGGATGGCCACAATCAGCATCACAATTGCAGAGATAGACATGAGGGCTCCTAACGGGTAATGGTCGTATCGACGTGGTCGTGCTCCACCTGACCGGCAATCACCGGAGGTGCCGGAGGCTTCTCAGCGGCACGAGACTTCTTCGACCAGGGCAAGAGAGAAACAACGATCGCGCCGACCAGCAGGAGCGCGCTCATACCCCAGCCGAAGATTGCCAGCATATCTGTCGGGTAACCCTCGTACGGAGTCTGAATCAGCTTGATGACGCTCTGAATCAGGGAGTAGCCAAGAACCAGCGGGGTCACGACGGCCAGCAGAACCATCCAAATCTTACCGACCTTGATGGAGGAGTAACGGTTCAGGTGCTCGGCCAGGGCGGGCAGCGCACGCACCACGTACGCCACGACGATGATGGCGCACAGGCCGGCGGCCAGAATACCGAAGAGGTTCACGAAGTTATCGAGAATATCAAGCACGTACAGGCCGGTGGTGGTCGGCATCAGCAACAGCGAGATCACGGCGACCGGAATAATCACCAGGGCGGTGGAGGCAAGACGCGAGGTGGCGAACTTGTCCTGAACACCCGCAATAATCACCTCAAGAATCGAGATGAGGGAGGTGAAGCCCGCGAAGAGCAGGGAGCCGAAGAAGAGAATACCGATCAGCACACCGCCGGGAGCCTGAGAAATAATGGTCGGGAACGCGATGAACGCCAGACCAATACCGCTGGTCGCGACATCGCTCACCTGGGTGCCCGCAGCCTGAGCCATGAAGCCCAGAGCCGAGAACACACCAATACCCGCAAGCAGCTCGAAACCGGAGTTTGCAAAGCCAACCACGGCACCCGAACCGGTCAGGTCAGCCTTGGGCTTCAGGTAGGAGGAGTAGGTAATCATAATGCCGAAGCCGATGGACAGCGAGAAGAAAATCTGGCCGTAGGCGGCAACCCACACATCCGGGTTAGCCAGCGAATCCCAGCTGGGGGTGAACAGCGCGTTCAGACCGTCAACTGCGCCGGGCAGGGTCAGGGAGTAAATCACCAGGCCCACGAACATGACCAGCAGCAGCGGGATAAAGACGATGTTGGCCGCGCCAACACCCTTCTGCACGCCCAGAGCCATCACAGCCAGCAGCACACCCCAGACGAGAACCATGGGAATCAGGATGTTCATGTTGAAGTCCAGGGAGACACCGGGGGTGTCCGCAACCTTCAAGAACTCACCCTGGAAGAACGCCTTCGGGTTATCGCCCCACGCATTGGTGAAGGAGAAAACCATGTAACGCAACGACCACGCCACAATAGCGGCGTAGTAGATAGCGATCACGAAGTTAATACCCATGTGCCACCAGCCGATGAACTCGGTCTTGCGGTTCAGGCGGCGGAAGGCCAGCGGCGACGAAGCACGCGCACGGTGACCAATGGCGTAGTCAAAGAACAGGAAAGTCAGGCCGGCGGTTAGCAGGGCGACAATGTAGGGGATCATGAAGGCGCCGCCGCCGTTGTCGAATGCGATGTAGGGGAAACGCCAAATATTGCCCAGACCAACAGCAGAACCGATGGCGGCAAAGATAAAGACGCGGCGGCTCGAGAAGCCTTCGCGCTTCGCGGGCGCCTTAGGGGTAGATGCTCCCATTGTTGTAAACCTCTAGATGTGGGGACGCGGATGGTTGGTGCGAGGGGAACCGCGGGTTGGCGGGACTTGCTCGCGTCCAAGAGAAGCGACGGCCCGTCCAACGCGGGGTGGGCGAGGGAGCCGTCGGGGGTCCAGAACGTGGTGGCACGTTTTAGACATGACTCTCAGGTTTACCTTAAAGAGCGAGAACCGGTCAAGAAATTCCCACACAACCCCACCATGCGAAATATCGGAGCCCCGTTCAAACGAGACACGACACAAAATTCTGCCCGCAGATACACCGTGAGGCCCCGCTCGTCCTGGTGGACGGGCGGGGCCTCACGGTCAAGAATCAGAAGGCAAGCCTTTAGCTGAGACTAGCCCTCGCGGTGAACCACGGCGTGGGCGAAGGACTCCAGCGCAGCCTTCGCGGTGGAATCGGGTAGCGGAGCGATCGCCTCAATCGCGCGATCGGCCCAGTCGTAGGCAATCTGCCAGGCTTCCTGGGTGACCGGGTGGGCCGAGAGGGCCTCAACGGCCGTCTCCAGGGCCTCGTCGGAGCTGAGGTCGGCGTCCAGCAGGGCGCGTACCTCGCGGGCGGACTCATCGCCGGCCGCCACAGCGCGGTCCAGCAGGATGGTCGGCAGGGTCGGAACGCCCTCGCGCAGGTCGGTGCCGCGGGTCTTACCGCTGGTCTTGCCGTCGCTCACAATGTCAATCACGTCGTCCGCCAGCTGGAAGGCCACACCCACCAGCTCGCCGTACGCCTTGACCATGGAGATAACGTCTTCAGAAGCGCCCGACAGCAGGGAGCCGTACTCGCCGGCCGCGGCAATCAGGGAGCCGGTCTTGCCCTCGATGACGGCGATGTAGTGGTCAAGTAGGTCCTGGCCCTCGCGCGGGCCGGTGGTCTCAAAGAGCTGGCCGAGCACCAGACGCTCGAAGGTCTGGGACTGGATCTTCATGGGGCGGGTACCCAGCTCGGACACCAGCAGGGAGGCGCGGGAGAATATCAGGTCGCCGGTCAGAATTGCGACGGAGTTACCCCAAATCATCTGGGCGCTGTCCACACCGCGGCGCTTGGGGGCGTCGTCCATGACGTCGTCGTGGTAGAGGGTTGCCAGGTGGGTCAGCTCCACCACCACGGCGGCTTCGATCACCTCGTCGTTAATCTCGCCGTCGACGGCTGCCGAGAGCAGCGCCAGCAGGGGACGCACACGCTTGCCTCCGGCCAGGAGCAGGTGGCGGGAGGCGACGTCTGCCAGGTGGTCGGTCTGCGCGATGGCCTCGCCCAGGCGCTCCTCAATACGGGCGAGGGACGAGAGGATCTGCGGACCCAGCTTGGGGTCTGCGGCGATCAGTTCGAAGCCCGCGGGAAGCTTCAGATCGAGGTCTCCCAGCAGGTCGGTGGCGGCGATGGGCTGCTCTGCGTTGGTCACGGTGTCTTCTATCTTCTTGGTGTTTTCTAGTGGTCCGTCCCTCGGAATGTCCTATCGGGGCGGCGTGAAAACGGTGCGGTGGGTATGTCGGGGTGGTGTGAACGTTATGCGTTGGATTCCGCAGGCTTGAAGCCGCGGTGAATGGCAACGATACCGCCGGTCAGGTTGCGGTACTGCACCGAGGTGAATCCCGCCTCCTTGAACTTTTCGGCCAGTGCCTGCTGGTTGGGCCAGGCGATGATGGACTCGGCGAGGTATTCGTAGGACTCGGGGTTGGAGGAAATTGCGCGCGCAATCGGCGGAATCGCCTTCATGATGTAGTTCTTGTACACCGCGCCGAAGGGGGCGAAGGTCGGGGTCGAGAACTCGAGAATCACGATGCGGCCGCCGGGCTTGAGAACGCGGTAGATTTCGCTCAGCGCCTTGGGGTAGTCTGCGACGTTGCGCAGGCCGTAGGACATGGTGACCGCGTCGAAGGTGCCGTCTTCAAAGGGCAGGGCGGTGACGTCGGCCTGCACGAAGGTCATGTCGGGACGGCGACGACGACCAACGTCCAGCATGCCCTCGGAGAGGTCGGCGGCGATGACGTCTACACCTGCGTCCGCAAAGGGTTCGGAGGAGACTCCGGTGCCTGCGGCTACGTCCAGGACCTTCTGACCGGGGTGCGCGTCGACGGCGGCGACGGCCTGCTTGCGCCAGTAGATGTGCTGGCCGAGGGAAAGGATGCCGTTCATCAGGTCGTAGCGTTCGGCGACGGTATCGAACATGGCGGCGATGTCGCTGGTTTTCTTGTCTAGGGTTGCGCGGGTTGCGCGGGTGTTCTTCTCTGCGTTCACGCTCTCAATTGTGGCATGGAGGTTGGGGGATTCGATAGTTGGGTGAACCGTAGTTACGTCATGGGAGGGGTTCGCTGGCTCGCTCGGATGATTTTTGGGCCGCATAGGCGGGGTTTTATTCATTCTTCGAGGGTAAATTTATGTATATTCAGCAAAATATTATGAATATTTATGTATATGCTTGCATTTTTTAACATGCAGGCGCACAATAGACTCTAGATTTCATAGAACGCGCCGCTCAACGAGTGAACGCACACCGCACATAGGAGCACCCCAATGAACACCGCAATCCTCAAAAAGGCATCCCTCAAGCCGCTGGCCCTGCTGGCGGTACTGCCCCTGGCACTGACTGGCTGTGTCTCCACCGCCAACGAGAACTCCGACGCCAACGGCGAGGTCAGCCTCGTCAAGTCCGGCGTGCTCAGCGTCTGCACCAACACCCCCTACAAGCCCTTCGAATACGAAGAGAACGGCACCGTCGTGGGCCTGGACGCAGACATCGCCAACGCCATCGCCTCCGACCTGGGTGTGAAGGCACAGCTGACCTCCATCAGCTTCGAGGGCCTAGACTCCGGCACCGGTCTGTCCACCGGCCAGTGCGACATCGCGCTGGCGGGTATCGGCGTGACCGACGAACGTAAGAGCAAGATGGAGTTCACCACCGTCTACTTCGACGACAACCTGGCCATCCTGGTTCCCAAGGGCTCCTCCATCACCTCCGCAGCCGACCTGAAGGGCGTGGCCGTCGGTGCCCAGCAGGCTACCAGCGGTGAGACCTACGCCAAGGAAAACGGCGCAGAGGTCATCCAGTACGAAGACACCTCCCTCATGTTCTCCGCTCTGAAGACCGGTCAGGTCAAGGCAGTCGCCGCGAACCTCTCCGTGATTTCCGAGGCGCTGACCAACGACCCGGACTCCTTCAAGATTGCCTACCAGGATTCCGAGAATACCGAACAGATTGCCGCAGCAGTCTCTTCCAACAACAAGGCACTGCTGGCCAAGGCCAACGCCACCATTGACAAGCTCAAGAAGAACGGCGAGCTCGACAAGATGAAGGCCAAGTGGGTGGGCACCACCTCCTCGGCCTCCGCGAGCGCCTCCTCCTCCGCGTCCTAACTCCCTCATCGGTTAGTTCCTCCCCCAATTCAGGAGTACCCTAATACTTTTGGGTTGGGGAGGTCCCAGCCTTTTTCCGCGAGCGTTTAGTACGCTCTGACCGAACAGCACTGGATAAGAAAGCGCATGTCCTCTAAACTTTCACCCCGCCAGAAGCAGAAGCTCTTCCGCTACGCACAGTACGCCATCCTGGCCGTTATTGCTCTGGCTACCATTCTGCTGGCTGACTGGAAGACCCTCAGCCAGCAGGTCTTCAACCTCGATGTGGCGGCCAAGCAGTTCCCCGACGTCATCACCGTGGCGCTGAAGAACACCCTGCTCTACACCGCGCTGGGCTTTGTTGTGGGCCTCTCCGGCGGTCTGCTGCTGGCGCTCATGCGTATTTCCTCCATTGCCCCGTACCGTTGGATTGCCACCCTGTACGTGGAGCTCTTCCGCGGTATCCCGGCGCTGCTGGTCTTCTTTGCCTTCGGTTACGGTATTCCGCTGGCCTTCAAGATTCGCTTCGTGGATAACCTGATTCCTGTGACCCTGTCTCTGGGTATGGTTTCGGCTGCCTACATCAGCGAGGTGCTGCGCGCGGGCCTGCAGGCCATTCCGAAGGGCCAGATGGAGGCGGCACGCTCCCTGGGTATGTCCCACACTCGCGCGATGATTTCGATTATTATTCCTCAGGCGTTCCGCATGGTTCTGCCCCCGCTGACCAACGAGGTTATCTTGCTGACCAAGGACTCCTCCCTCGTGTACCTGCTGGGCGTGACGGTTTCTCAGTACGAGCTGGCGAAGTTCGGTCGTGAGGGCCTGACCGCCGCTAACGCGGGCCTGACTCCCCTGGTGGTTGCCGGCCTGTGCTACCTCATCATCACCGTCCCGCTGGGCCAGCTCTCCGCATACTTTGAGCGCCGCACCCAGCTGACCGGCCGCAAGTAAGCGTAACGACGAGACAGAACGGATTACGGATACTATGACCGCTTCAACTTCATCCATGGCCGCCTCCTCGGTGCGCATTTCTAACCTGCACAAGTCCTACGGCAAGGTCCAGGTGCTCAAGGGCATCGACATGGAGGTCGCCCCCGGCGAGGTCGTGTGCCTCATCGGCCCCTCCGGTTCGGGCAAGTCCACCCTGCTGCGCTGCGTGAACCTGCTGGAGGAGCCGAACGACGGCACCATCATGGTGGGCGATACCGAGGTCACCGACCCGGACGTGGACATTAACCGCGTGCGCACCCACATGGGCATGGTGTTCCAGCAGTTCAACCTCTTCGGTCACCTGAACATCCTAGATAACTGCACGATTGCCCAGATTAAGGTGCTGGGCCGCTCCAAGGAGGAGGCGGAGGCTGTGGCCCTCGAGCAGCTCGCTAAGGTGGGCCTGGCCGGCAAGGAAGACCGTTTTCCCGCTCAGCTTTCCGGCGGCCAGCAGCAGCGTGTGGCCATCGCCCGTGCGCTCTCCATGCACCCCGACCTGATGCTTTTTGACGAGCCCACCAGCGCGCTGGACCCGGAGATGGTCGGCGAGGTTCTGAGCATTATGCGTAACCTGGCCGACGAGGGCATGACCATGATTGTGGTGACCCACGAGATGGCGTTCGCCCGCGAGGTGGCCGACAAGGTCGTCTTCATGGCCGACGGCGTGGTCGTGGAGGAAGGCCCTGCCGACCAGGTGATTGGCGCCCCCAAGCACGAACGTACCAGGGCTTTCTTGGCTCGAGTGCTCGATCCGACCCACGCGGTTGTAAACTAGTACTAGCTCTTGAAAATATAGCGGGCGGTGCTGTACGAAACATTCTGTTTCGCACAGCACCGCCCGCTTTTCCATGCCCGGTACCTT
Source organism: Rothia sp. SCPM-O-B-18226 (M350) (assembly GCF_058213595.1). Taxonomy (NCBI): domain Bacteria; kingdom Bacillati; phylum Actinomycetota; class Actinomycetes; order Micrococcales; family Micrococcaceae; genus Rothia; species Rothia sp. SCPM-O-B-18226 (M350). The sequence goes on along the minus strand of NZ_JBYQJS010000001.1, from coordinate 418,162 downwards.
TGCTCCCAGCCCCCGGTAGTACCGCCGACCGCTCAGAAACGCAGAATCCCGCGCTCTCCAGCCGTGGAGAACGCGGGATTCATTGGCTAAGGAATTGGCTTGGGGAGAGCCTTCAGAGGGGTTTAAACCTCTTCCACCTCAACGGTGAGCTTGGGCTCGGGGTGCGACTCGCCGGTCAGCATGGTCACCAACAGGGTCGAATCCTTGACGGCGCGCAGGGAGTGCAGAAGTTTGGCGGTCACGTGAATCGGCTTGCCCGGGACCAGGGTAATATCGCGATCCTTCACGTGAAAGATCACCTCGCCCTTGAGAACCTGCACGAAGATGGGGTGCACGCTGTGGTGCTCGTGCCAGGACTGGCCGGCCGCCAGCTCCATGAGGGTCAGGTTGCCGCCGTCGGCGTCCACAATCTTGCGGGCCTGGGGCTTGTCTTCGAAGGGCTTTAGCTCCTCGGTGAGCTGGGGGAAAATGATGACGCGGCCTTCATGGGTACCTGCCATGGTACGCACCTTTCTACTCGAGCCGGGCGGAGTATGCGGCCCGGCGGCTAGTCGCCAATACTGTTATTTGGTATCAAAAATACCAATTATTTCCATTGTATTCTGCGCTCCCCCGCGAGGCAACGCCCACACACAAAGCCCAATAAAAACGCGTGCCCCGCCGCATGAGGGCGAGGCACGCATTTGTGTTACGCCTGACGCTTGCTATTGCGCGCGCGCAACAGATTCACCGTCAGCGCCGTCGTACCGAAGCTCACCGCCACGATCATGCAGGTCGCTGCGGTAAACGCGCCTCCCGGGATGGGCGAGAAAATCGCAATCAGGTACAGAATCACGGAACAGAAGGAAAGGAAAAGCGTCGCAATCGTCAACAACGGCACCAACACCAGGCCGCCGCGCGAGGCAATCGTAAAGTCACCGCGACGCACGTAGCGCAGCAGGGCCATGCCCAGTACCGTCCACATGGAGGTCACGAGAATCGCGGTCACAACATCCACCGGGCGGTGCCAGCCGTTAATAATCGTGGAGGCACCCGTCAGGCAGGTCGCGACCGCCGCCAACAGGGCCACGGTCGGACGCATCAACCGGGGAGCCGCCAGGAAGAGGGCCGCACCGGCCGCCGCCGCGAACGTCGTGTGGCCGCTGGGCGCCGAATTGCTCACCGCCTCCTGAATACCCCAGTCGGGCTTCACGATGATGTAGTTCTTCAGCGCGTAGGTCGTGACGCAGGCTCCCACGCCGCAGAGCACCCCCACCAGTGCCGGGAGGAACCGGTGCTTCCATACCAGCACCGCAATCAGGCCGAGCACCGCCACCACACCGACAATCGTCGGCAACGAGTCCAGCGCGGTCAGGGTCGGACCGCGATAGTTGAGGAACTGGTTCGTGTACTCGGCGTAGGCCTGCTCATCCACCTGCTGGCCAACGTGCGTGTAGATGAAGAAACGGAAGGCCCCGAAAAGCGAGGCCCCCAAGAAGAGCAGGGCAAAGAGATGCCGCATCAGAAGGCCGGTACTCGGGAAGCTCTTCGGGTCGCCCTCACCCGGGCGGATCGGGTTGCCCATGGGGCTCATCGAGGTCACTCCAACCTGGGAATAGACGTTGCCCGTTTGAGAAGCGGGAGGGAAGGCCTCGTTGGGGTAGGGAACGCCGGAATACGAGGCTCCCCCGTAGGAAACGTTGGGGTTCGCCGCGCGAGGCGGCACCGGCGCGGCGGGTGCAGCCGGAGTCGCGGGCTCAACCCTGGGGGCCGCATAGGGCGAGCGAGAAGCCTGAATGGTCGGCTCCTCAAGCGTCTGGGTGGCCTGCATGAGGCGGGTGGAGCCGTCAGTGTTCGACAGCAAGCGGGTGTCGGGGCTTCGGGCGGGGAGCACCTCGGTGGGGTCCTGTGCATCGTGCGCGTACGCGCGCGCGGAAGAGGAACGGGCGGCCGAAATCGGCTGGGTCGCAGAGATAGGCTGGGTATCGGAGAGCTCGGCCGCGCGGTCCGCGACGGCCTCGGCGGAGAAGGGCAGGGTAGGGGCATCATCGCCGGTCTGGAGCGGGCGGGTTGCCTCAGAATCGCTCACCGCGCCGCTCGCGACGGTTTCGTGCGCGTTCCATCGATAGCTCATAAGCCCCTCCACACTTCGTTTCGTACCTTCTCCCTCATGGCGTTACCTCGCGGCGGTCCACCCGGCGGCGAAGACCCCCAAGCCTTCGCGCGAGTCGAATGCGGTCACCGCGCTGATAGAGTAACTACCTCACTATCTCAGGTTAAGCTATGAAAAGGTAAAGTTTTTGGGTCGCTAAGCTGAGAGTTTCCACAAAATACGCAGGCTTAACGCGAGAGGTATCGAGAGCTCCCCGAGCCTCCCGTTAAAAGCCCTGGTCAGCGGCGTGCCGAGCGCCCGGTTCGAGTTGGGACGTGCCCCATATCCGAGGGGTTTGAACCGCTAAAAAAATTTTAGCGGGGAAAGGACAACAGTGAGCGTGCATCACACATCATCACCCGCAGAGTCCACCCCGGGCGGCGTGCCGCCCCTGGGCTACGGTTTCCGCCTCGCGGGGCTTCCGCTACCCCCGCTGGACGAGGTGCTCGAGCGCCTAGCCGTCGTCGATATCCCCATGAACGTCACCTTCCGCGGTGTGAACCGTCGCCAGAGCGCGCTCATTCGCGGCCCCCGAGGCTGGGGCGAGTTCGCGCCATTCCTCGAATACGGCGACGAAGAGGCGGCCGCCTGGCTCGCCTGCGCCCTCGAAGCGGCCTGGCTCCCCGCCCCCGAGCCGGTGCGCGAAAGTATTCCGCTCAACGCAACCCTGCCCGCCGTCCCCGCCGAACGCGTGCCCGAGGTACTCGCCCGCTACGACGGCACCATCCGGGAGCTCAAAATCAAGGTCGCGGAGAAGGGCCAGAGCCTCGCCGACGACGTGGCCCGCGTGGCCGCCGCGCGCGAGGCGCTCCCCGAGGCTCGCCTCAAGATCGATGCGAATATGGGCTACACCCTCTCCGGCGCTCTTGAGGCGCTCCGCAAACTCTGCGAGTACGGCCTCATCTACGCCGAGCAGCCGGTCGCCACCATCGAGGACATGGCGACGCTCCGTTACGCCGTGGCCAAGGAGGGACTGCCGGTCCGCATCGCCGCCGACGAGTCGATTCGCAAGGCCGAAGATCCGTTGCGCGTGGCCCGCGCCAATGCCGCCGACCTCATCATCATCAAGGCCGCTCCCCTGGGCGGTGTTCGCCGTGCCCTGGCCATCGTTGAGCAGGCACAGCTTCCGACCGTCGTCTCTTCGGCCCTGGAAACTTCGGTGGGCATCGCAACCGGTGCCGCCCTGGCGGCCTCCCTGCCGACCCTGAAGTACGGGTGCGGCCTGGGAACCGTCTCGCTCATGGCCGAGGACGTCGCCGAGGACCCCATGATTGCCCACGACGGGCTCATGCGGGTGCGAGCCGTCGAGCCCAACCCGCAGCGCCTCGAGCGCCTGGCCGCCGATGAGCCGACCCGCCGGTGGTGGGCTGAGCGGGTGAGCCGCTGCTACCGCGTGCTGGAACGCATCCACCGCGGCTAGACCGCCGCTAGAGCATGGGGGCTTGAGCCTCTCAAGAACCGCGCGTTGCCACGAACCCGTGCGTCATGAACCAGCGCGCGAAGGTAACCCATACCGGCCCGATATGGGCGCGGCATTAGAATGGTACGGTGACTAAACATCGCTCCATCCCCGCCATGCTGACCGCAATTTCCGTGCTCGACTCGCTGATTCGCGCCGGAATGCGGCATATTGTCGTGTCCCCGGGCTCCCGCAGTGCGCCCCTGGCCTACGCCATCGCCGCGGCCGCCGAAGCCGGAGCACTCATCGCTCACGTGCGAGTGGACGAGCGAACCGCCGCCTTCACGGCTCTCGGCATCGCCAAAGCCTCAGGCCGCCCGGTGGGCCTTGTGTGCACCTCCGGTACCGCTCTGGGCGAGTACATGCCCGCCGTCATGGAGGCCTACCACGCCGGCGTGCCCCTCGCGATCCTGAGCGCGGACCGCCCCGAGCGCCTGCGTGGAAGCGGCGTCAACCAGACCACCCACCAGGCCGGATTCTTCTCTCCCTTTGTGCGCGCCGAGGCCGACCTGACCGCTTATCCCGAGCAGGAGGAAGGCGAGCAGACCTTTGCCTTCGCTGCCTGCCTCAACGCTTTGACCGGCCGCGCCACAGAAAACTGGGCCCGTCCCTCGGCTGAGCCCATCGGCCCGGTTCATCTGAACCTCTGCTTCGATACGCCGCTCACCCCTTCGGGGCAGTTCGCGCACGCCCTGCCGCAGTGGGCCCAGAGCCTGCTCGAGGACTACGATCCGCAGGAGGAGGCTCGCCTGCGCACCGACCGCGCCGAGGGGTCGGGGCTTTCCGCGCTAGAAAGGGAGTGGCTTCTGAGCTCCCTCAGCACCGGGGCCCAAACCATTGAGGCGGATGCGCCCGCGCCCTCCACCACCGCGCGAACCGTCGTGGTGGCCGCCGACGGGGCCGGGGAATTTGCCGCCGAGTTCGCGCGCGTGCTGAACCTGCCGCTGCTGGCCGAGCCCTCCTCCGAGGCACGCCACGGCGCAACCGCCATTCCGCACTACCCGCAGTTGCTCTCCTCAGAGGGATTCGAGCCTGCCGCGCGTATTGAGCGCGTGATGCTCTTCGGTCACCCGACCCTTTCGCGTCCCGTGACCGCTCTACTGGCCGACGAGAGCGTGACCTGCGCCTACTACGCGCCGCGCCGCGCCAGCTGGTACGAGCCCGGAGCGCGTTCCTTCATCGAAATCTCCACCCCGCAGCGGCTCGCCGAGTTCGCGCGAGGTGTCAAGGACGCCCCGGCCGAGGGCACCGACCCCGCCGAAGAAGAAACCGGTGAAACCGCCGAGACCTGGGTCCAGCAGTGGATCCGTGCCGGCAAGCAATTGCAGCAGGCCGCGCTGCGCGAAATTGAGACCTACGAGCACCGCGCGGACGGCGCCTCGGGCAATAGCCCAGAGGATGAGGAACGCTACCTCGACTACCGCAATCGCACCGCCGGACGCTCCTACGCCCGCCGCGTTTGGCGGGAAGCCGTGGAGCAGAAGCGGCTCTTCGTGCTGGGTTCCTCCAACCTTGTGCGTGATCTGGAGGCGGCGGCCCCCGCCCTGGGCGAGCCCGCCCCCGCACGCGTCTTCGCCAACCGCGGTCTGGCCGGTATCGACGGCACCACGGCAACCGCCATCGGCGTTTCCCTCTCGGGCTACTACCCCGCCGGGACGGATTCCGAAGGCCGCCCCGTCGTTGGCGGCTCCGCCCTGCCGGTGACCCTGCTCTGCGGCGACCTGACCTTCCAGCACGACATTGCGTCGCTCAATCTGCCGAGCACCGAGCTGCTACCCGACCTGCGCATCGAGGTCTTCGACGATGCCGGCGGCGGCATCTTCACGACCCTGGAACACGGAGAGCTGGCCCGCGACGAGCAATTCGCAGCCGCGGTGAGCCGCTTCTTCACGGTCGCGGCCGCTCCAAACACCAACCTGGCGCGCATGGCCGCAGGGTTTGGCGCCGAATCGGGTATCGAGGTGCGTATTCACACACCCTAGCGGGCGAGGCTGACCCCCGGAGAACCACGGGCTACGGATATACTGAAGACTGTGTGCGCCCCACCGCAGGTTTACCCGGCAAATACCCGGTATCGGGCCGCCGCAAGGGATTTTCCCACTTAAATATCTGTCGTCCGTCCGCTCCGGGAGCGTGCCGCTTGTCCCGCCAATTGTGATGAGCATTGCGCGCATTTTCCCCGGCCGGATCCCTCTCAAGGAATCTTATGAGCTCACTCGATATTATTGTTGCCGTTCCCTCCGGCGCCGGTTGGGTTCCGGTGCACGCCATGGCGGACCTCCTGGCCCGCTACACCGGCGGCACCGTCCACACCGTCGACGTGGGGGCTTCTCTGTCCAAAGAAACGAAGCTTCTGGCTCGCCTACCGCGGCTCAAGGGCGGCTCTCGCCGCTGCGTGGTCATCGCCTCCGACCCCGGCCAGCTCTACGCCGTCGCGCAGCGTTCCTTCGCGTTCCGCCGCTACGGTGCCATCTACGGTTGGGTCATTGACAGCTTCTGGGACGACCGTATTCCCGCCATTGCGAAGTCCTCGGTCTACGACCGTATCTTCGTCGCCGACGCCGACGACGTCCAGCCGTGGACCGCGGCCGGCGTGAAGACCCCGGGCGTGCTGCCCTGGGGCGCGGATGTGTGGAGCTCCTTCTCGGAGCGTCTTGCGACCCTGCCCTCCAAGACCACCGATCTGCTGCGCGTGGGCCGACAGCCCGCCGCATACGAGGACGACGAGGCAACCGCCCGCCTGGCCAAGGAGCTGGGTTTGAGCTTCGAGGGCCGCCCGCCCTTTGGCGCGAACGACCGCGAGTCGGCGCAGCACCTGCAGGATTCGCTGAACCGCGCGAAGTTCCTGCTGGCCTTCTCCACTTCGGTGAGCCCCGCCCCCTACACCCACCCCACGAAGGAGTACATCACCGGCCGCTGGACCGATGCTCTGGCCTCCGGCGTCACCGTGGTGGGTCAGGTTCCGAACACGAGCACCGTACGCGAGATTCTCTGGGACGGTGCGACCGTCGATATCGATCACGCTGATGCTCGCGCGGGCCTCGCCCAGGTTGCCGAGGCCGCCTCGCGTTGGACCCCCGAACAGGGTGAGCGTCAGATTCGTCGCGCCCTGGAGCACCTGGACTGGCGCCACCGCTTCGTGGAGCTCTGCGGCGCGATGGGCGAAGTTCCCGCTGCGCTGAAGACCGATTGTGAGGCCATGCGCGCGGAGTACGCCGCGGCGTAGATCCCCCTAGCGCACGACTGATATATAACGCAGGTGCGGGCCGGTTTCTGAGAAGAAACCGGCCCGCACCTGCGTTTATGCCGTATCGGCTATATTGAATACGCTGAGGCTCCGGTAAGGCGGTGGGGCACTCTACGTCCCCCACCCATCGCGGAGTACAGGGCCTAGTAGGCAGCCTTGCCCAGCGTAATCGGGCCCGTAAAGCCGCTCGTGTCCGGGTGCTCCACGTCGAAGCTCTCAGAGTCGGGGGCGTTCTCGAGCTGGGCCAAACGGTCCAGCAGGAAGCGGGTCGCGCCCGGCGCATAGGGCAGCTGGTACATTGCGGCGGTGGTCGCCTCGTCCTCGCGGTCCAGGGTCGAAGCACGAATAGACTTGATTGCGCTAATCATGGTGTTGCGTTCGCGCTCCACGAAGGTGCGGTCCACGGGCTCGCCGTTACCGGGCACGAACACGCGGTAGCGGTCGAATTCCAGCACGGCACCCAGGGTGTCAATCCAGCGATCAGGGAAGGAATCCTCGAAGTACGGGTCGGTGCCTTCCTCAATGAGGCCACCCATGAAGAGCACGTCCTCAACGCCAACCATGATGTCGCCGTCCGTGTGGCCGGGACCCATGTACATGAGGGTTGCGCTACGTTCGCCCAGGTCGATCGGGGTAAAGGTGATGCCGTCGCCGTTGTTAGCGACCAGGTGGTTGGGCACGACGATATCGGTGGCGGCACCCTGGTGGTGCGCCATCTCGGGCTCGAGGGTCTCAACGTAGGATCGCTGCGCCGCGCCGTACTTGCGGATGGCGCGAGCGGCGCGGGGATGCGCCCAGAACTCCTCGACCCCCATAGCCGCGAAGACGTCGTTACCAAAGAAACGTTCGTAGTGGCCGTGGGTGTTCACTACGGTAATCGGAAGTCGGGTGAGGCGGCGAACCTCATCATAAATTTCGGTGGCCTGACGGGGACCGGCGCCGGTATCTACGACCAGTGCCCGTTCCAGTCCGAGAACCAGTCCGGTATTGAGTCGGTAGTTATCCGTCGCGATGCGATACACGCCGTCGGCAAGTTCAATTGTGCGAGCCATAGATACAACCCTACTGGAATTTTTGAGCGATGTTGCGCCATTGCACTCTCAGAGAGCAAGATTTCCCTTTTTGGAAAAGGAAATTGGGCACACTCCGAGAGGTTTTCGGGTTCCGGAACCCCAGCCGCCCGGCCCGGGTCCGCCTTGGTTGCAGTGCTTTCCGCGTAGGATGGAACCATGATTTCTCCAGATTCTTCGAACGATATTTCCGGCACGGTTTTTCCCAGCGGCACGGGACGCTACGCCCCCTCCCCCTCCGGCGACCTGCACCTGGGTAATTTGCGCACCGCGATTCTGGCGTGGGCGATGGCTCGCCGCGGCGGTAAGCCCTTCTACGTGCGCGTTGAGGATTTGGACCGTGTGCGGCCCGGTGCTGCGGAACGCCAGCTAGCCGATCTGCAAGCCATGGGCCTGGACTGGGATATCAGCCCGGGCAGCGCGGCAGAGAGTACCGAGGGTAAGAGGGCCGGCGTCCTCTACCAGAGCACGCGCCTTGCCGCCTACGAGCGTGCGGTTCAGCGCCTGCGCGAGGCGGGCCTCGTGTACGAGTGCTACTGCACCCGTCGCGAGATTCAGGAGGCCTCGAGCGCACCGCACGGCGCCCCGGGCGCCTACCCGGGCACCTGTCGCGGGCTGAGCGAGGCGCAGCGCGAGGAGCGCCGCGCCCAGCGTCCGCCGGCTCTGCGCCTGCGCGCCGAGCGCACGAGCTACACGGTGCATGATGATTTTTACGGCCCCTACACCGGGCTGGTGGACGATTTCGTGCTGGTACGCAACGACGGCACCTACGCGTACAACCTGACCTCCGTGGTGGACGACGCTTTCGTGGGGGTTGAGCAGATTGTGCGCGGCGATGACCTGCTACCCTCCGCGCCTCGCCAGGCGTATCTGGCGGGCCTGCTGGGTCTGCCGCAGCCGCGCTACGCGCACGTTCCCCTGGCGCTGAACGAGGAGGGTAAGCGCCTGGCCAAGCGTGACGGGGCGGTCACCCTGCCTCAGCTTCAGGAGGCGGGGGTGACCATCCCCGAGGTGCTCGGCTGGATTGCTGCATCCATTCCGGTGCTGGACGATTCGGGCCGCCCGCATGAGGGTCGGGTTCCGGTGCCGGATGCTTCGGTGATTCTGGAGCGTTTTGACCCGGCCCTCATGTCGCGTGAGCCCTGGGTCGTGCGTAATCTTTAGACCTTCACACCACGTAACGCGGGCTCTTCCTGCCCCGTACCCCCTTCTATGGGCGACACGTTAGACGACACCCCGTCAAGGTTTTTAAACTTTTCGTTTTCTTCGTTTGCATTGAATATGCCGATGCGCGTTTGTGTTGCCTTTGCATAGCTAAGCCCGTGGCACAATGCCCGAAAGCCCTATCACCCCGGGTTTTCGGGCATTTTTTCGCACAGAATCCCACTGTCTCCCACACATACGGTTACCCGCAATATTCTATTTATGCATATTTATTTGTTTACCGCATAACTAAATTTCGCAACGACGGTTTTATTTTCCGTTCTGAAGAATCTAGAATGTATCCCAGACCACTTATAAAGTTATGGAGTAGCGTATAAATACACACAGACGCTCACCAACACCAGGAGAGAAGGAAAACAATGGCCGCGAGTACATACCAAATCATCGCGCTGGCGATATATTTTGTCGCCATGATTGCGATCGGCCTGTGGGCCAATAGCAAGAACAACAGCCTCGACGACTACGTGCTGGGTGGACGACAGCTCTCCCCCACCGTCGCCGCGCTCTCGGCTGGCGCATCCGACATGTCCGGCTGGCTCCTCATGGGCCTGCCCGGCGCCGTCTACCTCAGCGGCCTCTCCCAGGCTTGGCTCGCCGTCGGCCTGACCATCGGTGCGTGGTGCAACTGGAAGTTCGTGGCACCGCGACTGCGTAGCTACACCGAAGTTGCCGGCGACGCAGTGACCGTCCCCGTCTTCCTGAGCAACCGCCTCAAGGACACCAAGCGTGTGCTGCGCATCGTCTCCGGTGTCGTGATTCTGGTGTTCTTCACCTTCTACGTCTCCTCCGGTATGGTGTCCGGCGGCCTGTTCTTCAAGTCCTCCTTCGGCCAGGAATACCACACCGGCATGCTCCTGCTGGCGGGCATCACCGTGTTCTACACGCTCTTCGGCGGCTTCATGGGCGCCTCCTACACCGACATGGTTCAGGGTCTGCTCATGCTTGCAGCACTCATCGCCGTGCCGGTCATCACCATCATCGATCTTGGCGGTGTAGGCCCGGTGGTTGAATCCATCAGCCAGGTTCGCCCCGACGCCCTGAGCATCTTCGCGGGCACCACCTTCGCCGGTATTATTTCATCCCTCGCCTGGGGTCTGGGATACTTCGGCCAGCCGCACATCATCGTGCGCTTCATGGCAATGCGCACCCCCGCCGACGCTAAGTCCGGCCGCCGCATCGGCATCAGCTGGATGGTTCTGACCGTGTTCGGTGCACTCAGCGGCGCATTCATGGGTATCGCGTACTTTGCACGCCACCCCGAAGCGTCCCTCACCAACCCCGAGACCGCAGAGTCCGTGTTCCTGGACCTCTCGCAGATTCTCTTCCACCCCTTTATTGCAGGTCTCATCTTGGCTGCGGTTCTGGCGGCAATTATGTCCACCCTCTCCTCGCAGCTGATTGTGTGCTCCTCCGCTCTGGTGGAGGACCTCTACGGCATCTTCTCCTCGAAGAAGCTCAGCGCCGGCAAGTCCCTGTGGCTCGGCCGTGCAGGCGTGGCAATCGTGGCGCTGGTCGCCGGTGCCCTGGCATGGAACCCCAACAGCTCCATTCTGCAGCTGGTCGCATTCGCTTGGGCTGGCTTCGGTTCGGCCTTCGGCCCGACCGTTCTGCTCTCGCTCTACTGGCGTAAGCTGACCACCCAGGGTGCACTGGCCTCCATGATTACCGGTGCCGTTGTGGCATTCGCATGGGGCCAGAGCCCCATGAAGTCCGTGCTCTACGAAATGGTTCCCGGCTTCGCTTCGGCGCTGCTTGTCGCCATCGTGGTTTCGCTCATGACCTACAAGAAGAACGACGCCATTGACGAAGAGTTCGACCGCGCGGTTGAACTCGCCAAGGTCAAGTAAAGAGTCTCTTCCCCAAGGCTCGGGCCGCACACACGCGGTCCGGGCCTTGGTCTGTTTATAGGGTCTTAACCTGCCAAGATACAGGTATGAGCGCAAGGACAGAGACCCTTCCCCGCGCATCATATTCTGCTATTGGAATATTATGTCGAGCGTGCTTCGTTCCCCGGCCTCGACGAGCCGCACCGCGGGCACCGTAAAATAGGGTCTATGACTGCACAACTTCCCGAAAAGGTCTCGGATATCTTCAACCCCGCCGACTGGCGCGTCGTTGAGGGCTTCGAGGACTTCACCGACATCACCTACCACCGCCAGGTTGAGCGCGACGAAAACGGCGAGATTCTGCGCGATCTGCCTACCGTGCGCATCGCCTTCGACCGCCCCGAGGTGCGCAACGCATTCCGCCCGCACACCGTGGACGAGCTCTACCGCGCCCTCGACCACGCCCGCATGACCTCTAACGTGGGCACCGTACTGCTCACCGGCAACGGCCCCTCCCCCAAGGACGGCGGCTGGGCCTTCTGCTCCGGTGGCGACCAGCGCATCCGCGGCCGCGACGGCTACCACTACGCCAGCGGCGAGACCGCAGAAAGCATCGACCCGGCACGCGCGGGCCGCCTGCACATCCTGGAGGTGCAGCGCCTCATCCGCACCATGCCCAAGGTCGTTATTGCCCTTGTCTCCGGCTGGGCAGCCGGTGGCGGTCACTCCCTGCACGTGGTGGCCGACCTGACCATCGCCTCCGAAGAGTACGGCAAGTTCAAGCAGACCGACGCGACCGTCGGCTCCTTCGATGCGGGTTACGGTTCGGCGCTACTCGCCCGCCAGGTGGGCCAGAAGTTCGCCCGCGAAATCTTCTTCCTCGCCAAGGAATACGACGCACAGCGCATGTACGAAATGGGCGCGGTCAACGACGTGGTTCCCCACGCAGAGCTCGAGAACAAGGGTCTGGAGTACGCGGCGCACATCGCCCGCCAGTCCCCGCAGGCAATCCGTATGCTCAAGTACGCCTTCAACCTGCCCGACGACGGTATGCTCGGCCAGCAGGTCTTCGCCGGTGAGGCCACCCGCATGGCATACATGACCGACGAGGCCGTGGAGGGCCGCGATGCGTTCCTGCAGAAGCGTGACCCGGATTGGTCCAACTACCCCTACTACTTCTAGTAGCTTCAAATGAACAGGCTCGGAGCCGGATTCACCCCTGAGACCCTCAGCTAAGAATCCGGCTCCGGCGCGTTGTTGGGCGCGTTATTGCAGCCCCGGCGCATGACACGCCACTAGAGCACAGCCGCTACGAACAGCCGCTAAGGACTTTCTATGATTACCACCCCCGTACCCGGGCTCGAGCCCCTACCCGCCCCCGGGGAGGATGCCCTGCACCCTCACGCGGTACGCTTGCGGGCCGATCGGCCCGCCGATCCGCGGGCCCTTCTGGATTCTTTCGGGCGAATCTTCGCGGGGAACGATCAGGATTCCGTCGCCCTGCTCGTGGGTACCTCCGGTTCCACCGGAATCCCCAAGCACACCGCGCTGAGCGCCCGGGCCCTGCGGGCGAGCGCGGAGGCTACCGAGGGCTTCTTCAAGAGCGCGGGAAGCGAGGCCTCCCAGTGGCTTCTAGCCTTACCCGCGCACTATGTTGCGGGCGCCCAGGTTCTGGCCCGCTCGGTGCTGGCCGGAACCGAGCCTGTCATCGCACGCTCCGTGACCGAGCCGGTGCACTTTAGCCCCGATGTCTTCCTGCGGGCGGTCGAGCGGCTGAGCTCCACCCGTCGCTTTGTTTCGCTCGTGCCCACCCAGCTGCACAAGCTTCTCGAGACGGCCCGGAACGAGCCGCGCACGGGCGAAGAGATTTACGCCGCGCTCCGCTCCTTTACCGGGATTCTGCTCGGAGGTGCCCCCGCCAGCGCTGACCTGCTCGCAGCCGCCCAAGAGCTGGGGCTCAACATCGTGACCACCTACGGTAGCGCCGAGACCGCCGGCGGGTGCATCTACTCCGGCCGGGCGCTGCCCGGCGTGCGGGTGGAGCTCGTGCCGGAAGAGGGCATGCCGAGCGTGCCCTCCGCGGGTACGGAGCTAACGATTGAGGACCCGGCGCATGTTGGTCGCATCTGGATCAGCGGCGCGCATCTGGCGCAGGGCTACCTGGGCGACCCCGGTCGTACCGCAGAGCATTTCTTCGCCGCTGCCGACGGCACCCGCTGGTACCGCACCGACGACTACGGCCTGCTGAGCACTCACGCCCCCGGCGAGCCGTGCATCCTACGCGTGCTGGGGCGTAGCGACGACATCATCATCACCGGCGGCGTCAAAATTTCGGCCCGCGCGGTAGCTGAGGCTCTTGAGAGCCACCCCGCCGTGCGCGAAGCCCTCGTGTGCGGTCTGCCGGATGCACGCTGGGGCTCCGCCGTGACGGCCGCCCTCACGCTCGTATCCCCGGCCGAGGGCGCGGCTACGGCCCTCGCCGAGAACGCGGAGCTACGCGAGGCCCTGCGCAGCCTCTGCATCAAACGCCTGGGTGTGGCGGCGGCGCCCAAGCTGTTGAGCATCCTGCCCGACTTCCCGCTTACCAGCACCGGCAAACCGGACCGCCGCGAAATATACAGTATCCTGGACAGGGACTATCGGGAGGCCTCGCGCGGATAGTATTCGCGCCGCGGTTCTGCCTCACGGCGCCGTCCCGTACCTCCCGTAGCCCTCCTCACCGCAAACGCATCAACCCCTGGAAGGAACCCCCGTGGCCACTGCCGCTCAATGGATTGAAGGCGCGCGCCTGCGCACCCTGCCGCTTGCCGTCGCTCCCATTATTGCCGGTTCGGCCGCTGCCTACGAGATTGGCGAGTACAAGCCGCTGTACGCCTTCCTGGCCTTCCTGGTCGCATTTTTCCTGCAGGTGGGTGTGAACTACGCCAACGACTACTCCGACGGCATTAAGGGTACCGACGAAGACCGCGTGGGGCCCCTGCGTCTGGTCGGTTCGGGCGTGGCCAGCCCCCGTTCGGTCAAGTACGCCGCATTCGCGTGCTTCGGTGCGGCAATGCTGGCGGGCCTGGTGCTGGTGGCCCTGGCAAACCAGTGGTGGTTCCTGGCGATTGGCGCCTCGAGTGTCTTTGCGGCCTGGGGCTACACGGGCGGCAAGCACCCCTACGGCTACATGGGCCTGGGTGATGTGTTCGTCTTCGTCTACTTTGGTCTGGTCGCCACCCTGGGCACCCTCTACACGCAGGCCCACACGCTGACCCTGCTGGGCTGGGTGGGGGCTATCGGTATTGGCCTGATTTCCTGCGCACTGCTCATGGCGAATAACGTGCGTGACATCCCCACCGATATCGAGGCCGGCAAGCTGACCCTTGCGGTGCGCCTGGGCGAGCGCTGGTCGCGCGTCGCCTACATCGCGGAGATGGCCCTCGCGCTGCTCCTGACCGTCCTGCTGCTCGACCAGAACCCCTGGTTCATGCTGGTCTTCGTGCTCGTGGGCCCGACCGTTCACTCCTGCACGACTGTGTGGATGCGTGGTGGCCGCGAGCTGATTCCCGTGCTGAAGCAGGCTGGCATCGTGGCGCTCGTGTACTCGGTGCTCCTGGCGCTGGCCGTGTGGCTGGGTTCGCTGGATATCATCAGCCACGAAATTCAGGTGTTCACCGGCTACTAAGCCGCCGGAGCCCTCCAAAAGTTTTGCTCCTTCGATACCGCACGGCGGCGGTGGATCAGTCCTGAGCTGACTCGCTTTTGGCGACGACCCGCGATATGTCATAGTGGTTCTATGTTTCGAGCCATGCTGATTATTGGTGCGGGCGCCCTCGTGGTGGGCCTGACCATCTACGCCCTTCTGGATGCCGTGCGCACCCCCGCGCGCGAGGAGCGTACCCTGCCCAAGTGGCTGTGGGTTCTCGTCACCCTGTTCTTCCCTGTGGTGGGTCCCGTGCTGTGGTTGCTGCTGGGCCGCCCCAAGCGGGAGCGCGGCGCCCGCGGCTCTATCTCTCTGCCCGGCGCGGCTCAGCGAGGCAACGCCCCCTCGATGGCTTCCCCCGACGACGATGAGGCCTACCTGCGCTGGCTCAAGGCGAAGGCCGAGCGCGAACGCGCCAGCCGCGAGGCGGAGCGCGCATCTCGAGAAGCCGGCACCGACGGGCACGAGGATTCTAACCCCGAACATAAACGGTCCGAAAATGAAGGGACCGAAGGCGAACGTCCGGAGGACGACCCGAGCCGATAGCCCGGTACGATTCCCCATTCTTAACGCAGGCTGCGGGGCGCATCCCTCAATGGATGCGCCCCGCAGCCTTAGCTATACCCGCGAATAACGCGCGTGACTTAGCTTCCGGGAAGCTGGATAACGCCACCGTACAGCGGTGCGGCTGGCTCGGAGTAGCCCGCGAAGCGCGGCATCTCGTGCTCGAAGTCCACGGTGCTGAACGCGAGGGTCGTAATCGAGGCGAGGTTGCACTCGCGGGAACGCGGGTCGTGCTGCAGCAGGCGACCCTCCACACCCAGGCGGGTAATCCAGATCGGCAGCTGGTGCGAGACGATGATCGCCTCCGCACCCTCGCCGCCGATTTCGTAGGCGCGACGGGCGGCGTCCTGAACGGCCGCGGCCATGCGGCGTACCTGCTCCAGGTAGGACTCGCCCCAGGAGGGACGGGCCGGGTTGTAGAGCTTCGTCCAGTGACGCGGGTTGCGCAGAAGCTCCTGCGCGTTCACGTGCAGGCCCTCAAAGTAGTTATCGGCCTCGATGACGCGTTCGTCAGGCTGGGCGGTCAACCCCAGCAGCTCCTCGACGGGTGCGGCCGACTCGCGGGTGCGCTGCAGGGGTGAGCAGACCAGGTGCACGAAGCGGGCGCCGTCTTCAGCGCGTGCCGCGAACTCCTCGGCGCTCAGACGCACCATCTGCCGGCCCTTCTCGGACAGGCGGTAACCGGGAAGGCGGCCGTACACGATACGCTCGGGGTTGTGCACCTCACCGTGGCGCATGAGATGAACTTTAACGGTGTGAGTTTCAGTCATGGGTCCAGTCTCTCAGATAGCGGCCCCCACCCCCAAACAGCGAGAACGCGAAAGCCCCGCTCCTCGTGCAAGAGGGCGGGGCTGAAGAAGCCTATTTACTTCTTGTTGCGGCGCTGGTGGCGGGTCTTACGAAGCAGCTTGCGGTGCTTCTTCTTGGACATACGCTTGCGGCGCTTCTTGATAACGGAACCCATAGGATTTCCTCACTTTACTCGTACCCGGCCGAGCCATTCGACTCGGTAGCTACCCGGGAATATGTATACCGGTATAACCGATCCGGAACGCATTTTAGGCACAGAAATACCCTGCGTTTCGGAGCGCTACCTACCTAGAGTACTAGGTTTGCACCCATTTTCACCATTCGAGAGCCGGTTTTGAGGAGTTTTTCCCCGTTTTTCCGGATCTTCCCGGGGCTAAGCCGGGCTAAAACGGTGTTTCCGAAAGCCTAGCGACGCTTCTTCTTGGACTTCTTCGAGCCCTTGGAACGGCCCCTCGACAGGGCGGAGCCAGAGGTGTGATCCGAAGAAGCGGCATCGGCATTTGCGGGTGCGGAGGTTTCGCCGGGCTCAGTAGTTTCCTCGGGCTCGGAGGTTTCGCCGGGCTCGACGGATTCGACCGGCTCCGCCTCGGAGCCCTCCACCGCGGGCTCCTCGAGGGCGCCAGAATCAGCGGTAGCGAGCTCGGGATCCTCATCGGCGGAGTCCTCGGATGCGGCGGCGTGGAAAGCCTTGAGACGCTCGGCGCGCTCGGCCTCGGCACGGGCCAGGGCCTCGGCGTCCGGTGCGGTTACCTTCTCCTCGGCGTCCTTTTCTTCAGCCGGTTCGGGGGCCTGCTCCTCGTCACCGCGCGAGGCGGGCTCGTACACGTCCACACCGAAGAATCGCTTCATCTTGGACAGCAATCCGCGGCGCTCCGGCTCCCGGTCCTGCTCGTGCGGGAGCATCGCGTAGGTATCTTGAAGCGTTGCGGCCGCCTCTAGACGGTTCGACGGCTCGGCCGAGGGCTCCTCATGCGCCTGCTGAGCGGCCGGCTGGGCGGACTCGGGGGCGGCGGTCTTCCGAGCGGGTGCCTCCACGCTTTCGCGCGAGGGAGCGCGCAGCACGCGGTCGCCGGAGGAAGCGGCGGGCTCGGCGGCACGGGACGCAAGCACGCTCGGGGCAACCAGGGTGCGGCTACGATCCACGGGCTTGATGATGGTGGCGCGCACCGGGGAAATAATCTGGCCGCTACGGCGACGGGACGTACCGGATGCCGCACGCAGAACCTTTGCGGGTTCCGCCGGCTCCTCGGCGGGAGCGGACTGCAGGGTCCGCTGAGCGTCACGGGCATCGGCCCGAGCCGGCTCGGGGGTGTTCTGCGCGGAAAGGTTCTGCGCGGAGCCGCCCTGCCACGGGGCGCCGGCACTCTGCGCGGGCTGGGCTACCTGAGCCTGGGGAGCACGGGTCGCCGTGCGGGGGTGCGGGGTGCCGAAGCTCAGCGGCACATCCGCGCTCACGGAGCGCGCCGGGCGGGCGGGGGCCTCGGCGCGCGGAGACTCGGCCTTCTGGGGCTCGGTCTTCGAGCGGGCGGGCTGCGCCTGAACCGACTGTACGGGCTCGGGAGCCTTCACCTCGGCAGGTGCGGGGGCCGAAATCACGGTCGCAACGGTCTCACTCCGGGGTTCCTCCGCGGGACCATCCGAAACGGGCTGTGCATCGCCGGAAACCTCAACGCCGGCAACCGCAAAATCTGCATCCGAGAATGAGGGGTCATCGGCAATGGCCTCGTCGAAATCTTCAACCAGGTCGTCGGCCTCAAAATCCTCCAGCTCAACCGGGGCGAAGGAGGCCGCCGCCGGCTCACCGGGTAGCCCGTTCGCGGAGGTCGCTTCTTCCTCCAGGTCAATGCCCGCCTCGGAATACATGCCGCGTAGCTGGCCAATCACCAGTGCGCGCGCCGTCGCAGCATCGCCGGCCTTCAGGGCCTCGGCAATGGCACGGCTCTCGGCGCGCAGACGCTCCACGGCGCTACTCCACAGCGGCATGCGGCCAACCAGGGAGAGCATCGATTCGAAGCTCGGCTGACGCACGGACGCCAGAAGACCGACCAGTAGCTCGTTGCCGGCGCAACGCATCACCTGGTGGTGGAAGCTCAGCAGAAGCTCCAGGAAATCGCGGATGGACAGGTCGAAGTCTTCCATCTGGGCAAGGACGTCGTCCATCTCGGCAAAGGACACGGTCTTCGGATCAATACGCGCAATCGCCCAGCTCTCCAGCAGAATTCGTGTCTGCACCAGGTCACGCGTGGGGTAGCGCGAGCTCGACATGTGCAGGCGCAGGGCGGCACTTGCGGCGGCGGCAGGCTCATCACTCAGGTGAACCAGCATCTCCTTGCCACGACCGGTGTAGAGCTGCACCAGGTCCATGTCTTCAAGGGTTCGCAGGGCGTCGCGGGTGCGAGATCGTCCCACGCCAATCGCGCGCGCAATCTCGCTGTCCGTGGGCAGGTCCTGGCCCAGCTGAATATTACCTTCGAACAATTCGTTCTCGAGCCAGCGCAGAATTTTACGATGAATAGCCACGTGTATGCTGTCTTTCGCTTAAAGAGGTGAGTGAGAGTGGGTGTTTGAGGACAGGGGGTAGCGCGCAGGGCGCAGGATGCGTAGGCTAACGGCGGCGGCCACGCAGGAAGCCGAAGAGGCCACCGCGGTGTTCCTTCTCCTTAGACTCCTGGGCGGGGACGTACGCCGAGTTGTAGGCGGGCATCGTCTGGTATTCGGGTTCGCTCTGCGCGGGCTCGGCAGGTGCGGATTCGGGTTCCTCGGGGGTTTCTTCGGAGGCTTCTTCAGAGCCCTCGGCCTGTTCCGACGCCTCTTCTGCCGTCGCAGAATCCTCTGCGGGAGCAGCTGCGGAATCTTCTGCGGGCTCAATTGCAGGAGCCGCTACGGTAGCTTCTTCGGAGCGCTCGGAGGAGTCTTCCACGGCGGCGCTTGCCTCAGCGGTGCCTTCCTCAGCTGCGCTTTCCTCGACGATGGGCTGAACCGATCCGCCCACCACGGCAGCGGGGTCGATGCCGTAGGAAGAGGCCGAATCGAAGCCGTAACCGGAGGACACGGAAACCGCGGGGCTCTCCGTCTTCTCGACGGGCTTTTCGCTCTTTGCGGGTTCCTCGACGGGTTCTGCGGTGGCAGTGGGAGCAACCTGCACCTCGGGGCGGGCGGTGCGGCCCGCATCGTAGCCGTAGGAGGCGGGGGTGAAGGGACGCATCGGGGTGCTGTCTACCGCTTCCTCACGCTCGGGGATGGCCTGAGATTCAGAGTCTCGAGTGGTCTCGCTTGCGGCGGCGGGCGATGCTTCGGCGGGTGCCGGGTGCGCCGGGCGGGCGATGATGCGCGTGTTGGGGGTAATGTACTGGGCGCGGGCACGACGGATTCGCTCCTGCTCCAGTTCCTCCGCGGTGGGCTGGGCCTCGGCTGCAGGCTGCTCTGCGGACTGTGCCGCGGGCTTTTCCTCGGGGGCTTCAACAGCCTTGGGCTCGGCGACCTTCTCGGCTGCCGGCTCGGTGGCGACGGCTTCGGCCTTTTCTGTGGGGGCGTGTTCGCTAGACAGGGTGGCACCGCCGGGCAGGGCCACCGGCGCTTCGCTGGCGCGGCGTGCAATCTGAACCGTCTCGTTAATCCAATCGGTGACGGTTGCGAACACCTCGGGGTTCAGCGAGTAGAGGCGACGCTGCCCCTCCACCGTCACGGAGACGACGTCTGCATCGCGGAGGACTTTAAGGTGCTTTGAGATGGTCGGCTGGCTCATGCTCAGCTTTTCAACAACAGCACCCACCGTATGGGTTTGCTCGGCGAGGATACGCACGATTCGACGACGGGTAGGGTCCGCGATGACAGAAAAAACATCAGAATGCATATAGCGATTATGACATATAAAAGGGGCACCTCAAGCTAAGAATGAGGGTGATGCGGAGAATCCCCTTAAATTTTTTATGCTCTGCACCCCATAAGAACCTCTCGCACGTTCGTTTCGGCTCGTCTTCTCTAGAAATCTCGACCAGATCCACGGCACATGCTCTTTTGATAGCCACCAAACGTTTCAGAGCATTAGAAATTGGGCATACACGGTTATCACGGCAATTTTTAGACAGAATATTCTTATAAGAGAATATAGTGTTTCCCGTGGATTTCTGGAGGTTCCGAGGCTCAATAGCCTTCGAATTCCCAAAAGTGCGAAGGCAAGCCCGCAGAAGAACCATCGGCCCCGCACGAAGGTTCCCGCGTCGTGTGCCTTCGCTCCTGTCCATCGCCTCGGTTCTGAACGCCCGGCGCGATACACTAGGAAGGCACCATTTTGTGCTTTTCTCTATCCTCGCACCCGCATCGCGCACCCCGTCCACGAGCTCATGAAGGAGGCGCATGGGAAACATATTCCGTCACCCCCGGCGCCGTCCTCGACGCCCTTATCGCGGTCGCAACGGCTCGCAGAATCTTCTCAACCCCCGCTGGAGCTCCCTCAGCGGTATTCAGCATAAGTACCGCCCCGGCGAGCATCACGAGAGCTACCGCGAGCGCATCGAAGAGCTTGAAGGCCTGAGCGTCCTCGCGAGCGTCCCGGGTCTCAAATTGGACAGGTTGCCCGCGTTACGCGACCGTCACGAGCACTCCGGTACCCGCCGTCAGCCGAAGGGCCCTCTCGGGTTCAACCGGTATACCCTTGAACGCTTCCGCGATTTCATTGACGCAACCGTTCTATCCTCGCCCTCGCGTACCGCAATCGGCGCGTTCCTTCTGGTCATCATCTTCTTCACGCTTGCCCTGCTACTGCCCATCTCTTCCAACGATGGGCAGCCGGCCCCCTTCCACCATGCCTTCTTTACCTCTACCAGCGCGGTAACCGTTACGGGTCTGACCACCGTCTCCACCGCCGAGCAGTGGTCAACCTTCGGACAGGCCATGATTTTGGTGGCCTGCCAGGTGGGCGGTCTGGGTACTCTGACCATCACCTCTCTGCTGGCACTAGCCATCGGCCGCAAGATGGGCCTGCGCACCAAGCTCATCGCGCAGGAAGACCTGAACATCAGCCGTCTCGGCGAGGTCGGCGGCATCGTCAAGAGCGTTTCCTATGCTTCCTTCTCCATTGAGGCGATCATTGCGCTCGTGCTGATTCCGCGTTTCCTGACCCTGGGTGAAGACCCCTTTCAAGCCATCTGGCACAGCATTTTCTACTCTGTCTCGGCCTTCAACAATGCCGGTTTCACCCCACACTCCGACGGCATTGTGCCCTACGGCCACGATCTTTTCCTACTCGTACCCATCTGTATTGCCGTGTTCCTGGGGTCGCTCGGTTTCCCCGTTTTCATTGCGATTCAGCGCAATCCTTTCCGCCCCCGGCACTGGTCGCTCACGGCTAAGCTGACCGTCGTCACGACCCTGTTCTTTTTCGTCTTTGGCGCGTTCTTCTGGGGTCTTTTCGAGTGGAATAACCCCGCCACCATCGGCGGCTACTCCCCCGGAGAGAAGGTTCTCAACGCGATATTCGCCTCCGTGATGATGCGTTCGGGCGGTTTTAACCTGGTCGATATGAGCAGTATCGCCCCCGTCTCCACGCTCCTGACGGATATGCTCATGTTCATTGGCGGCGGCTCCGGCTCCACCGCGGGCGGCGTGAAGGTCACCACCATCGCGGTCATTGCCCTGTCGATTCTTGCCGAAGCGCGAGGCGATCAGAAGGTCGTCGCGTTCAACCGCACCATCCCCGAGTCCTCCCTGCGCATTGCTATCTCCGTGATTGTTATGGGTGCTACCGTGGTGGGTGTTGGCTCAGCGGCAATTCTGATTATTAGCGGCGCGGACCTCAAGGAAGTAATCTTCGAGGTCATCTCTGCCTTCGCGACCTGCGGCCTCTCAGACGGCCTCTCCTCCAACCTGCCGCCGTCGGGCATCTACGTTCTCAGCGTGCTGATGCTCATCGGCCGTGTGGGTACAACAACCGCCGCGACCGGCCTGGCGCTACGTTCACGCCGCCGCCTCTACAAGTTCCCCGAAGAAAGGCCCACCATTGGCTAGTGCACATAACGATCCCGTCCTCGTGATTGGCCTGGGCCGCTTCGGTTCCGCGGTGGCCGCCCAGCTGCGCGTGCAGAACAAGGAGGTCCTCGCGATTGAGAAGGACCCCGAGCTGGTGCAGAAGTGGTCGGGCGTGCTGACCCACGTGGTCTCTGCAGACGCGACCGATATCGACACCCTGCACCAGTTGGGTGCAGATGATTTCGGGTCCGCCGTGGTGGGTGTGGGCACCTCGATTGAGGCGTCCGTGCTCATTACCGCAAACCTCGTGGACCTGGGCGTGGAACGCATCTGGGCGAAGGCCATCACCCCCGCGCACGGCAAGATTCTGGAGCGCATCGGCGCGCACCACGTGGTCTACCCGGAGGCGGACGCCGGCCGCCGCGCCGCGCACCTGGTCTCGGGCCGTCTGCTGGACTACATCGAGTTTGACGACGACTTCGCCATCGCGAAGATGCGCCCGCCGAAGGAGACCCACGGCTTTACGCTGGCCGAGTCGGATATTCGCGCCAAGTACGGCGTGTCCGTGGTCGGTATCAAGTCCCCCGGCGAGGACTTCACCTACGCGGACGCCACGACTCGTATTCACTCGCGCGATATTCTGATTGTGTCCGGTCAGGTGGACCTGATTGAGCGCTTTGCGGCGCGGCCCTAAGAGCGCTGTTAGAGCGCGGTGTTGGAGCGGGAACGCGAGGGCGCGGCGGGTTAGTTTTCCCCGCACCATGGCAGTTATTTTTCCGACTTCACCGGTTTTGAGCGGCCCGCGTTTGAACACAACGTGAATAGAAAACAGCCTCTTCCCGTAGTTCCGGGAAGAGGCTGTTTTCATAGTTTTGCCCCAGTAGTTTTACCCAGTGCGGGCGGCGCTACCGAACGGTATTAGTCCCCGCTGGGTAGTTCCCGCAGGTTAGTCCTCGTCAGCGGTGTACAGCTGGCTCATTTCTGCCGAACGTTCCGCGCAGGCGCGCATCGCCTGTTCGGTCAGCTGGAAGAGGCCACCGTCCACGAAGGTGTTCAGTGCACGCTCGGTGGTGCCGTTCGGGCTGGTCACGGCGCGGCGCAGGGCGGGCGCATCCGGGTTGGCGTCGAGCAGGTAGCCCGCGCCGGCAACGGTTGCGCTGGCCAGCTTGAGGGCGGTGTCTGCGTCCAGGCCGAGCTTCTCGCCGGCGGCTGCCATCGCCTCCGCAAGCAGGAACGCGTATGCCGGGCCGGAACCGGAGACGGCGGTGACCGCATCCATCTGATCTTCGCGGACCTCAACGACCAGGCCGACGGTGCCCAGGACCTCTTCGACGAGCTTCTTCTGTTCGTCCTTCACACTGTCGGTGGTGGAGATGGCAAGCACGCCCTTGCCCACGGAGGAGGGGGTGTTCGGCATACAGCGAACAATGGGCTGACCTGCGGGAAGGCAAGCAGCGAGGGTTTCGAGGGTCACGCCAGCAGCAACGGACACCACAACAGCGTTCGGTGCGAGTGCGGGTGCGATATCGCGGGCGAGCTCGACAATGCCGTAGGGCTTCACGCCGAGCAGCACGACGTCTGCGTGGGCGGTTGCCTTGTGGTTGCCGTCGGCTTCGCCGCCGGTGGTGATGATTTCTACCTTGTCGCCGAGGCGCTGGGCGAGGGCGGCGCGGGATTCTTCGCTACGCACGGTAGCGCGGATGTGTGCGGGGTCGTGGCCTGCAGCGAGCAGGCCCGCGGCGATGGAGCCGTTCATGGAGCCGGTGCCGAGAAAAGCAATAGTTGCGGTCATCGTTGATCCTTCCGTATGTGGTGCCTGCGCCGGGTGCCGCCGGTGTGTTCCGGGGCTACTGTTCTGTGCGCGGCGGGCGCGTGGAGGCGTACCCTTCCAGCATAGCGGGTGCGGCTACGGGCATGTGACCTGGCTCGTGTTTCTTCCGCGTTTTCTGGGCGGCGGCTTCACCTCATGCTCCACGACCCAATGCGCGGGGCTCCGCTTCTCACGTTCTGGCATGCCGGGGAGGGCGTAATTCTGCGGGCGTAGAATGAAAACAGCTCCACCCGCGGCAGTTTGTGCCGGGCATGAAGCCTTCAAACCACACAGCACGCAACACGCAAACCCCTTTTTTCTATGTCTTCTCATACTGGTTCTTCCTCGAATTCTTCCTCGAATAGCCCGCAGAATTCTGCGGGTTCCCGTTCTTTTTCGTTTCGCCTCCTGCTGGGGCTGACCCTCGCTGCGCTGGTCACGGGCGTGCTCAGCGGCTTGGGCGCGATTGCCCTGCACTATGTGCTGGACTTTATGCAGGAGCTCGCGTTCGGCCATTCTGAGGGCCACCACCCGATGGTGACCGACGGTGCCGACCCGGCGCGCCGTGCGCTGGTGCTCGCGGCGTTGGGCCCGTTCGTGGCGCTGGTTTGGTATTACCTGCAGTCGGGTGGTCGGCGCGTGGTGAGCGTGAAGGCGCAGATTGCGGGCGCTACCGAGGAGGACCTTAAGCCTTCGCTGTGGCGGCAGATTTCCCATTCGGTGATTCAGATTGTTGCGGTGGGTGTGGGCTCTCCTGTGGGTAAGGAGGTCGCGCCGCGTGAGCTGGGCGCTTTGGCGGCTGGCCGTACCTCGAATCTGCTGGAGCGTCTTGGTTTTGTGGGCGCTGATGGTGCCGCGCTGCTGGGCGATCGCGAGCGTCGCCTGCTGGTGGCGGCGGGTGCGGCATCCGGCCTGGCGGCTGTGTATCAGGTGCCGATTGGCGGATTGGTGTACCTTGTGGAGGCGATGGCCGCGGGTCTGAGCTTGCGGTCGCTGTATGTGGGTGCGGTGACGGTGTGGACGGCTACGGCAACGGCGAATCTGGTGATTTCGAATGCGCCGACGTACCCGGTGCCGCAGCTTCCGTTGGATGCGACGACGCTGACGGTGGCGGCGTTGACGGGTGTGGTGTTGACTCCGCTGGCTCTGGGTTTTAGGGCGCTGTCGCAGCGTGCGAAGAAGATTAAGGCGAAGGACCGTTCTCTGTTGTGGCGTATTCCGGTGGCGTTTGTGCTGGTCGCGGTGGTTTCGCTGTGGCTTCCGGAGATTCTGGGTAATGGTCGTCTGCTGACTCAGCACACCTTTAATGTGTCGTTGGATGCGGCGGCGGGCGGTCTGACCGCGGCCGCAGCCTGGTATGTGGCGGCTCTGTGCGTGGCGAAGGCTGCCGTGGTGCTGTTGAGCCTGCGTTCGGGTTCGTACGGTGGCACGCTAACGCCAGGTTTGGCGTTGGGTGCGGCGGCCGCATTTTGTGTGGCGGCGCTGGTGCTGTGGGCATTCCCCGGCTTGGATGGGGTGCCGGGTGGTGCGTCGATGGTGCTGTATGCGGCTGCGCTGACGGGCACGGCGGCGTTTTTGGGTATTTCGATGAATGCGCCGCTGTCTGCGCTGACTCTGCTGATTGGTTTTACGGGTCAGGGTGCGAGTGCGTGGCTGCCGATGGCGGTTGCGGTGGGTACTGCCGTATTGACCCGCTGGGCGTGGATGCGAGTATTCGGCGCTAAGAAGTAGCTTTCAGAAGTAAGGGGGCGGCCCCGGATGCGTGTGCGTCCGGGGCCGCCCTGTTTTACCGTGCCGAAGAATTGCCTTACATTTGCTTTGACGGCTTTGAAAGGAATAGTAGATAAATTCCGAATACGATCTTAATTGCCGCGTCAATATATGCAATGACCCCTAACGGAATGTCGGTAAAAATATATCCCGCAAAAACATTAATGGCACAGGCGAGACTCAGGTATATCATTGACTTTCCATGCACAAAATAGTACGGGAAGAAATGCAGCGCGGTTGCCATCAGTGCTCCCAACCAAATCAATCTCCAATTTTCAGTTGCGAAGAATGGGCCGCCCAGCAAAACCATTAAGACAAATAATAGAATAACGGCACGTGAAGATACTTTCTTTTGAAATTCGCTCGAAGGGCCATCGGCTAGTCTATTCAGCACCTTTTTATTCATGTTGATTGAGAAAAAGCTGACGACGTACCCAATGCTGAATACTTGCATATTTATTATTTGTTTTCCTCCGGTCATGGTGGCTATTGCGATAACTGCCGCTACCACAATTAGCCATAGTCCGCAGGCCTTCTTATAGTTAAATTCTAACTTTTCGTCTTTGTTGTAGCCCAGAAAAGCCATCGATGCCTCCAATAGTCTCTCGTAAAATTATTTCTCTTGTAACGCCGCTAAGTTTTATTGTGAAAAATTCTGCCATGCATTAAATATGCTCCGCCCCTTCTTTCTGCTAATTACACCCTCTGTGATTGTATCAAACTGGCAATAAAATCCCCCTAAGAAACGAGGGATCAGTCCCGGATGTGTGTGTGCGTCCGGGGCCGCCCTGTTTCGTATGGGCTAATTCGGCGGGGGCGGAAATTCGGTAATGACATAGCAATTTCAGTCATGACTTAACGTCTTTAGCGATGGTTAAAACCCCAGCCCAAAGTCACTACCCATCATCAAAAACCTAAACCATAACCGGATCCCGCCCATCTACCTGGTGCAAAGGGGGATTCGGTTATGGGTTACGGATTTGTGCCATAGGTTAGCGTCTTTGGTCGTAGTTACAAACCATGACAGAAGACGCTAAACCATGGTCGAAATTCTGCACGATTTAAAGACACTCCCGCACCCCCCCCGATAAGGAAACTATCTTGATAACCTTATTTTCTCTTCGATACTAAAAACAGTTTTAAAACTTCTTATATAACCTCCTGTTTCAAATCCTCCTTCTCGTCAACCCCAAATATCTCTGGCTTATATTTCCCGTAATAGCCCCATTCTCCATGAATAATTCTAGAAAATAAACACAACACCCAATACGGAGAAGCAGCTATCAAAGACTTTAACAACAATGAGACATATTTAATATTCCAATGAGCAGGGAGGCATACATACTCACTATAATCTCTGTCCCATATTGAAACTCTCACTCTTCCAGCATTTCTACCATAGGTATTTACCATCACTAGAAGGTTTTTAAGCTCCTTCTTGGACAGATAACCCTGGAGAACCTTAAGATACGAATACTCAGCAAGATTCTCAGAGCAAACGTAATTTCGAAGAGAGCTAGGGATATAGACCAATAAACCAATTAAAAACAAAGCAAATATAACTTCAATAATAGTCGATAGATTAAAAATAGAATTCACATCGCGATATACAGGCACAAAAACACTAGACAAGAGCTGAAGGAAAAATATTCCCTGTAGAATGAACTCCACTACCACACTACGTGCTGATTGAAATTTAGGGAAATATCCGGGGAGACTCAGATACTTGCCAACAATAAACCGCTCAGGAAGATTAAGTATCTTTTGCTGAGCATTTGTATCCGAACAGACACTAAGAACTTTTCGCTCCCACACGGCTCGTTCAAGAGCAGCTTTTCGAGATGCTTCAATCTCCCTATATTCTTCAGAAGCTACAGAAAGCGCATCTACATTTCCAAACTTGACAAGCTCTTTATATTTCTCTGACACTTCGAGCCAAGTCTTATAACGAGTTAACTCAGGTGGCATCCCTTGTTTGGAGAGTTCCATCTGCTTAGTCTCCCTGCGAGCAGTCAGTATAAGACTCAAAGCGGCGATAACTGCCGTTGCAATTGGTGCGACGGCGGAAATCAGCACTTTGACAAGATCATGGTCGTGGGTCCAATGCCAGAGATAATCCCCGCTGAATCCCTCAGCCAGCACCTGCGCTAACAGTAGTTTATTTATCATCAGTGATTGTTCCTTTCCTACGTCTTTGCTTCCCGTTTATCACAGAGAAATTTTCCTCTCTCTGAATTTATCCAAAAATTTCACCTAAAGAAAACTATATATACTTCAACAGATTATCCATGCTATAAACTTCCCAATAAATATAAATTCTCAATATTCACCTCTCAATAGATAAAAGTCAATTGTCTAAATATGAACTACTCCCTTCATTAAATAATTTATCTCCATGTTCAGTTTTATAATCAGAGTAAATTTTTTTAACGTCTAACATCAAATAATAAAAATAAGGAATAAGTAAATAATTTGGCTCCTCACTCGGTTCACCACCTGAATTACAGATAGATTCCTTAAACTCTTGCAGCATACATGCTCGAATTTCATACTCGATAGACATCTGCAGAATACGCTTAATCTTAAAGAAAAAGATGTATAGAAAAAATATAAGCACAGAATCAATCAAAACTATAGTAATAACTTCATTTCTCCAAACATGGTATTGCGGGTCTACGGTGAAAGCCTTCCACAAAAGATACCCAAAGACAGAAACCACCGGACCAATCAGGATTATTCTTAGTACCCACACATTTAAACCACTAGATCCGTAGAAATCGACCCGCTCACGAGCTTTTTCTTGTCCCGAAAGGTATTTCATCCTGGACTTATATATCCCTTTATATACATAATTAACATCAATAAACAAGAATATTGATTCCCAGACAAAAATTATAAATATCAGGTAGAAATTCCAATCAACCCTAATATACTGAAAAGATAAAATTGACGAAACAAACCCTGAGATACACAAGATGAACAGCAGCCCATAAACCCTTTTAATGATGAACGTGTTCCAAAGAAATTTGCTGAGACTAGTTTTAAATCTGAACCCAGGGTATGAATACCGCGATGGGAGGATGGGATTTCTTCTCTGAGAATTACCAATAAACTTACCCTTAAGATTTTTTGTGAAGCGGTCTTTCTCTGGATAGTTAAAAGATTCTTCAGCCAAAAAGTAAGCTTTTAAGACGGAGCGATTAGCATGAACTACGCCTTGGTTATATTTGCGAATCTTAGACACATTATGAATCAAAATATCTTTCTCGCTGTATGTCAGCATTAAGGCAGAAGAAATAGTAAACCATGCAAAGAATACAAGAATCCATAAAGGCATTTCACCGTATCTCGATAAGTCCATATCAGCTGGCACTATTAGCCTACCCCAATCAGGGCACTCTCTGGGTAGAAAGAACCATTCTGGGGCAAATGATTCACCTTTGAGATATCCTGCAAGAAGACCATGCCAAAAGCTGATTAAAAATGCTACAAAGATAATAAATCCCACAATTTTCACAAACTGTCGATATGCGGCTCGCCGAGCTTCAGCGTATACACCTTCAGCTCCATCTGCATACTTCCCAACACTTACATATAGGCTTAAAAGAATACTTGCAATGGATACAATAACGCCCACACGAAGATCAAATAAATAATATGGGATATTAAAATATGCAGAAATTATCCCATAAGGTAAATCAAAAGTTCTATTAGATGAAAAAATAAACGTTTCTCCCATTATTACTAACGGAGAAAGATAAGCAAGCGAGATAAGGATGATTAGTAATCCCGGCATCAGAAATACGTTATTCCTAAGCATCTTTTTTCGTTTTTCTTCGTGTTCTTCGCCCCAGGTGTTGTTGACCTCGTCAATAACTTCTTGAATTTTCATCGGTGATTGTTCCTTTCCTACATCTTTGTCGGCGGGTTATATACACAAGAAATGCGGTGACCCCGCAGGCCGGTGCCCATTACGCACCAGCCTGCGGGGTTCAGTTGCGGCTATTCGCGCACATCGCGCACCGGTTACACACCCAGGAGGGTCTTCGGGTTGACCGGAGTACCCGTGCCCTCCGCCAGGTGCTCAATACGCTTCAAGATCAGGCCCTCACGCAGCGCCCACGGGCACACGCGCATCGTCTCAACCCCGAACGCCTCCATCGCCGCCTCCGCAGCGATAGCGCCCGCCAGCATCTGCTCCGCACGAGCCTTCGAAACACCCGGCAAATCGCTACGCTCAGACACCGTCATCGCCTCCATGCGACGAGTCCACAGGCGCAAATCCTGCAGATGCATCTCACGCTTCACATGCGGGCCCGCCGAATACGGCGCCGCACCACAAATACGCGCCAGCGAACGGAACGTCTTCGACGTACCCACCGTCATATCCGGCGTGCCATACTGCAGCAGGTTCTCCGCGACCGGGGCAATCTGCTCACGCACATACTTACGCAGACGCTTCACCTGCTTCGGCTTCGGCGGCTGCACATCAAAAAACTCACGGGTCAGGCGGCCCGCACCCAGCGGCACGCTCATCGCCGCATCGGGCATGGCGTTCGTACCAATCGAAAACTCGAAAGAACCACCACCAATATCAAAATCAAGGATGCGGCCCGCACCCCAGCCCTGCCAGCGGCGCACCGCAAAGTACGTAATCGCCGCCTCCTGGTCACCCGAAATACCGTTCAGGCTCACGCCGGCCTGCTCACGCACCTGATGCAGCACCGCCGAGCCGTTACCCGCCTCGCGGATAGCGCTCGTGGAGAACGCCAGCAGGTCCTCTGCCTTATTCTCAATCGCGAAGTCGCGGGCGCTGGTCACGAAGCGGGTCAGCGCGTCCGCGCCCTCCTGCGAGATATTGCCCTCGGCGTCGAGGTACTGCACGAGCTGCAGCGGAATCTTGTGCGACGCGTACGGTTCGGGGCGCGCTCCAGGGCTACCGTCAATCAGCAGCAGGTGGACCGTATTCGACCCGACATCCAGAACTCCCAGGCGCACGATGCGCTCCCCTCCCCCGCCCCGCGGCGGGATATTGTCTGTGTGTGGTACCGCAGGTGCGGCGCCTCTCCCAGTCTGTCAGAGGCGCGGGTCACTCCGCAAACAATCCGGGCAGATGCCCAGCATCAGCACAGCACAAGCCTAAAAACACAGCGCAGGCCCAAAGCGCGCCGGGCATGTACTCTCCCGGGCACGCCAAAGGCGCAGGAGGCGCCCCATACCGCTATGGGGTTCAGGGGGCACATCCTGCGCCTTCAGTTCAGCTCGAACTACGCTCGGCTACTCGGCAGATTACTCAGCGGTCTTCTTCGCCGCGGTCTTACGAGTGGTCGTCTTCTTCGCGGTAGTAGACTTTGCGGTCGTCTTCTTAGCCGTAGTTTTCTTCGCAGTAGTGGTCTTCTTCGCTGCGGTCTTACGCTTGACCGGGCCCTTCGCACGCTTGTCAGCCAGCAGCTGCACCGCACGCTCGTGGGTCAGCGACTCGACCGACTCCGCACGCGGAACCGTAATGTTCGTAATACCGTCGGTGATGTACGGACCAAAGCGGCCGTCCTTCACCACGATCTTCTTCTCGCTGACCGGGTCCACACCCAGTTCAGCCAGCGGAGGCTTAGCCGCCGCACGACCGCGCTGCTTCGGCTGGGAGTAAATCTCCAGTGCCTGCTCCAGCGTAATCGTGAAGATCTCGTCCTCGCTGCCAATCGAGCGGGAGTCCGTGCCCTTCTTCAGGTACGGGCCGAATCGGCCGTTCTGCACGGTAATCTCCACGCCCTCAGCGTCGGTACCGAGCACGCGCGGCAGGCTCAGCAGCTGCAGCGCCTGCTCGAGGGTCACGGTCGCCAGGTCCATGGACTTGAACAGGGAGGCGGTGCGCGGCTTCTCGGGCTTCGGCTTCTTCTTCGGCTTGGGCTTGCCGTTCTTGTAGTACTCGGTCGGCTGCGCGTCCAGGTAGGCCTGAATCTGCTCCTCGGTCATCTCCTCGATCACCTCGGTGACGTACGGGCCGAAGCGGCCGTCGCGAGCCACAATCTGGCGGCCGGTGGCGGGGTCCGTGCCGAGCACGCGGCCGTCGGACTTGCCCTGCTCGAGCAGTTCGCGGGCCTTCGCCTCGGTCAGCTCGTCCGGTGCCAGGTCGGCCGGCACGTTCGCGCGGACCGGCTCGGTCAGCTCGCCGGTCTCGGTGTCGAGGGTGCCCTCGGCCTCCAGGTAGGGGCCGAACTTGCCCACGCGCAGCACAATGCCGTCCGCAATCGGGATGGAGTTGATGCTGCGGGCGTCAATCTCGCCGAGATTGTCGACGATGGGCTTCAGGCCGCGCTTGGAGTCGCCGCCGAAGTAGAACTCGTCCAGCCACTCGACGCGGGACTCCTCGCCGCGCGCGATGCGGTCGAGGTCTTCTTCCATCTGCGCGGTGAACTCGTAGTTCACGTAGGGGCCAAAGCTCGATTCGAGCAGGCGCACCACCGAGAACGCGGTCCAGGACGGAATCAGCGAACCAGAACGAACGTTCACGTATCCGCGGTCCATGATGGTCGAAATAACCGCCGCATAGGTGGACGGGCGGCCAATGCCCAGCTCGTCCAGGGTCTTCACGAGGGAGGCCTCGGTGTAGCGCGGGGGCGGCAGGGTCTCGTGACCGGCGGGCTCAATCGCCTCTGCGGTCAGAGCCTCGCCGGTGGTCAGGTTCGGCAGGCGCTTCTCAGCATCCTTCGCCTCACGCTCGGCCACGCGGGACGCGTCAACGCCCTCCTCGTAGGCGGCGAGGAAACCGCGGAAGGTGATGACGGTGCCGGATGCGGCGAACTCGGCGTCCTGACCATTGGAGGCCACGGCGCCCAGGCGCACGGAGGCGGTGGAACCGGTCGCGTCGGCCATCTGGGAGGCGACGGTACGCTTCCAGATCAGCTCGTAGAGGCGGAACTCGTCGTTGGACAGAGAGCCGCGCACGGCGTCCGGGGTGCGGAAGGTGTCACCCGCGGGACGAATTGCCTCGTGGGCTTCCTGCGCGTTCTTGCTCTTGGAGGTGTACACGCGCGGTGCGGAGGGCACGAACTCGGCGCCGTACAGCTCGGAGGCCTGGCGGCGTGCGGCCTTGACGGCCTGATCGCTCAGCGCAACCGAGTCGGTACGCATGTAGGTGATGTAACCGTTCTCGTACAGGCGCTGCGCAACCTGCATGGTCACGCGAGAGGAGAAGCGCAGCTTACGCGCGGCTTCCTGCTGCAGGGTGGAGGTCGTGAACGGCGCTGCCGGGCGGCGCTTGTACGGCTTGGTCTCGACCGAACGCACCGAGAACGCCGCTGACTGCAGGGCGGCGGCGAGCGCGCGGGCCGCCTCCTCGTTCAGGTGGGTGACCTTGGAGGAGCTGAGGGTGCCGTCGTCAGCGAAGTCCTTGCCGGTGGCGATGCGGTTGCCGTCCACGGCGACGAGCTTCGCGTCGAAGCCCTCGGAGGCCGCGTTCAGGAAGCGGCCGGTCAGGTCCCAGTAGTTGGCGGCGACGAAGGCCATGCGTTCGCGTTCGCGCTCGACCACGAGGCGGGTCGCGACGGACTGCACGCGGCCTGCAGAGAGGCCGCGGCCGACCTTGCGCCAGAGTACGGGGGAGATTTCGTAACCGTAGATACGGTCGAGGATGCGGCGGGTCTCCTGCGCATCGACCAGGTGCAGGTCGATGTCGCGCAGTTCGCCGAAGGCACGCTGAATGGCTTCCCGGGTGATTTCGGGGAAGGTCATGCGGTAGACGGGCACCTTGGGCTTGAGGACTTCCTTCAGGTGCCACGCGATGGCCTCACCCTCGCGGTCACCATCGGTTGCCAGGTAGAGCGCGTCGACCTCTTTGAGCTTGCGCTTGAGCTCGGTAACTTTCTTCTTCTTGTCGGGGTTGACCACATAGTAGGGTTCGAAGCCGTCTTCAACGTCGACCGCGAACTTGCCGTAGGGGCCCTTCTTGAGGTTTTCGGGCAGCTCGGAGGGCTGCGGAAGGTCACGGATATGACCCATGGACGAGTCGACCAGGTAGTCCTCGCCGAGGTAGCCGCTAATGGTCTTGACCTTGGAGGGGGACTCCACGATTAGCAGGGCTTTTCCATTCTTGGCCTGAGCGGGCACGGCACTCCTCTATCTATGTGTTGTCGCTACGTATTCAACCATAACCCACACGAACGCCCGGTCCGGGCGGTCGGGGTGGTTCAATACGATGGGTGAGGTGTTTCGTTGAGCGATTAGTGTGTTGGACTCCCGGAGCGGGGGTCGAGGTTGCGCCCCGCACCGTGTGTGCGCTGAGACGCGGTGGTCGCAGGGTACTCGCTCCATCATACGGTACCGGTGGACTGATTGGTGCACGGGGCACCCGTTGACGTGCTCACCGGGGATCCTGCGGGGCCGCGTTTTCCGGGGTGTGGACGCTAACCGCTAGCTGGTGAGGGTATCAGAGTCGGGGTGGGTGCCGTCCAGGTATGCGGGCAGTAGCGGGTATTCGCGGCCGTACACGGTCTGCGGCGCGATGCGCACCCACTGCATTTCGTGCGTGTCGGAGTCGGGCAGGTCGAAGGTGCGCACAATCTGCGGGGTCATCTCGGGCGGGAGCCAGTGGGCGACGCCGACCACGATGACCGAGCGGATGCCGTCCTCGAGGGTTTCGTCGATTTCGAAGGCGACGCGGCGGCTGACCACCACGGAGGAGAACTTATTGCCGCGGGTGGTGCGGATGTAGATTTCCTGCTTGTCGTCTTGGCTGGCGACGGCGTAGAGCACGGGCAGCACATCGACGTGCTGTCCGTCAGTGAGGATGAGGCGGCCGAGAGTGTTTGCGTGCAGACGCTCCCAGCACTTGTCGACGCTGATACTTTCATCGGGGTACAGGTTACTCATGGTTTCAGTGTATGCGATGGGGTGGGCGCTCTTGCGCAGATGACGGTTTTGGTCAGTGGGTGGGTCGGGGCTGTGTCATTGCGTTGCCGCCTGTACGCGGTGGGCGCGCCCGGGCAGATGCGGCGGGTGCGTAGAATGGTGTGCATGACTATTTCTGCCGTCTCTTTCGCTCCCGAGTACGCCGCCGTTGCGGATGCTCCCCGCAGCGATGATTACGCCCGCCTGACCCGCATCCGTGAACGCCTGCTGGCGTTGAACTACAGCTATGACGCTGTGCAGGAGCTGCTCGGTGTTGAGGCGGCTGAGGCGATGGCTCGCGACCAGGTGGTTCCGGGTCTGTGGCGTGTGGAGCATATTCTGCGCGGCGATTACAGTGCGGGTGAGAAGAACCTGGCGCGTCTGCTGGCGTTTTTCCTGCTGGCTCGCCCGCTCACTGAGGCTGAGGCAGCCGAGGTTTTCGGCGATGCCCTGGTTGATTTCGAGAATGCCGCGCTGATTGAGCGCGATGCTGCGGATTCTACCCGCTGGTCCGCGAGCGTTGATTTGCGCCCGCACGCCGCCGATGACGGCACCGAAATCTTTGTTGCCGCCGACCTGGGCGCGCATCAGCGCCCCGGCGTGCTCCGTAAGGATCACGTGCTCGGCATTGGTCACGCCTCCCTGACTCTGGCGCAGATTACCGAGCGCACCCCCGTCAAGCGTGCCCTGGATGTGGGTACCGGCTGCGGTATTCAGACCTTCCACCTGCTCGCCCACGCCGAGCACGTGACCGCCACCGACATTTCGGAGCGTGCCCTGGCGTTCACCCGTTTTAACCTGCTGCTGAACGCTCCCGCCCTTGATATCGACCCGCAGAACCCGCAGGATCGCGTGAGCCTGCGTGAGGGTTCCCTGCTGGACCCGGTGGCCGGTGAACGCTTCGACCTGGTGGTGTCGAACCCGCCGTTCGTGATTACCCCGCGCGTGGCCGGTGAGAGCGCCGAGGAGCAGTTCACCTACCGCGACGGCGGCCTGCCCGGCGACGAGATTGTCAGCACGATGGTGCGCCGCCTGCCCTCGGTTCTGGTGCCCGGCGGCCGCGCGCAGATGCTGGGCAACTGGGAGATTATTCGCGATTCCGAGGACCCCTCGCAGCCGCGTTCCTGGGACGAGCGCGTGCGCGCCTGGGTTGAAGATGCCGACGCCGAGGCCTGGATTATTCAGCGCGAGACGCTGAGCCCCGAGTCCTACGCAGAGACCTGGTTGAAGGACGCGAGCGAGAACCGCGACCGCAGCCACTACGAGCAGACCTACCTGGCGTATCTAAACGACTTCGAATCCCGGAACGTTCATTCTATTGGTTTTGGCATGATTTGGCTGCGCCGCCCGACCGAGGACACCACCGCCGGCCTGGCCGCACCCCTGCTGCGTTTTGAGGAGATTACCTACCCGATTCAGCAGCCCATCGCCCGCGCCCTCACCGAGTCTGTGCGCCGCTACGACCGCATGGCCGCCATGGACGACGAGGCGCTCCTCGCCGCGCACCTGGAGGTCGCCGAGGACGTCACCGAGGAACGCCACGGCCGACCCGGCGCCGAGCACCCGAGCGTTATTCTGCTGCGTGCCGGATCGGGTCTGTGCCGCACCCAGCTGCTCTCCACCGAGACGGCGGGTTTCACTTCCGCGAGCGATGGCGAGCTTGCCGTGGGTCAGATCGTGGCGGCCCTGGCGATGCTGCTCTCCTGGCCCGAATACGATGAGGCTGCCGCCGCGGCGCGCGGTACGCAGGAGCAACATCCGCGCGACACCCTGTTGCACGCGGTGCGCGAACTGGTGCTCAAGAGCTTCCTGCACTTTAGCGACGAGCACGCGGGCGCAGCATCGGCTGGTGAAAATGCCGCTGAGGTATATGCGGCAGAAGCACAGGGCTAGGCGTGCGCATTTGGTCCCTGCACCCCTCCTTGCTTGACCGCCGTGCCCTGGTCGCCTGCTGGCGTGAAACCCTGCTGGCGCAGAAGGTTCTGCGGGGTCTGACTCGCGGGTACACGAACCATCCGCAGCTGATTCGTTTTCGCGCGCATCCGCAGCCGCTGGAGGCGGTTGCCGCCTACCTGTCCGGGCTGGCGGATGAGGCGGATGCCCGCGGCTACTCGTTCAACCGCGCACTGATTGGTGCGGGCAAAGAAGGTGCCAGCGAAAATACTGCAGACAAAAACAACACTGGCGAAAAAAGCGCAGGCAAAAACTGCGCCGACAAGGCAGGAAACCCGTACACTTCGGTCGCGCATATTCCCGTTCCTTTGGGTCAGCTGGAGTACGAGCTCGCCTTTCTGCAGCACAAGGTGGCCGGGCGTGACCCCGAGTGGGAGCATCGGTTGAGCGAGCGACTGGCGGCACGCGGCGAGCTGGCGGCGTGTGCGCATCCGCTCTTTGAGGTGGTTCCGGGCGCTATTGAGCCCTGGGAAAAGACGAAAGACTTTTAGACAGAAGGATTTCTAAGAACGTGAGCATAGTAATGCCCCGGCAGAACCCTTGCGGGTGCCTGCCGGGGCATCGCTGTATGTGTGGCTCAAGCTGTATGGGAACAAACATCTCAGCGCGTTACAGAGCGCTGGAAACAGCTTGGCACGGGGTCTTTACCCCAGGACCTTTACCCCAGGACCTTCACCTCAGGGCCTTTACTTGGTGGTCAGCGCGGGCTTAATTTCCTTCACGATTGTCTCAAGCATCTTCAGGTTGAAGTCCACGCCCAGCTGCAGTCGACCCGCCGCAATGAGATCGGCCATGGCGGCAAGTTCAGCCATGTAGAGCGGGTTTTCGTAGCGCATGTCTGGGTTGCAAGCACTGGCTCTTCATCGTCGGGTGACGGGTCAGTCGTCTTCGAGGTCCTCTAGCACTTCGAACGGCGACTCGACGTCGCCGCGCCAGGCCTCCAGGCCTTCGCGCACCGCGAGCACCGCCACGACCAGCGCCGCGACCGAGTCAGCCCACCACCAGCCGAACAGGCTGTCGAGGACGAGGCCGATGAACACTGCACCGGAGAGGTAGATGCACAGGATGAGCTGCTTGGCGTCGGCCATCACGCTCTTGGAGCCCAGCTCCCGCCCGGTGCGGACCTCAATCCACGCCAGCAGAGGCATGACGACCAGGCTCAGCGCGGTGATACCGAGACCCAGCGGGCTGCGGTCGGGGCCCTCCTGGCCGACCAGGGCCAGCACCGCGTCAATCGAGACGTAGGCCGCCAGCGCGAAGAACGCGATGCCGATGGCCTTGACGGTGACCGTTTCCCACCGCTCAGGGTCCTTGCGGGTGAACTGCCAGGTGACGGCCGCGGCCGAGAGTACCTCGACAACCGAGTCGAGCCCGAAGCCAATGAGCGCCGCGGACGAGGCGAGGACGCCTGCCCAGACTGCGACGATTGCCTCGATTACGTTGTACGTGATCGTGAAGCCGACGATGAAGCGGACGCGCCGGTGCAGCATCGCGCGGCGCACGGTGGTCAGGGTCTCGCTCATGCTCCCGCCGCCGTTCCACAGCAGCCCGACACCGAGCATGCCGGGTCGATGCACGGCGCGGCCTCGTCCACCGCGAGCGTGACGTTGATCAGGGACGTCAGTGCCGTGGCGAGGTGCGGGTCGGCGATCTCGTAGCGCGTCTGGCGGCCCTCGGGCTCGGCGACGACGATTCCGCAATCGCGCAGGCAGGTCAGGTGGTTGGACACGTTCGAGCGGGTCAGCTCCAGCTCGCGCGAGAGCACGGCTGGATAGCTCGGGCCGCCGAGGAGGGTCATCAGAATCCGGGAACGTGTCGGGTCGGCCATGGCGCGGCCGAGCCGGTTCATAACGTCGAGGTGTGAAGCAATAGTCAGCATACGATGACTATACAGTGATAACTGACCAATTGTCCACTTGTGCGGGCTGCCGCACGCGCTCCGCGCCCTTGCCCTCGGGAGGCGGCAGAGTTCGCGCTCATCAGCGACCACCGCCCATCACGGAAGCGACGGCGGCACGCTGGCGCGAAACCCTGCTAGCGCAGAAGGTTCTGCGGGGTCTTCACCTCAGGACCTTTACTTGGTGGTCAGCGCGGGCTTGATCTCCTTCACGATTGCGTCAAGCATCTTCAGGTTGAAGTCCACACCCAGCTGGTTCGGGACAGTCAGCAGCACGGTGTCCGCCGCCTGGACCGCCTCGTCACGGGCGAGCTCTTCGGCAATATCCGCCGGGTCGCCAATGTAGCTGCGACCAAAGCGAGAGAAGCTGTTGTCGATAATGCCGGTGTAATCCTGTGAATCCTCCGCGGCGCGGCGACCGAAGTAGCGTGCCGAGGTCTCATCAATCACGGGCAGCACCGAGCGGGAGACCGAAACACGCGGAACACCCGAGTTACCCGCCTTCACCCACTCGGAGCGGAAGAGGCGAATCTGCTGAGCCTGCTGCTGGTCGAAGGGAATACCCTTATCTTCCAGCATCAGGGTCGAGGACATGAGGTTCAGGCCCTTCTGCGCGGTCCACACGGCGGTGCTATCGGTACCCGCGCCCCACCAGATGCGGCCACGCAGGCCCGGCGACTGCGGCTGGACGGGGGCGTACTTGCCGGGAACGCGAGCGCTGGGCGCCATGCCCTCGCCCTCGATGGCCTTGAGGAAAATGTCGAGGTGGCGGCGCGCCATGTCGCTCTCGTTTTCGCCTTCTGCCGGGTAGTAGCCGAAGCTCTCAAAGCCGCGAATCACGGATTCGGGCGAGCCGCGGGAGACGCCGAGCTGCAGTCGGCCCGCCGCAATGAGGTCAGCCATGGCGGCGAGTTCCGCCATGTAGAGCGGGTTTTCGTAGCGCATGTCAATCACTCCGGTGCCCAGCTCGATGCGCTCGGTCTTCGCCGCAATGGCGGAGAGCAGCGGGTAGGGGGTTGCCTGCTGCTGGTCAAAGTGGTGCACGCGGAAGAATGCACCGTCCAGTCCGATGTCTTCGGCGCCTACGGCCAGGTCGATGGCCTGGTGCAGGGACTCTGCGGCACTAGGAACGCGGGAGCCGGGAACCTCAGCCCAGTGGCCGAAGGAGAGGAAGCCGAGCTTCTTCTCGTCGCCGCGCATGGGTTCGAGGTGGCTGATGCGGATGGATTCGTCGAGCTGCGGGGTGCCAGGGTTGGTGGGGGTGCTCATTGTTTTTTCCTTTGTGGGTTGCGCCCGATTCTCTTGTAGTGCCGGGCTGATGTTTTAAATCTAACCCCCCAATACTTTACATGTCAAGTATTTTGTTTTAGGGGTACATAAAAGCCCCCACCCAAGCTAAAAAAGGGCGCAAAAAGCCCGGCGGCACGAACACATCACGCCACCGGGCTCTTCTATTCA
The DNA here is from genome assembly GCF_058213595.1 of Rothia sp. SCPM-O-B-18226 (M350). Lineage (NCBI taxonomy): Bacteria > Bacillati > Actinomycetota > Actinomycetes > Micrococcales > Micrococcaceae > Rothia > Rothia sp. SCPM-O-B-18226 (M350). The sequence goes on along the minus strand of NZ_JBYQJS010000001.1, from coordinate 378,405 downwards.
GCTACTAAAACTGCAGTTATAACGGCAGAGACGAACTACATTAGGAACGCTTCGCCAGCGGAACCCACAGCTCCATACGGTAATCAGCCGCCTGCATATCGCCGCGGCCGTAAACCTCCAGGCCACCAACCGGGCGGTACTGCGGATTCTTCGCGAAGAACGCCTCCTCAAAGCTCGCAAAGCCAGCCGGAATGGACTCCGAAATCGGACCGGTCACCTCAACCACCGCGTAGGTGCTCGCAGGCAGCTCCAGCACGCCCAGGCCAAGCTTTACCGCGCTCGCAGGTTCCGAAACCAGGAAGCCCGCGGTGTAGCGGACCTGCCCCTTCGGGTTCGGCTGAGTGCACACGCCCAGGTACTGGGTCACATTCAGAACGTCCAGCATTGCCGGGGAGGCCTTCTGGTTCAGCTCATCCCACAGCGGGGAGAAGTCCTCATCCAGGGAGAACACCCGCGAAACGCCGGCGACGACCATCCCCGGGTGTTCTTCAACGCGGGGTTCTGAAATCTGAACCGCGTTCTCCTTGGCGGAGGCCATTAGGCCTTCACCTCGGCGACTTCGCGGTCCACCGAGCACTCGGGCACGCAGTGGCGCTTCGCGTCATCAGCTGCGCACTCGGGGCAGAGCAGAACCAGCTCGCGGCAGTCCTCGTTGGAGCAGTTCTCAAACTTGTTCGAGGGGGCGCCGCACTGTTCGCACTTGCCGATGGTGACGGTATCGGGGGTGAACTCCATGTGCATGCGCTTGTCGAAGACGTAGAGCGAACCCTCCCACAGGGCCTTGTCGCCGTACTTCTCGCCGTAGCGCACGATGCCGCCGTCGATCTGGTAGATCTCCTTGAAGCCGCGGTTCTTCATGAGGGCGGAGAGAATCTCGCAGCGGATGCCGCCGGTGCAGTAGGTGACGACCGGCTTATCCTTGAGGTCGTCGTACTTGCCGGACTCAATCTCGCGGATAAAGTCGTGGGTGGTGCGCACGTCGGGAACGATGGCGTTCTTGAACTTGCCAATCTTCGCTTCGAAGGCGTTACGGCCATCGAAGAAGACCACCTCGTCGCCGCGCTCTTCAACGAGCTTGTTGACCTCTTCGGGCTTCAGGTGCACGCCGCCGCCAACGACGCCGTTCTCATCCACCTGCAGCTCGTCGGGAGCACCGAAGGCCACAATCTCGTCGCGAGCCTTTACAGACAGGCGGGGGAAGTCTTCCGCACCGCCCTCGGACCACTTGAACTCCATGTTCTTGAAGCCGGGGTACTTGCGGGTTTCCTTGGTGTACGCCTTGACCGCGTTAATCTCGCCGCCGAGGGTGCCGTTAATGCCGTGCTTGGAAATGAGGATGCGCCCGCGCAGGCCGAGCTTCTCGCAGAGGGCACGCTGCCAGAGCATGACCGCCTGCGGGTCGGCGATGGGGGCGAACTGGTAATACAGAATAATCTTATTTTGAGCCACGAAACTATTTTAACGTGCGATGCCCCCAATACATACAGAATCCTTGATGCGTGCGAGCCCTCGACGCGGAAATACGCCCGATACCCCCGAACGCCCCCAACCGAAAACGGATGGGCCCGTAACGAACGAGGGAGTTCGCGCGCGAGCCGAGACCTACAATTGAAGCCATGCCCCAGCACGCAGCTCATCACCCCGCAGACCCCCAAGCCGCGAACGTAGATCGTTCGGACCCACCGGCGGCACCCGGCGTGCCCCGCCGTCTCGGTGACCTTCCGAGCACCACCCAGCAGGCTCTGAGTGCCCTCCTCCCCGAGCTGTCACCCACCTCCGCTCTACCCGAGCAGATCACTCACGTGCACACTATCCCGGCCCGCGAGGCGGAGCACGCCCCCTGGCCGCAGTGGATGCATCCGCGCGTGGTGGAGGCCTTCGAATCTCTCGGCATTTCGGAGCCATACGCTCACCAGGTCGCCGCCGCGCAGGCGGCCCACGCGGGTCTTGACGCCGCCCTGGAGGCGAGCGCCGCCCGCTACGGCTGGCGGAGTGGGCACCCCGCAGCTTCGCCCGGCGGCCAGATGCCCGCGCCGGGTCGCACGCACGCAGAGGGACTAGGTAGCGGCGGGCACGTTATCGTTGCCACGGGCACGGCATCGGGCAAGACCCTGAGCTACCTGATGCCCACGCTGGACGCCGTTTACCGAGCTTCGTGCGGCGAACCGGTGAGCTCAACTTCCGCTTATTCCGGGACTGAGAACCTCAATAATAGAGCGAACATTCTTTATATTTCTCCGGCGAAGGCACTCTCCGCAGACCAACTCACCGCCCTCACCTCCTACAATCTTCCCGGGCTTTACCCGGCCAGCTACGACGGGGACACCCCCACCGGCGAACGCCGCTGGATTCGCGAGCACGCCAACTTCATCCTCACCACCCCGGACATGCTCAACTACTCGATTCTGAGCAACCACCGGCAGTGGGCCTCCTTCCTGCGCGGGCTGCGCTACGTGGTGCTCGACGAGGCCCACAGCTATCGAGGGGTCTTCGGCGCGCACATCGCCAATCTGATGCGCCGTCTACGGCGTGTCTGCGCCCTTTACCGCAGCGTGCCCGTGTTCTACGGCGCCTCGGCCACCAGCTCCAACCCGGTCGAGTCCTTCGCCAAGCTCATTGGCGTGCCGCAGCGGGCGGTCACCGCCATCACCGAATCCACGGCCGCCCGCGGCGAGACCGCCGTGGTGCTCTGGGAACCCGAGCTACTCCCGCCCGCAGCAACCGACCGCCTGGCCGCCGGTGCCCGCAGCACCCAGCAGGAGGCCCTCAAATCCGAAGCCGAACAGAACGCCCCGCGCCGCCTCTCCCCCATCGAGCAGGGTGCGCAGATGCTCACCGACCTGGTGCTATCGCGCACCCGCTCGCTGGTCTTTGCGGGCTCCCGTCGCAGCGTGGAGGTCCTCTCACAGAAGACCCAACGCTACCTCGACGAAGTTGAGCCCGGCCTCGCCCACCGCGTCGCCGCGTACCGGGCAGGGTACACCCCCGAAGAGCGCCGCGAGCTCGAACGCAGGCTCCGCAACGGCGAGCTGCTGGGCCTGGCCAGCACCTCCGCGCTGGAGCTGGGTATCGACATTTCCGGACTGGACGCGGTCATCGTGGCCGGCTGGCCCGGCACCCGCGCATCCTTTACCCAGCGCATCGGCAGGGCCGGACGCGGCGGCCAGGACGCGCTCGCCGTGCTCATCGCCGATGACAACCCGCTCGATACCTACCTGGTGCACCACCCGGAGGCGATTTTTGGGCAGGATGTTGAAGCCACCGTTTTCGACCCGACGAACCCCTATGTGCTCTCCCCTCAGCTCTGTGCGGCCGCCCAGGAGGCCCCCATCCGCATTGAGGAGCTGAACCTTTTCGGCCCGCACACCGAGGCGCTCCTGGACCGCCTGGTGCAGCAGGGGTACCTGCGCCGCCGCGCCGACGGCTGGTATTGGACGCACGCCGAATCTGCCGCCGACCTGGTCGACATCCGCGGAACCGGTGGCGGCCCCTACCAGCTCATTGACGGGCAGGAGGGTACGCTCGTCGGCACCATGGACGCCGCACACGCCATGAGCCAGGGGCACCCCGGGGCGGTATATATTCACCAGAACGTGCTCTACGTGGTCGAATCTCTCAGCGAGGACGAGCGCGTAATTCTGCTCAGCCGCGCCAACCCCGACTTCTACACGAGGGCCATCGAAACCACCGAGGTGCGAGTGCTCACCGAGCGGGCGCGCGTACGCTTCGAGGAGGCCCGCAGCGTAGGCCCCGCCGAAAGTTCCGACACCGTCCTCACGATGCACCGCGGCCAGGTTCAAGTCACCAACCAGGTGACCGGCTACAAACGTTTCTCGGTCTACGGCGGTGAGCACCTGGGTAACGAGCCCATGCCCATGCCCCCGGAGGTGCTCATCACCGAAGCCGTCTGGTTCACGTTCGAGCCCAGCTACCTCTTCGGGGCCGGAGTGACCGAAGAGGACGGCCCCGGCACCCTGCATGCTGCCGAGCACGCCGCCATCGGCCTGCTGCCCCTCATCGCCACCAGCGACCGCTGGGATCTGGGCGGGCTCTCCACGCTCTACCACGTCGATACCGGCCAGCCCACGATCTTCGTTTACGATGCCGCGCCGGGCGGTGCGGGCATCAGCGAGCGCGGCTTCAACGCGGTTCGGCGGTGGCTGAGCGCCACCCTCGAGGCCATCGAAAGCTGCGGATGCGAGCAGGGGTGTCCCTCCTGCGTACACTCGCCCAAGTGCGGTAACCGCAACGAGCCCCTCAGCAAGGCCGGCGCGATGGCCCTGCTGAGGGCCATGCTGAAGAGCATCGACGGAAGCACCGATACGGTCGAGGGGGCGACTCCCGGGATAGTCGCCAGGGACTAGAAGCAGTCGAGGGCTAGACTCCCGAAGCTCAGCCCGTCGGTGGCGCTTCCTCCGCGGGCATCTCCTCGGGAGGGTCCTCAACCTCGGGGACTTCCGGGGCGTGCTCCCCCAGCGGGTGCGCGGCTCCCGCCCGGGCTCGCGCTCTCGCCGGGCCCAGCACGCTCATCGGGCCGCTGACCGGCACTGCGACCGTCACCTCCACGGTTTCGGGTCGGTCCGGGAAGATGCACGCCTCCAGCCGGGCGCCGTTCTTGACGGCCCATTCCTTGGCCACCTCGCAGGGGTCTCCGGGGGCAAGACCCCTGTAGGCGTCCGCCGCGGCCAGGGCGCTGAGATCGGCTGCGGAGGAGGCCCGTCGGTTGGCGGAAACCGCCCCGATGAGTCCGGCCACAGTCACCGTCATAATCAGCAGAACGGCCACGATGCCCAACGCGAGAACTGTGCCGCTGCCCTCCTCCCGGGACCCCGCGGATACCGGGTCGCCCGCCCTAGCCGGGGTCGCCGGAGTCGGCGCTGTGCCCTCCCGGTTCTTCCGGTTCATTGATGCCTCCTTCCTGTCGGGCGTGAGCCTCGGCTCGCAGGGTCCATCCCGTCGCGGAGCCGATAACGCCGGGAGCGGGGCGGGTCACCACGACCTGCACCTGCGAGGCCTCACCAGGCTCCCCGTTCGCCGCGCTCACCTGCACGCTCTGCGCCGGGTCGATGCGTTCGACGACCGCACGAATCTCAGCTTCCGAGTCGCCCCGGGCGGCGGCGCGGGCCGCCGCTCGGGCCGATTCTTCCAGCTTTACCTGGGCCACGCCGGTGGAGGCTGCCCCCAGGCAGAGGGCGAGCACCGCGGTCACGGCGGGCAGGGCCACCGCGAACTCGGCGGTTACGGAGCCCAGTTCCTCGGGCCGAGGGTTGCGCCTCCGAGACCTACCCACAATACGGCCCAAAATGACACGAACGGTCATTCTTTGTTCCTCCTTTCTGTACTGATATTCCAGGTGTTTCTACCGGTCATAATTAGGCCTGGCCCAATATCTTATAGCCCTATAGCAGGCCCGTGTTTCCCGCAATCGAGAGGGCGTTACGCACGATGTCCAGGAGCATTGAACGCACCTCGTCCGATTTGAGGATGACCACCAGCAGCCCCGCGAAACCAACCGCCGCAAGCATGACGATTCCGTACTCCGCGGTGGATGCGCCCTCCTCCACGTCACCGGCGGGGGCGTAACGTTCGGCTTCGTGCGTTTCACGCTCCGCAGCACCGAGAGTGGTGGAGAGCTCGAGCGGTTCGTCCCCGCATGAAGTCCCGTAACACCCGGTCGGTTCAGCGGGCTCAGTCCCATCTCCCGCAGCGCGCGAGCTACGTTCTTCGCCTTCGTCAAGTGCGCAACCCAGCGCGCAGCAGGTGGGGCCACAGGAGTCTAGGGTGCATCCCTCGGCCAGGGCACGGGCAATATTCAGAACGCGTTCTTCGCGCCGAGCCAGCTCCTGCGGGAGCCCCATCGGGGCCTCGCTCGAGGCGCCGGGCAGAGTAATCTTGGGGGCCTTCGTATCGGGCAATTCATCCCCGTCGAAGAGGTCCGCACATTCCTCGCGCAATTGTTTGAGGGTCGTGGCGATGGCAACCGAGAGCGGCACGGGCCCGAGGATAGTCTGGGCAGCCTCCGCCTCGTAGCGGTCGGCTTCGTTCTCTCCACGTCGTTCGGGGTAGGTGGGGGTCAGAATGTTCGTCATTGGTCTTCCTTTCTCAAGGTATTTGGGATTGCGCACCGAGCGGTTCGTTCAACTCGGCGCGAGAATGTGGGATCGTTCTCGCGGGGCCTACCCGGTGAGGGTCGGCAGGAGCGAAATGAGGATGGGCACGATGCCCAGGCAGATGAATGCCGGTAGGGAGCAGAGCCCGAGGGGCACGACCAGGGCAACCGAAAGTTTTCCGGCGGCCCGCTCTGCGGCGCGACGCTCGCTCAGGCGTTGCGCATCGGCGAGGGCTCTGAGCAGGGGCGCGCTCGGGCTACCGGCGGTGTAGGCCGGGGCGAGTGCATCCCTCAACGGCCCCCAGCTTCCCGGGGTGGTCCCGGCCCAGGCCGCCTCCCAGGTGGCTCCCATCTGCAGTCGGCGGCATACCGCTCGCAGTTGCCCGCTGTTCAGGGCCTCGGCGAGAGCCGTCAGGGCCGCAAGTGGCGAGAGCCCGGCCCTCAGCTGCGCGGCGAGCAGCTCCAACATGAGAGCTGTGTCCACTCCGGGTGGAGCGCAGGCTTCCGTGTGCCCCAAAGACGCGTGCCCCAAAGAGCCGAAGCGTCGAGCCTCACGACCGGTCGGTTCCCTCGCGAGGTGCCCACCGAGTCGGACGGGCTGAGCGGCCGGGGAGCTCCTGCCCTCGCTCTCCTCCTCGGCCCGGCGCATCAGCCGGGCCGTCCATCCTCGCCCTATCAGGGCCAGCGCGAGTCCGAGCAAGCCCGCGAGGGCACCAGCCACCGATCCGGTGAGCACACCCAGCGGATCGCTGCCCATCAACATTCCCAGCCCCAGCCCGATGAGCGGTAGCCACGAGAGGATTCGACCGGTAGCTCGAGGCGCCGCCAGCGCGCTCTGCCGTCCCAGGAGCGCATCGATACGTTCCTCGGCGTGCTCGGCGGCCCGCTCCAGGCTGGTGGCCAGGGGCGCTCCGGCGTTTTCGCTCATGCGCAGGCTGAGGGACAGGTCGCGCAGGCGTTCTCGGCTGTGAGGTCTCAGGCTGCGTTCGTCCTCGTCAAGAACCTGTTCGCAAGCCAGATGCGGCGATAGTCCCCAGGCCGCGGCGGTCTCCAGAGCCCGGATAAACCGGCGAATATCTTTGCCGATCCGTGGGTGCTCTTCGGGGTACGAGAGGGATTGCACCGCCTCGTGCAGACTCATCCCCGACCGCAGGTTGAGGGCCAGGGAACGCAACACGAGCGGCCACACGCGCATCTCTTCGGCATCCGCTACGCCGGGGCGGCGATTCTTCCAGCGCTCCCGCAGGTTCAGCGAGGCGGTTCGTTCGGCTCTCATGTTCTCCCCCTTTCCTGGGCGCCTCCGGCTGACTCGGACGGGGCTACCCCTCGACCGGGCTCCGGATTAATGGGAATCCTCCGCACCCGCAACCGCTCTTCGGGCCCCTCAACGTGCAGGCTATACACGCCCTCAATGCGGCGGCGGCCGCCCTGCTGCTCGAGGTGAATAATGCGCTCAAAAGCCGTCACCGTATGCAGAGCAACCGTTCTATAATCCAGGCCCGCGAGCGCGCCCAGGGCAATCAGTCGGCGAGGCACCGCCTCGGCGCTATTGGCGTGCAGCGTGGTCCCGGCACCGCGGTGACCGGTGTTCATGGCGGTCAGCAGGTGCACCACCTCCGCCCCGCGGCACTCCCCCACCACCAGGCGGTCCGGGCCCATGCGCAGGGCTTGCACGATGAGTTCACCCAGGCCGATAGCGCCCGCACCCTCTGAATTCGCGGCTCGGGTTCTGAGGGCCACAACCTGCTCGTGTTCGGGGGCGAGCTCCGGGGTGTCCTCCAGAATGACGATGCGCTCGGCCGGTTCACACAGCCCCAGCAGGGCGTTGAGGAGCGTCGTCTTACCGGTTCCCGTACCGCCGCTAATGACGAATCCACGGCGCTCGGCCACCATACGACGCAGGTAGTCGGCGGTTGCGGCATCGCACAATCCGACGCTGACGAGGCGGTTTAGGCCAGGGCGTTCCCTTGCCGGCAATCGGATGGACAGGCGGGTGCGCTCGCTCAGGGGCGGAATGATGGCGTGGATGCGTCGACCCACCTCATCGCTGACGTCGGTAGCCGGGTGCGCGGTATCCAGTTGCCCACCGCGGCGGCGAATAAGGCGCTCGGCCAGGGCACGCACTCGCTGCTCGTTGCCGAGGCTTAGGGCGACGGGGCGAACCTCACCACCGATGCCCGCCCAAATATCGCAGGGTGAGTTCACGTAGATATCGGTGATGGCGGCGCCGAGTTTTTCCCCCGCTTCGAGGAGCAAATCGAGCGCGCCAAACCCGTAGAGCTCAGACCCCAGGTAGCGCAGGGCGAGTTCTCGGTCGACGGGTACGTGTTCGACGCTGGGGTAGCTCCACGGGGCGGTCCCCCGTCCGGCAGCGCGCGGACCTGCGGGATGTGCAGTAAAAACGCCCGGCAGCTTCCCCGGCTTTCTCCGCAGGGATAGGGTACCCGAGAGGACCCGGGGCATAAAACGGTGCAGAATCCCCGGGGCTACCCGGGACGGCCCCGGGAGCGCACCGGGCGGCGGGGCTCCGTCTATCTCGGCGATAACCTCCTCAACGACCCCCTCGAGGAGAGGACGTAACGGCGACTCGAAGAAGGGCTGTGCTGATGAGGGCCCATTAAAGGCCGCGGCTCCGTCGAGCGCGAGGGAGCTCCATTCCGGGGAACGCAGGATGCGCTCCCTCGCCTGCACGGCCACGGCGCGGGCCCGGTAGTCTTCGGGCACCATCAGTGCGGGAACGCTCGCCCCGGTAGACACCTCGCTAGGCATAGGCACCCCGGGAGGCGCCACAGCGGGCGGTGTGGGGGCAAGGCCCTGTTCCGACTCCCGCGGAGGAATCTGCGCCCTCACGCGCGGCGGGTCAGCGAGTAGGGTGCGCTGCGGGTTCTGTAGCTGGTCGGTGGTCTTCATGGCTTCATCACACCACGAGAGGAAAACCCCCAAATATAGAACAATCGTTCTGTGGATAATTCCGGCTTAAACCCCGCAAAATCCGTTATCCACAGGGCATTTTTGCCTCTTCTCAGCCGCTCAGCCCCCGTTCCGACGGCTTTATGACGAAACGCGAAAACCGCACGACCCCAGAGTCGTCCGCCCCAAAACTCGCTTACTCCAAAACTCACCCGCTTCAAGACCCGCCCCCCGTTTCGCACGGCACCCCTGTCTCACACGGCATCCCGGCCTCGCACAGCGCCCCCAGCCTCGCACAACCCCTTCAGCCGCTCAGCCGCTCCTGCTATCCACAGGTTCGACACCCCGTCACGGCCCGTGCCCGGTCGTCACCGATAATGGAACTATGTACATCCTCCTCAGCCCCGCCACCGGTGCGGACATCACGGCCCGCACCGGCACCGCGAATCAGCCCGTCACCGCCCGCATTGCGGCGGGCGTGCCCGTGCGCGGCCGGGCGGAGAGCCCGGTGACGTCCTGGGGAGCTTTCCACTACGAAGACCCCACCGCCGAGCAGCTGGCCGACCCTTCCTTCATTCCGCAGATTCTGCGCGCAGACCGGGTCAGCGCCGCAAACCTGGCGGCCTACGTGCGCGAGGTTGAGCGGAGGGCCGAGCAGTCCCCGGACCGCCGACCCCCGCGCTGGATCTGGGCCGATACCCGCCACATCGCACCCCTGCTATTGCGGCGCGGGGTGCGCGTGCACCAGTGCTACGATCTGCGGCTCGTGCAGCGTATTCTGCGGACCGCAGCCACGCATCCCAGCCGCTTTGTCAGCTACGAAACCGAGCTGGACCTCTCGGAACTCGCCGAGGCCCTAGAGCCCCAGGGATACCTGCCGGTGGCCCGCCAAATTCAGGGGCAGGAGGAACTATTCGGCGCGGATTTCCTGAGCGGTGCCGCTCAGAAGAACGCCGGTTCAGCCGGTGCTTCCGCAAAGAATCCCGCGCAGGCCTCGGGGACCCACGATCTTCTTGAGCCGGCGCCTCACGAGCCTTTCGAGGCACAGCTTTCGGCCGGGCCCGTCCGTCTTTTGCCGGAACACCCCGTCGTGCGCGCCCTCATGGGCGAATGGCTGGCCCAGGCGCGGGCCATCAGCTCCTCGAAGCATCCCGAACGTCTGCGATTGCTGGCGGCGGCCGAATCGGCGGGCGCCCTCGTCGCTGCCGAAATCGGGTACTACGGCATCCCCTTTAACGTGAGGGCTCACCACGAACACCTGCAGGAACTACTGGGCCCCCGGCCCGAGCCCGGCCAACGCCCACAAAAGATGCAGGAGCTGGTCGAAGAGATCCAGCGCATGCTGTTCATGCCCACGCTTAACCCCGACTCACCGCAGGAGCTTCTACACGCCCTGCAGTCGGCGGGTGCCTCGGTGACGTCGACCCGGTCCTGGGAGCTCAAGAGCTGGGCGAAGGCCGTGCCCTCGCAGCGGCAGAAGCGGCAGGCCCTCATTGAACCGATTCTGCGCTACAAGAAGCTGTACCGCATCTGGACCGCCAACGGCTGGACGTGGTCCGACACATGGGTTTCTGAGGGCGCTTTCCGCCCGCACCTCGAGGTGGGCGGGGCCGCGACCGGGCGCTGGGGCGCTTCGGGCGGCGGTGCCCTGCAGCTTCCCGCCGAGATTCGGCAGGCAATTCAGGCCCCCGAGGGGCAGATTCTGACGGTGACGGACGGCTCGCAGATTGAGCCGCGCATCCTGGCGGCCCTCAGCCGGGATGAGGCGCTCGCATCGGCCGGACGAGGCGCTGACCTGTACGCCGGCATCGCCGAGTTGGCGCGTCTCAAGGGCGTGGGGTTGACGGAGCGCGCCCACGCCAAGGTGGGCATGCTCGCCATCATGTACGGCGGACGCAGCGGCGAGATTGGGGCGCTTCTTCCGCACGTTGCGGCCCTCTTCCCGCAGGCCATGGAGTTCACGGAGCGGGCGGCGCGCATCGGTGAGGCGGGCGGTCAGGTGACGACTTTTCTGGGGCGCACTTCACCGCCGGTGAGCGATCGTTTTCGCGAGATTGTGGCGGATCGTTCCTCGCCGGCGGCCGAATCGCGTGCGGTGTCGACCGCGCGTGCTCACGGCCGCATGACCCGCAACTTTATTGTTCAGGGAACCGCCGCGGAGTGGGCGCTGTGCTGGATGGGTTCGGTGCGCGCCCGTCTGCTGACGGAGACGATTTTCGGCATGCCCATGCGCACCCGCATCGTCTATTTTCTGCACGATGAGCTGCTGCTGTGCGGTCCGGAGCTGGAGGCCGAGCGCGTGGCTCGCATCGTGCGCGAGTGTGCGGCGGAGGCGGCGCGTCTGCTTTTCGGCAGGGTCCCGGTGGATTTTCCCGTCTCGGTGCACCACGTACACGATTACTCCGAAGGTAAATAACCCGCGGCGGGCTGTGCGGGCCGCCGCGGGGTGGGGCCGCGTTCGTTTCCACCGGCTGGCTCCACCGGCTGACCGGCACGCCATACGACCGGCGGGTTCTAGGGCTCGTACCCGGGTGCCGGACGTAGATCGTTGCGGTTCCAAGGCACGGTCCAGCCGAGCGAGTCGAAGATGCGGTCCAGCAGAATCGCGGTGAATCCCCACACCGTGAACTCCTCACCGCCGGGCATGCGCACGTCGAAGGCGGGGGTGCGGTGCGAGGTGCGGCCGCGTTTGACGTAGGCGGTGTGCCGGTTGGCGGGGTTCAGCAGATCGTGCACTGGAACCCGCGCGATGAGGGCCGATTCGTTGCGGTCGACCACGCTGACGGGCACGGGGCTGTTCCACCAGCCGATGACGGGGGTGACCATGAAGTCGCTGATGGGAAGCGGCAGGGTGCGTAGCTGGCCGAGGACCTGCACGCCGGCGGGGTCCAGGCCGGTCTCCTCCACGGCCTCGCGCAGTGCGGCGATGTGTGCGACCGGTTCGCCCGTGGACTCGGCGAGCGCGTAGTCTTCGGGGTCGATTTTCCCGCCGGGGAAGGCGGGCTGACCGGCGTGCGCGCGCAGTGTTGCGGCACGCACGAGCAGAAGCACGTCCAGGTAGGCACCCACGTTCTCGGGGCATCCTTCGAATTCGCCGGTGGAGGGCGAGTCATCGAGCACGCCGAAGAGAATCAGCACGGCGGCCTCCTTGCTCAGGGGGCTGGCGGGGGCGCTGCGTAGCAGGGCGTCCACGTCAAATTCGACCCCGCCGCTGGCGAGGGCCTCGAGAAGGTCACGGGCAGGGTGCTCGGTTCCGCTGGTCACGGTCATAGTTGGTTGCTCTCCGCATCGTATGCAGGCGTGGGGTTGTGCTCGTCCATGGCTCGCGCTATCCGTGCGGGCCGTCTACGGCGGTTTCACCAGTGTACGGCAGGGGCCGGCTAGGCGCTGAGCGGGTACCCCTCGGCCTGTAGCTGGCGGCGGGTTGCGCCCTGCAGAAAGCGAAGGTGCAGGTCCTCGCGGCCGGGGGCCATTTCGTATTTCATGAGCTTGCGGGCCTTCTGCTCGTTGGTCTCGCCGATGCCGTAAGAGGGGCAGAGATCTGCAACCGGGCATACGCCGCAGGCGGGCTTCTTGGCGTGGCAGATGCGGCGGCCGTGGTAGACCATGCGGTGCGAGAAGATGGTCCAGTCCTTGCGTTCGATGAGCTCTGCAACGTCTTTTTCGACCGCTTCGGGGGCCTCGGCGGTGGTGAATCCCATGCGGCGGGCCAGGCGGCCAAAGTGCGTGTCGATGGTCAGTCCGGGCACGCCGAAGGCGTTGCCGAGCACCACATTTGCGGTTTTGCGGCCGACTCCGGCGAGCTTGACGAGCTCCTCGAGGGTGGAGGGCACCTGCCCGCCGTGCTCCTCGACGAGCTGGCGCGAGAGGTTCACGATGGAGCGTGCCTTGGCGCGGTAGAAGCCGAGGGACTGGATGTAGGGCTCGACCTCCTCGTAGCGTGCGGAGGCGAGCGCCGCGGCGTCGGGGTAGCGGGTGAAGAGCGCACCGGTCACGGAGTTGACGCGCACGTCGGTGGTCTGCGCCGAGAGCACGGTGGCGATGAGTAGCTCGAAGGGGGTGTCGAAGTCGAGTTCGGCGACCGCGTAGGGGTAGGTTTCGCCCAGGATACGGTTGATTTTGCGGGCGCGGCGCACCGTGGAAAGGTGGCTTTCGGGTGCGCGAGCCTTGAGCCGGCGTGCGGCCGCGGCGGCTTTGAACTCTGGGACGACGCGAATCTGCAGGAGTGATTCGGTGTTGTCTGCCGCAGTGTCTTGGGCCGGGGTGTTCTGTGCGGCCGTTGCGGGGTGGGTGGCGTTCTCGGTCATAGCGTGAGGGTACCGGGCTTTGGGGGGCGGACGGTAGCGAGGTTCACCGTAGTTGGCCTCCGTCTTCTATACCGCGTCATTTTCTGGGCAGTTCGCGTTGGCTCGTACTGTGCGGGTGCCTGCTGTGCCACACTGGTTCTATGTCAGATACGATTTTTGTGCTTAACGGCCCGAACTTGAACCTGCTCGGGCAGCGCCGCCCCGAGGTGTACGGCTACACGACCCTGCACGATATTGAGCGTTCAGTGCGTGAGCATGCCGCCGCCCACGGTTTCGACGTTGAATTCATGCAGTCCAACCACGAGGGTGTTCTGGTGGACGAGATTCAGCGTGCCCGCACGCGCGGGGCCGCCATCATTATCAATCCGGCGGCGTACACGCATACCTCCGTGGCGCTTCACGACGCCCTGGAGGCGGTGGAGCTTCCGGTGGTTGAGGTACACCTGTCGAACGTTCACCGCCGCGAGGAGTTCCGTCACCGTTCCTTCGTATCCCCGCAGGCCACCGCGGTGATTGCCGGTGCCGGCGCTTACGGTTACGTCATGGCGGTAGATTTCCTGGCGCAGCATCTGGCGGAATAGCAGCGCAGCATCTCGCTGAGTAACTTGCCCTCCCCCGTTCGTGAAATAGTTCAGGCTCCCGTTCCTCGTGTGAGGGCGGGAGCCTAATCTGTTGTGCCGCTGTTCCACGGCTCGATACTAGCTACTTACGGCAGGATCCAGTGGAGACCGCGGCGGTGTTGTTACCGCCCTCGGCCAGGGCCTGCTTGAGGGTGGTCGCGGTGATGGCGTAGCCGGTCTGGCCGGTGGTTGCCTTACCGAAAATCACGCCAACCACGTTGCCGTTCTCGTCGAGGACGGGGCCACCGGAGTTGCCGTGCTGAACGTCGGCTGCCAGCTGATAGACCTGGCGCATGGCGTTGGCTCGGCCGGTGTCGGCGTCGATGGTCTGGGTGTTACCGATGCCCTGCACGGTGGCGGGCAGCGCCTTGAACGGGCCGCCCTTGGGGTAGCCCATGAAGGTCACGAGGCTACCCGCGGAGGCGTTCTTACCGATGGTAAGCGGCTTCAGGGGAAGCTTCGGCACGCTGATGAACGCGAGGTCCTGTTCGCTATCCATGTAGACCACGGTGCCAGGCCAGGTGCGTCCGCGGGAGTCCTGCACGACCGGGGAGCTCACGCCGGCAACCACGTGGGCGTTGGTGACGACCAGGCCCGTGTCGGCCACGAAGCCGGATCCGGTGGAGGTGTAGCCGCACTGCTCTGCGGCTCCCAGGATCTCCACGACGGAGGCGCTGGCGGCGTCAAGCGCATCGGACTCAACGCTCTGGGTCGGGGCGGATGCTTCGGGGGCGATGAGCTCGCTGACCTCGGGAATGGAGGTGGAGGCGAGCACGTTGTTACGGACCGAGTCAATCTGGTCTTTAAGGGCGTCGGGGGTGCTGGTGACCATCCAGGTCAGGGTCTTGGACTGGCTGAGCGCAGTGTTCAGTTGCGGGATGGGCACGGTGCGCATCGAGATGGTCAGCACGACCAGCACGAGGGCGCATGCGGCGAGGTTGAGCACGCCGCCGAAGAATCGTTCGATGCCCTTCAGCGGGGTAACGTCGGTGACCTTCCGGATGGTGCGACCGGCGACGATGCCCAGCCACTGCCCGATGGTCAGGCAGAGGATGAGTACGCCAACCGCGGTGATAAGGCTCCACTGGGTCCCGACGGAGGCGACGGCCAGGGGCACGAGCCACGCGGCGGCGCAAACGCCCAGGCCGAGGCCGAGGAAGGTGCCGAGGGTCGTGAAGAAGCCGCTACGGATTCCGGCGAGGAAGTAGAGCAGTAGAAGAATAGGGATGACGATATCAAGGGGGTTAATGTCAGCCATTTTGACGGGGCCTCCTTGGGGGTGGGTAGAAATGATCAGGGATGCACCCACGATATGCGGCCCGTCGGTGGGCACACCCAATGGACCGATAGTAGACCCATAAGCTGTGCTAAACCTTAGAATTTGCCGGGAATGAAAAACTTTTGTTGTAAAGCTCCGGAGTTCTGAGTGCTTAAACCAAAATTTTAGGGTACGCTCTTATCAGTTGAATATGTCACACCCGCTTGAGCCGTCTCACACTGCAGTCGTGAGATACTTTACATAGGTTCAGGCTCACTCACTGAACATCACGGGCTTCGGCTCTTCACCTCATATCTAGGAGAACTTCATGGATCTCGAGATCCTCCGTCGCACCCCTCTTTTTGCGAATCTTGACGACGCAGCATTTGCCCTGCTGACCGATGACATTCAGGAGATTGACCTCTCCCGTAACGCTGTCCTCTTCTACGAGGGTGACCAGGACGATCAGCTCTTTGCCGTACTCTCCGGCAAGGTGAAGCTGGGTCGCACCGCCGCCGATGGCCGCGAGAACATGGTCGCCATCATGGGCCCCGGCGATGTGTTCGGCGAGATGGCTCTCTTCGATCCTTCGCCCCGTTCGACCAACGCGGTGGCTGTTTCCGAGACCCGCCTGGCAGCTATTAAGCACGAGTCCTTCAAACGTGCCCAGCAGCTCGACCCCTCGATTTCCGACCAGGTTATCAAGACCCTGGCTCGTCGCCTGCGCCACGCTAACGAGGCCCTGGCTGATCTGGTCTTCTCCGATGTTCCCGGCCGCCTGGCCAAGGCTCTGCTGGATTTGGCCGACCGCTTCGGCCGCCCCGCAACCGACGGTGTGCTCGTTGCACACGAGCTGACCCAGGAAGAGCTGGCACAGCTGGTTGGCGCATCCCGCGAGACCGTGAACAAGGCTCTGGCCGAGTTCGTTTCCCGCGGCTGGATTCGTCTGGAAGCACGCGCCGTGGTCATCCTCGACCTGCCCCGCCTGCGCCAGCGTTCCCGCTAGGCGGTAGCGGCATAACCGCTATCATTCTTCGACCTTGCGGTCTTGCGTCCCGGCTCTGCCAGGCAGGATGAGTGCCGCAACGTTACGCTTTACATACGGCAGGAGCCGCCTCCTTTGCATGGGGAGGCGGCTCCTGCCGTTAATTTATGCGTCGAGCGGTGCGGCCGAGGCGACCTGGGCCTCGGTAACGGTCGGTCTGAGAGTGTGCATGCCCAGCGTGCGCAGGCCCGAGGCTATGCGACGCGTCCGTCCAGCTCGCTTCCGGTCTGGGGCACCGCGCCCAGGCCTCCGGTGAAGACCGGCCCGGTCGGAGCGGGAGGCTCCACCTCGGTGAAGGAGAGCATGCAAGCGCCGTTATGGCTCACGAGCACGGCCTTGCGCACCTCGATGCGGCGGCGCTTCGACAGCCACGCCACCGAGGTTTGGGCCCTCGCGAGGGATTCCAGCATGCACATGACGCCGGGGGTCACGAGCTCTTCCAGGCGGCGACCCACAGTATTGGGCTGGCCGATGCGGTCGCCCAGCTCGCTCGTGTCGCGCGCTTCCAGAAGCTCACGCACGTTCAGCCAATCACCCCACACACCCTTGCCGAGCAACAGCTTCGGGTCCTGCCCCACCGGCAGGGCGGTGGTGAAGTAGGCGATGTCGTAGCGCTTGAGGAAGAAGTCCGGGGACTGCCAGCGCGCCACGGGGCGCAGCAGGTCAGCGCGAATACTGAGCCCGCTCGAAGACAGGAAGTGCGCGAAGCTCTTGTCCTGATCGGCCACTGCCTCGCGCCAGGTCATCAGCTCAGGGGTGCTGGAGCGTTCCACGACGTCCTGTTCATCCTCGCCGGCCAGCAGAATACCCGTCTCCTCGAAGGATTCGCGCACGGCGGCCATGACGCTGCGGCGCGCTTTCGTCACGTCGGAATAGTGAAATTGCTTCTGCCAGTATTCGGCGCCGGGGCCCACCCAGGAGGCGGATTCGTCGTCACCGGGGAGCGCGGTACCGCCGGGGAAGGCCACCACGCCCAGCGGCGAAGTGCCCGGGCGGTAGGTCAAGATGGTCTCCAAACCGTTGTCGCCGTCGCGCACGAAGATGACGGAGGCCGCCTGGCGCATCGTGCAACCGGGGGTTCCCTCGTTACCCTCTTCTCGCCAGCTTTCCGCGGCGGCCCGCATGAACTCCGGGATCACGTAGAGGCGCTGAATGGCCTCGGTGCGGGGTGCGGGCGAGGAGTTGCGGCCCGTGAACATGCGGGGATGTTCGGGCTCGGCGGGTACCTCCGCAGTGCCGAATCGGCGCTCCTGCACGGGCAGGGGCAGCGTCTTCACGTCGTGGGCGCCGCCGGGAGTCTCAACCTGGCGACCTTCCTGAGAGGCGCGCTGCGCCTGGGCCGCGCGGATAGCCGACAGCGGCAGTGCGCCGGTGTACAGCTGATTAGACATATTCAACAATAATCTCGACCTCGACGGGCGAATCCAGGGGCAGCACGGGCACGCCCACGGCGGAACGGGCGTGCTGGCCAGCCTCGCCGAAAATCTCGCCGAGTAGCTCGGAGGCACCGTTGATTACGGCCGGCTGAGCGGTGAAGTTCACCTCGGAGGCCACGAAGCCCACAACCTTTACGACGCGCTGAACGCGGTCCAGGTCACCAATCACGGACTTAACGGCGGCCAGGGCGTTCAGCACGCTGATGCCCGCGTACTTCTTCGCATCCTCGGGGTTCACGAAGCCCTCTTCACCGGAGCCGGAGACCTTACCGGTGGCGGGCAGAACGCCGTCGACGAAGGGCAGCTGGCCGGAGGTGTACACGTAGGAGCCGGAGGTCACCGCGGGAACGTAGGCGGCGACGGGGGCGGGTGCGACGGGCAGCTCGTAGCCGAGTTCGCGGATGCGGGCTTCGATGCGAGATTCAGTCATGATTACTCCAGAAGGATTGCGGGTGTTCACACCCGGACGGTGATGAGATGTGTGCGTTGCATGCCGTTATACAGTTCTTTCCACGGGTCCGCGGTGTACCCTTCGCTTTACGAAGGGTTAAACGGCTAACCGGCGGCCCGCCTCAGCTATTCCCAATTGCAGCCACGTTTTCGGCGCGGAGCGAAGATAGCTGGGGGAGCCGCCGGAGGGGCGACGTTTAGTCGGCCTTCTCGCGCTTAAAGTAGGCGATAGGGTTACCCTGAGTGGGCGCGACCATGTTCGATGCGGGGGCTGCGCCGGCGGGTGCGGAGGCACCGGGGAGCACGGTGACGAGCTCCCAGCCGTCCTCGCCCCAGTTATCGAGGATTGCCTTGGTCGTGTGGATCATCAGCGGTACAGTTGCGTATTCCCATTTCTTCATACCCTCTAGCCTAGCTTTCGGGGCCCTACTTGTAAAAGGGATTGTCACATTGTGTTTTTCACGTGCTGCACCTCCCTTTCCGCGTCTCCGGCGGCTATTTAGCGGTCGGAAAACCCGAGTGAGCGCCTCAACCGAGGTTCTCTCCAGAGAGGGCTTCCTCTCACAGCTTCATGGGTTAAACTGAATGAATGGCTTCATCTAAGAAAACCCGTGCGCGTCGCCGCCCGGGAGATTTTTTGCAGTTCCTCGCGTTCAGCGTGATTGCCGGTTTCCTCGCGGCAATCATTGTCGTGCCTCCGGCAGTGAGTGCCGGCATGGTCGCGAACGCATCGATGTCATGGTTCCAGGACCTCCCCGAAGATATTGCGGAAGGTCCCTTCTCGCGTCCCTCGACGATTTACGCTGCAGACGGTACCACCGAAATCGCGACCTTCTTCGACGAGAACCGCGACCCGGTCAAGCTGGACCAGATTTCTCAGCACATGAAGGACGCCATCGTTTCGGTTGAGGACCGCGACTTCTACAAGCACGGTGCGGTCTCCGCGATCGGTATTGGCCGTGCGTTCCTCAACAACATCGTTAACTCCAATAGCGGCCGCCGCCAGGGTGCTTCTACCCTGACCCAGCAGTACGTCAACAACCTGATCGTGGACGCCGCGGTGTCCCGCGGTGAGGACGCTACCGCGACCCTCAACGGTAACAAGACGTACGCCGCAAAGATTCGCGAGATGAAGCTTGCGATTTCGATGGAGCAGAACAAGTCCAAGGATGAAATCCTTGAGGGCTACCTGAACATCGTGAACCTGGGTGGTTCCAACTACGGTGTCGAAGCTGCCGCGCAGTACTACTGGGGCATCTCCGCTAAGGACCTGAACGTGGCGCAGTCCGCGCTTCTGGCCGGTCTGGTGCAGGCACCGAACGTGTACGACCCAACCGTGAACCCCGAGCTGGCCCGCGAGCGCCGCGACGTGGTGCTTGGCACCATGCTGCGCGACGGCAAGATTTCCGATAAGGAATACAGCGACGCTATCGCCAGCGATATTAAGCTCGACGTCCACCCCAAGTCGCAGGGTTGCTCCCTGAGCGGCGATAAGGCCTTCTTCTGCCGCTACGTGGTGAACTACCTGCTGCAGGACGAAAGCTTGGGCGCTACCGCCGAGCTGCGCAACACCGCGATTAAGCGCGGCGGTCTGAAGATTGTGACCACCCTGAACCCCGAGGCTCAGACCGTGGCCAAGCAGGCTGTGGACTCCACCCAGCCGGCCGCCACCAACTGGAACGACGTGAACTCCGCGCTGACCAGTGTCGAGCCCGGCACCGGTCGCGTGATTGCCATGGCTCAGAACACCGAGCTCGGCACCCCCGCCGATGCGAACGATCACTCCAAGACCGAGTACAACTACAACGTTGACGCGGCCTACGGCGGTACCAGCGGCTTCCAGCCCGGTTCGACCTTCAAGCCGATTATTCTGGCTCAGTGGCTGATTTCCGGCCGCGGTGCCAACGGTACCGTGAACGGTACCCAGCTGTTCTGGCCCACCAGCTTCGGCTGGAACGCCCGTTGCTACGACGGTGGTAAGTACTACTACACCGGCCAGGCCAACGGCTGGTCCTACAAGAACGCGTTCAACGGTGGCCTAGGCTACAACACTGCGGCGTACGGTATCCGCCAGTCGCTGAACTCGTACCTGTACGGCATGCTCTCCCAGCTGGATTTGTGCGATGTGCACGACCTGTCCATCAAGATGCACGCGCTGGACGGTACCGGCGAGCCGCTGCACAGCATCCCCGATTTGGGTACCAACATTGGTGGTACCAAGTACGGTATCTCCCCGCTGACCAGCGCATCGATGTACGCGATCTTCGCATCCGAAGGTAAGTACTGCACCCCGCGCCCCGTCGATAAGATTCTGAAGAACAACGGCGACACCATGAAGGAATACCAGAACCAGTGCGAGCAGGTTCTGGACCCGGATATCGCGAACGGTGTCAGCTGGGTTCTGAAGGGCGTTATCCAGGCCGGCGGTTCCGCCTCGCAGCGCGGCATCGGCCTGCCGAACGGTTCGGCTGCAAAGACCGGTACGAACGATAACTCCTCGCAGACCTGGCAGGTGGGTTACACCCGCGGCCTGGCCACCGCATCGTGGGTTGGTTCGAACAACCTCGGTTTCCGCTCTCTGAACGGTGTGGGCATTAACGGTCGCGTGCTGAACTACGTGGATGGTGCAACCTACGCTGGTGCCCAGTGGCAGACCTTTATGAAGGCCATCGCCCCGAAGTACGACACGAAGGACTTCACGACCCCCAGCGATAAGGTTCTGTCTTATAACTCCAACCCCAGCTAAGGCTGAGGTTTGAAAGGCGATTGATGATGTGTGAAAACGCAGTCAACGCCCGCGTCCCCGTGGCGGTCCCCGGCGCACGCGGCTCCTCCCCGCTCCTGAAGAAGGTAGCGGGGGCGGTAGCCGCCACTGCAGCCTTGGGGGCCGCCACGGCGGCGTATGGGCACTTTATTGAGCTGAATAATTTTCAGCTCCGCACCGAGTCCCTGCCGGTGTTGCCCGCCGGGAGCCGCGACTTTAGGATTCTGCATATTTCGGATATGCACATGATTCCGGGCCAGCAGAAGAAGATTGACTTCATGCACTCGCTGGCCGCCCTGGAGCCTGATTTGGTCATGAACACGGGCGACAACCTCTCTCACGTGGGTGGCATGGAGCCGCTTCTGGAGGCGCTCGACCCGCTCATGGATTTCCCCGGCGTGTTTGTGCCCGGCTCGAACTGCTACTTCGCACCCATTTTCAAGAACCCGGCACGCTACCTGTGGCAGCCGCGCACCCCTCAGACGATTGAGGAGGGTTCGCGCGTGGCCCTGCCCATCGAGCAGATGCACGAGGCCTTCGAATCGCGCGGCTGGACTGGCCTGGTCAACCGCTACGACACGCTGACGCTGAACGGTCTGCGCCTGGAGTTCTCGGGAGTGGACGATCCGCACCTGCGCTACGATAAGCACCCCGGTTTTGCCCCCGGTGCCTTCGATGAGGGCGATGAGCCCAGCGTGCGCATCGGCGTGGCCCACGCCCCCTACATGCGCACCCTGCATCGCTTCGTGCAGGACGGCGCGCAGGCCATCTTCGCCGGCCACACGCATGGTGGCCAGGTCTGCCTGCCCGGAGGCCGGGCGCTTGTCAGCAATTGCGATTTGCCGGCCTCGCGCGCCAAGGGTGTGAGCGAGCAGTCCGGCATCCCGGTGCAGGTCTCCGCCGGCCTGGGCACCTCTCGCTTTGCGCCGGTGCGTCTGTTCTGCCCGCCGGAGGCAATCCTAGTGACCCTGACGGCCCGCGACGCCGGTGAGCCCGCCGGCACGGCGGGTGGTCGCCGCTAATGTCCGAGGCTTCAACAACACACACAGTCAAGCAGCGCCGCAACCCGTTCCTCGAGACGGCGCCCGAACCGATTCCTGCGCCTATCGACTACGCCGAGGGCAACCGGGCTCCCCGCACCCTGGCCGCCTACGCGCGCCCGATTCGCCTGCGCTGGAGCATGGGTCTGCTGGTGGCCTTCGGGGCCGGTGTGCTGGAAATTTCGATTCCGCAGGTGCTCCAAATGATTGTGGATCACCTCTCGCGCAGCGCCACCGAGAGTGCCATCTGGGCGGCCGGCGGCCTGGTGCTGGTCCTCGCCATTGCGCACGCGTCCTTCGCATACTGGCGACGCTGGCTGCTGGTGGATCCGACCTCCACCATCGAGATGTCCATGCGCATGAACTTCTTCGATCGCCTGCTCAGCGCGCCAATTGCGCTGCTGGACCGTTGGCCTTCCGGCCAGCTGCTGACGCGCTCGATGAGCGATTTGGGCACGATACGCCGTTGGCTTTCCTTCGGCATCGTACAGCTGCTGACGGTGATCGTCATGTTCTTAGGCGGCGCCTTCTACATGTTGCAGTCATCGCCCCTGCTGGCGCTGGTCTTCGTGGTGACGGTGCCGGTGCTGGTGTTGTCGCTAGTGAACTTCACGCGCAAGTACTACCGGGTCTCCCACGAGATTCAGCAGCTGACCGGTGACCTTTCAACCCGCATCGAAGAGTCGGTGCGCGGCATCCGCGTGATTAAGGCGCTGGGGCGCTCCCCCGAGCAGATTCGCGACTACTCCCAGGCCGTGGATGTTCTGCAGGAGCGCGAGTACGGCAGGTCGATGCTCGTGGCCCGCGTGGCGCTGAACCAGACCCTGATTGTGGGTGTCTCCACTGCGGTCGCGCTGGCTCTTGGCGCTTCGCAGGTCGCCAACGGCGCGCTGAGCCTGGGCGCGATGACCGCCTATTTTGCGGTGCAGACGACCGTGCTGAGCCACGTGATTCGTTCGACCTCGCTCATGTCCGCGTACCTGAGCTATAAGGTGGCTCTTGAACGTCATAACGAGGTCATGGATGAGCCCGGCTTTGAGGTTGTGCGGCTGATAGACCCGGCGAAGGCCGACGAGTACTCCCCGAACCCCGCGAACGCTCAAGATTCCGCGCAGCGTTCAACTCTTTCTTCTCATTCTTCTGACGCCTCTGGAGCCGCCCGCTCCGGAAAGGAAAGCATGCAGTACCCCAGCGGTGGCGCCGTATCGGTGGCCTTTAACCAGGTTTCCTTCAGCTACGAGGAGTCCGCCCCCGCGGCCAATCCGGTGGCTGACCCTTCGCCGGGTGCGCAGCTTCCGCAGGCTGACGTGCTGCACGACGTGACGTTCAAGGCGTTCCCGGGCGAGATTCTGGCTCTGGTGGGCGCCACCGGTAGCGGCAAGTCCACGGTGCTCTCGCTGGTGCCTCGCTTCTACGAGCCAACCTCCGGCTCGCTCCGCCTCGGTTCGCACGACATGGCGGATCTTTCGGTGGAGCAGGTGCGAGCGCAGACCGCGTTCGTTTTTGAGGAGGCAGTCCTCTTCTCCGGTTCGGTGCGCGAGAACGTGCTGATGGGCGTGGCCGACCAGTACGAGGGCGGCACCTCCGACGAGGATTACCCCGGCAGCGACGAGCTGGAGGCAACTCTGAACACCGCGCTGAAGCTGGCTGCCTGCGAGTTCGCCTACGAGCTGCCGCAGGGGCTGGACACGATTATCGGTGAGGAGGGTCTGAGCCTTTCGGGTGGCCAGCGTCAGCGCCTGTCCCTGGCGCGTGCCCTGGCGAAGCGTCCCTCCGTGCTGCTGCTGGATGATCCGTTCTCTGCGCTGGATGTTGATACCGAGGAGCGCATCATCAACGGTCTGCGCGAGGGCTTGGAGGGGCTGGGCGGCGCTACGACCCTGCTGACGGCACACCGCCCCTCGACGGTGGCCCTGGCGGACCGCGTGCTGCTGATGGTTGACGGCACGATCGCGGCGGAGGGTACCCATGCCGAGCTGATGGAATCTTCGGAGCAGTACCGCCAGCTGATGACCATGGAGGAGGGCTAATGCCAGCCCATTTCCCGGTACCTTCCGAGCGGGAAGCCAGCCCCGAGGAACGAACCGAGACGAGGAGGCGCTCCCTCGCCCTGCTGAGCCACTCCCTGCGTCCGCATCGCGTGGCGCTCATCGTGTCAATTCTGTCGGTTTTTGTGGTCACGATTGCCTCGGCAGTTCAACCGTTGCTGATTGCCCGCGTGCTGGACAGCGCCATCGCGCCCCTGCGTCAGGGGGATTCGGGGCCGCTGACGGTTCTCGTGGTGCTCTTCGCGGTGACGGTTGCGGTGGGCGCTCTCTGCAGCTGGCTTAACGTGGCCTGCACGGTGCGGGTTTCGCTGGGCGTGGTGGTGTACCTGCGCAAGCGGGTCTTTGCGCACGCCCAGTCGCTGAGCGTTTCTTTCCACGAGAAATATACCTCGGGTAAGGTCATTTCGCGCCTGACCAACGATATCGATACGGTGCGTTCCTTCCTGGACAGCGGCATCAGCCAGCTGGCCATCACCCTGCTGTCGATGGTTATTTCTGCGGCGGCTATTTTTGCGCTGGACTGGCGAATCGGCCTGCTGATGATGTTCATGGGTGTGCCGATTTACTATCTGACGCGCTGGTTCCAGCGCCGGGCTACCCCGGTGTACCGCCGTATGCGCACCGATTCGGCGCGCCTGACGAGCCGTTTTGTCGAGACTTTTGCTGGCATCCGCGCGGTCAAGGCTTTTGGCTCGGAGGCGAAGCTCCGTTCAGAGTATGCGCAGACGGCCGAAAGCTACCGTGTGCGGGTCATGGACTCGGTTAAGGTCTTCGGCATCTACTCCCCCGTGCTGATTCTTCTGGGTGATGTGTTTATCGCGGCGGCCCTGGTGCTGGGCGGTTACGCGGTGCTCGGCGGCGATATGCAGGTCGGTACCCTGCTGGCGCTGGTGATTTACGCGCGGCGCGTGTTTGAGCCGGTCATGCAGCTTTCGGAGTTCTACAACATGTTCCAGTCCGCGATGTCGGCGCTGGAGAAGCTGTCTACCTTCCTCGCGGAGAAGCCCGAGGTGGCCGATCCCGAGAATCCCGTTTCTCCCGTTCTCGAGAAGACCGGTCCTGCGGTTTCTTCGCATGAGGACTCGGCACGTGGCGCCCTGGTGGAGTTGGATAATGCGGTCTTCGGCTACACGAGTGAACGCCACGCCCTGCAGAAGACGAGCCTGCGCATCGAACCGGGTACGACGGTGGCCCTGGTGGGTCCGACAGGTGCCGGCAAGTCGACGATTGCCAAGCTCGTGGCGCGATTCTACGACGTGTCCTCGGGTGCTGTGCGCATCGACGGCGTGGATGTGCGCGACCTTACCGATGCGCAGCTACGCCGCGAGGTGCTCATGCTGACCCAGGAGGTGTTCCTGTTCTCCGCGTCGATTCTGGAGAATATCCGCATGGGTAACCCGCAGGCGAGCGATGAGCAGGTGAAGGCGGCCGCGAAGGCGGTTGGCGCCGATGCGTTCATTGAGCGACTGCGCGACGGCTACGACTCGCTTTTGGGCCGCGGCGGTATCTCCCTGTCCGCGGGCCAGCGTCAGCTGGTGTCCTTTGCCCGCGTTTTCCTTGCCGATCCGCGCCTGCTGATTCTTGATGAGGCGACCGCCTCACTGGATATTCCGAGCGAACGCGCCGTGCAGAAGGCCCTGCACACACTGTTGAGGGGGCGCACAGCCCTGGTGATTGCCCATCGCCTCTCAACGGTGCTCAGCGCCGACCGCGTGCTGGTGATTCGGGATGGCTCCGTGGTGGAGGATGGCTCCCCGCAACAGCTGATTGCCGCCGGTGGTCGCTTCGCGGCGATGTACGCCTCCTGGGATGAGCTGAATCGGGCGCCGGAGGAAGGCGAATAGCCCGGTTCCGAGGCTTTCTTCAGCCTCTAGCACGGGTCGAGCGATTTTTTGGTTGCTCTGTTTGCGTTCCGTATTTTTTTGGGTTATCCTGGGTGAGTTGCCTACGGTATTCGCCGATAGGTTAACCTCGGGATGTGGCGCAGCTTGGTAGCGCGCGTCGTTCGGGACGACGAGGTCGCAGGTTCAAATCCTGTCATCCCGACAGATAGCCCCGGTCATGGTTTCATGACCGGGGCTTTGTCGTATCTGCGGTATTCTTCCCGAGCAGATTCTAGGCATATACAGACAACCCCCTACCCGCGGTACGCAGATAGGGGGTCGTCGTTCACGCTATGTTTCTAGCCGCGCCCAGAAATGAGGGCGAGGATTGCCTCCAGGGGGCCGCGGCCGGCCAGGGAGCGCGCCATGCGGGCCCAGAGTGCGCAGAATCCCACCGCGATGACGATGCCCAGAATCAGGAAGGCGGTCCAGTACACGGCGGTGCCCCAACCTCCCGTGGCAACGTAGTGCTCACCCACGGTAAAGGCCTTGATGGTGGGGCCGGCGTAGATAATGAGCGAGCTCAGCACGATGGAGGCGCTCAGCGACATCTGCCCGAGGCGGGCAACGGGGGTGAGGGCACCCGCCTGCGCGGAGAGTAGTCGCGCACATTCGGCCCAGAAGTAGAGCGTGGCAGCCAGGCTGAGGGTCAGCTGCACGTGGGGCGTGTCCAGCACGCCGAGCCCGGTGTAGGGGTTGAAGACGCGGTAGACGGAGAGCGCCAGCACGGCGAGCACGACGGGCACCGCAATCTTGGCCCCCAGGCTCGTGTAGAGGCGCACCAGCAGAATACCCAGGCACATGACCCAGAGCAGCTGAGCGCTGGCGGTAAGGTTCAGACCGTTGGCCTTGAGAAAGGGAAACGCACCGGCGCTCCACGCATCAGCCCGCGCTGCGGCTTCGAGGAGAATGTCGTGGGTCCAGGAGAGGTACGGGCTCGCGGCAATGGCCAGCACGGCGAGGACCCAGAGCGGCAGGTACACGACGGCCAGGGTCAGCAGGGTCAGGATTGCCAGGTGAATGAGCATATCGAAAGGCAGCGAGTATGCGAAGCCCTGGGCGGGCGTGGTCACGCCCGGTAGCGGAACGTAGGCCGCGCCCTGCACGACGGCGATGCCCAGCACGAGCAGGGCGAGGAAACGCACGATGGTCCCGGCGAAGAGCTGCGGGAAGCTTGCGGCGCGCGCATAGTGCCAGGCCGCGGCTCCAAGGATGGCGGCGAAGAGCGGCTCGGCGGGGGTGACCAGTTGCGGTACCCAGAACCTCCACGAGACGGGGATGAGCTGCAGCCAGTACCCGAAGGCGATGAGCAGGGTGAGCACGGCGTAGGCGCGGGCCAGGTCGAGTCCGAGGTCGCGTCGCGTTCCGCCGAGGGAAGCGGCACGCAGGGGGGAGCCGCCGGAAGTGGTGGACGCTGTGGTTCGTGCTGCCATGTGTCGCTCTTTCGGGTGGTTCAGTGTGGTGAGTGCGCACCGGGTGGCGATGCCTCCGGCACAGGTGTTAAGTGTAGCGTCGATTGCTGTGCGAGCCAGGGCGCGACCGGTGGAGCCCTCGTCACGTTGCCCGATGCTTCTTGTGTATCGACTTGCGTGTCGGTCTGCCGATATCCCACAGAGTGACGAGGTGAGAGGCTCTCGAATAGGAACGACGGTGTGAAGTATGTAGTATAGGTAGGTTCTTTAATGGCGTTCCCGGACACCGCCCACTATATTCTTTAGTCTGCATATGAGGTTCTATGTTTCCTACTCTGCTATCCCTTTTAACGGTGGCCCCGGAGGTTTCCGGTACTGTGCTCACTTCGGGAACTACCCTGAGCGATGCCGCGTCCGTTGGGAGTAACGCCCAGTTCATTTCCATTTTTTGGATTACGCTGGTCGCGTTGATTTCTCCGATACTCTCGCGGCTGACGGCCAAGCGCATCCCCGATGTGGTGTTCCTGCTCATTTTTGGCATGCTCATCGGCCCGAACGTGCTACATTTGGCCGGTACCGAGGGCGGCATCCCCCTGCTGAAGGAGCTGGGCCTGGGTATGCTTTTCCTCATTGCGGGCTTTGAGATTAACGTTTCCTCCCTGCGTAGCCGCCAGGGCTCTACCGCGCTGGTGACCTGGGGTGTGTGTTTTGGCTTGGGCATGTTGGGCGCGGCGCTGATCACCGGTTTCTCTCACGAGGTGAATACCTATGTCGCGGTAGGCGTGGCGCTGAGCTCCACGGCGCTCGGCACCCTCTTGCCGATGCTGAAGTCGCACGGTGCGGCCGGCACGGCGGTTGGCAATGCGGTGCTGGTGCACGGAGCGGTGGGTGAGCTTCTGCCGGTTTTTGCTATTTCTCTGCTGCTTTCTTCGCGATCGCCGGGCATGGCGTTTGTGGTGCTACTGGCATTCATGGTCGTGGCTCTGGTGACGGCTCTGATTCCGCATCGCCTGTTTGCGCACCTGCCGGGTCTGCGCCAGATTATTGCGGCTGAAGCCAATACGACCGGCCAGACGATTCTGCGTCTTGCGATGTTCCTGCTCGCGACCCTTATCATGTGCACCGCTCTCTTTGATCTGGATGCGGTGCTGGGCGCCTTTGCGGCGGGCATTATCCTGCGTTCGCTGACTCCTCCCGCGGCTCTGCACCTGATTACGCGCCGTCTGGAGACGGTGGGTTTTGCCTTCACTATTCCGCTCTTCTTCGTAGTGAGCGGCATGGGCATCAGTGTTTCCGCAGTGGCTTCGAATCCGTTGGGCCTGGTCGCGGTGGTTCTGGGTATTCTGCTCTGCCGCGGCGTACCGGTGTTCCTGGCCGATGTGCTGGTGGATACTCGTTCGGGCCTGGCCTCGAAGAGTCAGAAGGCCCAGATGGCTCTCTATTCTGCGGCCGGTCTGCCCATTATCGTGGCGGTGACGGAGGTTGCGACCAGTTCGGGTCTTCTGGAGGAGTCCACGTCCTCGCTGCTGGTGGCAGGTGGCGCCCTAACGGTTCTGCTCTTCCCTCTGCTTGCGCTGTCCATTCGTCGCGCTTTGGGTGATTCGGATTCCGCCTCGGAATCGCCGAGCCGTAAGGAGCAGATGAACGCGAAGAAGGCTCAGCGTAACGCGCAAGTGAAGCTGACAACCGGGCTCATCCCGACGGTTCGCGCCGAGGGCACGGCGCAGAGTCGCGATGAGGAGGGTGCCCCGACCCGCGCTACCGCGAAGAAGCGTGCGGTTACGCGCTCCTCTTCTCGAGATTCTTCACGCAATCTCTCGGACTAGGTTCCTACCAACCGCATAGAGTGGCTGTATTCCTACTCTGCGCCCATCGCGCTGAGTATAAGGTTACATCCACTCTATGTGGTTTTTGTCTTTAAAACCCAAACACTCGCTATTCCTTGTATCACATCTCCATTCCCTCAAGTTTTTGCACCCCAGGCGCTGACGCAAACTTTTCAGGACGCTCTATAGTGGACGCCCACCCCTGAAAACCCTGTTTATTCCTGCCTTCGGGGCCTTTTTTCATTAAATTCGGATTTTTCACGCAAATATTACGAGACATGACGTGTCTTAGCTTTTGCGGGTGACACCCTGTCCTATAAAATTGAAAGTACACAGGGCTCGGTCCCTAAACACACATAAAACAACTACATACGCAGAGCCGCTTCTGCCTTGGCAGGAGCTGGTGCGCACCCTCTCACACGGGGTGTGCTCCTGCCGGAGATATAGCACCTGTTATGCCCCCGAAGGCTCTCAATGATGAGGAGGAATATATGAGCGAGAGAGTTTACTCTCCTTAGATAGCACCTCTAGGCCTCGCACTGAATCCTAACGATTGTCTGCACACACAGTCACTTCCGAAGGAAACATCATGCACCATCTACTCCTTACCGCGAGTACCGGTGGCGTGGAGCTGGACTTCCCGGCCTGGCTCCGAATTACCCACTTTATTAACTTCATTATGATGGGCTTCCTGATTCGTTCAGGTTGGGAAGTTCTCGCCTCTCACCCCCGTCTGTACTGGAACAACCACTGCACCCCGGGTTCCGAGTGGCTGAAGTTCACCAAGGACAAGGTTCCGACCGTCCCCGGTGAGTTCACCGCCCGTGACGATCAGCGTTCCCTGTCGCCGCTCATCTCTCTGCCCGGCAAGGGCCAGATTGGTCTGGGTCGCGCATGGCACGCACTGGTCACCTTCATCTGGATTGCTAACGGCCTGATTTACGTGGGCCTGCTGTTCCTGACCGGTCAGTGGCGCCGCATCGTCCCCACTAGCTGGGACATCATTCCTCAGGCTTGGGAATCCATCCAGATTTACGCTGGCCTGCATATCCCCTCGATTGAGCACTTCCAGCCCTACGATGCTCTGCAGCAGATTATGTACTTCACCGTGGTGTTCATCGTCGCACCGCTGATGATTGCAACCGGACCGATTATGAGCCCGGCTTTCTGCGGTCGCTTCCCCGGCTACGTGCGCCTGTTCCGTAACCGTCAGACCGCCCGTTCCATCCACTTCCTGGGCATGGCCTTCTACTGCGTGTTCACCGTCATCCACGTGGCTCTCGTCTTCGTTGTTCACCCGCAGTACAACATCGCCCACATGATGCTGAACAAGCCCTACAACGAGGTTGACGCTGCCCAGTTCGCACAGGCAGTGACCATGCTGATTGGCGGCATCGTCTTCGCTGTGGCCCTGTGGCTCCTGGCTTCCTACTGGTCCCTGCGCGACCTGCGATTCACCCAGACCTTCATTTGGGGTCTGACCCAGCCGATTCGTAACGTCCTGCTGGACCGTATCTCCTCGCGTCAGGTTCAGAAGAAGACCTTCACCGATGCTGACATCTCCCCCTTCCACTGGGTCAACACTCGTCCCCCGACAGAGCGTGAAAGCACCGAGTGGAACCGCCTGAAGGAGCAAGAGTTCGTTGACTACCGCCTCGAGATTGGCGGCCTGGTCAAGGAGCCGAAGTCCCTGAGCATCGACGATCTGAAGAAGCTCGGCAAGGAAGTCAACATCACCATGCACACCTGTATGCAGGGTTGGACCGGTATTGCTAAGTGGGAGGGCGTGCGCCTGCGCGATGTCCTCGCACTGGTAGAGAAGACCGACGAAGCTCGCTACGTCATGGTCACCTCCTTCGGCCACGTGGGCCACACCTACGACGGCCGCCCGACCGAACCCTACTACGAGTGCCTGGACGTCTCCATGGCAATGGAAGACGAAACCATCCTGGCATGGGGCATGAACGACAAGCCGCTGCCCGACGTTTACGGTGGCCCGCTCCGTCTGCGTGCTGACTCCATGCACGGCTACAAGATGGTGAAGTGGGTCAAGAAGATCGAGTGGATTAACGATTACCGCGACGTTGGCGACGGCCAGGGCGGTAGCCGTGAGGACTCCGGTCTGCAGCACTTCGACGCACGTGCCTAATTCGTAGCGCATCCTCTCAGACCATTCGGTCCGTGTGTATCTGGCGGACCCGGCTCTGAGGAGCACACACCCTGGGCGGGGGAAGAGCAATCTTCCCCCGCCCTTGTTTTGCGTCCCTGCGCCGCGCATAGCCCAGCTGTCGATCCCCGGGGAACCCGCGAACAACTCGGCGGCCGTTCCCGCACCGGATATTTCGCGCAGAAGCGTCTATGCAGGAGCGCCTGTACAGGAGGTATTCTCTCAGCAGGAGCCTCGGCCGGAGCGCCGTAGCGCTGACTCGAGCACTCCTAAAACGCCATAGATTCTCCGCTGACGGCCTGAGATATATCGTGCGATAGGAAGGGATAGGCATAAACGTAAGGAACCGCCTAGCGGGCTTTGAAAGCCTGCTAGGCGGTTCCTTCCTTATCTAGAGGTTCCGCTTACTTGGCGTCGTAGATGATGACGTCCAGGGTACGGGGGCCGTGCACACCCTCCACGCGAATCAGCTCAATATCGCTGGTTGCGGAGGGGCCGGAGATCATGGTCACCGGGCGGGTGTAGGTGATACGCTCAATCGCCTCGGGCACCAGCTCCACCACGGTAGAACGCGGGACCACACAGATGTGGTGGTCGGGCACCAGGGTGATGGCGCGGCGGCCTTCCTCCGGGTTGGTGTTCAAGAAGATGGTACCGGTCTCTGCGCAAGAGACGGTCGAACCGGTCACCACGGCGTCCACGGCGTCCAGTTCCTTCAGGCTCAGGCAACCGGGCTTGAGGGTGCTACCGGAGTCGGTGACGTGCTTACGCTCGGCGGTATCGGCGGGCAGCCACTTCTTATCCAGGCCCTCGGGCACCACGTAGGTGGACTTCTCACCCAGGCGCTCCGCGATAACCTCGGAGATGTTCTCCGGGGTGGCGAAGAAGACGTTAGCCTTGTAGTCAATCAGACGGCCGACGAGCATGTCGATGGTCTGCTCCTCGGTCAGCTCGCTGACGCGACGGTAGTTACGAACCGGCTCCGGTGCGGGGCCTACGCCCTCGAGAGAGGAGCGGATGCGTGCGAGGATATCTTCCTTAGCAGAGGACATTAGTTGTTCTCCTTAGCTTCGCGGGCTTCCTGAGCAGCCTTAGCGTTTGCAGCCGCTTCAGCTGCCTTACCCTTGTTGGCCTCGATGAGTGCCTGAATGTCAACGCGCGGTGCGTTATCGCGTGCCGCGGTCTTACCCTTCTCCTTCTTCCACCAGTTGCGGAAGGATTCCTTGGGAGGCTCGGGGATGTCGCGGTACTCGGTCCAACCGCCGACGATACCGGGAACAGCGGTGATCTTGTGCTTGCGACCGGCGATGAGGCGGGACATGGGCAGACCGCGCTCCGCGACCGACATCATCTTGCCGGAGGTGAAGAGCTTCTTCGCGCCGAGCATCATGGCGTCCATCTGCGAGAAGGGAGCCTTCTTGTTACCCTCGAACTCGCGAACGGCGTGCTTGGACTCGACATCCTTGGCGCGCAGGTGCACGAGAACCTCGGGGAAGTTAATCTTCACGGGGCAAACCTCGAAGCACGCACCGCAGAGCGAGGATGCGTAGGGCAGCGAGTTGTTGTGCGCAGCCTCGATACCGGAGAGCTGCGGGGACAGAATCGCGCCGATGGGGCCCGGGTAGGTGGAGCCGTAGGCGTGACCGCCGGCGCGCTCGTACACGGGGCACACGTTCATGCAGGCGGAGCAACGGATGCAACGCAGAGCCTGGCGGCCAACCTCGTCGGCCAGAACGGCGGTACGACCGTTGTCGATGAGGATGACGTGCATGTTCTGCGGGCCGTCACCGGGGGTGACGCCGGTCCACATGGAGGTGTAGGGGTTCATGCGCTCACCGGTGGAGGAACGGGGCAGCAGCTGCAGGAAGGCCTCGTAGTCCTGGAAGGTGGGCAGAATCTTCTCGATACCCATGAAGGTAATCAGGGTGTCGGGCAGGGTGAGGCACATACGGCCGTTACCCTCGGACTCCACGATGGTCAGGGTACCGGTCTCGGCGATGCCGAAGTTAGTGCCGGAGACTGCCACGGTGGTGTTCAGGAACTTGTTGCGCAGGCGGTTACGGGATGCCTCTGCCAGTTCTGCCGGCTCATCGGTGATGTCCGGGTTGATACCCTCAATCTCGCGCAGGAAGATGTCGCGAATCTCGCGGCGGTTGCGGTGAATTGCGGGCACCAGAATGTGGGAGGGGCGGTCGTGGCCCAGCTGCACGATTTCCTCGGCGAGGTCGGTCTCGATGGCGTTAATGCCGTTTTCCTCGAGGAACTCGTTCAGACCGGTCTCTGCGGTTGCCATGGACTTGATCTTGATGATTTCGTCCACGCCCTGCTCGCGGATCAGGTCCAGGGCGATCTGGTTTGCCTCGGAGGCGTTGCGGGCCCAGTGCACGTGGCCACCGGCAGCGGTGAAGTTGCGCTCGAACTGCTCGAGCAGCTCGGGGAGGTTTGCCAGAACGTAGTTCTTGACGCTCTCACCGGTGTTGCGCAGCTCCTGCCAGTCGGGCAGCTCTGCGGTGACGCGGGCGCGCTTGTTACGAATCGCGTGGGTCACGAAGCGCAGGTTGGAGCGCAGCTGCTCGTTCTTGAGCTCTTCCTTGGCGTACTTGGGGAAGGGGATTTCTTCGAAAATGTTGCCCTCGCCGTAATGAACGACCTTGGGCATACCAAGCTGAATAGCGGTCATGAGGTCTTGTCTTTCCTTAGGCGATTGAGAGCTCGATGTTCTTCGAGTCAATCTTGAGCGGGTTTTCCTTGGTGGAGGCGAGGATCTCAGCGAAGTGAATGGTCTTCACGTCGGAGCCGCGGCGCGAGAGCGCACCACCGATGTTCATGAGGCAGGAGCAGTCACCACCGGTGCAGATGGATGCGCCGGTTGCCTCGACGTTGTCGGCCTTGTCGTTGACCATGGCGCCGGAAACATCGGGGTTCTTGAAGGAGAAGGTACCGCCGAAGCCGCAGCACTGGTCCATGCCCTCAATCTGGGTGTACTTGATACCCTCAACGGTGCGGACCAGGTCCTGCTGGCGGGTGCCCAGGCGGAGCAGACGCATACCGTGGCAGGAGCTGTGGTAGGTGACGTGCTCGGGGAAGTAGGAGCCGAGCTGCTCGGCTGCGTTAGTGATGCCGAGGACGTCAATCAGCAGCTGGGAGAGCTCGAAGGTGCGAGAGGCAATCTGCTCGGCCTTCAGGGCCAGGGCCTCATCGCCGCGGCTGCGGGCTACCATAGCCTGCTGGTCGCGCAGGGAGGCAACGCAGGAGCCGGAGGGTGCAACAGCTACGTCCCAGTCCCAGGAGTCGAAAGCTTCAACGTGGTTCTTGATGACTTCGTAACCGTCATCGAAGTAGCCGGAGTTGACGTGCATCTGAGAGCAGCAGGTCTGGTTCGGGGGGAAGACAACCTCGTGGCCCAGGCGCTCAAGAATTTCGACGGTGGCGCGTGCTACGCGGGGGTACATGCCGTCAACGATGCACGTGGAGAAGAGTGCAATGCGCATGACTTGTCCGTCCTTTCCTCTGTGTTCAGAGTTTCTCGGTCTCACCGCCTGCGTCTGGGGCAGGCGGGGCACAGTCCGAACAAGTTCGGTCTTCCAAAGAAGCGACTCAGATGTATTGAGTCGGGGAAGCTGGGCCGGATGGTTCCGGCTAATGTGCGCGCCCCAAGTGGAGGTGGGATGCGGTGGGATCAGAAACCGTGGTGATGTCTTTTATCTTTCTAGCCATTTAACACCGTTGGGCGGCTTTTCTCTAGTTGGAATAGCACATACTTTCCTTGTTAAATAACCGGTTAGGTCGACCTGACCTTAAGGTATATTTCCCTACCTTCCGGTACATGTGACCTCATCTCCCATGCACCCCCCCGTAAGACCCCTATATTCTTTTCGCAGATTGAACATTTATCAAACACACAGAAGTGGACCATAAACCCCCTAGAAATCCGCCGTTCTGAAGATTTTATGGTTGTTTTATGGGGCTTTTCCTTTTTAAAACAACATTCTTTTCGGGTATATGCGTCCAAATGAAGACTCTCCCCTGGGTAAACCAATGACCCATACACCCAACTCGTGATGTATCTGAAAATATTCGAGTTTCAGAACCTGGAATTAACTATCAGAACCGCAATATTTCGGCAGTTTCACTGGAAGCGAGCCCAGGTTCCGGTCGCCTTCCACAAAAATGAGTCAGGTCACTTTTGGTGAAACACCACATTATCCGGTACTCTTCTAAACATGCGATCAATGGTCTGACCACATCCCCATGCAGGGAACAATGACTCGTTCCCCACAGAATTATCTATGGTCTGACCACACACAAAACACACCCTGAACCAAAGGAGTTCCAGTGGAAACTTATACCGCTGTAACCAATGCAGTGGGAGGTAGCCTCGGCCTCAGCGCGCTCGTGGCAACCATTCCCCTCCTCACCTTCTTTGTGATGCTACTGGGCGTTAAGGCACGCGCTCACTGGTCCGCACTCGTGGCACTGGCAGCATCCATCCTCGTAGCAGCGCTGGGCTTCCACATGCCCGCTGACCTCGCCGGTCTGAGCGCCGTCCGCGGTGGCATCTACGGCCTGGTCATCTGCTGGGTTATCCTCGGTGCAATCTGGTTCTACCAGATCACCGTCCTTTCCGGCCGCTTTGAAGATCTGCGCCGCGTCTTCGACCGCCTCGGCGGCGGCGACCTGCGCATCCAGGCTATCCTCATCGCATTCTGCTTCGGCGGTCTGCTCGAGGCACTGGCTGGCTTCGGCGCTCCCGTTGCAATTACCGCAACCATGATTCTCTCCCTGGGCGTTAAGCCCCTTAAGGCTGCTGTCACCGTTCTGATCGCTAACACCGCACCCGTGGCATTCGGCGCAGTTGCTGTCCCGATCACCACCGCAGGTGACGTTGGCGGCAAGGACCCACACGTTATCGCAACCATCGTTGGTCACCAGGCTCCGTTCCTGGCAATGCTCGTTCCCCTCATCCTGCTCGTCATCCTCGACGGCATGCAGGGCCTGAAGGACGCTTGGCTGCCCGCACTGGTCATCGGCGTTTCCTTCGCAATCGCACAGTGGGTCACCGCTGCTACCCCCGCATACAACCTGACCGACGTTGTTGCTTGCATCGTCTCCATGGGTGTTGCTGTTGTCTTCCTGCAGTTCTGGAAGCCGCGCGGCGTCGCAGGCGTTCGTGAACGCTACGGTCTGCCCGCACAGGCTGAAGAGAAGGAAGCTCTGCCCGCCGTTCGCGTCTGGATGGCACTGCTGCCCTACGTCATCGTCGTTGCAATCTTCGGTGTTGCTAACCTGCACGCTGGCCTGAAGGCATGGCTGAAGAGCTTCGTCATCAAGATTGATATCCAGGCTCTGAGCTCCCGCCTCGTCACCGCTGACGGCAAGCCCGTCAAGGACGCTGTCTACAACTTCGCGTGGATGTCCAACCCCGGCACCCTGCTGATCATCTCCGGTCTGGTTGTTGCTGTCGTCTACTTCTTCTTCAACGAGAAGGGCCGCTACGCCTTCAAGTTCCCGGCAATCTTCACCGAGTTCGGTTCCGTTGTCTACCGCATGCGTTGGTCCATCCTGACCATTGCTTCGGTTCTGGCACTGGCATACGTCATGAACTTCTCCGGTCAGACCATTGCCATGGGTACCTTCCTGGCAGGCCTGGGCACCGTCTACGCGTTCCTCGCACCGGCTCTGGGCTGGATCGGTACCGCTGTGACCGGTTCGGACACCAGCGCCAACGCACTGTTCTCCAAGCTGCAGGTGTCTGCCGCTGAGAACCTGCAGCACGCAGGTATCCACGGAGCAACCCCCGAGCTCATGCTGGCTGCTAACACCACCGGTGGTGTGGTCGGTAAGATGATCTCCCCGCAGTCGCTGGCTATTGCTGCTACCTCCGTGGACATGGAAGGCAAGGAATCCGACATCCTCAAGGCTGTCCTCCCCTGGTCCTTCGCTATGCTCGTGGTCGTCTGCATCCTGGTCTTCCTGCAGACCAACGTTCTGTCCTTCATGATTCCCTAATCTGAGGCTCACCCCTTAGAAAGTTCTTGAGGTGAAAACCTCAAGGACCATAGGACATTCGCCCCGGTATTTTCCGGAGGCCACGGCGGGGCGGCGAACCTTCTCGGTTCCGCCGCCCCGCTTTTTATGTCCTGACCACTCAACGAATAGCCCGAAATATCTCTGAATTAGCTCTGAGATATCTCAGGCGCAGAGTATTTCTTTTCGTTATCCGCCTCGTTATCAGGAGAGATTATGCCTCGTTCTTATGACGATACCCAGCCTGCTGAGGCGCCCCCTGCGGTTGACCGCCAGCCGATTCTGGCGGACCGCAGCTACAGCATCATCCTGGAGAACTTTGAGCGGCGCCTGCGCCTGGGTGAGCTGCGTGTGGGCGATAAGCTCCCCTCCGAGCGTGAGCTGGCGGCGCGGTACGGTATTTCCCGTCCCTCGGTGCGTGAGGGCCTGCGCGTTCTGAACGCGCTGGGCCTGATTCGTTCCAGCACGGGCTCGGGCCCGAAGTCGGGCGCGATTATTATTTCGGAGCCGTCGGATGCACTCAGCTGGGCTCTGCGCATGCACATTGCGACCCGTAGCCTGCCGGTGAAGGACGTTGTCTCAACCCGACTGCTGTTGGAGGGCCCCGCCGCCCGTGCTGCGGCAGCAGCGCCGGATTCCCCGGAGCGTGAAGCGGCGCTGGAGCGGGCACGCGTGCATCTGGTGGAGATGGATGAGCAGATCAGTGATGAGCGTTTCCATTTCTGCGATACGCGTTTTCACTATGAACTGTCGAAGCTTGGCGGCAATATTGTGCTTGATACGGTCATTGACTCTCTGCACATGGCGACGATGAGTTATGTGCAGGAGGCGGTTCCTTTCCTGAAGGATTGGGAGGCGGTCAAGCGCACGCTGCAGGAGCAGCATTACGGCATTATTGAGGCAATCACTTCGCACGATGAGCAGGCCGCCTATGATCGGGTGTGCGAGCATATTAC
Organism: Rothia sp. SCPM-O-B-18226 (M350); assembly: GCF_058213595.1. Taxonomy (NCBI): domain Bacteria; kingdom Bacillati; phylum Actinomycetota; class Actinomycetes; order Micrococcales; family Micrococcaceae; genus Rothia; species Rothia sp. SCPM-O-B-18226 (M350). The sequence goes on along the minus strand of NZ_JBYQJS010000001.1, from coordinate 340,147 downwards.
GTGGTTCTATTCGCTGTCTGACCGGGCTGCGGAGGAGCGGGCGCGGCAGCATCCAGCGCGGGATATTCTGCACGAGGATTTGTGCCACGAGAACGTACACGATGAAGACGCTCATGACGGCTAGGCTTCGCCCCTCAACCTCATAAACCCACATAGCTAAAGGGCGGTGCCCCGGAAGAATGACCTTCCGGGGCACCGCCCTTTAGCAATCTCAAAGACTTATTTCAGCCCGAAATATTGAGTTTAGAACTTCGTGCCGGTCAGACGCTCATACGCCTCAACGTAACGGGCACGAGTCTTCTCCACAACCTCCTCAGGCAGGTGCGGCACGTTATCCGAACCATCCCAACCCGACTCCGGCGAACGCAGCCAGTCACGCACGTACTGCTTGTCGAAGCTCGGCTGAGCATGACCGGGCTCGTACTGCTGTGCATCCCAGAAACGCGAGGAGTCCGGGGTCAGAACCTCATCACCCAGGGTAATCTCGCCGCGGTACGAGTCGGTACCGAACTCCAGCTTGGTGTCGGCCAGAATAATGCCCTGCTCGCGCGCGATCTTCTCCGCGGTCGAGTACAGGCTCAGGCTCAGCTCCTCCAGGCGCTCGCCCACCGGCTGACCCACCTCAGCGTACAGCTCCTCACGGGTCACCAGCTCATCATGCTCACCCACCTCAGCCTTACCGGTCGGAGTGAAAATCGGGGTCTCCAGGCGGGAACCATCCACCAGGCCCGCAGGCAACTTCACGCCGGCAATCTCACCGGTCTCGTTGTACACAGCCAGACCCGAACCGGTCAGGTAACCGCGCACAATGCACTCCACCGGGAACATGTTCAGGGAGCGGCAAATCATTGCTCGACCAGCCACAACATCCGGAACGTCAGTGGACAGCACGTGGTTCGGAACCTGCTTAAGCTGCTCAAACCACCACAGGGACATCTGAGTCAGAATCTTGCCCTTATCCGGGATCTCGGTGGGCAGAATACGGTCAAAAGCGCTAATACGGTCCGAGGCAACAACCATGACCGAACCGGCACGCAGCTCAGCGTCATCATTGACGGTCAAGCCGGTGGCGTCGAAGCGCTCCTCATTCGGAACGTACAGGTCGCGGACCTTGCCGGAATAGATGTGAGTCCAGCCCGGAATTTCCAGGGGGTTAGAACGAGAAGTCATGAGAATTTCTCCTGATGAGGTGGTGTGATGTGGATGCAAAAAGTCTGTGTAATTACAATACCGCGACAGGCACGGCTCCCGATAGTGCCAATTGAGCATCAATACGGCACAATCTTGAGAACCCCACCTGCCCCGGTCGTCGCCGCCAGCACCCCCGAGCCGAGGAAATGAACCCGGGAAAAGCTGAGGCGACGAGGAATAAAGAAGCGAGTGGCAAAGAAGCGACCGGCTCCCCCACCCTCAAGCGGGGAAGCCGGTCACCTTAGGTTTTAGTCGCGCGGGGCGGGAATGTGGATGCGGTTCTCCACGGCCTTCAGCGCGATGTCGGTGCGGTACTGCGCGCCAGCCCAAGAGATGGCGCGAACGCCCTCGTAGGCGGCGTCGCGGGCGGCGCCCAGGTTCTCACCGAGCGCCACAACGGCCAGCACGCGGCCGCCGGCGGTGTGGATTTCCTCGCCGGAAACCACGGTGCCCGCGTGAATCACGTGCACGCCCTCCAGGGCATTCGCCTTATCCAGGCCGGAGATGGCGTCACCCTTGCGGGGAGTGCCCGGGTAGTTCTCGGCGGCCATAACCACGTCCACCGCGGTGCGGGGATCCCAGTCCAGCTCGGTACCCTCAGAAATTTCACCGCGGGCAGCCGCGCGCAACAGCTGACCCAGCGGGGTGCGCAGGCGCGCCAGAACCGCCTGGGTTTCGGGGTCGCCAAAGCGGGCGTTAAACTCGATGACGCGCACGCCGCGGTTGGTCACCGCCAGGCCGCAGAAGAGCACGCCCACGAACGGAGTACCGCGCTCAGCCATACGTGCAACGGTCGGGCGGGCAACCTTCTCCACGACCTCCTGCACGAAGCCCTCGGGCAGCCAGGGAAGCGGGGTGTAGGCGCCCATACCACCGGTGTTCGGGCCCTCGTCGTTGTCGAAAATGCGCTTGAAGTCCTGGGCCGGGGACAGCGGCAGAACGTTCTTACCGTCGGAGATGACGAAGAGGGACACCTCGGGGCCATCCAGGTATTCCTCGATGACTACGGAGCCGCCGGCCTCGAAGCAGGCGCGCGCGTGCTCAACCGCTACGGCGCGGTCCTCGGTCACCACAACGCCCTTACCGGCAGCCAGGCCGTCATCCTTGACCACGTAGGGGGAGCCGAACTCGTCCAGGGCGGCCTCAGCCTCGGGGAGGGTGCGTGCCTCGTGGGCACGCGCGGTCGGCACGGAAGCCTCTTCCATGACCTTCTTCGCGAAGGCCTTGGAACCCTCCAGCTGAGCGGCAGCCGCGGAGGGGCCGAAAACGTCAAAACCCGCCTCACGCAGTGCGTCAGAAACACCTGCGACCAGCGGCGCCTCCGGGCCAATAACGACCAGGTCGGCGTTCAGTTCGCGTGCCAGGGCGGTTGCCTGGGCGGGGTCATTCGCATCAATTGCGTGGACGGGAACATCCTGAGCAATACCGGCGTTGCCGGGGGCGCTGTGCACCTCAGTCACCTCAGGATCGCGCAGAAGCGCACGGATAATAGCGTGTTCACGGCCACCGGGGCCCAGTACCAAAACCTTCATAGTATTTAGGGTACCCGGTACCCTCTCAAAAAGGGGAGCCGAGGGCACTAAAAAACGGCCCTTCTCATGCCCCGACGCCCCGAAGGGCACATGAAAAGGGCCGTAGAAGTCGCTACGCGATGAAATTAGATGAGGGCGGTAATAGCAGCCAGGCCACCGAAGACAATACCGGGAGCGTTCGCAATGATGATCGGGACGTCCTTCTTGGGGCGCCACAGACCGTACAGAACCCACAGGGTGCAGTTGATAGCCGCAACCAGAGGCTGAATCCAGTCACCCTTGTGACCGCTCAGGTTACCGATAATCTGCGGGAAGTAGAACACGTACATGAGCACTGCGGTCACAGAAGCAACACGGGCCAGGATGGGGAAGAACTTTGCGTGGAATTCAGAATCCACGCCCACGCCACCCTTGTGGGAGGTGTTCTGCGCGAAGGTGTTGTTCTGCTCTGCCATGGATGTACTCCTTTACATGGTTGCCGCTCACCGCTCGAGAGTGAGTTCAGAGGGGTGAGGGGCGGTAAGGATGCATACTCGTACCGGGTCGCACCTAGCGATTTATTCCTAGGTCCGGGGTCGACCCCTAAGGACTGCATCAATTTCCTACTGGATACTTTACGCCCGTTCTCAGATCGCATAGTGGGGCGCGGCGGAGATAATGAGATTTTGAGTAGGTACACTCATAGCTCATCGATTGACGGGGTGGGGTTTTACTCATCTGCCGCTGCCTTGGTCATCGCCGTATTCATGAGGCGGTACGTCGAGGCGCCGGAATGGTTCGTCGGGCGTCGATCGTGGTCGGTCCTATGCGGTGCTGGGTTTTTCGGTTCGTGCGGGCTGTGCCTCGCTCACTTACCTTAGTCTTACCCGTTGCGCTTGAGCACACTTCAATTATAAAAATGAGTTACTCATAACTTCAACTCGCAGTAAACGTGAATCTCTTCACACGGCTCTCCCTCGACCGCACCAGCCCATCCTAGCTCCGCGCCACCAGACACAAATAGGGTCAAGCCGCACACCCCGTTTAAACTAGAAGAATGACCAACAGCACCACCCCACAGGCAACCACTCACACCACCGACCACAGCAGCGCCTTCGACGTAGAACTCGCGCAGCTCACCCGCAACAACTTCATTGAGGCACGCCACCGCGGCCGCCTCATCCTGCTGGGCCCCGACGGCGATGTGCAGCTTGCCCTCGGCGACATTCACGAGCCCTTCTACCTGCGCTCCGCAGCCAAACCGCTGCAGGCCATCGGATCCATGAAGGCGGGCGCACCCCTGCGCGGCTCCCAGGTCGCCATCGCCTGCGGCTCGCACCGCGGCACCTTCGAGCAGATGCGCGCCGTGCAGGACGTACTCACCCAGGGCAGCACCGAAACCAACCCGCTCACCCCGGCAAACCTGGCGCTCAAACCCACGCTCCCCTCCGACAAGCAGGCACGCCAGGCAATGGTTCAGGCGAACCTTGCCGCTACTGCCCTGGCGCATCCCTGCTCCGGCAAGCACGCCGCATTCCTGTGGGCATGCACCGCCAAGCTTGAGCGCGGCGATCTCGAAGAGGGCTCGCAGAACTGGACTCTGCACAACTACCTCAACCCCGCCCACCCGCTACAGCAGGTCATCACCGAAGAAATTGAGGCCTTCACCGGCGAGCCGGTAGCCGCCATCGGCGTTGACGGCTGCGGCGCACCCGTGCACGCCGTCTCCCTGACCGGTGCCGCACGCGCCTACTCGACCCTGGGCTCGGCAATCCGCAACCTCGGGGCGGATGCGCGCGCCTCCACGGTCGCCACCGCCATGGTGGACTACCCCGAACTGATTCAGGCACCCGGCTCCCCCGACACCGTGCTCAGCGAAGAACTGGACGCAATCGTCAAGGGCGGCGCGGAGGGCGTGCTCTGCATTGGTCTGCGTTCGGGCGCTTCCGTGGTGGTGAAGATGAGCGACGGTTCGCACCGCGCCATGTACGCCGTGGCTCTGCGTGCTCTCGTTGCTGGCGGCTACCTGAGCACCGAGGAATGCGAGCGCCTACTCGCGCTGGTGGTTCGCCCGGTGACCGGTGGCTACGTGGACGGCAAGCCGGTTGTGGTGGGCGAGATTCGCGTGCACGAGGAGCTTTTTACTGAAGCCCCGGAGGGAAAGTAGCCGTGGCCATTCGACGCAAGACGAGCGAGGAGGCGGGCGTGGCGGCGGTCCGCGAGGTGCGCGCGCTCTTCGCTTCCTTTGATTCTGAGCCTTCCGAGACCGCACTCGTACCCGTCGAAATAGAACAGGCGTTTGCCGCGCTCCCCCGTTCGGTGCGTGCGACCTTCGTGCGCTTCACTCTGGAAGAGCTGGCAACCCTCGCCCCCGGCAATAGCGTGGAGGTGCGCGTGCCCCCGCTGGGTGTGACTCAGTGTATTGCTGGCCCCCGCCATACGCGCGGTACCCCGCCGTCCGTGGTGGAGGCGCGTCCACTCGTGTGGGCGGCGCTGGTTCTGGGTGCCTGTTCGTGGGCGCAGGCGGTGAGTGCCGGTGCGCTGGATGCGTCGGGTGAGCGTAGTGACCTTTCGGGTTTGTTGCCGCTCTTCTAGAATTCGCTACGAGCTCACAGGTCCACGCAGTTTTCGTGATTTGGCGTGTTTGGTGCCTGTTCTAGTGGTCCATCCTGAGGTATTTAGCGCATCTTTCACCGCATCGGCTCCGAAACCCGGTACACTTTTAAAGGTCTGGTGTATGCTACGGCACACACAGGCAGGTGTGAGTGCGGCAACACGCCCTAATCTTGCGCTTGCACAGACGCATCCGCAGTCCCATCGTCGAAAAGAAGTGAATTGATTCGCCCCGACGGAAAACTCACTCACGACCTCGATCCAATTGACCACGGCCCCAAGGACGCCTGCGGCGTCTTCGGTGTCTGGGCACCCGGCGAGGACGTGGCAAAGCTAACCTACTACGGCCTGTACGCACTCCAGCACCGCGGCCAGGAATCAGCAGGTATCGCAACCAGTAACGGCAAACGCATCCACGTGTACAAAGATATGGGACTGGTCTCCCAGGTCTTTGACGAAGCCACCCTCAGTTCCATGCCCGGCGACCACGCTATCGGCCACGCCCGATACTCCACCACCGGCGCATCCCACTGGGCTAACGCGCAGCCGACTCTCGGTACCACCCCGCACGGCACGCTCTGCCTGGCGCACAACGGTAACCTCACCAACTCGGCAGACCTCTACGAGCGTCTGATTGAAAAGAACGGCGGCAAGCCCCCCAAGCACGGCGAACTCGCCCAGGGCAACACCACCGACACCGCACTCGTCACCGCCCTGCTGGCGGAGCACGACTTCGACTCCCTCGAAGAAGCAGCACTCGACCTATTGCCGACCCTTCGCGGTGCTTTCTGCCTCACCTTCATGGATGAGCACACCCTCTACGCTGCACGCGACCCGCAGGGTGTACGCCCCCTCGTGCTCGGTCGTCTGGAGCGTGGCTGGGTTGTCGCATCCGAAACCGCGGCACTTGATATTGTCGGTGCGTCCTTCGTGCGTGAAGTGGAGCCCGGCGAGCTCATCACCATTGATGAGAACGGTCTGCGTTCCCAGCGTTTCGCAAAAGCTAAGCCCGCCGGCTGCGTCTTCGAGTACGTTTACCTGGCCCGCCCTGACACCTCCATCGCCGGCCGCAGCGTCTACGAATCCCGCGTAGAAATGGGCCGTCAGCTTGCCCGCGAACACGCTGTTGAAGCTGACCTGGTCATGCCCACTCCCGAATCCGGTGTTCCGGCTGCTATTGGTTACGCCGAAGAGTCCGGCATTCCCTACGGTAACGGCCTGGTCAAGAACGCCTACGTGGGCCGAACCTTCATTCAGCCCTCGCAGACTATCCGCCAGCTCGGTATTCGACTCAAGCTGAACCCACTCAAGTCTGTGGTTGCAGGTAAGCGCCTCGTCGTTATTGACGACTCCATTGTTCGCGGTAACACTCAGCGTGCCCTCGTGCGTATGCTCCGTGAGGCCGGCGCGAAGGAAGTGCACGTGCGCATCTCCTCCCCGCCCGTGAAGTGGCCTTGCTTCTACGGTATTGACTTCGCCTCCCGTGCGGAGCTGATTGCGAACGGTCTGTCCGTGGACGAAATCGCGTCCTCCCTGGGTGCCGATTCGCTCGGCTTCATCTCTCAGGACGGCATGATGGCAGCCACCGAGCAGCCCGCCGAAAACATGTGCACCGCATGCTTCACCGGCAAATACCCGATTGAGTTGCCGAGCGAGGAACGACGCGGCAAGTCCCTCTTCGACTCCTCGGAGAAGGGCAAGGGCGGACCCCTCGCCGGTAAGGCAGCTGAGGTGACCGTGGAGCGCCCCGTCCCCTCCAAGCCTGAGCATGCTGAGGCCGTTTCGATTGACACCCGCGAAGGCACCGAAACTCTCGAAACGAAGTTCGATCCCTCCGCAGTACAGGTTGCCGCAGACGACGCCGGTATGGGCATGTGCAGCCCCGGCCCCGACGCCGATCTCGAGGGCCTGCTGACCGAGGCGGACCGCATCCCCGCAAGCTCCTCCGCTACCGCTACCCCGAAGGAATCCTAATGAGCGAGAACACCACCACCGTAACCTACGCGAGCGCAGGTGTTGACGTTGAGGCTGGCGATCGCGCCGTTGAGCTGATGAAGGGCGCTATCAAGGCGACCCACAACTCCTCCGTTGTTGGTGGCGTGGGCGGCTTCGCGGGCCTGTACGACGTCTCCGAACTCGTCAAGTACCGCAAGCCCTACCTGGCCACCTCCACCGACGGCGTGGGCACCAAGGTTGCCATTGCTCAGGCCCTGGATATTCACGACACCATCGGTTACGACCTGGTTGGCATGGTTGTAGACGATATCGTGGTTTGTGGCGCCAAGCCCCTGTTCATGACCGACTACATTGCCACCGGCAAGGTCGTTCCCGAGCGCATCGCCGATATCGTGCGCGGTATCGCTGGCGCATGTGCACAGGCCGGTACCGCCCTGGTCGGCGGCGAGACCGCCGAGCACCCCGGCCTGCTGGCCGAGGACGAGTACGATGTCGCCGGTGCCGCAACCGGTCTGGTTGAAGCGGACGAGCTGCTCGGCCCGGACCGTGTGCGCGAGGGTGACGTGCTGATTGCCATGGCCTCCTCTGGTATTCACTCCAACGGCTACTCCCTGGTCCGCAAGGTCCTGAACGTGGCCGGCTGGGGCCTGGAGCGTCAGGTGGACGAGCTGGGCCGCACCATCGGTGAAGAGCTGCTCGAACCCACCCGCGTGTACGCGGCAGACTGCCTGGACCTGGCGGCAGCATTCCCCGTCAACGGTGAGGACGGCACCACCGGTAGCGGTGTGCGCGGCTTCTCCCACGTGACCGGCGGCGGTCTGGCTGCTAACCTGGCTCGCGTTCTGCCCCAGGGTCTGGAGGGTCGCGTGGACCGCTCCACCTGGCAGATCCCTGCGATTTTCTCCCTGATTGGTTCGCTGGGCAACGTGCCCCTTGCCGACCTGGAGCGCACCCTGAACCTGGGCGTGGGCATGATCGCTATCGTTGACCCCTCCGTGGCTGAGGCTGCTACCAAGCGCCTGAACGACCGCGGTATCCCCTCCTGGATTATGGGTGATGTTGTTGCTGCCGGCGAGCCCGAGGCTAACAACCCCGATTACGTTCAGGGCGCTAAGGGCGTGGACGGCGGCGCGGTTCGCCTGCTAGGCTCTTACGCCTCCTAACGTACTTGAGCGGTCATGAGACCGTACCAAAGGGCCGGGGTGGCTCCACTCGTGTGGGACCACCCCGGCCCTCTGTGTACCGGCCCTCTGTGTACCGGCCCCTCCTGTACTTTGGGTCTCCTGTACTTTGGGCATTCCACCATTTTGGCTTCCCCTGGGAATCCCCCCTATTTTCGAGGCACTCTTAGTTTTACTTCACGTTCTTTTAATTCTCTTTATTTTAATGACAAGAACATTTTCTCTGCATTAAAGTGCTTACACTATAGTGCTAATAAGCGCCCGGGTTCGAATCGGGACTCTGCACCACCCACCTATTGAGCGCTTAACTTTCAACCTTAAGCTCAGAATTCCTTCAGCCGCGGGCAGGCTATTCCATTCCACAAGGAAAAATTCACATCTTGATATAAAAAATATAGTAGAGATATACCTCAATCTCTTCTTTAGGTGATAGCTTAATGAGGTACCTTTATACGCCATCCAAAAGATATGCGCGATTCCATGCTTCTTAGCGCATCGACGGAAAATCTTTTCCTGCGTTCCTCGGTTTACGTCGCTTAGCAATACCTAGCCGTAGACGAAAAACGCAGGACGGCTCCGGTACACACCACACTATCCGCGTACTCTCAACTCATCAGGAGATTTCTCATGAAGCTCCACTGGCCCGTGCCCTCAGCTGGCCACTCCACAGCGTCACACAGAGCCAACCATCCCACCGTCATGAAACCCTTCCGCGCAGGCTTCGCCCTGCTGGCCACAGGCTCCCTCATCTTCGGCGGCAACCTTCCTGCAGCCCTTGCGCAGGCGCCCCACGAGGATGCCGCTCAGGCCGACCAGGCCGAGGCTGCCGCTCCTGCCTCCCCCTTTAGCGTTCCCACCAACGCGGGATCGCCCCAGGGTGCTCCGCGAAGTGCCGCTCCCGGTTCCCTTCCCCAGCAGAAGTTTGACCAGTTCATCGTCACCTACACCGACGATGCAAAGCAGCGAGCCGAGGAGCGTAGCGGAGATGCCGAGGTGGCCGGAGGAGTAACCCCCGGTGACCTGGACAGCGGCATCCAGCAGACCATCGACTCCTCCGCGGCTTCCCTCGAAACCAGCGGCGGGGTTGTCCGCACCACCACCTCCAACGACGCAATTGTCCAGACCTCCAAGAAGCTGGACAAGCAACAGGCCCAGGAGTTCATGGACCGCTTGGCTTCCAACCCCAACGTGGCCTCCGTGGAGCCCGACTACGTCAACTACCCGGCGGTCGAAAGCACCTTCGTCTTCAACGACCCCCTGTATTCCAAGCAGTGGAACCTCACCAACCCCACCGTCGGCATCGGCAACACCGGCAACGCGCGCCTGTATCGCGGCCTGAAGACGACCGTTGCGGTGATTGATACCGGTTACACCCGCCACCCCGAGCTCATCCACTCTCTAGTGCCGGGTTACGACTTCATTAGCAATCCGGTGAGCGGCCGCGACGGCAATGGCCGCGACGCCGACCCCACCGACGAGGGCGATCAGGCTCCCTTCAACCTCTGCGGCGACATGCAGAACGCGCAGATTTCAACCTGGCACGGCACGCACGTTGCCGGCATCATCGCCGCACGCGGCCAGAACCGCCAGGGTATTGCGGGTGTCTCTGACTTGGCCGCCATCCAGCCGATTCGCGTGCTCGGTCGATGCGGTGGTCAGACCTCGGACATCGCCGACGCCATCATGTGGGCGGCGGGCGGTCACATCAACGGCGTTCCCGATAATAAGCATCCCGCACAGATTATCAACCTGTCCCTGGGCGGCGTTCGAGCATGCCCCAACGCCTACCAGAAGGCCATTAATTTCGCGCTCTCTAAGGGCGCTATCGTGGTCGCAGCCGCCGGCAACGCCGGGATTGATGCCTCGCAGTTTGCTCCGGCCAATTGCAAGGGCGTCATCGCGGTGGGTAACAGCACCAAGAACGGCACCCGCGCATCGGACTCGAACTACGGCAAGACCGTTACCGTCTCTGCCCCGGGTACCGATATCCTCTCTCTGGGTATTGACAGCATCAACCGCCCCAACGGCAAGTACAACTACGTCTACAGGAGCGGCACCTCCATGGCGGCACCGCACGTGTCCGGTATCCTGGCTCAGCAGTTTGTGAACGGCGCAAACGTCAGCCGCCAGAAGGTCTACAGCTCCGCTTTCAACGCCGCGGCCAACCCGATTAAGTGCGACAAGGGCTACTGCGGACGCGGTATCATCAGTAGCCGTAAGATTGCTCAGTACGTAGGCAACCTGGACGCGCAGGGCAAGATGTCCTTTAGCCGCCCGCGCACCATTTACACCTCCAGGGTAATTACCTCCGCCCACCGCACGGCCCTGTCCGATATTGATGCGCAGGATACCTCCGTTGAGGTTCAGGGTGGGCAGGCCCCGGATAGCGCCGAAGAGCCGGCTACGATGACCAACGATAACGCAGAGGCCATCAACCCCGATGCCGTCTCGGCCGACGCGGATTCCTCCGAGGAATCCGGCACCCAGTCGCAGGAGGCGAACGACCTGAGCGACGACGGGGACTCCCAGCAGGATGGGGACTACACGATGACTTCCCCCGTGCAGAAGCCCCGTGAGACCGGCGAGCTCACCCTGGTGAGCTAAGCCCCGCCCACATCGGGCGGGCTCTACCTTCTGGACGAGCACTTTAAGCGCTTCATCCCGCAAGCCCGGTTGGGCATCAGGCGGGGCTCGGTGAAGAATCCTTCACCGAGCCCCGCCTTTTGCGACCTAACACCCCGCGCTCTCGGTGCTCTCGGTCCCCTCATGCCACGACCCATCAGGTGGTGTTCATGCACTACCCGGCGGGATGGTGTTTGCGATAATGCGATACTTTATTCCTAAAATATCAATTCTGCTATGCAACTATTTATGCCGGGCTGAGGAATATCTAAATCTTTACTTTAATCTCTCAATATTGTCTTGACTAGGCAATTCTTTATTTTTATCCCAAAATCAAAAAAATACATTAGCTGTGCCACATTCCCGGTTTTTGGAGCTTTGCCATGAGGGAAAGGTGCTAGGATAGCAATATCTCACCGCATAAACCGCTTCCGAAACAAACTCCTCCAGGGACTTAGAAAACATTGCACATTAATGCAGTAATGTGCATTTTTCTTTCCGTTACCGCACTGCCAACGCGGCACACAAAGAAATATAAATGTTTTCCGAAAAGTGCATTTATGTGAGTGGGTCATCCTCACCAACTGCCGCTTCCGGCACTCACATATGCAAAGGACCCCGATGTCTTTTACCACTCATCCCTCCTCGCACCGCATCGCACGCGTCGCACTGAGCATGGGAACCGCCGCAGCACTCGTGGCCTCCCTGGGCGCACCCGCAACCTTCGCGGCTCCCGCCCAGACCAGCAACGCAGCTCGCGCCGCAGCACACACGACCATCTCCTCCCTCAGCTCCGATCAGCAGAAGGCAGGTTTCAACCGCTTCGTCATCACCTACACCGATGACGCGTTGAACGCCGGAGGCATCAACTGGGCAAGCCCCGCGGGCACCCATGTTGCCACCTGGAGCGATTCTCTCTACTCCGGCATCACCGCCGATGTGCAGAAGATCGACGACCTGCTCAATGTCAAAACCAACTACGTGCGCACCACCTCCCAGAAGGCAACCGTGGTGACCACTTCTTCCAAGCTCACCGCAGAGCAGGCGGAGAAGTACATGGCGGCGCTGAGCTCCAACACCTCCGTCGCCTCCGTCGAGCCCGACCTGATGCGCCGCTCCAGCGCGCGCCGCCAGGCCACCAGCACCCTGGCCAAGGCCGCAAGCGCTTCGAAGAACCAGGCGGCCGTCACCCCGAATGACACCCTGTACCCCCAGCAGTGGAACCTACACGACGCTAAGGGCATCTCCGCTCCCGAGGCCTGGGCCACCACCCAGGGCTCCGGCGTGACCGTTGCTGTGATTGACTCCGGCATCGTCAAGCACCCGGACCTCGACGCGAACGTTCTGCCCGGCTACGACTTCATCACCGAGCCCTCCATCGCCCGTGACGGCAACGGCCGCGACGCCGACCCCACCGACCAGGGTAACTGGGAAGAAGCCGGCGTCTGCGCCGCTGGCTCTGAGGCCTCCGAGTCCAACTGGCACGGCACCCATGTGGCCGGTTCCATCGCCGCAATCATGAACAACAAGCGCGGCATCGCGGGCGTGGCTCCCAACGCCAAGATTCTGCCCCTGCGCGCCCTGGGCATGTGCGGCGGCTACGACTCCGATATCGCGGATGCCATGGTGTGGGCCGCGGGCGGCACCGTTGAAGGCGTGCCCGCCAACACCCACCCCGCCCAGATCATCAACCTCTCCCTCGGTGGCGAGGGTACCTGCCCCGCGACATACTCCAAGGCCATTGCCGAGGTGAATAAGCGTGGTGCCATTCTGGTGGTTGCCGCCGGTAACGACGATCAGGACACCTCCAAGATTGCCCCCGCAAACTGCGGCGGTTCGATCGTGGTTGGCTCCACGAATCAGAAGGGTCAGCGCAGCGATTTCTCCAACTACGGCAAGATCGTTGATGTGAGCGCCCCCGGCGACGGCATCATGTCTACCGTGGACCTCGGCACCACCGTATCCACCGGTGCCGGCTACACCGAGTACGACGGCACCTCCATGGCGGCTCCCCAGGTGGCCGGCATCATCGCCCTGATGAAGTCCGTGGACCCCTCGCTGACCGCTGATCGTGCAAAGCAGGTTCTCAAGCAGAGCGCAAAGCCGCTGACCTGCGATGTGAACGCATGCGGTGCGGGCATCGCGAACGCCGCGAGCGCTCTGGAGGTCCTGCAGGGCAAGAACGTCACCCCGGCGCACCCCAAGCCCAAGCGTGCACCGAAGTACCCGACCCGTGCGGCTCGCACCGGTTACGTGACCAACCCGACCACGAATCACAACCCGCCGTTCCTGATCACCCCGCACGGCCTGATTCCCGGTCAGTAATTCGGTGAGCTCTCACCCCTCAGTCTTCCGGCGGCGTTAGCCGTGGGAAACCTCAAAGAATGACAATCGCAAAGCCCCCGCCGGGTACGTCCCGGTGGGGGCTTTGCGTGAACAGAACGCTGCCGCAATCGGTGCTGCAGCTTGCTTCTCCCACCCACCCTCACGACTGACAGGTGGGAGAAATCTTGGGGTACGCCCCTAGCGAGCTGGACGCTAGGGTAGACGAGCTAGGGGCGTACCTGGGAGGCGCGCACACCGGTACGGATACCGGTTGCCTCCACGCGAGCGGACTCGTAGCTGACCGCACGCAGACCCGAGGGTGCGTTGGTTGCCGTTGTCTTTTCTCGCGGGTTTTCCTGACGCTGGGTGGGTAGAAAAACCCAGCGGCGCTGGACCGCGAAGCTGACCGGAATAAGGATCAGCTCGGTCAGGATTTTGGCGACCAGCAGGGATACACCCAGGCCGGTCAGGGTTTCCATCAGAGCCGCGTTGGCTGCGAGGATACCCACCGCCAGCACGGTGTAACGTACCAGCGAGGAGGATGCCGAGGGGCGTGCGCCTCCGTCGTGCATGAGCATTCGGTTGACGGTGAAGTTCGTCAGCGCCGAGATGACGCGGGCACCAATCACGGCTGCCAGCAGCGGAACGCCCAAGCCCACCAGGACGAAGAGGGCGATAGCATCCACCAGGAAGCCGGTCACAAACGAGGACGCCAGGAAGGCAAGCAGCGGTGCGTAAATCAGCGCCGAGTCCTGCAGAGGCCTAAAGTGGCTGGTCGGGTTGCCCGGCTCGTAGACCTTCACGATGGGTACCTGCACCAACTCCACGTCTGCGCGGGTTGCGCGCAGCAGCATGGAGAACTCGTACTCGTACTTATCTCCGGGAATCTGCAGCAGCCAGTCCAGGATCTGCGGGGTGAAGCCGCGCAGACCGGTCTGGGTGTCTGCCACGCGGGCGCCGGTCGCCAGGGCGAAGAAGCCTACGGTTGCGCTGTTGCCAATTTTGGAGCGTAGCGGCACCTTCGTGCCTTCTTCGCCGGCGTTCGGGTCGGGCTTGGTACGCACGCCGAGGATGATGCTCCGTTGCCCTGCCACCGCGGCGGTTTCGGTGCGCACACCCACTCGGAAGATATCTTGGGGTAGGTGCTGGCCGTCCGCATCCGCGGTCACGAGAATTTCGCCGGGGCGATTGGTCCGCGCCCACTCGATGCCGGTGCGCAGGGCCGCACCCTTGCCTCGGTTGACGGGGTGGGTCTGAACGATGGCCCCATCCAGGTGCAGCTCGGCAAAAATTGGCGCATAGGTGCTACCGGATCCATCGTCGATAACGAGGATCTCTGCGCTCGCGTCTTGCGCCTTTAGAGCGTGCGCAAGACGGACAAGAGACTGGTCAGGCTTATATGCGGGAATTAGAATAATCATGATGCGCTCCCGGCAATGTAGAGAATGTCGCTGGTTCCACGCTCCTTCGTGCCACCCTGGGGGCGGTTGACCAGCTGGTTGTTGAAGACCATGGCGGAGGAGCCACCACCGTCCAGGTTGTAGGCGCTCACGCACCCCAGGTCCTTGAACATCTGCGCGAACTCGGTCATGGTCACGCCGCGCGAATAGTTGGTGGAACGGCCATCGACCACGATGAAGACCAGGTGGTTGGCGCCGAGCACACCCACACCGGTTCGAGGCTGGTTACCCTGAATCGAGTGGTTACCGAAGTTGGTGTCCACCTCAACGCTGTCGATGCCATCCACGATGGCGGAATCCTTCACCAGGGCCGGGCCGAAGGAGAGGGTGTTCCACACACCCTCGTTGACGAGGGTCTGGGCGTTGGTTGCGGTTTCGTCGTAGAGCTTGACGGAGCCGTCGCGGTAGAAGGCGAGGCCTTCACGTGCACCGGAGTCACGGTAGACAACACCGTTTCGGATCACGATGCCGGTGGTACGGAAGCCGTAGTAGTCGCCGTTAATGGCCCAGATACCGTTGTGCTCCGAGGCGATATTCGAGGGGGTATCAATGATGTTCTGACCGAACTTGTTGTTCGCAAAGGCGCTACGCAGCAGGGTCGCGTTATCGAGCTTGATGTCCGCGACGAAGGAAACAACCGCGTCGGAGCCGCTACCGGTGGTGGTGGAGGTGATGGTAATCGAGCCTTCGTTAGCGGTGAGGCTCTGGCCATCGATTTTCACCCCGGTCAGTTCGCTAGGGCTTGCGGTGGCGGAGCCGGATGCCGAGGCGTTCGCCTGGGCCGCGGCCGCCTCGTAGGCGGTGGTGTCTTCGATCTCGGTGTGCTCTGCCAGGTAGCGGTTGTAGGCCCAGCCCGCGCCGCCGCCAACAACGGCGAGCGCGCCGAGGCCGCCTCCGATAAAGATACGGCGGGTGAGCTTCTTCTTGGCGAACTTCTGTTCTACTGCGGCTTGCTCTGCGGCGGTTTGTTCTGCCGCGGCCTGGGTGGTCTGGTTGCTGTTCTGAGTCATGTTCTGTTCGTTATTCATGACTCTAGATTGCCCGTGTACTCTCAGCGCCAGGCATGACTAAGCTGTGCCTCAGCTATGTATGCTTATTCAGCCGAAATTATTTTATGCAGGGGTGTTCCGTCTTTCGAGGCCTCCGGCTGAGCGGTCTCCTTCGTGTTTTTCTCGGTTACGCGTCCCCTTATCCGCGCTCCTCCCGGGGCTCGCCCTCTCGGCTTGGGGTATTGAGGGCACGAAAAAACCGGCTGAGCACCCCGTGCGGGGCCTCAAGCCGGTTCATCATCTGTAGAATACGCTCGGTCGATACCTACCGAATCATTCCGCGTATCCCTATGCCTCATCCTCGTAGGAAGCGTACTTTTCAGCGTATGCCGAGTAGTCGTCCTCGTCGTCATAGCGGCGGCGGGACGAATCGGAGGACTTGGTATTCTTCGCGCTGCTGAGCTCACGCTCGAGAGCGCTGTAGTCGGTCTCGGGGCTGAAGTACTTCATCTCCCGAGCCTGCCTTGTTGCTTTAGCCTTCTGACGGCCGCGCCCCATGGCGTGACCCCCTCTTTCATCCTGTCCGAAGCTACGGGCGTGCGGGGCACGCCCTCCCTCGGATCGTTCTACAGTCTTTACTACACTATAGAGTACCCTGTTTTGACGTTCAATGTCGCGCTCTGCAACACGTATTTTACGGAGCGGAGCACCCCTATGCACCAGAACATCCGTTTTATTTTTCTCGCTCTCGGCTCTCCACGCACGGAACCCCGCGTCGAAGGCATACTCAGCTTCGAAGCGGGGTTCGTGTCTCTCGAGCGGCTCACTCACAAGACCGGCATCGAGAGAATCAGCCGCACCGGTCATGACCTCCGGCGCGGGGTCTATGGGATTCCCAAGTTCCGGGCCCTAGCTTGCGGTGAAACTACCCAGCGAGGTGGCGTTCGAGGCCACGGAAGTGCTGGAGGCATCCACGCTATCGGTCGTGGTGTACACCGTGTAGCTCTGGCCCTTGGTGATATTGGCACTGGAAACCAGGATCAGTGCGGTGTTGGAGTTGGTCACCTTGTAGTTGGCCACCACCTTACCCGAGGAATCGGCCACCTGAATGGTCGTGCCGCTGCTGACATTCGACAGATTCGTCAGCTTCACGTAGCCGCTGGTGGAGGAGGATGCGGGCGCCTCGAACATGTCGCCGGAGTTACCCGCAACCACGGTCGTACCGTTGAGCAGCAGGTCGCCGTTGGTATCCAGCGAGGTGTTACCGCCCGTGAACGGGCCGTTCACGACCAGGGTGCCACCCGAGAGGGTTGCCGTACCGTTAGAGTCGATGCCGTCGCCGTTCGCGTTCACGGTGACAGTACCACCGGCAATGTTGATGGTCGCGTCGACAACCTCGAAGGTGCCGCCGCCACCGCCCATGCCACCGCCGCCACCGGCCGGGGGCTGACCCATGTTACCGGAGGGCGCCTGGCCACCTGCCGGGGGCTGACCGCCCTGACCGCCCTGCGCTGCATTACCCTGTGCCGACTGGCCGCTCTGGGTATTCTGCGCGGTCTGGTTGCTCTGCGCGGTCTGGTTGCTCTGGGCAGTCTGGTTGCTCTGCGTAGTGGAGCTCGACGTCGACTCGGTGCTGGATGAGCTGGAGGTGCTGTACGAGGCGTTGATGCCGTCATCGGAACTGGTCACGTTCACGGTACCGTCCAGGATGTTGATGTACTGCGCCTCGATACCCTCGTTCGACTCGGTGATGTTCAGGGTACCGCCCGAAATCTCCAGCACGCGCTCGGCCTTGAAGCCGTCGTCACCTGCAGAGATGTTCACGGTACCGCCGCCCAGGCGTACCCAGCCGCGGTTGCCGTCGGTGTCGTTAGTTGCCTTGATGCCGTCCTTGGTTGCGGTCACGGTTACGGTACCGTCCAGGATATCGACGTAATCCTTACCCTTGATGCCGGTGTTCGCGGCGGTCACCTCCAGGGTGCCGGAGGCACTGACCAGGCCGTCCGTGGTGTGGATACCCTCTTCGTACTTGCCCTCAACCTTCAGGGTGCCTTCGCCCGCCAGGGTCAGGTCGCTCTTGGAGTAGATGGCTGCGTCGGGGCTGCCGCTGGCGGTATCGGAGTAGGAGGAGCCGTCAGAGACGGTGTTCGTGCTACCCGAGGCGGTGTAGATAACGACCTCGTCTGCCTCAACCACGTTGATAGCCGCGCCGGTGGAGTTGGTGATAGTCGCGTTATCCAGGATCAGGCGGACCATGTCACTGTCGGCTGCCTCAACCTTGACCTGGCCGCTATAGGTGCCGCTCAGGCGGTAGTTACCCGCCTTGGTGATGGTGATGACGCCATCGCTGACGGTCACGCCGTCGGTCGCGGTCGGGTTAGAAAGATCGATGGTGACCTCGCTGGAGGAATCCCAGGTCAGATCCTTCGCGGAGTAGTGGGTGTCCTCGGCGAGCTTCGCGCCGCTCTTCACGTCGGTGGAGAAGGAATCGGCGGTCTTCGACTTGGTGTCGGAATCGCTCGAGGTGGAGGTGCTGATGGCGCTCGTCGCGCTGGTGTTCGATGCCGAGGTTGCCGAGCAGCCGGTCAGGGCCAGGGCCGCCAGGAGGGTAATGGAGGTTGCGCTCTTAATCATATTGCTCTTTTTCACGGGTTTTCCTTTGTGTTTGGGTGACCACTCGCGTAGAGCCAGCGCCACAGGGGTAAGACGTATGTGAAATGTGAACATGTGTGAGAGCGGTTATTGCCTATGTGGGGTGAATAAAGCCGATGTTGTGCTTGGTTCGGGGGATATAGATGAGGGGCTGGGGGTGCGGGTAAGGTAGGTGCACTACCCTACCCGCGCATCCCAGATCGCCGTTTTAGCCAGATTGCCGTTTTAGGCGGCTGCGAAACGCTCGGTCAGCAGCTTCTGGTAATCCTCTTCGGTCATGTCATCCACGTTCAGGCGGGTGCCATCGACCGGTTCCAGGTGCATCCAGTTCTCCAGGGTCTCTTTCCACTTGTTGCTTGCCAGCTGCGGGTTCAGCGCCGCCACGCCGGTTGCAAACTTGGAAATCTTTGAGGGGGTGATGCCCGCATCCCAGAGGTGCTGATCTGCCACGGAGGGCTCCACACCGGACTTGGTTTCGATGATGACCGTGTTCGGCAGGCCGTAGGTGGTGCCGACCAGGTTGCCGTGGAAGTTACGGTAGTTCACGCCCGCCATGAGGATGTTCTCGGACAGCGGGGTCCAGGTCAGGTTGGTGTCCACCGTCATGCGGGAGGCGACCGGGTTCTTCTCGCTCTGCGGCAGGAAGACCGTGGTACGGCGGTAGCCGGTGGTCAGGACCGCCTCCAGCTTGTGCACGGGGCCCGCGAGGATGTCACCAAGTGCCGCAGTGATGTACTCGTGGCCTTCCGCGGTGAGCGTATCGCGCTTCTCGAAGGTGTACGGGATGCGCTTCTTGACGGTCATGTCCTGCTCGCCGTCGGTCTTGACCTCCAGGAAGGTCAGCTTCGAGTCCAGGTAGCTACGGGTACGGATTTTGAAGGTATCGTCGCGGCTGTAGGCTGCCGAGTGGTAGCTCTGCATCTGCGGGGTGTCGAAGTAGACCGAGTCGTAGGCGAAGTCGCGCTGGCCCTTGATGTCCATGACGGAGGCGTCTGCGTCAAGCGTGGAGAGTACCTTCGCGGCGGTTTCCGCATCGACGATGTACTTGCGGTCCACACGGGTCTGCATGGCTGCCTTCTCGTTTATGGCTTCGAGACTGATGCTCTTCCACTCTGCGGGAATGATGTTTGCGGCTGCGTTCGTCATGGTCCTATCCTTCTGGGGTTCCGCCTCGATTCGTCGAAGGCGGCGGGAGTAGTGAGTCTGTCGTGGATTTTAGATTTTGGGGTGGCGCCTACCGGGCTTACTTAGCGACGGGAGTCCGCTGGAGCGGCATCATCCGGGTATCCAGCGTGGCGTACGCCTCGGCGGTGGGCGCTACCGGCTGAGTTGCCGCGGGCTGGCGGGTTGCGGTTACCTGCGGTGCTGCTGCCTCCACCGCTGCGGGGGTGCCGCCCTCGGTGGTCTCCTTGGGCTGGTAGGTGATGGTAGCTCGGGTCAGGTCGTTCACCAGGTCCAGCTCGGTCACCTTGACCGAGGTGATGGCGTAGCCCAGGCGGGCGCCCAGGTAAGCCTTGAGCTCTTCCTCATCGCTAATCGCGCGATCGGCGGTGACGGTCTGGGTCTGTCCCTTGACCGCGGGGGCG
This sequence comes from Rothia sp. SCPM-O-B-18226 (M350), assembly GCF_058213595.1. Lineage (NCBI taxonomy): Bacteria > Bacillati > Actinomycetota > Actinomycetes > Micrococcales > Micrococcaceae > Rothia > Rothia sp. SCPM-O-B-18226 (M350). Next base: position 320,061 of record NZ_JBYQJS010000001.1, on the reverse strand, counting down.
CTACGCGCATCCAGGATTGCGATGAGAGCCACCAGGGCCGTCATCAGGATGAAGGCGATGTACGCTGGGCTGATGTTGATACCGGCGATCATGCCGACCGAGAGTGCTACGAAGTAGTAGCCGACTTCTCGCTGGCTCAGGGCGGTGGAGCGCAGTCGAATAATCGACAGGACACCGAAGAGGCCCATGCCCATGGCCGAGGCGTTTGAACCCGCCGAGACCAGGGCCACCGAGACGGTGAAGATACCGGCGTTGATGACCGCGTAGGAAATCATCATTTCGCGGTTGCGGTGACGCACCAGGTAAAGGGTGCACAGGATTGCGATCGCGAGGGCGTCTGCAATCGCCATGGTCAGGATTGTCATGGGGTGCTCCAGGTCGTGAGGTAGGTTTCTAGCCTTCCGAGCCGTCTGTTCTCGGCTCCGGCTTGAGTACCTACGTGTTCTGCTTGGTTTCTAGAATCCCGTCCGAAGCTGTGTCACGCCTGTGCGCTCTGTAATTCTCACTTATGTCTTCGCAAACACCGATTAAAGGGCAGGTCAGGGCGTTTTATCTTTAAGGTTTTTTCAATTACCGAGGCGCGGTGAGGCGGTCAGCCGCGCCCGGATACAACAAATGGGGCCCCCTCTACATCAGAGGGAGCCCCACTCGGGTTTCTAGGGAGTACCCCTAGAATTCAGTATGTACTTATGCCTTCTTGCGCATGCGGGTTGCCACGATGGTTGCACCACCGGCACCCAGAGCAATCAGACCCAGGCCTGCAGCGGTCATCGCACCGGATGCACCGGTCTTAGCCAGGGAAGAAGAGCTCTTGGAGGATGCGTTCGAGGAACCGGAGCCGGAATCCAAGTTGTCGTTGGAGGAGCTGGAGCCCAGGTTGTCGTTGTCAGACGTGGAGTTCTTGTAATTGGGCTGTTCATCACAGCCCTTTCCGTCACCGTCAGCGTCAAACTTCTCGCGGAAGTCCGGGTCACCCTTGTAAATGGGGCCACCGCGGTCTGCCCATACGTCAGCGCAGTTCTGGTACTTGTAAGCCTTCTCGTCCTTTGCGGAGGAGTCGGAAGCCTGGTCAGACTTCTGGTCTTCAGACTTCTGCTCTTCGGCAGGCTTCTGGTCCTCAGCGGGCTTGGTTTCCTTAGCGTCCTCAACTGCGGGTGCGGAGGTCTCTTCAGCAGGCTTGGGAGCCTCAGTGGTCGGAGCCGGGGTCGAATCCTCGGAGGGAGCGGGGGTCGGGTCCTCGGAGGGAGCCGGGGTGGGCTCGGTGGACTCGCTCGGGGCCGGGGTAGGCAGCGACTCGTTAGCGGCCTTAATGGTCACGGTCGCAGCCTTGCCGCCGCGGGGCACGTCACCATCCTTCAGGGAGCCGGACAGCAGGTAGAGGTCAACCGAGACATTGCCCTGCAGCTCGCTCTGCCAGGGAACGGTGACGGTGAAGTTGCCGGCTTCGTCAGCGTGGATCTCCAGGTAGTCCTGGCCGTTAATCTTCACTGCGCCCTTGTTCAGCTTCAGGGCCAGCACGGAGCCGGAGGCGCCGTCAGCGGTCTTGAAGCCCTCACCCGCGATGGTCAGGCCCTGACCCTCAACCCAGGTGTCGGGGGTGATGAGGCGTGCGGAATCCGCGTAAGTAAAGGAAATCTCCTGTGCAGCTTCGTCAGCGAAGGTAGCGGGGACGGTAGTAGCGACCAGGCCACAGCTAATCAGGGCGGTGGCACCGATGCGTGCGATGTTGTTTCGAATGCTCATGCCCCCCATTCTAACGACCGAACCTGACAATATCGGGGTGCATGATGCCGATTTAACATGAGCTGACTCACTTAATGGGCCCTTCTTGAAGAATTCTTGAGGGGCGAGTTGAAGAATCAATCGCATATTCAAAGAATTCGAACGCTACCGGCGCCTTGGAATCCGGGCGTTAGTTTAGACGGTTTTCCGTCCGTAAACCCACTCAACGCCCTACCGCTCGGGACCCCGTTAAACGCAGAATCCCCCACGCCCGCGAGGCGAGCGAGGGGAATCCTGGAATAACGCATCCGATGCCCGGAGCACCGGATTCCTAAACTCTAAACTTAGGAGTTCTTGCGACGGAGCACAGAGGTCACGCCCGCAATACCCAGGCCAACGGCCACCATTCCCAGGCCGGCCACGGTGAACACGTTCGAGGTGCCGGTATTAGCCAGCGAGGAACGCTGCGCGCGACTCGAGAGAGAGGCGCTCGACGAGGAAGAGCCGAGACGATCCTGGGCGCCCGATCCGCTGGAGCCGAGATTGTCCTGCGAGGAGGAGCTGCCGTTCGAGGAGGAACCACCGTTCGAGGAGGAGCCGCTGTCGACAACCTCGCAGCCGAGGCCGTTATTATCGGCGTCGAACTGCTTACGGAAGTCCGGGTGGCTCGAAGGAATGGGGGCCAGGCCCGCGGCGGCGACCTCGGAGCAGTTAGCGAAGCGGGTACTCTCGGGCGAAGGCTGCTCGGTTGCGGGGGCCTGGACGTTCGAGGAGCCACCCAGCTGATCCTGCGCGGCGGGAGCCTGCTGGGAACCGTCCTTCTGCTCGGCCTTCTGGTCGTTCTTAGCGGTCGATACCTTCTGGTCGGCCTTCTTCTCGTTCTTTACCTCAGCGGAGGCAGAGGGAGAAACAACGGTAGACGCGGAAGCCGATGCGGTGGCGCTCGGGCTCACCGAGGCGGAAGCGGAGGCCTTCTCATCGGCACGGTTCTTCACCTCGGCATCCACCGAGGCAACGGTCTCGTCAGCCGCTGTAGCCGATGCCGAGGGGCTGGCAGAAGAATCAGCCTTGGATTCCTTCTTCGGCTCGGCGGTAGCGCTGGCAGATGCAGAGGGCTCGGCGGTAGCACTGGGGGATGCGGAGGGCTCAGCGCTTGCCGAAACGCTTGCCGAGGCGCTGGGGCTCTCGGGGGCCACGGAACGAGCCTCAATCTTCACGGTGGCTGCCTTGCCGCCGCGAGCGGTGTCATTATCCTTCAGGGAGCCGGAGAGCAGGTAGACGTCAACGGAGACGCGATCTTCCAGGTCGCTCTGCCAGGGGATCGAGACGGTAAATTCGCCCTTATCGTTGGCGGTTACCTCGAGGTAGTCCTTACCGTCGATCTTAATGGCGCCCTTGTTGAGCTTAATGGCGATGGTCGAGCCGGAGGCGCGGTCCTGGGTCAGGAAGCCCTCGCCGGAAATCTCGAGGGTTTCGCCCTTGTACCAGACCTCGGAGATGTGGGAGGCGGCACGGTCCTGGTATTCGTGAGTGACGGTCTCGCCGTCATTCTGAGCGAAGGTGGCGGGGATGGCGGTCACAACCAAACCGCAACCGATGAGGGCCGTGGCACCGAAGCGAGTGATAGTGTTTCGAATGTCCATTCCCTCATTCTAGCCCCGGGTTCCAAGGTATTTTCACCAGTCAAGGGTGTATTTGCAATGAATTGCAACACAACCGCGGGCGGGTGGTCGCAGCGGCCGGACCATCGAGAGCCTAGCTGTCAATCACATCAAGCATGAGCTCCAGGGCCTCCCCCACCCCGGTGCGCCACAGGAAGGTGGCCTTCGCATCCGCACGGCCCGGGCCGCCGTTGATGATCGCCACCGGTTTGCCGGCACGCAGGGCCTCCAGCACAATCTTGTAGCTGCTCATCACCGCCACTGAGGAACCCACCACCAGCAGCGCCGAGCACTCGGCGAGCATGGCGTCCTTGCGCGCCTTGCGCTCGGCGGGCACGGACTCGCCAAAGTACACCACATCCGGCTTGAGGCGGGTCGAGCCACACCCCAGGCAGGGCACCATCCGAAAATCTTGGATGTACTGCTGGTCCAGCTCCACGTCACCATCGGGGTTTACGCGCAGGTCACGGCCTTCCAAGCGGTCCAGGTAGCCGGGGTTCGCGGCGTCCAGGCGCGCATCCAGGCTCTCGCGGCCCTCATCCTGACCACAGTCCAGGCAGACGATACGGGACAGATCGCCATGCAGGGCCAACAGATTGCGGCTTCCGGCGTGGGCGTGCAGGCCGTCCACGTTCTGCGTGATGACGCCATTGATAGCGCCCAGCTGCTCGAGCTCGGCGAGCGCGTAGTGAGCGCGGTTCGGCTGGGCGCGGCGCATGCGGCGCCAACCCACGTAGGAGCGCGCCCAGTAGCGCTGACGGGCGGCATCATCGTAACGGAATTCCTGGTAGGTCATGGGACGATGGTCGTGCAGGGACCCACCCGGGCCGCGGTAGTCGGGGATGCCGGACTCGGTGCTCACGCCGGCGCCGGTCAGCACGAGAACCTTACCCTCCTTGAGTAGGCGAGCGATGCCCTCGGCGGCATACCTCTCGTCGTGGGGTTCGGCGGTGTCCGCCACGACCCGCTGGATAGAGCGAATCGCGGCCCTGTGCACGGAGGCGATTTCTTCGCGCTGTTCACCGGCGGCGGCGAAGTTCTGGTGGTCGGTCCAGCGGTCCATTCTTCTCCTCAATGCTCTGTGTACTAATGCAGTCAGCGCGGTTCTAACGCGTTAAACGGCTGTGGGGCACCTCCTTTCGAGGGTACCCCACAGCCTATTTCTTGCGGTTTCGAACTCGCGGAGTCAGCCACAGGCTAAGTCCGCCCAGCCAACCGGTTGAGTTTAGTCCTCAGCCTTCTGCTCGCGCTCGGAGGTCACGACCAGGCCGTCACTGGCAACGTCCGGGTTCACGTCCACGGTCACGGTGTCGCCGTCGTGGATGGCACCGGAGAGGATGCCGCGAGCCAGGCGGTCGCCAATCTCGCGCTGAACCAGGCGGCGCAGCGGGCGGGCACCGAATGCCGGGTCGTAGCCGGTCTTGCCCAGCCACTCGAGGGCTGCCTCGGTGACATTCAGGGTGAGGCGGCGGTCCTCCAGGCGCTTAGCCATGCTCTTGACCTGCAGACCCACAATCTGACCCAGGTTCTCAGCCGACAGGGGCTGGAACATGATGATGTCGTCCAGTCGGTTGAGGAACTCGGGGCGGAATGCCTGGTGCACAACCTCCATGGCCTTCTCGGAGCGCTCGTCGAAGGGCAGGTCCTGGTTGACCAGGTACTGCGAACCAAGGTTCGAGGTCAGAATCAGGATGACGTTACGGAAGTCCACGGTGCGGCCCTGACCGTCGGTCAGGCGGCCGTCATCGAGCACCTGCAGCAGGATGTCGAAGACCTCGGGGTGTGCCTTCTCGACCTCGTCGAGCAGGACCACCGAGTAGGGGCGACGGCGCACGGCCTCGGTCAGCTGACCGCCCTCTTCGTGGCCGACGTATCCGGGAGGGGCACCGACCAGGCGAGAAACGGTGTGCTTCTCGGAGTACTCGCTCATGTCGATACGCACCAGGGCACGCTCGTCATCAAACTGGAACTCGGCCAGTGCCTTAGCCAGCTCGGTCTTACCGACACCGGTCGGGCCCAGGAACAGGAAGGAACCAATCGGGCGGTTCGGGTCGGAAATACCGGCACGGGCGCGGCGCACGGCGTCAGAGACTGCCACCACTGCGGCTTCCTGGCCAATGAGGCGGGCACCGATGCGCTTCTCCATTTCGAGCAGCTTCTCGGACTCACCCTGCATCATGCGGCCTGCGGGGATACCGGTCCAGGAGGAAATCACCTCGGCGATATCATCTGCGGTGACCTCTTCAGAGACCATGGACTCGCTCTTGGCGCGGTCCTCGGCGCGCTGTGCTTCTTCCAGCTCAGCCTGCTTTGCGGGAATCTCGCCGTACAGCAGGCGGGATGCCTCGGCGAGGTTACCCTCGCGCTGTGCAACCTCTGCACGGGAACGCAGCTCGTCGATCTGAGTCTTGATGTCGCCCACGCGGTTCAGGCTAGCCTTCTCAGCCTCCCAACGAGCGTTGAGGGCGTCGAGCTCTTCCTTCTTGTCAGCCATATCCTTGCGCAGGGCCTCCAGACGCTCAACCGATGCGGGATCGGTCTCGTCAGCAAGAGCCAGCTCCTCCATGGTGAGACGGTCCACGGCGCGGCGCAGCTGGTCAATTTCCTCCGGTGCGGAGTCAATTTCCATGCGCAGGCGGGATGCTGCCTCGTCAATCAGGTCAATTGCCTTGTCCGGCAGCTGACGGGAAGGAATGTAACGGTTAGACAGGGTTGCTGCGGCAACCAGCGCGGAGTCAGCAATCTGCACCTTGTGGTGTGCCTCGTAGCGCTCTTTCAGGCCACGCAGAATACCGATGGTGTCCTCGACGCTGGGCTCGCCCACGTACACCTGCTGGAAGCGGCGCTCCAGGGCGGGGTCCTTCTCGATGTTCTCGCGGTACTCGTCCAGGGTGGTGGCACCAATCAGGCGCAGTTCGCCTCGGGCAAGCATGGGCTTGAGCATGTTGCCCGCATCCATGGAACCTTCGGATGCGCCGGCACCAACAACGGTGTGAATCTCGTCGATGAAGGTAACAATCTGGCCTTCGGACTTCTTGATTTCTTCGAGGACTGCCTTCAGGCGCTCCTCGAATTCACCGCGGTACTTTGCGCCTGCGACCATGGAGCCCAAATCCAGGCTGATGAGGGTCTTGCCGCGCAGGGATTCGGGCACGTCGCCGGAAACCATGCGCTGTGCCAGGCCTTCCACGACGGCGGTCTTACCGACGCCGGGCTCACCAATCAGAACGGGGTTGTTCTTGGTACGGCGGGAGAGCACCTGCACGACGCGGCGAATCTCAGAGTCACGGCCGATAACCGGGTCAAGCTTGCCTGCGCGGGCAATGGCGGTCAGGTCGGTGCCGTACTTTTCGAGTGCCTGGAAGGTGCCTTCGGGGTCGGGGGTGTCCACGGTGCGGTCTCCTCGGACGTTGGGGATGGTCTGTGCAATGAGCTCTGCGGTAGCACCGAGCTTGTGCATTGCGGTTGCGGTGCTATCGGTTCCGCTGGCGATGCCGAGCAGAATCATTTCGGTGGAGACGTAGCTGTCACCGAAACCCTCCGCGCGAGTCTGTGCTGCCTGCAGAGCAGAAAGTGCGGAACGGCTGAGGGAGGCGTTCTGCACGGAGGTGCCGGATGCCTTGGGCAGCTTCTTGATTTCTGCGGAAGCAGCCTCGGAGATGGCGTCGACATCCAGGCCTGCAGCCTTCAGCACGGAGACTGCGATGCCTTCGCGCTGGTCCATCAGGGCCTTGAGGATGTGGGAGGTTTCAATAGTGGGGTTACCGGCGGTTTGAGCGTTAGTATTTGCCGCCGAGATGACTTCTTGACTCTTGGTGGTGAACTTGTTGTCCATAATGTTCCTTTCGTGTTTCGAGGGCTTATCCTATGCGCCCCTGCATTACATAACTTGAGTCTACTACACTCAATTATTCTGCGCAAGGGGTTAACCAGGGTTTTTGAGATTAAAATTTCGGCGACAACCATGGGCTCTTCGCACGAATAAAGCGGCAAAAACATACACTCCAGCCCATGAACTCCACCCAAAACCCCTATTGTTATAGTGACCGCACTGGGCGCTTGCGGGCTCCCACAACCACAACTCAGAATGGGGACCCACATGAAAATACTGGTTCTAGGCGCAACCGGCCGCACCGGCCGCCTCTTCACCCGCAAAGCCCTCGAGGAGGGGCACTAGGTCACCGCCTACGTACGCAACCCCGGCAAGGCACGAGCACTACTGGGGGCGCACCCGAACCTCACCATCACCCCCGGCGACCTCAACGATACCGAGCGGCTCGCCGCAGCCTCCGCAGGGCAGGACGTCATGGTCAGCCTCCTGGGCCAGAAGGCCACGGTGCGAGAGTTTCTGCACAGCACGTTCCTGCAGGAGCGACTGCCTCTCATCATGGAGGCGGTCACGGGCGCAGGCGTGAAGCACTGCGTTCTGCTGAGCGCCTACGGCGTGGGCGATACGGTACGGACCGCGTCCCTGCCCATGCGCCTGGTTTGCAAGGTCATCATGCGCGGCATTTTTACCGACAAGGTTAAGGCGGACGCCCTGGTCGCCGAATATCAGCCGTATATTTCGCGTGCGCATCCGGGCAGGCTGACCGATAAGCCCGGCAGGGGCGGGGTCAAGGTATTTGATATGGCGAGCGTCGAGCGCACTCCGGGTATCCCGACCATTGCACGTGAGGACGTCGCCGATGCCCTGCTCACTATTGCCAAGAACCCTCAGAACGCGGGCACAGATTTTTTGGCAACAATTGGGGACGCTATCCTGCGGTCGCCCCAGAAATAAACCGGTAGGCTTAAGAGATGACGACTACGAACACCCTCCCCTCCGCGATTCTCTTCGACCACGACGGAACCCTCGTCGACACCGAACCCGTCTGGGCCGCCGCCAAGGTTGCTCTCACCGCAGAATTTGGCGGCACCTGGACCGAGCAGGACACCCTCGACTGCCTGGGCCTGTCCATGCAGTTCACCCTGGATCGCCTGCGCGAGCGCGGCGTGAACCTGCCGGACGAGGAGATTAACGATCTGCTGGTGGCAAAGGTGCGCGAGGCCCTTTCCCACCGAGAGGTTGAATTCCTGCCGGGCATCGAACCCTTCCTGCGCGAGGTGCGCGACGCACACATCCCCGCAGCTATCGTCACGAACGCCACCACCTCCATTGCGCGCCGCACCGCCGATGCCGCACCCGAGGGCACATTCTCGGTCGTTATTGGCAACGACGAGACCACCCACCCCAAGCCGGACCCGCAACCCTATCTTTTGGCGGCCGAGCGCCTGGGCGTTGACCCGACTCAGTGCGTGGCAATCGAGGATTCCCCCTCGGGTGTGCGCAGTGCAACCGCGGCGGGTATGCGCGTAATCGTGGTGCCGGGCGAGCTGGAGGTTCCGGCGGAGCTGGGCACCGCACGCATGAGCCACGAGGAGCTGAATCTGGAGGCGGTTCGCGCGCTAGTGAACCAGTAGGATTCCACTACACCCCATCATGTGACGATTTATTACGAATTACTCAAAATAACCTTGACAGCGGTTCCTTAAAATGATTTACTCATAATAACGATTCGGCGGGGCGACAAATCCCACCGAACCACAAGTATCACAGCATCATGAAGGAGACCATCATGGCATTCGCAAAGTACACCGCTCCCGGCCTGACCCTCGAGACCGGCAAGGAACTCTCCGACGTCCTTCAGGCTCGTCTGCACGACCTGAACGACCTGCACCTGATTCTGAAGCACGCCCACTGGAACGTGACCGGCCCCGGCTTCATCGCAGTTCACGAGATGATTGACCCCCAGGTCGACACCGTTCGCGAGTTCGTTGACGCTATCGCAGAGCGTATGGCAACCCTGGGCGCAACCCCCAACGGCCTGGCTGGCGCGATGGTTGCACAGCGCCCCGTCGAGGATTACCCCGTTGGCCGCGCACGCGTTGCCGACCACCTGCGCGCCCTGAACGACGTGTACACCCGCGTGATTGAGGCTCACCGCAAGGCTCTGGCCTTCGCAGGCGAGACCGACCCCATCACCGAGGACCTGCTGATCGGCCAGACCGCCGAGCTGGAGAAGTTCCAGTGGTTCATCCGCGCATTCCTCGAGAACAGCGCAGGCGAGATCTCCGAGTAAAGCTGGCGATAATCGCTAAATTCATCCCGGCCGCTACCGGCCGGCTGAGCGCTCCCGGCCCATAGCCGGAATAGATGTTTACCTTCGGGCGGGCGTTCCCACACACTGCGTGGGAACGCCCGCCCGTTTGCACACCCGCGTCGCGCTATCTACCCCTCTTTCCCGCAGCCTACCAACCGCATCGTTCCGGCGCTTCGACCAGGAAAGATTCCTCGACGCGGGGGCTCCCAAAAGTACGTTGGGGCGAACTTCAACACCCGGTGGAGCCGTCCTAGATTTCCGATTCCAAGTGCTTTACAGTGGTTCACTGGTCAACACAGATTTGAACGCATTATCAGCGCGCGCGGGGCCAGACGCACCGCACGCACCGCATCCGCGGAAGGGATTTATGAGTACGCACGCACCCTACGAGCACGGCGCTGAAACCGAGATGCTCCAGAGCGAGCCGGCACGCCACCGGGCGGTTACCGACCCGACCCCGGCGCAGATTAAGCGTTGGCGCCGTTACCTGGCCGACGAGGAATCCGAGGCGCGCATCTATCGCTACCTGGCGAAGCGTGCCGAGGGTACCGACCGCGAAATTCTGCTGCAGGTGGCGGAGGCAGAAAAGCGTCACCAGCAGCACTGGCGCGATATGCTCGGTGAGCACGCGGATGTGCATGTGCGCCCGTCCATGCAGTCCCTGCTCCTACAGTTCCTGGCGAAGAACTTCGGTTCCGTGTTTATTCTGGCGATGGCTCAGCGCGCCGAGTCCCGCTCCCCCTACGCTGAGGATCCGGACGCCACCGAGGAAATGGCGGCTGATGAGGCGATTCACGAGGAAATTATCCGTGCCCTGGCGACCAGTGGCAGGGAGAAGCTTTCGGGTAATTTCCGTGCGGCGGTCTTTGGCGCTAACGACGGCCTGGTCTCAAACCTGGCCCTGATTATGGGTATTACTGCCTCGGGCGCATCCAGCTCAATGGTCCTGCTCTCGGGTATTGCGGGTCTGCTGGCGGGTGCGCTGTCGATGGCCGCGGGCGAGTTCGTCTCGGTGCGTTCCCAGCGTGAGCTGCTGGACGCGTCCCAGCCGACCCAGGTTACCCTGCGTGTTGCACACGATTTGGATTTGGACTCGAACGAGCTGGAGCTCATTTACCGCGCCCGCGGCATGGAGCCGGAGGCTGCGCATCACCGTACCCTGGAGCGTTTCGGCTACCTGGACTGCGATTGCGATCCGTCCCTGTCGCATCATGACGATGATGAGCGCGAGGAGAACGTGGCTCTGGGCACCGATATTGGTGCCGCTGCGGCGTCTTTCTCGTTCTTCGCCTCGGGCGCGCTGATCCCGATCCTGCCCTATATCTTTGGCATGTCGGGTGTGGGCGCGATGATTCTGTCCCTGCTGTTCGTGGGTGCGGCGCTGGGCTTCACCGGCGGCGTGGTGGGCCTGCTCTCGGGTGCGTCCCCGCTCAAGCGCGGTATTCGCCAGATTCTGATTGGTTACGGTGCGGCGTTCGTGACCTACCTGCTGGGTCTGGCGTTCGGTACGACGGTCGGCTAACCTCATCCTCTACATAAGCTTTAGACAAGTGTATATAGCCACTCAGGTATGCTCTACACTCCCCCGTGGGTGCCGCATCCTGAGCATACAGAAACCCCCGACGAGTGAGTTGAACTCACCCGTCGGGGGTTTCTTTACGCCTTTACCCGAAACTCTTACGGGTTAGCCCGATTACGGGTTGATCTGCGCGGTGGTTGCCTGACCGGAAACGCTCTCGGAGCCGGTTGCACCGTTGCTCGAGTAGGTCAGGTTAGCGACCTGCACGCTGGAGGTCTGCTTGTACGAGATCCAGCCGTCGTTTGCCGGGAATCGCAGCTGAGCCGGCATGAAGTTGGTCTGGCTGTAGTACTTGGTGCCGGACTGCTTCATGGTGTACGCCTTACTGGTGGTGTAGACGATACGACCCTTGAAGGTGTAGGTGCCGTCAGAGTTCTGGGTGATGGTCGGAACCTCTGCGGTCCAGATGCCGGCAGTCTGCGCGACGGACAGGTACTTCGCCTGGCCTGCTGATGCGACCAGCTCGGTGGTCTTACCGGTCAGCTGGCGGCTAGAGGGGCTCCAGGACTGGCCGTTGATCTTGCCGAGCTTGGTGAGCGACTGGGCGCTGGCGGAGACGGTGTACTCAACCTCGGTCACGAAGGTCGCACCCGCTGCGAGGGTGACGCTGCCGCCGGGGATGTAGCCGGTGCCGGTTGCGGTGTCCTTGGTCGGTACGGACCACCAGAAGCCGCTGGAGGACATGTATGCGCCGTTAGCGCCGGTCTGGGAGTTGGTGACGGGGGTGAACTTACCTTCGCCGTTGACGTAGGTGGTGTACTTGGGCTTGGAGGTTGCGTCGTCCCAGTTGATGTCGGAGTCGGGGTTGGTGGTGGCGGTGAAGTGCGCCTCGGGGGTCGCCGGGTTGATGGTGCCGGTGTTGTTGGAGGACGCGTAGCCGACGTAGCCGCCGTTGTTCTGTACGCTGACGTACACACCGTACTGAACGCCGGGGGTTTCCTTGGAAGCCGCGTATGCGGGTACGGCTACGGAGGCCGCGACGACGGGCGCGGACCAGACGCCCGCCTTGGCGACGGCGCGGCGAGAGATGGGCTGGGTCATGAGTGTGGTGATCTCCTGTGAGTGGTGATGTTTCTTGGAGCCGCTAAGAATGATTCTGACTAGGCTCAATGCACTCCAGTATACAAAGGTTGAGGTCATATCTGCACCTTAATTAGGGCGGATGTGCACAATCTTACTTTCTGTCGCAAGTTCTACCGCTATGGTTCAAACACCTCAAAAGCACCCTCAAATCCCAGCACTGCTCGACAGCTGGAGCGGCTCAACCCTCCTCTTTTCCCCGGTGCACTCCCCCAGCGCCTCTGAGCGTTCTTCGGCGCTGTCTCTGTTGAGCTCCCGGTTAAAGCACAGATGCCGACAGTCTTTCGACTACCGGCATCTGCCGCAATACTATGCTGTTTACTTCGCTGCGAAGATTTCGCGCATCAGGTTTGCAGCCTCGGAGGGGGTCTTACCGACCTTCACGCCTGCTGCTTCCAGAGCTTCCTTCTTCGCCTGAGCGGTACCGGAGGAACCGGAGACAATAGCGCCCGCGTGGCCCATGGTCTTACCCTCGGGAGCGGTGAAGCCCGCAATGTAACCAACGACGGGCTTGGTCACGTTTGCCTTGATGTACTCAGCGGCACGCTCCTCAGCGTCACCACCGATCTCACCAATCATGACGATTGCCTCGGTCTCGGGGTCAGCTTCGAAAGCTTCCAGAGCGTCGATGTGGGTGGTGCCGATGATGGGGTCGCCACCAATACCAATAGCGGTGGTGAAACCGATGTCGGAGAGCTCGTACATCAGCTGGTAGGTCAGGGTACCGGACTTGGAGACCAGACCGATCTTGCCCTTGCCGGTGATGTTCGCCGGGATAATACCGACCAGGCACTCCTCGGGGGAGATGATGCCGGGGCAGTTGGGGCCGATGATGCGGGTGATCTGCTTACCGTTCTCGTCCACGGATGCCTTAGCAGCTGCCCAGAATTCTGCGGAGTCCTGAACCGGAACGCCCTCGGTGATGACGACGACGAGGCCAATCTTAGCCTCGATAGCCTCGAGAACTGCTGCCTTGGTGAAGGCTGGGGGAACGAAGACGATGGAGACGTTCGCACCGGTCTTCTCCATGGCCTCAGCCACGGTACCGAACACGGTCAGCTCGATGTCGGAGCCGTCCTTCGCCTTGTGGGTGACGGTGGTGCCAGCCTTGCGGGCGTTCACGCCGCCCACAATGTTGGTGCCTGCTGCGAGCATGCGTGCGGTGTGCTTGGTACCCTCGCCACCGGTGATGCCCTGAACGATGACCTTGGAGTCCTTGTTCACAAAGATAGACATATTACTTCCTTGAAATCCTTTGCTGGCGATTACGCCTTGTGAGCGAGCTCTGCTGCCTTGTCAGCGCCGGAGTCCATGGTCTCAGCCAGAACAACCAGCGGGTGGTTCGCCTCGGAGAGGATGCGGCGACCCTCAGCAACGTTGTTGCCGTCCAGGCGCACAACCAGGGGCTTGGTTGCTGCGTCGCCCAGAATCTCCAGAGCCTTCACAATGCCGTCGGCCACTGCGTCACATGCGGTGATGCCGCCGAAGACGTTCACGAAAACGCTCTTGACCTGCTCGTCGCCCAGAATGATTTCCAGGCCGGCAGCCATAACCTCAGCGGACGCGCCGCCACCAATATCAAGGAAGTTTGCGGGCTTGACGTTGCCGTGGTTCTCACCGGCGTATGCAACGACGTCCAGGGTGGACATAACCAGACCTGCACCGTTACCAACGATGCCGACCTCGCCGTCCAGCTTCACGTAGTTCAGGTCGAACTGCTTTGCCTTAGCTTCCAGCGGGTTCTCAGCGGACTTGTCCACGAGAGCCTCGTGCTCGGGCTGGCGGAATTCTGCGTTGTCGTCCAGGGAGACCTTGCCGTCCAGGGCGAGGATGGTGCCCTCGGGGGTCAGAACGAGGGGGTTAACCTCAACCAGGGTTGCGTCTTCCTTGGTGTAGACTTCGCCCAGCTTGACGAGGACGGGAACAACCTTCTCCTGCAGTTCTGCGGAGAAGCCTGCTGCCTTCACAATCTCCTCGGCCTTAGCCTGGTCCAGGCCGACCAGCGGGTCAACCTCAACCTTGGCCAGCGCCTCGGGACGCTCAGCTGCCAGCTGCTCAATTTCCATACCGCCTTCAACCGAGCACATTGCCAGGTAAGAGCGGTTTGCACGGTCCAGCAGGAGGGAGAAGTAGTACTCTTCAGCGATGTCTGCGCCGTCGGCGACCAGCACGCGGTGAACGGTGTGGCCCTTGATGTCCATGCCGAGAATTGCCTTAGCGTGCTCGTAAGCCTCTTCGGGGGACTTTGCGAGCTTCACGCCGCCGGCCTTACCGCGGCCGCCGGTCTTAACCTGAGCCTTGATGACGGTCAGGCCGCCAATTTCCTCAGCTGCTGCCTTTGCTTCTTCAGGGGTGGTCGCAACAATGCCCTTGAGCACGGGAACGCCGTGCTTGGCGAAGAGCTCGCGCGCCTGGTATTCGAAAAGGTCCACAGGTGTCCTTCTTCTTCGAAGTGGTGCCGAGCGCGGTGTACGCTCGGCCTGGTCATTAGAGGAGTATTCCCCATGTGCCCGCTACGGTGCGATAGGGGTCTCTCGCACCCGGCGCACGCGCATCATTGACGCGGGGAATTTCTCTCGTTTCTACTCTATCGGATTCGGCGTGAGCTCGCACTCACGGAGCCCGAAATACGGGATTTTAGCGACTTAGGTCACAGATATTGCGGGGTGGATATCACCGCGTATCGCATGCCGGGAAAAGGTTTAGGAGCCATGCACCTAAAGCACGCGCAAGGCAGGGGCGGACATCATCGGATGCCCGCCCCTCCACGTTTATCACCGGGCAGCGTTAGGAGACCTTCTCCAGCGGCGCGTAACGCAACAGCAGGCGCTTCTCTTCCGAACCGAAGCGCACCTTCGCCACGGTCTTATCGCCGCTACCCTCAACTGCGAGCACGCGACCCTCGCCGAACTTGGTGTGGCGCACGGTATCGCCAACCGCCAGGGTCGGGATTTCCTTACTCTGGTGCACGCGGGAACGGTTCGTCACCTTAGAGGAGGCGGTAGCCGCCGCCAGCCCGTAGCTCGCCGAACCGTTAATATCCGCGGTGGACGGCTCGGAGCGGTGTGCGGGGCGGGACTCGTAGGGATCGTATGAGCCGCGCGAGCCACCGGAACTGTACCCGCCCGAGTACCCGCCGGAACCGTAGCCGGAACGGGAACCACCCGAGTAGCCACCACCGTAGGAGCTACCGTAGGAACCACTGCCGTAAGAACCGCCGCCGCGAGCGCCGTAGGCCCCCATGCCCGAGGCACCGAAGCCAGAGAAGCCCGCGGTGCGCTTCCACTCAATCAGCTCCTCCGGAATCTCCTCCAGGAAGGGCGAGGGCGGGTTGAACTGGCTCTTACCCCACATGGTGCGGGTCTCCGAGCGGGTCAGGTACAGGCGCTCCATGGCGCGGGTCAGACCCACGTACGCCAGGCGGCGTTCCTCGCTCATCTCCTTCTCGTCGGTCAGGGCGCGCTGATGCGGGAACAGACCGTGCTCCATGCCGGTCAGGAACACCACGGGGAACTCCAGGCCCTTGGCGGTGTGCAGGGTCATGAGGGTGACCATGCCCTGCGCCTTCGCCTCGGCGGCTTCGGCGGCAATCTGTGCGGCGGAGGCGTTCTCGCCCTCCGCGCTGGCGGGGCGGTTCGGGATCGAGTCGGCATCAGCGACTAGAGCCACGTGTTCGAGGAACTGCTCCAGGTCGGCGCCGGGGTTCTCGGTCTCGAACTCGACCATGGCGTCAAGTAGCTCGGAGAGGTTCTCCACGCGCGATTCGTCCTGAATGTCCTTGGAGGCGCGCAGAGCCGCCAGGTACCCGGTCTGCTCCAGGACCGCTTCCAGGCAGGTTGCGGCAGGTTCGGTGCGGGCAATCTGCGCCAGGTCATCCATGAGGCGCACAAACTCGGCGTACTTCTTGACCGCGGCGGCGCCCAGACCCGGAACATCGGCTGCCTGGCGTGCGGCGGCGTAGAAGGAGATGCGGTGAGCGGTCGCGTAATCGGCCACCACGGACTCGGACTTGGCACCGATACCGCGCTTGGGTTCGTTCAGAATACGGCGCACGTTCACGTCGTCATCGGGGTTGCTCAGGGCGCGCAGGTAGGCGAGCGCATCCTTGATTTCCTTACGCTCGTAGAAGCGGGTACCGCCGACCACGCGGTAGGGCAGGCCGGCGCGCATGAGCATGTCCTCGAGGGTTCGGGACTGCGCGTTGGTGCGGTAGAAGATGGCAACGTCACCGGGCTGCACGCCGTGCTCGTCCGCCAAGCGGTCAATTTCACGGGTGATGAAGCGTGCCTCGGCGTGCTCGGATTCGGCCACGTAACCGATGATTTTCGCGCCCGCGCCGGAGGCGGTCCACAGCTTCTTGGGTCGACGGTCGGGGTTGCGTTCGATGACCGCGTTCGCCGCGGAGAGGATGTTCTGTGTGGAACGGTAGTTCTGCTCCAGCAGGATCGTGTGGGCGTTCGGGTAGTCCTTCTCGAAGTCCGTAATATTGCGGATGTCCGCGCCGCGGAAGGCGTAGATGGACTGGTCGGAGTCACCCACGACGGTCAGCTCGGCAGGGGGCACCGCGTCCGGGTAGGGGCCGCGGTCAGCCGGTGCCTTCGTGTGGGCGCCGACCAGCTCGCGCACCAGCTGGTACTGGGCGTGGTTGGTGTCCTGGTACTCGTCCACGAGGATGTGGCGGAACTTGCGGCGGTAGTAGTTCGCGATTTCGGGGAACTTCTTCAGCAGGAAGACGGTGCGGCCAATCAGATCGTCAAAGTCGAGGGAGTTGGCGGCACGCAGACGCTGCGTGTAGACGGTGTAGATCTGCGAGATGGTCTTCTCGTACGGGTTATCGCTCGCCACGCGGGATGCGTACGCTTCGGCGCTGACCAGCTCGTTCTTCAGCGCTGAAATGCGGTTGCCCACAGCCTTGGCGGTGAACTTCTTGGTGTCCAGGTTGAGCTCTTTAATGATGAGGCTCAGCAGGCGCTGCGAGTCAGTTGAATCGTAGATCGTGAAGGTGGACTTCAGACCCAGGGCGGCGGCCTCACGGCGCAGCACGCGCACGCAGAAGCTGTGGAAAGTAGAAATCCACATGTGCTTGGCGCGCGGGCCAACCAGCGCCTCGATACGTTCACGCATTTCGGCTGCGGCCTTGTTGGTGAAGGTGATGGCGAGAATCTGGCCGGGGGTCGCGCGGTGGGTTGCGAGCAGGTAGGCGATGCGGTGGGTGAGCACGCGAGTCTTGCCGGAGCCGGCGCCCGCGACAATGAGCAGGGGCGAGCCGGAGTGCAGTACGGCCTCTTCCTGGCGGTCGTTGAGCCCGGTGGTGAGGGAGGCGGGGTCTACGGTGCTCAGGCTGTAGGTGCGTTCACCGTAGGGATCGGCGGGGTCGAAGTCCTCGCCGTAACCGCCGACGCGGTAGGCGGGCGGCATAAAGTCGCCGAGCGGGTCGGCGGCGAAGGCTGCGGGCGCGCCGGGTTCGGGGGCGCTGGTAACGGGAGCGCTGTAGGCGGGCATGCCGGTGGGCAGGGCGCCGGGTACATCCTGAGCGGACGCCTCCATCATCGGGGCGTCCATCACTGCGGCGTCCATGGGAGGCGCGTAGTAGTCGTCTTCGGCAGGGGGTACGTCGTAGTACGGGTCGAAGGGCGGCTCGTCCGCCGGTGCAGGGTCAATTGGAGCGGGGTCCGCCGGTGCTGCGGGGGCGATGAGTTCGGCGGCGAAGAGGCCGTCCTGTTCGGTGAAGGGCTGCTTCTGCTGTTCGGGCTTATCGCTCATCGTCTACCTCGCTACCTAGAATACACGTTCGATATTCCATGCTACCGCATTTACTCCCCCGCTCCCACCCGCTTGGTCGCCCGGCCGCCCCTCGTTCACTCGGAGACGAGAAACCGCCCGCGCCTGCTAGTGCAAGCGACGGGCGGTTCTGTCATATGTGTGCCCCCGAGACGATTCGAACGTCCGACACCTTCTTTAGGAGAGAAGTGCTCTATCCCCTGAGCTACGAGGGCGTACCTATCCAGTATAAAGCACCGCGCGTCGCGGGTCGGCACAGTGTTCAGAAACCTCTGAGGCCTGCGCGATTCGCCTCCACTCTGCGTTCACCGCCCGAAGACACCCGCGCCCGGCGGCAGAACCGCTCCTACAATGTACGAATGAGCATCTACATTGACCCACCCGTCTGGCCCGCGCACGGCACCGTTTTCTCGCACCTCATCTCCGATGCATCCCTGGCGGAACTGCACGAGTTCGCCGCGGCGGCGGGCATTAGCGAGCGTGCCTTCGACCGCGACCACTACGATGTACCGGCGCACCGCTACGAGGAGCTGGTGCAGGCGGGCGCGATTGAGCTCAGCGGCGCACAGCTGACCCGTACGCTCATTGCGAGCGGCCTGCGCATCCCCCTAAAGGAACGCCCCGAGAAGATCCGCCCGCGCCTGCTTCGCACCTGGGAGGCGGCGTTTGCGCCCCGCCTCGAGCGTGCGGATGCGTCCGCCGAGTCGCGGGCCCGACTTGCGGCACAGGTGGCTGAGTTGGGCGAGCGCCTGCTGCAGGCGTGGGAGCAGCCGCACCGCGCCTACCACCACAGCGGGCACCTTTCGCAGATGCTCACCGATCTGGACCGCCTATATGCCCCCCACTCGCATACAGGTTCCACTCCCCTGCCGCTGGTTCTGGCGGCGTGGTTCCACGACGCGGTTTACGAGGGCGCGCCGGGTGAGGATGAGCGCCGCAGCGAACAGCTGGCGGGCGCCTCCCTGGAGCCGCTGGTCGTCGCTGGTCTGCTGAGCGAAGAGGAGCTACAGCTGGTGCGTCTTCTGGTTCGCGCCACGGCAACCCACGAGCTGCCCGAGTCCACCGAACTACCGGCGGGCTACAATCCGGCAGATATTGAGTTCTTCCTTGACGCAGACATAGCGATTCTGGCTGCCGAGCCGGCACGCTACCGCCGCTACCTGCGCGGGGTGCGTAGCGAGTACTCCCACTTCGATGATGAGGCGTTCCGCACCGGCCGCACGAGCTTCCTGCACTCCGTCCTAGAGCGCGAGCGCATCTTTCTCTCCGAGCGAGCCCGCGAACTTTGGGAGGAGCCCGCACGGGCCAATCTGTGTGGGGAACTCGCCGAGTGGGAACAGGCCCCGCAGACGCTCCTGCAGGCTCTCGTCCCGTAGTCTCACACCGTAGAGAAGCACCCCAAAATGCATACCGCCGAGTGTGCACGTGCGCTCTCGGCGGTATTCTGCGCGCTGAATGGGCACGCAAAAAAGCGCCCACCCCGTGCGGGGTAGGCGCCTTTTCGAAGTATGTTGGGCTAGACCCAGCTCTTATGCACTAAGGCTTAGAGAGCGGTGTAGTAGCCATCAACGGACATCCAGGAGGTGGGGTGCACCAGGGTACCGTTGGTGGGGTTCAGAGCGGAGATCATCTTGCCATCGCCCAGGTAGATACCAACGTGGCTGTAGCCGTTCTGGAAGACGATGTCGCCGGGCTGGGGGTTAGAGGTGGGGCGCAGCTCGTTCTTCATTGCGTAGGTGAAAGCGGTCAGCTTGATGCCGTGCTGAGCGAAAACCCAAGAGGTGAAGCCGGAGCAGTCCCATGCACCGAAGGTCTTGCCGCCCCAAACGTAGGAGCCGCCCAGGCCGCTCATTGCGGTTGCGACGATTGCGTCGCGGGAAGCGTTACCGGTGTTGGAGGAAGCAGCGGGAGCAGCCTGCTCCTGGGTTGCTACGGGAGCAACGTAAGCCTGCTGGGTCTCAGCCTGGGGTGCTACGTAGGTGGTCTCAGCTGCGGGTGCAGCGGGAGCCTGGGCTGCTGCGGGAGCAACGTAGGTCTGCTGTGCCTGAGCCTGGGGTGCAACGTAGGTGGTTGCGGGGGTGTTGTAGCTGGTGTAGTCGAACTCGTAGTTGGTGTAGTCGTAGGACAGATCAGCAGCAGCGGGAATCTGTGCGAATGCGTTCGCGGGAACGGTCGAGCCGAGCAGAACTGCGCCTGCTGCGAGGGTTGCACCTGCGGTACGTACGATCTTCTTAGCCATTGTTTCCTCCATTGCCTGACGAGGTGAGCTGTCGGGCTCGAGCATGGATTCGCTCGGCCACCGAAGTGACTTAGCCCCAAGGCTTCTCGAGTGAGAAGCCGTATCCCAGCTTGGGGATTGGGTCCCCCGCTTCTGCCATTCTGGGTAGACGTTCATCGAAGCGTTGGCAGAACTCAGCGGAACCGCTTCGACGGTGCCCTCTTACGATGAGGATTTGAGCACAGAAACGAGAATACACAGAAAACTCCCAGTTGTCACTTCATTCGGACTTAAATTTTGAACTTTCACCCTGGGGGGAAAACTTGGTACTCCAGGCAGTTGACTCCCTCTTAACGGAACCAACAACTACCGCTTAAGGCTCTTGACTAGGTACTTCACAAGGATGCACATTCGCTTTTAATGCGCCATCACCCATTAAGGACAGGGTTCAAAATTCTCAAAGATGACCCTTATTTCTTAAGTGTCCATTCTCAGAGATTGCTCAAACATCGGCGTTTCCCTCAGTTTCAACTTCAGATTTAAGCGAAAAACGCGAAAAATGCACTCGAGCGCAGTTGCTAAAACCTTGAGAGAGGAGTATATGCGCCCGCGCACATGACCAAACTCTGAAATACCCCACCCACTAGGCACCTCAGCCTCCCGAAGCCTCCCCGCAAGACCGAGCAGCCCTAACACGTGCACAAAAACGGTGGCACCGCCTCCACAAAGGAAGGCAATACCACCGTTTAGCGTGAACTGGGTTAGCAGACTCTCAGAATGAGAGCTTAGAGGTTGCCGCCGCGCTTGACCACAATTGCGTTTGCCACGTCCATATCCAGGGACAGGGTATCGTCCTCGCCGTCGGCGTGAACGATCACGTCATCATTCTGGCCGGCCACAACCGACACCGAGGCGCCGTAGACGATGCCCGCATCCGCCAGAAGCTTCAGCAGCTCAACGTCGGTCTGAATGGACTCGGGGAAACGGGAAATCGTGAAACGGTCCTCGGGGCCCGAATCGCGAGCGGCCAGAGACATCGGCACGGTGCGCTCGTCGTTCTTCTCGCTCACAATGCCCAGCTCTTCCAGACCGGGAATGGCGTTGCCGTAGGGGGAGAACTTCGGCTCGTTCAGCATCTGCAGGATGCGCTTCTCGACCTTATCGCTCATGACGTGCTCCCAGCGGCAGGCCTCTTCGTGCACATACTCGAGGTCCAGGCCAATAATATCGGAAAGCAGACGCTCAGCCAGGCGGTGCTTGCGCATCACCTCGACGGCCTTCTGGCGGCCCTCGTCGGTCAGCTCCAGGTGGCGGTCAGGCTCAACGGTGAGCAGTCCGTGCTTCTCCATGCGGGCCACAGTCTGGGAAACGGTCGGGCCGGAGTGCTCCAGACGCTCGGCGATGCGCGCGCGCATGGGGACGATGCCCTCTTCCTCCAGTTCGAGAATAGTGCGCAAGTACATCTCTGTGGTGTCGATAAGGTCAGTCATTATCTCTCCAGCCATCAGCGCGACAGTGCGTAGGTAGCCCTGCCTAAGTCGTTAGTTTACTCAATAAACTATTATGTACCCTTTGGGCAGTTTTTGCCACGAGACAGCCCCGCGAGTTGCCCAGCGCGAACAGCCGGGCACTCCGCGGGGCTCCTTAAATCTCTATGGTGGTGGCTCTACTCGGAGACGCTGCCCTCAGACCCCTCGGAGTCCCGGTCGGAATCCAGAGAAACCTCAACGGCCTCGGCAGGTGCAGTCTCGGTACCCTCTTCTGCACTCTCCGCGCTCTCCTCGGAGGCTGCGGTGGCGGCCTCAGAGCCCTCGGCCTTCTCCTCAGCTTTCTTCTCGGCGGGTGCCTCCGAAGAATCGGACGAGGAATCCTGATCCAGGTCCTCGGGACGCACGCGGTCAGCCCACGGCACCCAATCCGGGGCGATGAGCGCATCGTCACCGGGCAGCAGGCCCACCTCACAGATCGTAGCGACCTTCGAGCGCGGGGCACGGGAGAGGATCGCAAACCAGAACCAGCCGCGGTACCCGGGCATCGTGCACTCGAAGAGGTGGGTGCTCAGGCGCTCCTCCTCGGGGCGCACGTGGTGCACCAGACCAATATTGTGGTCGGGGGTAATCTCGCGGACGCCCTGCAGCGCTACATCCTTAGCCGCCGCTAGGATCTCATCCACCTTGGAGGTGCGACGGGCCTTGTGCGGAACGCCCAGGGAGGGTTCGCCCGGGTCCTCAGCCGGCGCGGAGAAAGGGTCGTTAGAAGTATCAGTGGGGGTCCGGGAATATTCGGCTTCCTCGGCGGCCTCGGTGAGGGCTGCCTCCACGGTGGCCTCGACGACCTTTTCGGTCTTCTCCTCGGCGGCCTCATCCGCAATCTTCTGCGCGGTCTCTACTTCCTCAGGTACAGCACCATCCACCGAGGTCTCGGCCTCCTCCGGGGCGGCAGCGGGCAGAGCGCCATCTGCGGGAGTATCGGGGGCGGGCACGGTTTCGGGGAGCAGTTCATTCACCTGTTCAGACATACCCCTATTAAAGCATCTCGCGTACACGAACACCTCGGGAGGCCCTCTAAGCTTCACAAACGCTGTGAATTTGGGGCCCAAACCCCCGATTCTGGGGCTTTGCTAGCAGAGAGCTGGGCACAAGCTGATACGGTTAATTTTATGAGTAACACCTCCGTAGAGACCCAGCACAGCAGTTCAGACCGGGCGTCCGCGCCTCTGCCCTACGCCCGTGCCATTCGTTGGCTGGGCGCGGGAGGCGGTATTCTCGCCCTCCTCTGCCTGCTCAGCGGAATCGTCATGCTCCTTATGAAGTGGGCCGGGGCCACCCCGCCCGCCGTCATGAGCCAGATTCCGCTCGTGCTTCTGCCCGTCGCATTCATCGCGCTGATGGTTGCGCTCGGCCTGGCAGTTCTGCGGCGCTCTAAAGCCTAACCACACACCGTTGCACACACTGCATTTCTCTACTCACCGACAGATCACCTTCCTGCCCTTCAGAACGAAAGATAAAGAGTATGTCTGCTGAAGCCAAGCTCCTCGTCGTTGATGACGAATTCAATATTCTTGAACTACTCGCCACTTCCCTGCGCTTTGCCGGTTTTGAGGTCGTCACCGCCGGTAACGGCCGCGACGCCCTCGAGAAGGCCAACACCGAATCTCCCGATCTGATTGTCCTCGACGTCATGATGCCCGGCATGGACGGCTTCGAGGTGACCCGCCGCCTGCGCGAGCTCGGAAGCACCGTCCCCGTCCTCTTCCTCACCGCGAAGGACGCCACCGAGGACAAGGTCACCGGCCTGGGTGCCGGCGGCGACGACTACGTGACGAAGCCCTTCTCACTGGACGAGGTGATCGCCCGCATCCGCGCCATCCTGCGCCGTAGCCGCACCGTCCAGGACGAGGACGATGCCGTTCTGCGCGTCGACGACCTGAGCCTGAACGTGGATACCCACGAGGTATTCCTCGGCGAGGAAGAAATCGATCTCTCCCCCACCGAGTTCAACCTGCTGCACTACCTGATGCTCAACGCCAACCGTGTGCTGTCCAAGGCGCAGATTCTCGACCACGTGTGGGAGTACGACTTCAACGGTGACTCCTCGATCGTCGAGTCCTACATCTCGTACCTGCGCCGCAAGATTGACAACAACCGCGAAAACCACGAGCCGCTCATCCACACCAAGCGCGGTGTGGGCTACATGATTCGCGGTTCCCGAGGCTAACGTGGCGCTCAAACCCCTCGATCGCATCCCCCTCTCGCTTTCCCTGCGTACGCAGCTGGTGCTGGTGACCTCCATGCTCATCGCCCTGGCGATTGCCGTCACCAGCCTCGTGGCTATCTCTGCTCTGCGCGCCCAGATGGTGCACCAGCTGGACGAAGAGATGAAGACCAGCGCACCGGCACTGGTGCAGCTGGCCACCGTGCGACCTTCCGGAAAGCAGGAGGGGTCGCTCAGCACCTACCGCGTCTACCTGCTCGATAAGGACGGCAAGGTGCTGTACTCGCTCAGCTCCGAGCACGACGAGCAGGCCGGCGAACCCACCCTGAACGGTTGGACCGCTGAGAAGGTGCGCAAGCAGAACGAGGAGGGCGTGACCGTTGGCTCCTCCAGCGGTTCCGCCGATTGGCGCCTGCTTGCCGTGCCGATTGAGGCGAACGACTCCTCGGGATTGACCGAGGCGAGTTCCCTCATCATCGCGATGCCGCTCAAGCAGACCAACCAGGTGGTCGCCCTGGTCGGCGTGCTCACCTTCGCGTTTGGACTCGCCACCCTGGCTTCCGCCATCGCCATGACGTGGGTGATTGTGACGCGCACCTTCGAGCCGCTCGCGCGCGTTGAGCAGACCGCCGCCAAGATTGCCGCCGGCGACCTCTCCCAGCGCATCGAGGACTACAACCCGAACAACGAGATCGGTAACCTCGCCATCTCGCTGAACACCATGCTCGCCCAGATTGAGGCGCTCTTTAAAGCCCGAGAGAAGAGCGAGGCGAAGATGCGGCGCTTCGTGGGCGACGCCTCCCACGAGCTACGCACCCCGCTGGTGAGTATCCGCGGTTATTCGGAGCTCTACCGCCAGGGCGCGCTTCCCACCGAGGAGGCGGTCGGCACCGCCATGAGCCGCATCGAGTCGGAGTCCAAGCGCATGGGCCAGCTCGTCGAGGACCTGCTGACACTGGCCCGCATCGACGAGCGTAGAGAGTCCAAGCTGGCACCCTTCGACCTGTTTAACCTGGCGGTGGACGCCAGCAACGACGCCTACGCTACGGCCCCCGATCGCGAGGTTTCGCTCGTGGGCCTCAGCGACGATGTTGCCCCCACCTCCGCGCCGGTGCTTGGCGATGAATCGCGCATGCGTCAGGTCGTGGCGAACCTGCTGACCAACGCGATGCGTTACACCCCCGACGGCACGCCCCTGGAGATTGCGGTGGGCGTGCGCGAGGAGGTTGCGGGATTCCCGCTGGCCACCCTTGAGGTGCGCGACCACGGCCCCGGTATTCACGGCGAGGATCGCGAGCGCGTCTTTGAGCGTTTCTACCGCACCGACACCTCGCGTTCCCGCGAGACCGGCGGCACCGGTCTGGGCCTGTCCATCGTGGCCGCCATCATCGAACAGCACGACGGCCGAATCCACATTGAAGAGACCCCCGGTGGCGGCGCGACCTTCGTCATCTCGCTACCCTACTACCCGCCGCCCATCTCGGATGAGCAGCTGCTGAACTAGCGGGTTACGTGTCTCCGGCAGCCAGCGGCGTACCGAAACCCAGAAGAAGCCCCAAAGAAGCCCCCGAGCCTTACGCTCGGGGGCTTCTTCGTGTCCGGAGGGTTCAATCGGTCGGCTCCGGCAGGCACGACCGGGTGTGGACGCACCGCCGGATGGACGCTACGCAAAGGGCCCAACGCAATATTCAGCGGAATTCTGAAGGCTCCGTTCGAAATTTTCGGTGCGTTGGAAGCAATCGGGAGGGTTTATCCACAGATTCTCTCATTGAGGTATTTTTAGGTAGTTTAATGCATTTTGAAAGAATATAGTGGTGCCATGCACTCGGGATAGTTCAGAACCCGGGGCAAACCCTCCCGGCGGCAACCCGCCGCCCACCACTCTCAAAGGAGAAACCCATGGCACAGTTCAACGTCGATTCTGAGGTCATCGCGGCCAAGAGCGCCCAGGCCAAGTCCTACGTCGCATCCATCACCGCGGATGTCAACGGCATGACCGCTTCCCTGCACGACCTGCAGAGCTCTTGGACGGGTTCGGCATCGGCCAACTTCCAGGGCGTGCTGGATCACTGGCACGCTACCCAGCGCCAGGTCGAAGAATCCATCACCCAGATCAACGAGGCCCTCTCCCGCGCAGGCGTCAACTATGCCGACACTGAGCAGGCCAACGCCTCGATGTTCGTGGGCTAAACGTGGGCTAAACGTGGGCTAGACAGCCCGCACCCGGTACGCCCCGCCACCACTGGATGGGCCCCGTGCGCGTGACGTACCAACGGAAAACCCGCCGCACCTCACTATTCGAGGGGCAGCGGGTTTCTCACGTTCTCTTTCCCGGTTCTTCTCAGAGGTTCTTCCCGGGGTTGCCGGCGGCGAACCCACCGGGAGCTACCGGGTGGGCGCTACGAGGCGGGGGTCTCCTGGCGGAAACGCAGGCGCCACAGGCCGCGCTCAGCGTCGTAATGCCAGATGCTCGAGCGGCTCACACGACCGCGGGCTGTCGCCACGGCGGCCATGACCAGAACGCTCGAGTCGTCAATCTGCTGAACCCCCTGCTTGGCCGGCGCACCCTGCTGGGTGAAGGCGCGCTCTCGATACTGCAACACCGAGGAACGCGAAACCGACTTGCCGGTGGCGGTCACCCACACCAGACGCTCGTGGAGCAGGGCGTCCAGCTGAGCCGGGTCCATAACGGCGCCGCGGCTTTCCAATAGCTGTTCGGCGGCGGCGGCATCCTCGGGACGCGGTGCCGCGGGAGCATGCCGCGTGGAAGGCTGGGTGGCGGGCTCGGAGACAGCGGGGGTGGAGACAGCGGGCGCGGCGGTCTGCACGGAACCGGGGGTCTCCGTGGGTGCCGGGATCTCTGCGCCCTCGCCCAGCAGCTCGGCGGGATCCACATCGTTCGGGTCGAGGCCGGCGAACTCTTCCAGGCCGGTCAGATCGTCCTCATCTTCCGCCTGCGCGGCGGAGGCCTGGTTGGCGGTTTCCTGCTGGCGGACCAGGGCCTGGGCATCGCGCTCGGCGGCACGCTCTGCGGCGAGGGCCAGCTGCTCCTTGCGGGTGCGAACCGCCTCCGGGTCGGGGGCGTTCACCGCGGAGGCGGGGCGCAGCAGGCCAGACAGGCGCAGGCTCTCCACACCGCGCTGGGCATTCTCAATCTCGGCGGCGGTGAATTCCTCCACGGGCAGGTGGGCATCCGCGGAGGCAGCAGGCTCACCCTCGGAAGCCGTGGTCGTGGCGGTAGCTTCAGAAGCCGCTTCAACCCGCGCTGTGGCGTCCTCTCGACCGGAGGCAAGCGAGCCGAAGCCGGGGCCGTACGCGGGTTCGCGGCCCTCCTGATAGGCGCGCGCAGCACCATTCGCCAGGGAATCCGCCTTCTCGTTGAGCTCGTGACCCGCGTGGCCCTTCACCCAAATAAACTCGTAGTCGCGGCCGGTCAGCGCCCGATCCAGCGCCTCCAGAAGATCGCGGTTGAGCACGGGCTTGCCGTCAGACTTCTTCCAGCCCTTCTTCTTCCAGCCGGGCATCCACTTGGTCAGCGAGTTAATGACGTACTGGCTATCGCAGTACACGCGCAGCTTCGCCTCCGGGCGGGATGCGGTCGCCTCGAACAGATCCAGGACAGCCTTGAGCTCACCCATGTTGTTGGTGCCGTGCGCCCAGCCGCCGCTCGCCCAGTGGTCGTCGTCGATATACCATGCCCAGCCCGCCGGTCCGGGGTTGCCCAGCGCCGAGCCGTCTGCGGCGGCAATGATCTCTTGCGTGCTGTTCACGGTACCTTCTTTCTAAGCTGCCACCCCTCTAGCGTGCAGGCGGCAGTCCGTAATGATGTCTGTGATGACTTTACCGCACCGGCGGCGAGGGTGCGTAGCGCACGGTCGCCGCTGTGGACAACCTCAAGTTGCCTCGCAACGCGAATTGCCGTAATGCCGGGCGGGTACACTAAACCTATGAGCTATTCTGCCCCCGAAACACCCAGCGCACAGCGCCCGGAGCGCCCTACCGCCCGTCCGAGCGAGCGCGTGCAGATTTTCGCTCTTCCCACCCGCACCATGTACGGTTCCCTGCGTTTTAGCTGGTTGAGCTACCTGGGGCTTGCTGAGCAGCAGCATGCGGCGCAGTTGCCGACCTCCACGGCGGCGGTCAGCTACCTGAGCACTCAGGCACTCATGCGCGCCATGGCGGCGGCTCGTCTGGATGTGCCGTCGAGCGCCGCTTCTGAGATTGAGGTGGATCGTTCCTGCACCCTGTGCACCAGCGGCAAGAAGCACGGCAAGCCGCGTATTGCGGGCGTGAACTTCAATATGTCGCAGGTAAACCCGTTGGTCGTGGGTGCTTTTAGCCGTAACTCCTCGGCGGTGCTCGGCGTGGATGTTGAGACCCTGGATGCGCGCCTGTTCTCCGGTTTTGCGCGTCTGGCGCTCTCCGATGAAGAACGCACGTTCTACGAGCGGGTGGCGCAGGAACGCCCCGCACCCGTACTGCACCTGCTCTCGGTGGCGCTGTGGACCGCTAAGGAGGCGGTGCTCAAGGCGACCGGCCACGGCCTGAGCGTGGTGCCCTCCCTGGTTCGGGTGCAGCTCACCGAGGAGCTGTTGGATGCGCTCGAACTTGCCATGAACGAGGAGGTTCCGGGTGACCTTCTGGACGGTGGCACCCCCGAGCCGACCGCCCTGCGCGTACTGACTCAGGACAGCTTGACCGCCCAAGCGACCTTTAGCGCGCCCGCGGCTCAGGGCGGCGGCGATCAGGGCGGTAATCAAGGCGGCGAGGCTATCGAGCGAAGCTTTAGCCTGCAGTGGGTACCCGTGGCGCTACCCGACGCGGAGAACCCCGAGCACGCGCAGAAGATGCTCATCGCCCTGGCGGTTGAGAACCCCGCCCATAGTGAGCCAACCCAGAGTGAGCCAACCCAGAGTGAACCAGCCCAGGGTGAGCCCGTGCAGGTTGAGGCTCAGCTTCTGCCCGTTGCCACTCCCCTGGAACTCAAGCGTCTGCTGACCGATTAGCCACGCCCCCATAACAACAACGACGGAACGCGCCCGCCATGACAGCGAGCGCGTTCCGTCGTTTTATTCTGCTGTTTTATTCAGTCATCGTATTCAGTCGTTTTATTCTGCCTCGTCAAGGCGTTCGTGGCAGAGTCTTAGGGCGTATCTTCGCCCAGCGTATCCACGCCCAGGGCGCGACCAAAGCTACCGAGCTTCGTGCCGGTCTCCGTGTGCTCCAGCTCCGGGTCGGACTCAGCCACGATACCCGCGCCCGCGTACAGCACCGCCTCCTCCGGGCTGACCTGGGCGCAACGCAGCACCAGCGCCCACTCGCCGTTACCCTCGGCATCCATGTAGCCGACCAGACCGCCAAAGTAGCGGCGCTCAAAAGACTCCAGCTGACGAATCAGCTCCAGCGCCTTCTCGGTGGGGGCACCGCAAATCGCGGGGGTCGGGTGGATCGCGCGGGCACCGTCCAAGCAGGTCAGCCCCTCCTTCAGCACACCGTCGATGGGGGTCGCCAGGTGCCACAGCTGCGGGGTCTGCAGCAACGAGGGCACATGCGGCACGTTCAGCTCCTCGGCAATGGGTGCCAGGCGCTCGGCAATATCGTTGATGACGTAGGCGTGCTCGTGGCGGTCCTTCGGCGAGGCGAACAGGCGGTCACGAATCGCCTCGTCCTCGGCGCTACCGGGCTCGGCAATGCGCGGGGCGCTACCGGCAAGCGGGTGGGTCTTGAAGGCGCGGCCCTCGGTGCGGAACACCAGCTCCGGGGAGGCACCCATCAGGTAGCTTCCGCTCATGCCGCGCTCACCCTCGGGTAGGCGCACCGCAAAGTTGAATGCGGAACGCTGCTGGGCACGCAGGTTGTTGTATAGCGCCTCCAGATTGAGAGCGCCGGGTGCGTAGCGGGCGGTGAGCACACGCGAAAGCACAATTTTGCTCAGCTCGCCCGCCTTCATGCGCTCCACGGCGGTCGCCACGGCGGCACGGAACCGGTCATTCTGGCGGCCGGTCACCGACACCGGTTCGGCCAGCTTCACGGTGTGCTCGGGGACCGGCACCTGCTGCTCCTCCAGGCGTTCAGGCACGAAGAGGTAGGCGGGCATATCAGGGTCAAAAGGAATCAGACCCACGACGGCGCTACCGGCACGTTTCGCCTCGTCCAGGGCGTTATCGAAGGTGACAGGGGTCATCGCACCGGACGCACGCAGAACGCGGGTGCCGGTGGCAAAGATAAAGTCGGGAAGGTTCGTCATCGTACTTCTATCAGTGGTGTGGGGGTTCGCGCCGGAAGCATTTAGAGTGCAGTGCGGGCGCGGGTATATTACACGCGGGGTGCCGTTAGAGGGTAGCGCCGCCGTCGGCGACAATCTCCTGCATGGTGATGTGGCGTGCCGCCTCAGAAATGAGGAAAGCGTTGACCGCCGCAATATCCGCCGGGTCGGCAATACGGCGCAGCGGAATGCCCAGGCGGAACGTTTCCGGGTTACCGGCAACCGGCAGGGCGGAGCGGTCCTCCCCCTCCCAGGCGTCGGTCACCATGGGGGTTCGGGTGGTACCGGGGCAGACCGAGTTCACGCGAATACCGTGCGCGGCAAGCTGCAGACCGAAGCTGGAACTCACGCGCGCCGCCGACGCCTTCGATGCACCGTAGGCACCAAACTCCGCGCGGGGCACACGCGCCGCGTTGGAGGCGACCGTCACCAGGGAGCGACTGTTCGCCGGGTCAGACTCCTGCTGGTCAATCATGATGCGCGCGAATTCGCGCAGGCACAGGAACACGCCGTCGGAGTTGACCGCGTGCAGGCGCTTCCAGGTGGCGAAGCTGGTTTCCAGTAGCGGCTGGCTGTGGGCGATGCCCGCGGCGAGCACCGCGCCGGTGATGGGTTCGTCGAGTGCCGCTACATCGTTGGCGAGGGCGATGACGGACTCTTCGCTCGTAACGTCTACGGCGCGGTAGCGGAAGATTGCGTCCCCGTAGGTGCCGAAGGAGGCAATGGGCTGCTCTGCAAGGTCAGCCGCAAACACCGAATAACCGTTCTTGATGAGCTGGTGGACGGTTGCCTCACCAATACCGCCGTTCGCGCCGGTAACAATTACCCAGCTCACGCGCGCGCCTCCTCAGCGCCCTCAGCCTTCTCAGCATCTTCTGCGGCCTGCAGGTCGGCGAGCACATCGGCGGTGTTCAGCACGCGGGCACAACGACCCGAAGCGTACTCGCACGCCATGCGGTGCTCCTCCTCCGAGAAGTCGGCGAGCGCGTCCGCAACCATAAACGGCTGAATATCACGCATGAACGCCTCTAGGGCGGTGGTCAGGCAGCCAATGTGCGCGTACACGCCGCCGATAATGAGCTGGTCGCGGCCAGACTCCTTGAGCAGGTCCTCGAAGGGGCTGCGCATGAACGCGGAGTAGCGCCACTTGGTCAGCACGGTGTCGCGGTCGGTGGGTGCCAGTTCGTCGAGCACGCGGGCGGACTCGTCGTTCTGCAGGCCGTCGCCCCAGAAGTCGATGAGCAGACGGCGGTCTTCGGGGTTCTGGCGCGGCGGCTGCGCGGTGTAGTAGACCGGGATTCCGGCGGCGTGGGCGGCGTCAATGAGGCGGCGCAGGTTCCGAATGGCGATGTTAATCTGGGCGTCCGGGTTGTCGTTGCCCTCACCCAGGTTGGCGCCTTCGAAAGCCTGGACGAAGTGTACCTGCATGTCGTGCACGAGCAGTACAGCGCGGGAGGGGTCCACAGGCCAGCTCACGCGGTTGCTGTGTTCACGGTCGACGTAGGTGTAGGGCTTAATTTTGGGCAGTGCCATGATTCTCCCGGTTCGTGCCTTTGGTTTTCGGTTGTATGCGCGGCGCAGGCGGTGCGCTGTGGTGGGTGTAGCAGCGAGTGAGGCTCGCCTCCGAGCCCCTTCGCGCTGACCACCCAACCGGTGAGCTTGCGCTTATCTCATAACCATCTTAGGGCATGCTTAGGTACAAGGTATATATGAGCCTTAACAAAAATGCTTCCCCACCCGCACCCCCGTTGACAGCACAACGGGCGGAACGGGCAGGGAAGCACTCGGACAAGCAGAAACGCTATACAAACCGCGAATTCAGCCGCGATTCTAGTTCAACTAGTTCACGGGCGCCGCGACGGCAAGAACCTCATTCAGACCCTCAGTGATCGAGGGGTGAGTGTAAATCTCATCGCGCAGCTGCGAAGCAGTAATGCCGTGGCGCATCGCCAGAGCCACCAGGTTAATAACCTCCATGGACTCGATTACCAGCAGCTGGGCGCCCAGAATCTGGTCGGTCTGCGCGTCAATCACGAACTTCATGATGCCGCGCGGGTTCTCCTGGGTCTTCGCGCGCGGCATCGCGGCAACCGCGGCAACCGGCTTCGAAGCGACCTTCACCTTGTGGCCAGCCTCGATTGCCTCACGCTCGGTCAGACCCACGGAAGACAGCGGCGGGTTCATGTAAATGGTCGAAGCCACTGCCTTACGGTCCTTAGTGGAGCGGGAACCGTCACCGACCAGCTGGGAGAGCACCACGCGGTAATCGTCGAGGGAGATGTAGGTGAACTGCGGGCCGCCGTTCACGTCACCGAGCGCGAAAATGTTCGGCACGGTGCTGCGCAGGTGCTCATCCACGACAATTGCGCCGCGGTCGTTGGTTTCGATGCTGGTGTTCTCCAGGCCCAGACCCTCGGTGGCGGGCTTGCGGCCGGTCGCAACCATCACGTAGTCCACCTCCAGCTCCCGGGTAGCGCCCTCGGAGTCGAGGTAGGTCACGGTCACCGAGTCAGCGCCGTCCTTGAAGGACTGCACGCGCACGCCGGTGTGAGCGGTAATGTCCTGGTCGGCAATAATTTCACGGGCAACCTGGGCAACGTCCTCGTCATAGCGGCCGAAGAGGGCGGGTGCGCCATCCAGAATGGTCACCTCGGTACCGTAGGAGGAGAAAATACCGGCAAACTCAACACCGATGGGGCCACCACCGATAATGCCCAGGCGCTTGGGGCGCGGGGTGAGCTTCTGCAACTCGGTGGAGGTGAGCACACGCTCAGATTCGCGGATACCCTCAATCGGCGGGATAACCGACACGGCACCGGTGTTGATGATGAAGTAGTCGGCGGTAACGCGCAGGGTGTCCTCGCCCGCGGTGACCTCAACCTCGGTGTCGGAGACGAAACGTGCGTGACCGTCAATGAGCTTAGCGGTCTCGTTGGACAGCAGGATCTCGCGGTTCTTGGCGCGCATCATGCCGGTCAGCTTGTCACGGAAAACCACGGCGGATTCGTAGGCGGCGTTTGCCTCCTCGATGGTGCGCTCGCCGCTGGCGCGGAACTCGTCGGCGCGGTGTACGAGCGCCTTGGTGGGTACACAACCGATGTTGATGCAGGTGCCGCCGTACATGTTTGAGGACTGCTCGATGAGGGCAACGTTCTTACCGGTCTTGGCGTATGCGCCGGCGAGAGTCTTGCCGCCCTTGCCGAAGCCAATGACGACCATGTCAAAGTGCAACTGAGCGGGGGTGGTCATAATATTCTCCTGTGAATTTTAGATGATGATGTCTTCACAGAGTTCAACGGAAAGAAATGAGTATTATTCCCGCGCGCCACATTTTTTCTTGACGCTGCGCTGGGGGTGCCTACCTTTTCCAGGCAGCCTAAAAAAGAGCCTTTATGTGAATAAAGCGGGATTTCCAACGCTATATTCACATAAAGGCTCTTTTTACACCCAGCAGCAGGGGTGTAAGCTAGCGCGACACCACGCTTACGCGTTCGCGCTGATGCTCCCCCGACTCAATAAGGTCAAGCACGGCGACCGCAAAATCCGCATAGCTAATTTCACTCTGCCCGGCGGCATTTATCGTCAGCACATCGCCTGCCAGCTGGTATTCACCCGTGCGCTCACCCTCAGGGTTAAACACCAGGGCCGGGCTCATGTAGGTCCAGGCAACATCCTCACGGATGCGCAGCGCATCATACGCCTGCGCCATCGCGGTAGCCAGCGGTTTGAATTCTTCGGGCATAGCGGGCGAGTCTACAAGCCGCTGATCCGTGGTCGAGTCGGGGTAGAGGCTACCGGCGCTGCCGATAACGAGCAGACGAGTTTGGGTGCCGCTGAGCGCCTCTGCAAGATGGACCAGGTGGTCCTTGTGCAGGTGCAGACTCTCGGGAGTCCACGCGCCGAAGGCGTCTACCACTGCATCGAACCCCGACAGGTCGTTGCGAGTGAGCGCGAAAACGTCCTTAATGAGTGCGTGCTGCGCCTGGGTGGGGTGTTCGGACCGCATGATAGCGGTAACTTCATGCCCGCGTTCGATGGCTTCACGCACGACGAGAGTACCGGCTTTACCGTTTGCACCGATGACTGCGATTTTCATGTTTCCTCCGCGATAAACGTTGTATTCTTAGGACGTATTCAACGCTACCGACGCGATAAACACCCGTCAATACGGCACTTTAACGTGCCCCAGTTACCCCAAGGAAACCATTGTGACGGACCAGTACCTTTACCAAAACGCTGAACTGCCGCAGTGCCCCGTCGAAACCACTCTGGAGGTTATTTCAACGCGCTGGGGCGCTCTGATTGTGCGTGATCTGCTCAACGGGCCCCTGCGGTATAAGGAGCTTCAGCGCTCGCTTGGCGATATTTCGCAGAAGGTGCTCACCGAAAATCTACGCCAGCTTGAGGCTCGCGGAATCCTCACCCGCACCGTCTACAAGCAGGTGCCGCTGCGCGTGGAGTATAAGCTGACCGAGCTGGGGCAGAGCATGCGCACCCTGTTCGATGCGCTGTGGGCGTGGGGCGAGCACTACCAGGAGGTCGTTGCGCAGAGTTAGTTGTGGAAGAACGGCGGCGACGGTGAGCGTCATTGCACCGGTTGGCCTTGGCGCCCTTGCCGAAGCCGATGACAACCATATCAAAGTGCAGCTAAGCGGGGGTGATCATAATATTCTCCTATGAAGTTCAGATGATGTTTTCTTCGCAGAGTTCAACGAGGGTGCGGGCGTATTATTTCCGGGTGCCGGTTTTCTTTGGGGCAGGCTCAGGCGATGGGGTATAAGGTGAGGCCCCCGCCGCAGGGGGCGCGGCAGGGGCCTCAAAGTAGGTTTTATGGGTGATATTTTGGCGGATTACTTGCCGTATTCGCCCATGTCAGTGGCCGGGACTCTAGCTTTCCAGGAACTTCAGCAGGTCCTCAGCGAACTCATCTGCATACTGGAAGAGAGCACCGTGACCGGAACGGTGGTACATCTTCAGCTCACTCTGGGCAACCTTGCGGTGCATATCGTAGGAGTTGACGCTGGGCACCATCATGTCGGTTTCACCGTTGACGATGAGGGTGGGCTGGGCAATGTACGCCATATCGTCCTGCGGCTGCTTGCCCCAGCGGCGAATAGCCACCAGCTGACGCAGGAAGCCGACAACCTTCATCGGGGCACCGCGGTGCGCCTCGGTGCGGGCATCCATGCGGTCCAGCACGCGCTGCGCCTCAATGCCGCCCTGTGCGTCGTGGGTGTAGAAGATGTAGCGCTTGGGGCTAATCTTCTCGCGGGCTGCACGCGCCATGTAGCCGAAGGTGGTTCCGGTGACGGCGTCGATTCCAGCGCCGCCGCGCGGGCCGGTACCGACCAGCACCATGCGGTTGATGAGGGCTGGGTAGGCGCGCACAACTTCCTGGGCAATCATGCCGCCCATGGACAGGCCCAGCAGGTTGACCTTCTGGTAGCCGAGGGCCTGAATAATTTCTGCTGCCTGGTGAGCCATACCGGAGATGGTGGTCGCAACAGAGCCTTCGCTGGAGCCTACACCGGGCAGGTCCATCACGATCAGGTGCTGGCGCTTAGCGAGCAGGTCAAGCAGCTTGGGGTCCCAGTCGTCCATGGTCGCGGCGAGGTGCACGAGCATGACCAGCGGAATGTCCGAGTTGCCTTCGCCGAGTTCTCGGTAGGCAATCTTCTGGTTGTTGACGGTGATGTGGCGGGTGGGAGTTTCGAGGTAAGACACGATTCTTCTTTTCGTTGAGTGAGGCGCTTATACGGTGAAGGAGATGACGGTCTTGCCGTTGGAACGGCCGTTAGCGACCTTGTCCAGGGCGGCGTTGACGTCTTCGAAGGGGAAGACAGTGTCGATAGAGGGCTTAATCTGACGCTCAGCGAAGATGTCAGCAACCTGCTGCAGCTGCGCGCCGTTAGATTCGACGAAGATGAAGTGGTAGGTCACGCCGTATTTCTGCGCCTTGCGGTCCATGGTGCGACCTGCCGCCCCGAAGAGCAGCTGCTTCCAGAGGGGCATGCCCATGCGCTGTGCGAATGCCTTGTTGGGCATGCCGCGCAGGGAGACGAGCTGACCGCCGGGCGCCATGATGCTCATCTGTTTTTCAGTCTCGTCGCCACCGAGGGTGTCGAGCACGTAGTCGATACCGCTGAGGGTTTCAGCGTAGTTTTCGGTCTTGTAGTCGATGAAGCGGTCAGCGCCAAGACCCAGCACGCGCTCCTTACCGGAGGCGCTACCGTTAGTGATGACGGTCAGGCCCTTTGCCTTTGCCAGGGGAATTGCCATGGCACCCACACCGCCGGTACCGCCGGAGATGAAGATGGTCTTGCCGGGCTGGGCGCTCATCAGGTCGAATGCCTGCATGACGGTCAGGGCGGTCAGGGGAACGCCCGCCGCTTCTTCGTCGCTGAGGTATTCGGGTACGCGAGCCAGAGCGGCCGCATCCACGGCTACGTATTCTGCGAAAGCGCCAATGCTGTTCAGCGGCAGGCGGGCGAAGACGCGCTCGCCGACTTTGAAGGAGGTGACGCCTTCACCGAGGGCTTCTACGCGGCCGACGATTTCGTTGCCTGCGATTTGGGGCAGGGCGTAGGGGGTGATGAGCTTGACTTCACCGCGGGAAATCATGTTGTCGAGGGGGTTGACGCCTGCGGTGCTGATCTTGACGAGTACCTGCTGTGCGGCGGGGCGGGGTGCGGGTACGTCGGTGACGGTGAGGGCGATGTTGTTCTTGTTGTAAGAAACGATCTGTGCTGCCTTCATGGGGGTCCTTTCGGGTGTGGTGTTATTCGGTAAGTTCTGGTGTCGTATTTGAGCCGGTTATGCGGGAGGGGTTTTTCCTGCCGCGGTGTAGAGGTTCGTGATGACGTTGCGCAGGCTTTGCTGTGCGAGGTCTTGAGCCAGGTGCCGCTGGGTTTCTTCGAAGATGGGGTTGACCGCCTGGAGGATGTGGGCGCCGACCGGGCATTCTTCGTTCGCGTTGTGGTGCGTGTGGAAGAGGTTGATGCTGCTGCTTTCCTGGACGGCGAGGTAGATGTCGAGGAGGCTAATGTTCTCTACCGGGCGGGTGAGCTGGTAGCCGGGTTTGCCGCGCTGGGAGCTGAGGATATCTGTTTTTTTGAGGAGGGTGATGATTTTGCGGATGTAGCTGGCGTTGGTGCCGACGCTACGCGCGAGGTCCTCGGAGCTGAGCGTTTTTTCGCTTTCGCTAATCATCGTTAGGACGTGTAGTGCTACCGAGAATTTGGTGTCCATGTCCCCTCCTGGGTTGTGTGCCGCATACCTTAGTTGTATCCGTATCGGGTACAAGTACAACTATGACAGCAAAAACTTACATCGTCAAGTTTTATCTCTAGGATGTGCGCCATAAACACAAAGGCCCTTCCCTCCTTCCACAGCCGCCCCTCAGCCCGCTCGGGCGTAGACTGAAACTACCCGGCTCCCTACAAGAAGCCGGCCTAAAGGAAGCCAGCAAATTCAGGAGAACTCCATGAACACCCACGATATTCTGCGTGACGCCGCCAGCCGCCCCGGTATCGAAGCCGCCGTAGCCGTCAAGGGGCTATCCCCCGAGGCGCTCAACGTCCACCCGGGCGGGCACCCGAACTCTATCGCCTGGCTGCTCTGGCACGCCGGACGACAGATGGACATGCAGCTCTCCGCCCTGAACGGTCAGCCGCAGGTCTGGGAGGCTCAGGGCTTCAGGGAACGTTTCAACCTGGGCGAGCTGGGCGACACCATGGGCTACGGCCACACCGCCGAGCAGGCACGCTCCATCGTGGTTGAAGATTCTGCCCTGTTGGTGGAGTACCTTGTGGCGACCGGCGAGGCGCTCGCCGACTACGCGCAGACGCTGAGCGAGGCTGATTTGAGTGAGATTATTGACCGTTCGTGGACTCCGCCGGTGACTCGCGGGGTGCGCCTAGTCAGTCTGATTGACGACGCGGCACAGCACGTGGGTCAGGTGGCGTACGTGGCGGGTATTCTCGCCGCACAGAATTTCACAGCGCAGGGTTAGAATTTCACGCCCACTAGAGGGGAACGAAAAAGCGGTGGCGCCTCGGACACAACCGTCCGAGACGCCACCGCCTACGCGTATAAAGGCTGCTACTGCCGTTGCAGCAGCACCATGACCTCGTAGTGGTCCGTATGCGGGAACATATCCAGCACACGGCCCTGCACCGGCGCATACGCGGGCATGCGCTCTAGGTCCTTCGCCAAAGTCACCGCATTACAGCTCGAATACACCACACGGTCAATACCCGAACCTTCAATCCACGCGCACAAGCTCTCACCAATACCGCGACGAGGCGGGTTCACCACCAGCATCTGCGGCACCGTGCCCGAAGACACCGCAAACTCCGGCGCATCCTGAGCCGAAAAGTCCACGCCCTCAAGCCCATACTCAGCGACCGTGCGCTGCGCCGAAGCGACCGCCTCCGCACTAATCTCAATGCCCGTCACCGAGCCGCCGCCCATCACCGAGGCAGCGTGCAGGGCAAAACCACCCACGCCGCAGTACAGGTCCCACAGCGAGCGCGGAGCCACCTCACGCACCCACTCGCGGCCCTGCGCGTACATCGCCTCGGCGACCTTCGTGTTCGTCTGGAAGAAGCTCTGCGGGCGCAGATGCAGGGTCAGGTCGTTCACCTGCATCGGCAGGGTCTGACGCTCCGAGAGAATAATCTCCTCGTCGCCCTCAACGCGCGCCACCGGCTCACGCAACAGGTTCACCGACAGAACCGCCAGGTTCGGCAGCCGCTCCTGCAGCCAGCCCAGCTGCCGGCGAATCGGCACCAGAAGCTTCTTCGAACGCAGCACGAAACGCACCATCAGCTCACCCGCCGCCGAAGCGGTAACCAGAATATTCTTCAGCTCACCGCGGCGATTCGGGATGTCATAGGGGGTCAGGTCTGCGCGCTGAATCAGCTCACGCAGCACCGGAATAGTAGCCTGAATCGGCTCCATATAGAGCGGACATTCGCTTAAATCCGTGGATGCGCCCGTACGGTAGTCCACGATGCCCAGGGTCGGGTTCTTCGCCGAACCGCCCACCACGAGCTTCGCCTTATTGCGGAAGCCCGCCTCCGCGCTGGTCACCGGATCCAGCCACTGCAGCTGCGGGTACGCGGCAAGCAGGGCGCGGGCATGCTCCTGCTTCGCCTGCACCTGCGCGGTGTAGGCGGTCTCAATGCTGGGGCAGGAGGAGCAGAGGTCTTCACGAAAATAGGCACATTCCATAGGGGAACCATTTTACCGCCTCCACGAGCCGGGAACGCCGCCGGCCCATGACGCACGGGCGCTTAGGAACGCGAAGGACCCGATGGCCGAGTCCCCGGGCGACAATTTACTTTCAGCGCCGACCGATACGACCCCACCGAGAGCACGGAGAACCCCGAAAAGACTGACAGCACCCCAAGAAAGCCCAGGCACGAGGCGACGGCCCCGGCAGAAAAGACAGAGCCGATGGACCCAATCGAGAATACCGAGCCAATCGAAAACGCCGAGTTCACGGAGCCAATACTGCAGAACGAGTTCACCGATCCGATGCTCAGAATCGAGCCCCGCGATCCGATGCTCTTCACGCTCCGATTGGCGCGGTCCGGGGCTGGTGAAAGATGAGAAGAAGACGTGGTGTTAGAGCTCATGTTCTCAGCATATCGCTTACCCCCTCCTCGCCTCGCAAACACCTCTTTGAGTTACCGCCCAAACGGCACAGAAAAAGCGGGGGCGGCCACCCTTCATGGGTAGCCGCCCCCGCCTCATACGGATGCGTGGACCTGCGCCGGTTTGGGTACCAGCGCCGGGTCACCACCGTGTCACGCTTCGCGTGCCACGGATTCCGTAGAAATTTACCCCATCAGGGATAAATTTCTACTACATCATGCCTGCCATGCCGTCCGCACCGGGAGCAGCCGCGCCGGCGGGCTCCGGCTTGTTTGCCACAACAGCCTCAGTGGTCAGGAACAGGCCAGCAATAGACGCAGCGTTCTGCAGAGCCGAACGGGTCACCTTCACCGGGTCAGCAATACCAGCAGCCATCAGGTCCTCGTACTCGCCGGTCGCAGCGTTCAGGCCGGTACCAGCAGGCAGGGAACGAACGCGGTCAACCACAACGCCCGGCTCCAGGCCAGCGTTAGCAGCGATCTGCTTCAGCGGTGCGTCAATAGCCACGCGCACAATGTTCGCGCCGGTCGCCTCGTCACCGGTCAGCTCCAGCTTGTCGAAGACCTTCACGCCAGCCTGAATCAGAGCAACGCCACCACCGGGGACGATACCCTCCTCAACAGCAGCCTTAGCGTTACGCACAGCATCCTCGATGCGGTGCTTGCGCTCCTTCAGCTCAACCTCGGTTGCGGCACCAGCCTTCAGCACAGCAACACCACCGGCGAGCTTAGCCAGGCGCTCCTGCAGCTTCTCACGGTCGTAGTCGGAGTCAGAGTTAGCGATCTCTGCGCGAATCTG
Organism: Rothia sp. SCPM-O-B-18226 (M350); assembly: GCF_058213595.1. Classification (NCBI taxonomy): domain Bacteria; kingdom Bacillati; phylum Actinomycetota; class Actinomycetes; order Micrococcales; family Micrococcaceae; genus Rothia; species Rothia sp. SCPM-O-B-18226 (M350). Next base: position 279,440 of record NZ_JBYQJS010000001.1, on the reverse strand, counting down.
AGCCACGCGACCCTCGATAGCTGCTGCGTCGCCTGCACCCTCGATGATGGTGGTCTCGTCCTTGGTCACAACGACCTTGCGGGCGGTACCGAGCATGTCCAGGGTTGCTGCGTCCAGGGACAGGCCAACCTCTTCGGTAATGACCTGGCCACCGGTCAGGATGGCGATATCGGCCATCTGAGCCTTACGGCGGTCACCGAAGCCCGGAGCCTTCACGGCCACGGACTTGATGGAGCCGCGCATCTTGTTCAGCACCAGCAGAGCCAGAGCCTCACCCTCAACGTCCTCAGCGATAATCAGCAGCGGCTTGCCGGACTGCATGACCTTCTCCAGGACGGGGACGAGGTCCTTAACGTTCGAAATCTTCTGGTTCACAACCAGGATGTAGGGGTCCTCCAGGACTGCTTCCTGACGCTCCGGGTCGGTCACAAAGTAACCGGACAGGAAGCCCTTGTCGAAGCGCATACCCTCGGTCAGCTCCAGGTGCAGGCCGAAAGTGTTGGAGTCCTCAACGGTGATGACGCCTTCCTTGCCGACCTTCTCCATTGCCTCAGCAATGAGCTTGCCGATCTCAGCGTCACCAGCGGAAATAGACGCGGTTGCGGCAATCTCTTCCTCGGTCTCAACTTCCTTCGCGGAGGAGAGCAGAGCCTCGGTCACAGCCTCAACAGCCTTCTCGATACCGCGCTTGAGGCTCAGCGGGTCAGCGCCAGCAGCCACGTTGCGCAGGCCCTCGCGGACCAGCGCCTGAGCCAGAACGGTAGCGGTGGTGGTACCGTCACCGGCAATGTCGTCAGTCTTCTTGGCAACTTCCTTGACGAGCTCCGCACCAATCTTCTCGTACGGATCCTCCAGCTCGATTTCCTTCGCGATCGAGACACCGTCGTTGGTGATGGTGGGGGCGCCCCACGCCTTCTCCAGCACAACGTTGCGGCCGCGGGGGCCGAGGGTCACCTTCACTGCATCGGCGAGGGTGTTCAAACCGCGCTCCAGGCCGCGGCGTGCCTCTTCGTCAAAAGCAATGAGCTTTGCCATAAGTGTCCTCCTGAACGATAGGATTTTCTCCTGCATCCCGCTGGGATGCGGTACGTCTAAAATTGGGGCCCGGACCCTGGCGCGTGTAACTCACGCGCGCGCCATGCAGGGCGCCCAAATGCTACATCAATTGTGGCACCCGCACCGGCAGGGGGCAAACGTTTAAGCCCAAGGTTGAAGGGTTAATCGCCCAGTGCTTAATCTGCGCTCACCCAACCCACCATCGGGGACCTCAACGCCCTCTCGAGGGGGGACGTTAAAGCATCAACCCCACCCGGTACCTGATTGGAATTGCACGAGTGGGGTCGGTGAAAGTTTGTCATGACAAAGCGGCAGAGGCGGGGGCCTAGCCGGTGTAATCGGAGGCCAGAACCACAATCACCTCGTGGTTGCCCATCGGCACGGCGGAGGTCGCCTGGCGCACCTGGGAAATGTCCAGGGCTGCGGCGATGCTCTGCGCCTGCGCCTGGTAGCCCTCCGCGTAGTACACCACGCTGGTCGCCGGGGCCGCACCAGTGTAGTTGGCGGTCTCGTTGACGGTGTAATTGCTCAGCAGAGCCGCCGCGCTCGAGGCGCTACCGGCCGGGGCAGACGCGTTAAACACGCCCACCGAAATGCTGTCCACCAGGCCCGTCTTCGAGGGGCTGGCCGAGGCCGTCGCGGACGCAGAGGCCGAAGCGGAGGTAGCGGATGCCGAGGAACGGGCCGAAGCGGAGCTCGACGCGGACTTCTGCGCCGAGTACTCGGGCGAAGCCGTGCGCGGGGCATAAATGTACATGGCGGCACCCACCAGCAGGCCAACCACGCCGGCGGCAACCAGCGGAATAGCACCCTTCGGGCTCTTTGCGGGATCGGCGTTGACCGCGCGGTAGGTTCCGCGGCGCGCGGTCTTCTCGTCCACCTCATCAAACTCGTCGCGGGGATAGCTCATGGTCTCCTCAATTCACGGGTACTTTATCGCGGTGGTCCGCGCGGTGCTTCTTCGAGGTAGCGCGGCGGATGACTCGGCGCTCCCTGTACCTAGAGTACCGTCTCGGGCAAGCGGAACCAACGCGGGCACGCACCGCAAAGCGTCACGCCAGGATTGACTAGTCGGCGTCACGACGGGCACGCAGCGCATCCACGAGTCGCGGAGCCGCCGCGCGCACGCGCTCGTCGTCCAGCATGACGTTCAGCATCTGGTAGTAGGCAATCGGGGTGAATCCGAGGGCTTTAATGGCCTTCTCCTTGGAACCCTGATGCTTGAATCCTCGGCCTTCCAGGGCCAGGATGCGCCGCTCGAGCGGGTTCAGCCCGTCGTTCAGCTCATCCGATTGAGTCTCAGCACGGACGGGGGTCTCGGCCGAGGTTTCAGCCGGACTTTCGGTCTTTCCCGGAGTTTTGTTCTCCGGGGTTTCGGACTGCACGGCTTCGGTGTGTTCCTGCTCCGACATATTCCCTCCTCATTCTGTCTGCGGCGTACCATCGCGGCCGACATTGCCACCGCGAGTATTCGTCTTCCCTTAGTCTAGAGGAGAGCCTCAGTCTAGAGGAGAAGCAAACGTCGCGCGCCCGGCACCGAGAAACCAGCCGGGCCGCCCCAGCCCGAGGAGTACGCTTGAACCAGCCCCTGAACACCATCATGAGCGAGGACTGGGCCGCGGCCCTCGCCCCGGTCGAAGAGCAGATTCACGCCATGGGGGATTTCCTGCGCGCCGAGCACGCCGCCGGCTACCGAACCTTCCCACCGTCCGGCGATATCTTCAACGCTTTCCGCCGCCCAATGAGCGAGGTTAAGGTTCTTATCATCGGGCAGGACCCCTACCCCACCCCCGGTAATGCCATGGGCCTGTCCTTCTCGGTGCATCGCGGCATGCCCGTGCCCCGCTCGCTCACCAATATCTACAAGGAGCTGCAGGACGACCTGGGCATCGCTCCCGCCGAGCACGGCGACCTGTCCTGCTGGGCCGACGAGGGCGTCATGCTCCTGAACAGGGTGCTTTCCGTGCGCGAGTCCGATGCCGGTTCGCACCGCGGCAAGGGCTGGGAAGAGATTACCGAGTGCGCTATCCGTGCCCTGGTGGCGCGCAATCAGCCGCTCGTGGGTCTGCTCTGGGGTGCGGATGCACGCAAGTGCGCGCCCATGCTGAAGCCGTACCCGAGCGTGGAGTCGGCGCATCCCTCGCCCCTTTCGGCGCGACGGGGTTTCTTCGGTTCCCGCCCCTTCTCCACAGTGAATTCCCTGCTCGTGCAGCAGGGGGCCGAGCCGGTGGACTGGACCGTGCGCTAGAGCTTTCAAAGATAGCGTGGCGGCCCGTGAACTGAGGTTCACGGGCCGCCACGCATATTCTATATTGGCTATATAATCCCGTCAGGCATGTTAAGCCGGGGTGGATTCCGCATCCGCTGCTTCGGGAGCCACAGCGTCCAAAGGTTCAACGTTACGCGGCTTCGTGAAACGCTGCAACAGATACTGCATCGTGTAATTACCGAGCGCCACACCCGAGGCCATCGCCACCGCAATCGAGGCCGCCGTAATCATGTTCTGCATACCCAGAATCACGTCGGTCTCAACCGTCAGCAGGTACATGCCGCGGAAGAACGACAGACCCGGCAGCAGGAACGTAATCGCGGGAATCGAAAAGATGGCCTGCGGCACGTGCAGTCGGTACGCAAAATACGTACTCAACGCACCAATCACAACCGCCGCACACGCCGTCGGACCGCGACCCGTGCTCGGGCCGGCCAGAATATCATAGCTGTAATAAGCCGCCAGACCACAGGTGGTGATGAGCATCAGCCACCCAACCTTCACCAGCTTCGTCTGCAGGGTAATCGCGAAGGTCGCCGTCGCAATCAGGAAGAAAAACGACGCAACGAGCGGGGTCGTCGGTTGGAAGCGCAGCTGCTCAATATCCAGGGTCGGGCCATTGAAAATATTAATAGCGCTCACAGCCGTCGCGATGCCCACCACCAGGCCCAAGAAGCTCATGCCCGTCGACACGAAGCGGCCCGCGGCCGTCACCGGGAAACCGTTAATCGCGTCCTGCACGGCACCCACCAGGCGGGGGGTTGGCAAAAACATAATCATGCCCGCTGCAACCACCAAGGGTGCCGAAATCGGTTCCCCCGGACGCTGCAGAATCGAACCATCGCCACCCAGCCAAATCGCCAGGAAGGTCATCAGGCCCGCGCTGGCTGCCATGCGGAAGAACGCCGGGATACCGATTGAGCTTAGCCACTGAATCAGCAAGTACACCGGAATAAAGATGATGGCCGCGCTCAGAGCCGTGGAGAAGCTCGCACCCAGTGCCGCGGTCAGCGTCGCGGCGCAGGCCAGGTTTGCCAGCCACACGACCAGCGGCGGGAAGGGCTTGGGTCGGTGCGTAATCTGGCTCAGCTTTAGATCGGCAATCTCAAGGGTCATGCCGCCTCGCGTAATTTTGTAAATCAGGCCGTACACCTCGGAGAGCGCCTCATAGTTCTCCGTAGAAGAACGCACCACGCGCACAAGCGTGTGGGTAAAGCGCTCGTCCGCGTTCGCGTTGCGCTTGGCAATGCGGGACTCCATGTAGATATCCGGGTCCGAGGTGTAGTTGATGGTCACCGACTGGTTGGTAATATCAACGTCCACCGAATCCAGCCCGTACGCGGAAGAGACCGCGATGATGGCCGAGTCCACGTCCATAGCGTCGGCACCGTAGTGGAACATCGCCTCCGCCAAACGCAGGGTGAAGTTCAGGGTATCGCGGGCGTATTCCTTCTCGCGACGGAAGGCCTCACGGCGCTCGTGCTCCTGAGTACGAATGGTCGGCACGAACTGCCGCTGGGCGATGCGAGCGGCACCGCGCGGCGCGCCGGGAGCCGCCTCCTCGGTACGCACAAAAGAACGTAGGTGGCGCGTACCCCAGCGACCGCCGGTACCGCGGCCTCGCGCTCCTCGTACGTTCCGGCCCACGAGGGGCACGGCGGTCGTCGCCGCCGAGACGGGGCCGGTCTTGGGCACCGCGGCAGAGGCCGTATCGAGGCCGTAACGCTGCGCGGCCTGGGAGTTCGGAACCTGAGGAATCATGCCGGTCATGGGAACCGGCTGGGAGGGGCGCGTCAGAGCCGCCTCAGTCACCACGTTGCTGGCAGTTACGGGATGCGCTTCGTCGCGGTATGCGTCCAGTTCATCCTCGGGGGTGAGGGACGGGTCAATGAGGGTACGGGCACCGTGGTCGAGCTCGGCAGGCTCCTCCTGCGGGGCGGATACCTCGTCCGGGACGGTAGGAATACCAACCTGCGCGGCTACGTCGTGCAGAACATCGCTCACGGCGTGCGCCTGCACGGTCCCCGTCTCTTCGGAGGTGTTCTGCTGCGCCAGGACGCGGCGCAGGCGCTCGTCAGCAACCTGATCGAGGGAGACCAGGGGAAACCCGCCCTTGCCTGCGACGTAACCCGCTGTGACCGCGGGGACGGCCTCTTCCGAGGCGCTATTCCGGGTGTTATCCGGCTCTCCCGGCTGAGCCTGCGCCTCGCCTGCATGCGACGCGTTCCGCGCTCCGGCTCGTACCTCCGAAGGCGCGGGAGTATTCCTCGATTCTGCCAATGTCCCCTCCCGTTTAGACAGTGCCCCTATAGTCTAACAAGGGAGCGACGCGAGGGGTACACCCTCGTGAGCAGGTCCCGAAATCAAATTCTCCACCCCTCCGCCCGGCCCGTTTTCTTTGGCCGTTCGCGGTCTGCCTCCCCTCGGTGAAGAACGCGGGCAACAAAATATCCCGCCACCTCAGTGACGGGATATTTACGCATTGTGTGCTCGTTTCCGCACCCGTGGGCGACGGAATACGGCAACCCGGCCGGGGCCGAGGTTAATTACTCAGCGTCGTGGTCGGTCTCGAGGATCTTAACCAGCGAGTCCAGAGCCTCTTCAGCACCCTCACCCTCAGCACGCAGAACGACAACATCGCCGTGCTTTGCGCCCAGGGACATCAGGGACAGGATGGATGCTGCATCCATAGCCTCATCGGCGGGCTCGCCCTTAGCTGCGATGGTGACCTCGACGGGGAGGTCGCCAGCTGCCTCAGCGAAAATTGCTGCCGGACGTGCGTGCAGGCCGACACGGCTTGCGATAGTGGCTTCGCGCTCTGCCATTATGTTTCTCCTTTGATTCAGGAACCGAAATAATCTCGGAACCTATTCTAGATGAACGGGGCGCGTTAGGACCCGCCCTTACCCTATAAATTGTACCGGTTAGCCCTGCGCTAACAAACATAAAAATGCCGGGTGCAGAAATAATCTCTGCACCCGGCATTGTAGGTGTGTCGGCTCATGGGCCGAGCGGTTCAGCGACCATCCGACGGTGAGGAAGCCGCGAACCCTAGCGACTCTTGATTAGAGGCCCAGCTCGTCCAGAATCGGCAGAGCCTTGCGTGCGCTCTCCTTCGCCTCGGCAGAGGAAATCTGCTGCAGGGCGATAGCGGCAATCTGCTGTGCCTTCTCCTTGGTGACGGACTTCAGCACGGCGGCCACGGCGGGGATAGCGCCGGCGTTCATGGACAGGGTATCAACGCCCAGACCAATCAGAACAACAGCCAGAGCCGGGTCGGCTGCGGCCTCGCCACAGACGCTCACGTACTTCTTCTTGCCGGCGGTGACCGATGCACGCTGAGCACCCTCAACGGTCATCTTGATCATCTTCAGCACTGCGGGCTGCCAGGGGTTGTTCAGGTGAGCCAGATCGCCCAGCAGGCGGTCAGCCGCCATGGTGTACTGGGTCAGGTCGTTGGTACCGATGGACACGAAGTCCACCTCGCCCAGGATTGCCTCGGCGTTCATCACGGCTGCGGGGGTCTCAACCATCACACCGTGAACGGGCAGGCCAATCTCCTTGAGCATGTTCGCGAAGTTACGTGCCTCGGAGGTGGTCGAAATCATCGGGGCCATAACCCAAATGTCGGCGTCGGAATCCTCCGAAGCGGCCTTGATAGCCTGCAGCTGGCGGGTCAGAACGCCCGGCACGGTCCAGTCGGTACGGAAACCGCGGACACCCAGTGCGGGGTTCTCCTCGGGGTTCACGTTCAGGAACGGCAGGGGCTTGTCAGCGCCGGCGTCCAGGGTACGAACCACGATGTGCTTGCCGGGGAATGCGTCGAACACAGACTTGTAGGTCTTTGCCTGAGTCTCGATGGAGGGCTCGGCGTCGTGGCCCAGGAAGCCGAACTCGGTGCGGAGCAGGCCAACACCCTCGGCCTTCAGGCTTGCGGCCTTTTCAGCGGACTTACCGTCGCCAACGTTTGCGTACAGCTCAACTCGGGTGCCGTCAGCCAGCACGCCCTTGCCGTCGAAGTCGGCGACGGGCTTGCGGTTTGCGTACTTGATGGCTGCCTCGCGGTCAGCGTCGGTGGGTTCGGTGTCGACGATGCCCTCGTTGGAGTCCACGTAGACGATGGTGCCGTCGGCAATATCGGTCACGCCCTTGGCCGCCACGATAGCGGGCAGGCCCAGGCCGCGAGCCAGAATAGCGGTGTGCGCCTGGGGGCCACCGTCAGAGGTAATCAGGGCGATAACCTTCTCGGGGTCCAGGGTTGCGGTATCAGCCGGCGCCAGGTCGATAGCGGCCAGGATGAACGGCTCGTCAGAGACGGGAATACCGGGGGCCTGCTGACCGGTCAGCTCGGCGACGATGCGGGCACGAACGTCGTGGATATCGGTCACGCGCTCAGCCATGTAGCCGCCCAGGGCAGCCATCTGGTCAGCGAAGGAGGTTGCAGCCTCCCAGATTGCGCGCTCGGGGGCCATCTCCTGGGTCTCGACCAGCTTGATAGCGCTCTTGATGAGGGCACGGTCGGTAGCCATCTGGGAGGTGGACTTCAGCACGGCCTTGCCATCGCGGCTGGCGTGCTCGGCACGAGCGAGCAGGTCTTCCTTCACGCGGACCGAAGCGTCCTTGATGCGCTGTGCGGCTGCCTCGGCGGTCTCACCGCTCAGACGCAGGCCGTCCTTGGGCTCTTCAATGGGCTTGGGCATCTGAAGAACCGGGCCAATCACGCGACCGGCGTAGACGCCGACGCCCTTGTAGGTAGTCATGGGATTCATATCCTATCTGTGGGTTCTCTACAGTGTAACGCGTTCTATTCGCGCTGTCCTCTGTAGTTGCGAGTCAATCAGAAGATGAGGTCTACGGTTTAGGCGGATGCCTTGGAGCGGGCACCCATGGACTTCAGCACAACGTACACCAGAGCCGATAGCACGGTACCGGCCAGCACGGCCACGAAGAACATCAGCGGGTTCTGCGCCAGACCAATAATCCAGATACCGCCGTGCGGTGCCGGAGAGGCCACGTGAGCGCTCATCGAGATGGCGCCGGCAAGGGCACCACCCACAATGGTCGAGGGGATGACGCGGGCGGGATCAGCCGAGGCGAAGGGAATAGCACCCTCGGAGATGAAGGATGCACCCAGCAGCCAGGCGGCCTTGCCGTTCTCGCGCTCGGTCTCGCTGAAGAGCTTGGGGCGCAGGGTGGTGGCCAGGGCCATGGCCAGCGGCGGAACCATACCCGAGATGATGACGGCGGCCATGATTTCCTGGTTCACGGTCGCACCCGAGGACAGACCGGCGGTTGCGAAGAGGTAAGCAGCCTTGTTGATGGGGCCACCCAGGTCAGAAGCCATCATGGCACCCAGGATCAGGCCGAGCAGCAGAGCGGAACCACCGGACATGGAGGTCAGCCAATTCTGCAGGGTGGTCATAACCCATGCGAGGGGCGCACCGAGCAGCAGGTACATTGCCAGGCCGGTCACCAGCGAAGTCACGAGCGGAGTGATAACCACGGGCATCATGGAACCCAACCAGCGGGGTAGCTTCAGGGTGCCCAGGGCGTATGCAATCAGACCGGCGAGGATACCGCCGACGATACCGCCGAGGAAGCCCGCGTTCACGGCCAGAGCCACGGAACCGGCGATGAAGCCCGGTGCGATACCGGGACGCTGAGCCAAACCGTACGCAATGTACGCGGCTAGGGCCGGAACCATCAGGCTCAGGCCGAAACCACCGATGGTCTGCAGCACGGCACCCAGGTACAGGGTCCAGTGCACGTCACCCAGGTTGAACAGGGTTGCCGAACCCAGAATTGCCTTGGTGTCCACGTCGCCAAGGTTCGGCATGGTGATGGCCTCGAAGACGAAGCCGAGGGCCACCAGAATACCGCCGGCGGCGACGAACGGAATCATGTAGGAGATACCGGTCATCACGGCCTTGTAGATGCGCGAGCCCCAGGCACCCTCGGAGGCGCCGGCGCTGTCATCGGAGGTGGATGCGGCGGCGGCCACGCGGGCACCGTTCGGGTTCTCGGCCTCGGCCAAGGCCTCAGCGATCATTTCCTTCGGCTCGTCGATACCGCGCTTGACGGGGGACTCCACGAAGGGCTTACCGGCGAAGCGGTTGCGGTCACGCACGTTCACCGACACGGCAAAAATCACGGCGTCGGCGGCGTCAATATCGGACTGGCTCAGGGTTTCGTTGCCCGAGGAGCCCTGGGTCTCAACCTTCAGGTCGTAGCCGAGTTCCTCGGCGGCGTACTTGAGGGCGTCGGCGGCCATGTAGGTGTGGGCGATACCGGTGGGGCACGCGGTCACCGCGACAATCTTCTTCACGGCCGGCGCGCTTTCAGAAGCCTTCGGGGCTTCCTTCTCGGCAGCGGCGGGGGCGGCGTGCGCAGCCTCGGCGGGCTTAGCCTCCGCCTTCTTCTCGCCCACGCCCAGCGCACCGTTCACCAGGTCCACGACCTCATCGGCAGACGAAGCCTCACGCAGGGCGGCGGTGAAGCTCTTCTTCATGAGGGAGCGTGCCAGGGTCGACAGTAGCTTCAGGTGGGCCTGGTCAGCACCGTCGGGTGCAGCGATGAAGAAAATCAGGTCGGCGGGGCCGTCCTTAGCGCCGAACGAAACGGCGGGGTTGGGGCGTGCCATGGCCAGGGTCGGCTCGGTGACAGCGGCGCTGCGGCAGTGCGGGATGGCAATGCCGCCGGGAATACCGGTGTCGGTCTTGGACTCGCGAGCCTCGGCAGCCGCGTAGAGCTGCTCGAAGTCGGTCGCGCGGCCGGCCTTGACGACAGCTTCGGCAAGCTTGGCGATGACGTCGAATCGGGTGTCGCCGAGATTCTCGTCCAGTAGGACGAGATCCGCGGTGATCAGATCGGACATGTTCTCTCCTCGGATTGGAGTGGAGGCGGGATGCTCCGGCGGGAACGCCCTCCTCCTGTGTTTTAAGTGTGTGCAGAGCCTCGGACAAATATTCTCAAATTAGAATATTTACGTCGGTGGTGTTTCGCTCCTCATCAGAGCTGAATCTGACGGACAGTAACCTTCTCGGGGGTGGTCTGATCCAGCGAGGGCATACGGGTACCGGGCAGGGCCGCCGCGGCAGAACCGTGGGCCACCGCCTGAACCAGGCAACCGGGCGCATCCGCGCCGCGAGTGTGCGCAATCAAGAAGCCCGAGAGCGAAGAGTCACCGGCACCCACCGTGCTACGCACCTGAATCGGCTCGTGCACGGCGTGCCAGATACCTTCCTCGGTCACGAGCACCGCGCCGCCGCCACCCAGGGTGGCCAACACGTACTCGATGCCGTCGCCAAGCAGCTTCTGAGCGGTGCGGGCAGTCAGCTCGGGGCTGGCCTCAAGCTCCTCCCAATTATCACCACCGGTCAGCTGGGCCAGCTCCTCGGAGTTGGGCTTAATCAGCGTGGGCTTGTGCGCACCCGCAACGGTCGCAATCAGCGGCGCTTCGGAGGTATCAATCGCAATCTTGCCCTCGTAACCGGAGGCGCGTAGGGCCGCCACCAGCTCGGAATAGTAGGTGGGCTCCAGACCCGGCGGAAGAGAGCCGGCCAGGACCACCCATTCGGCACCCTTGGAACGCTCAATCACCAGGGCGTCCAGCTTCTCGCGCAGCTGCGCATCAAAGTGGGTGCCGGGAGCGTTCAGCTTGGTGGTGGTGCCATCGGGGTCCACCACGGTGATGTTCGAGCGAATCGGCTCACCGGTCGGCAGGTTCGCAAACTCGACATCCACCGCAGACAGAGCGGTCAGCACCGGGTCGGTGGACTCGCCGGGCACAATAGCCACGGTCGGAACACCGGAAACCTGCAGCGCGCGAGAAATATTCACGCCCTTGCCGCCCGGATCCTGCACGGCACCGACGGCACGCTGCACGGCGCCGTGGGCCAGGGGCGCGCCGAGCTCAATCGTGCGGTCCAGGCTGGGGTTGGCGGTCAGAGTAATAATCATTAGGCAATCACAATCTCAACATTGGCGGCCTCGAGCGCCTGGCGAAGGGCACCCTCGGGCTCGCGATCGGTAATGAGGGTGTCAATATCCTCAAATCCAGCGAAGCGGACCAGGGACTCCTGGCCGAACTTCGCGGAGTCACAGAGCAGGACCACGCGACGGGCGGACTTGCAGATTGCAGTCTTAACGATTGCCTCGTTCATGCCGGGGGTGGAGATGCCAAAGTGCGGCTCGATGCCGTTGGCACCGATAAACGCAATATCGGGGCGCATCGTGCCGAAGTGCTCGGCCGCGCGGGCACCGACGGCGGCCCAGGTCATCTTACGCAACTGACCGCCCACCAGCTCGAGGGTTACGCCCTCGGCCTCGGCGAGCTTAACTGCAATATGCAGTGCGTGGGTGATGATGATGCGGTCGTTGCCGGTCTTAAGGCTGAAGTTCTCGGCGCCGATGTGGTCGGCGAGAATCTCGATGGTGGAACCCGCGTCCAGCACGATGGAACCCGACTCAGAATCGCGTAGCATCTGGTACGCCTTGGTGGCGATGCGACGCTTCTCCGGGGTGTTCATGCCCTGGCGGGAGGAAATAGACGATTCCAGAGAGGTGGACTGCTCGATGGTCACCGCGCCACCGTGGACGCGGCGAAGCTTGCCGGCCTCTTCCAGGGCGGCAAGGTCACGGCGCACGGTCTCCATGGTCACATCGTATCGGCGCGCAAGGTCTGCGCCGTTCACGCGGCGTGCGGAGGCAACGAGCTTTGCAATTTCGGCACGGCGTTCTTCTGCGAACATAAATTCGGTGTTCTTTCGGTAGTGGGTAGGAAATCTGTGCGTATCTATGGCGTGTTCTCAGTGCGGGTACGTTCCCGCGGGAAGCAAACGCAGTGCGCCCCAGAACATCCATTATCATACTTGATTTTATGTGGGTTTTTGTGGGTAGGTCAATATAAACCACCGTATTCACCGGAATATTACCCTGTGTTCCCTACAGAAACCACACCCTTTACCACCCCGTGTGAGTGATTATGTCTGTTTGACTCGATGAGGCGTTGGGTTTTGTTCCGCGGACCACACATAACGCGGCCCACACATAACGCGGCCCACACGCATCGACCGCCAGTGTCCACCGGTCGGGCGGCGGGCCGGTCCCTACGCCCGGCGCTCCCGGCGTTTGCGGAGCACCCGGTGCATCCAGAAAGCGCAGGCCGCTCCCAGCAGGGCACCCGTACCGTTCATGAGCACATCCACGAAATCCCCCGTGCGGTTAGGCATGAAGCTTTGAATCGTCTCGATGCACGCGCTCACCACGAACCCGGCGTACAGCACGTGGCGTCGCGCAGACGGTCCCAGAAGCAGGGCGAAGAGGAAGCCTCCGGGCACAAACATGATGACGTTTGAGAGCTGCTCGATGCTGGAGTAGGTCACAAACTCGGGTAGCCAGCCGGCGGCGTGGCCCGCATCCAGCAGGGCTGCGAGGCGGCCACCCATCTCATTGTCGTCCACGTGGACGGGGGCGAACACGATGCTCGCCACGACCAGGCAGTACAGTGCGGTAAGGGCCCAGAGGGCGCCGCGGAGCACGCGCATCCCCCGGGAGAGGGGACGCGCCGAGGACTCAGCTGCCCCCTCGGGTGCAACGGATGCCCCCTGCGCCGAACGCTCAAGGACTTTGCCCGCGGGGCGCGCGCTACCAGACAATGCGACCCACCTCGTCGGTGTATCGCGAGGAGTCCCACGCGAAGAGGCCGGGGACGTCCACCACCAGCGGCTCGGCGTTCGGCACGGTCACGGTCCACTCCTCACCCGCGGCGGCGGAGAGGGCGCGGCGAATCAGGCTGCCGTGGCTGACGGCGATAATCTTCTGTTCTCCGCCTCGCTCCGCGTAGTCCCGCACAATCTGGCGCAGCACGCGTACCGCGCGAATGTACACGTCGCGTTCGGATTCCACGTTCGGGTAGTAGCGCTCGGGGGCGCGGCGTTCGGGGGCGGGAATGTCCAGGCCCTCGCCGTCACCGTAGGCGCGCTCGACCAGCTCGGGGTAGGTCTTGTCCACCTGCAGGTCGAAGTGCTCGCCGACCAGCTGCGCGGTCTCGTGGGCACGGGACAGCGGCGAAGACACCAGCACCGTAAAGTCCAGGCCCATCTCCGCCAGCTTCTTGCCGGTGGTGTGTGCCTGCTCGCGACCGGTGTCGTTGAGCGGAATGTCCGTGACGCCCTGCATGAGGTTCACCTTGTTCCAGTCGGTCTGGCCGTGACGAATCAGGGTGAGGGAGGTGTTCTCGGCGCCGGCGGGCAGGGGCTCAGGTCCCAGGTCGGGTTCGTTCTGACGCACGAGCAGGCGGTCGATGGTGCTGTCCAGGTACTGCAGGGGCACCTCGGTCAGGGAGGCGTTGACGGGAATCGGGTAGAAACCCTCCTCGGTGAGGCAGTCGGGGCGCTCCCCCAGCAGGGCGTTCATCATCAGCGCGATGAACATGCCGTGGGTTGCCACCAGCACGGTCTTGCCGTCGTACTCGCGGCGCACGCGGTTCAGGGCCGCCAGGCCGCGGGCGACGAATTCCTCCGTGGGTTCCACGCCGTACTCCTCACCGGATTCGCGGGAGGCGAGCACCAGCTCGCGAGTGGCGATTTGCCCCTCCAGCTCGCCGAAGGAGCGCTCCTGGAATCCGGCCACGGCACCCCGGTAGGGCACGTTCAGGCCTTCGGCCACAATCTCGGCGCTTTCGGCCGCGCGGCTCAGGGGCGAGGAGAGCACCAGGTCGACGACGGTGCCTTCGTCACGGGCCTGCTTCAGCGCGTCGATGGCGGTGCGCACCTGGTCGCGGCCGGTGTCGTTGAGGGGAATGTCGGTGCCGCCCTGGAAACGGTGGTCGATGTTCCAATCGGTCTGCCCGTGGCGCATAAGAATGATGCGGGTTCCGTGCGGTTCGGGCGCGACGGGGGTGATGATGGGGGTGTTCTGTGCGTCGATCATCCTTCTAGTATCCCACTCGTCTCCGCGAGTTCAAGGGGTCGAAGCCACACCGCCTGCACGCCACCCGCGGTGCCGACCTCATACCGGAGGACGAGGCGAATAGCTCCCTCCCGCGCCGCGTCGGCCCTTTTTCTCAGCGTATTCCCATATTTTTCAGCCCTCAGATGGAGGGCCGAGCCGCCGAGAAGCTGAGATGATAGACGGGTACTTCCGTTAGTTCATATCCGATGAAGGTTGCTATGACGCAGAATCCTCAACCCCAGAACCCGCAGTTCCAGGCTCCCACGTCCCAGAACCCGTACTCGATGACCCCTCCGCAGGCGGCGCAGCCTGCGGGCCAGTACTCCACCCAGCCGGGTCAGCCGAGCCAGGCGGGGTATTATCAGGGCCAGCCGGGTTACCCCGCTCAGGCACCCCAGATGCCCCAGCAGATGCAGCAGGCGCCCTTCGCGCCCGGTGCGATTATTTCTGCCCGCAACCTGCACAAGTCCTACGGCAATAACCCGGTTCTGCGTAACGTGAGCCTCGATATCTACCCCGGCGAATCCGTGGCGATTATGGGTCCTTCCGGTTCCGGTAAGACCACCCTGTTGCACGCGCTCTCGGGCATTATTAAGCTCGATGCCGGTTCCGTGCTGTTCAACTCCCCCACCGGTCAGGTGGCGGTCGAGTCTCTCAGCGAGCGCGAGCGCACCTCCCTGCGCGCTAGCTCTTTTGGTTTCGTGTTCCAGCAGGGTCTGCTGGTTCCCGAGCTGACCGCGGAGGAGAACGTCTCCCTCGCCGCGATGATTGCGGGTATTCCCCGCCAGCAGGCGCGCGCCATTTCTGCTGACCTGCTGAACCGCCTGGGTCTGGGCCAGATGCTGGACCGCCGCATGGGTGAGATGTCCGGTGGTCAGGCCCAGCGCGTGGCTATTGCCCGTTCGCAGGTGAACGGCGCCCCCGTGACCTTTGCGGATGAGCCGACCGGCGCGCTGGATTCGAAGACCGCGCGCGAGGTGATGGCGCTGCTGCTGACCATGATTCCGCAGCAGGGCAAGACTCTACTGGTGGTCACCCACGATCCGAACGTGGCTGCCGCGTGCTCCCGCGTGGTGTACCTGCAGGACGGCCAGATTGTGAGCGATCAGCGCAATAGCCAGGGCGGCGTACCCGCGCAGAACGGCACCCAGAACCCTGACGCTCAGTCTCAGGCAGGTGCATAATGCAAATCTATGCTCTGCTCGCCAAGCGAACCCTATGGAGTTCGCAGGCGATTCTTCCCGTGCTGGCTTTTGCGGCCTCATCGGCGCTGTTTTTGACGGTTGCCGGTGGTGTTCAGGCACTGAGCACCTGGCTTGACCACGCCTCCAACGTTGACCACGAACTGGTGAACCTGATGGGCATTCAGAAGCTCTACATGGGTTTGGCGTGGGTTGCCGCTCTGGTACTGGTTGTTCCGCTCTTTACCCTGGGCGCTTCGGCTGCTCGTTTGAGTGCCCGCCGCCGTGACGAGCGTCTGGCTTCCCTGCGCCTGATTGGTGCCTCCACGACCCTGATCGTGGGTCTGTCGGTTGCAGACGCGCTGGTGTACTCCTTCGTGGGTTTCATTATTGGCCTGTTGCTCTACCTGGTGCTAATTTTCCCGTTCGGTGCCATGCACTTCATGAACGTACCGCTGGGTGCTGAGAATATGCTCCTGCCGGTGAGCATGATTTTCTACTGCTTCCTGGGGTGCATGGTCCTGGCGGCTCTAAGCTCTCTCTTCGGTCTGGCGAAGGTCAGCATCAGCCCGCTGGGTGTGCGTACCCGCGCGAAGGCTGGCTCCGCCGGTTACATTGCCCTGGGTATCGGTGTTGTTCTGGTCATTGCCGTGATGATTCTGGCGTCTACCTCCACGGGCTTCAGAATGTTCTCGCCCTTCCAGGACGGCGGCGCCGATAGCGCCATCAAGAACCTCGCGATCTTCATTGCTCTGCCTGGTCTGGTGATGATGGTTGCCATCGATCTGATTGGCACCTTCCTGGTGTGGGCGTACGCAAAGATTCGTGTACGCATGACCCAGAAGGCGTCAGTGCTGCTGGGTTACCGTGCGGTGCTGGAATCCCCGCGCGGTGCATGGCGCCAGGTTTCGGGCGTGGCACTGTCGACCTTCTTGGTGACCTTCTTCGGTCCCATCCTGATTCTGGCGGGTGAGATGAGCAAAGACGCGAAGGAAGCCGGTCCCGCCGCCGGTCCCTTCATGACCATCATGCAGGACATGTTCCAGGGCATGCTGCTCATGCTGTTCTTCTCGTACCTGCTGGTCACCCTCTCCGCAGTGCTGAACCAGAGCGCCGCCATTTACGAGCGTGGTTCGCTGTATTCTTCACTGAATATGATGGGTACCCCCACGAAGCTGCTGCAGGCTTCGCGCCTGACCGTGGTCTTCGGCCCGCTGGTGCTCATCAGCGTGATTTCTGCGCTGCTGGGTCTTCCGCTGACGGCTTTGATTGCGGCTCAGGGTCTTCCCGGTGAGGTTCTGGCGAAGATGTTCGGTCTGACCTTCGGCGCTATTGCGCTGGGTCTGGTACTGGTCTATGTGGGCCTGTTGGCGACCATTCCGTTTATGCGTCAGGTGACTCATAAGCCGGTGTCCGCTCTCTAGGCTGCTCGGCCTCTACCCTCCCGTTGCGTTCTCCGGACGCGGCGGGAGGGTTTTTGCGTGCCCTTCCGTCCCCGCCCGGTCTTTCGTTCCGTGGGTGAGGCGCGGCCCCGAATATTTTCTCAGGCGCCGGGCTGGCGCTTCCTTCACCGATGGCCCTGTGAGAGACTGGCATTATGTTTGAACACACCGTACCCTCCGATTGGTTCCCCCGTTGCGCAATCTTCGACTGCGACGGCATCCTCCTCGATTCTGAGACCGTGTGGAACCGGGTTCAGCGCGAGCTCTTCGCCCGCTGGGGCGTTCCCTTCACCGAGGAGGTGGAGGAGCGCCTCACCGGCCTCTCCGCCGCGGATGTTGCCGAGCAGCTCGCCCGCCTCTCCTACGAGGCCCGACAGGGCGATGCGGCCGATGCTGCAGCCTACGCCGAGCACCACGCGCAGGTCACCCGGGATCTGCTCACCACCGAGCGGCAGATTATCTCCGCCGGAGTGGAACTCATCGACGGTGCGCAGGAGTTCCTGGGCTTCTTGAGCGAGCACATGCCCGTGGCCGTAGCCTCCAATTCCACCTCGGGTATCCTCACCGTCAAGATGGAGAACTACGGCTACGCTCCCCTGGTACGCACCTGGGTCAGCAGCGAGGACGTTCCCGCGGGCAAGCCGGCACCCGATATGTACCTGGAGGCGGCGCGCCGCCTCGGCTTTGAAGGTCACGAAGCGCTGGCGTTCGAGGACTCCCCCGCCGGTGCTCAGGCGGCACGCGACGCCGGCACGAAGGTCATGATTTACACTCCCGCCGGTACCGACCCCGCGAAGGCCCCCGAGGGCTACGGGCGCTTTGACTCCTTCCGCGACCCGCAGCTGTGGGAGGCGGCCCGCGCTTGGGTTGCCAAGCTTCAGGCGGCACAGCAGTCTGAAGCAACGCAGGGCTAAGTAATTAGCGCCCCCTCCCCCGGTATGAAGAAAGACCCCCGGCCCGCTCATCAAGGAGCAGACCGGGGGTCTTCTATGCCTTATCAGCCGTGTATATAGCGGCACGAGCCTATCGGCGCATAACCTTCTTGGCCAGTGCATTACCGATGAACTGAACCAGCTGGACCAGGATGATAATAATCGCCACAACGGCCCAGGTAATCTCGTCGTTGAAGCGCTGGTAGCCGTCCACAATCGCGATCTTACCCAGACCACCGGCGCCCACGTAACCGGCCATTGCAGACATATCCACCACGCCGATGACGAGGAAGGTGTAGCCCAGGATCAGCGGGCCGAGCGCCTCGGGAATCATCACGGTGAACAGGATGGTCAGCTTCGAGGCGCCCATAGCGCGGGCCGCCTCAATCACGCCGGGATCGATGGAGACCATGTTCTGCTCCACGATACGGGCGATAGCGAACGCAGCGCCGAAGCTCATCGCGAAGACCGCGGCGTTCACACCCAGGCGGGTACCCACCACGGCGCTGGTCAGCGGGCCCAGGGCCGCAATCAGAATGATGAACGGAATCGGGCGAATGATGTTCACCAGAATGTTCAGGACCGTGTACACGAAGCGGTTCTGGAAGATATTACCGGCGCGGGTGGTGTACAGCAGGGCACCCACAATCAGGCCGACAAGGCCGGCGCACAGCATGGTAATGGACACCATGTAGAAGGTGTCGCCGATAGCCGGGATGAGCTTCTCGGGCAGGAACTCGCCCCAGTCGGTCTTCGAAGCGGCCAGCGGAAGAGTAGTAGCAAACATTTAGCGCACCTCCTGCACGCGGGCAACGGTCTTCAGTTCGGCAACGGCGGCATCAATACTGGTGATTTCGCCGAGGAGTTCCAGGGTGAGGGTACCGTAGGCCTTGCCCTGCAGGGTCTCGATACCGCCGCCCACGATGTTGAAACGGACGTTGCGGGCGCCCAGGTAGGACAGCACCTTGCCGAGCTCCTGGTTGCCCTCCACGATTTCGACGTTGACCAGGTAGCCACGGTGCGATGCGCGCAGATCCTCCGCCTCCTGGCCGGTGGGGGCCAGCTTGACGGTGGTCGCCACGAAGAGCTTCGCCACATCGGTCTGCGGGTTAGAGAAGACGTCGTAGACGGTTCCTTCTTCCACCACGCGGCCGGACTCCATGACCGCCACGCGGTCGGCGATGCTGGCCACGACATCCATCTCGTGGGTAATGACCACGACGGTGATGCCCAGGTCGCGGTTCACGCGCTTGAGAAGGGCGAGCACCTCCTGGGTGGTTTCGGGGTCCAGGGCGCTGGTGGCCTCATCAGCCAGCAACAGCGAGGGGTTGGTTGCAAGCGCGCGGGCGATGCCCACACGCTGCTTCTGACCACCCGAAAGCTGGTTCGGGTAGTGGCCGGCGCGGTCGCTCAGACCCACGAATTCCAGCAACTCCAGGGCGCGTTCGCGGCGCTTGGCCTTGGGCCAACCGGCCACCTTGAGGGGGAACTCAACGTTACCGAGCACGGTGCGGGAGTTCATGAGGTTGAACTGCTGGAAAATCATGCCGATGTTCGTACGGGCCTCACGCAGTTCGGAGTCGCGCTTGCCAGAGATTTCAAAATCGTCCACGATCAGCGTGCCGCTCGTGGTCTTTTCTAGGCCGTTGATGAGGCGCACCAGGGTGGACTTACCGGCACCGGAGTAGCCGATAATCGCGAAGATTTCACCGCGGTTGATGGTGAGGGAGACGTTGTCCACGGCGGGGACAGCCTTGGGGCCGTTACCGAAGACCTTGGACACGCCGTCCAGAATCACCATGGGCTGGGGGAGGCCTTCTACGACCTCTTCTAGCTGTTCACTCATAGTATTTGTATCCGTTAAATGTCGTGGTTGGGACACCGAGGGACTCGGCGCCGGTACGCAAAGGACGGTAAGCCCTTCTAACCCGCATCGGGTGCCCGGGCTTACCGCCTTACGTGTGCCTACGAGAGGCGTGTTGTCAGGAGATTACTTCTTGGCGCGCAGCTTGGCCTCTTCATTGGCCAGGGACTGACGCAGCTCGTCGGTGCTCACGTTGACCTCAACAGCGGTGCCGCGGGTCTCTTCCTGAACAGCATCCATGACGGGCTTGGTGTGGAAGATTTCAACGATCTTCTTGTAGGTCTCGTCGTCAGCCTTGTCCTTCTGGGCGACGAAGAGGTTCACGTACTTGATGGCCGAGGGGTCGGTCTTGGGATCGTCCTGAGCCAGTGCGTCCGCGGGCTTCAGGCCTGCGTCCTTGAGGAAGTCGTTGTTGACGACTGCGCCGTCAGCGGACTCCATGCCAACCACGGTCTGGGTTGCGTCGACGGGGGTGACCTTCACCTTGGAGTTAGCGGTGTCAACATCGTCGATGGTGGGGGCGTCTACGTCAGCGTTCTTGAAGGTGACCAGACCGTTGGTCTTCAGCAGCTTCAGCGCGCGTGCCTCGTTCACGGTGTCGTTCGGGATCACAATCTCGCCACCCTGGGGGATGTCGGCCAGCTTGGTGTGCTTCTTGGAGAACAGAGCCATCGGGTAGATGACGGTCGGGCCCACGATCTGCAGGTCCTTGTTGGCGCTGACGTTGTAGTTCGACAGGTAGGCGATGTGCTGGAAGCGGTTCATGTCAATGTCACCGGCGTCCAGAGCGGGGTTCGGCTCGGTGTATGCGCTGAACTCCTTGAACTCGATGTCGATGCCCTGCTTCTTGGCTTCTTCCTTCAGGGTCTTGTTGAACTTCTCGGAGCCGACCACACCGATGGTGACCTTCTTCGAGGAGGAGTTCGAGGTGGAACCGCAAGCGGCCATGCTGAAAATCATGGGGACGACTGCAAGAGCAGCGGCAAACTTCTTCACGGCTATGAATCTTTCTGTTGAATGATGACGTGCTTCACCGGGTACGGGCATAGAGCGCCGACAAGCCGATGCGAATGATGATGGGACAATTACAGCACGCACAGGGGCGGCGGTGGAAGTTAAGGGTCAATCATGAGACACAGAATGTCAAGCTCGTCATATTTCGTCATATTTCGTCACACGATGATTATTCGCCAATTCCACTCCCCCACCAGCCGTCCGTCGGCGTCAACGCAAAGCGCCGGCCCGGGCCTAAAACCCGAGCCGGCGCTCATCGTACCCGCCCGTTACGGGCGGGCGGCAAACCAACCGACACTACTGCTCAAAATCGCCCGAGGCAATCAGCTGCTCCCGCACCTTACGGCGTAGCACCTTGCCGAGCATCGAACGCGGCAGGTCGTCCACGACCACGATGCGGCGCGGCACCTTATAGCGAGTCACCTTCGAGTAGCAGTGTTCGCGCAGGGTGTGCTCCTCCACCACCCGGCCGGGGGCGGGAACCACTGCGGCCACGACCATCTCGCCGCCGCCGGGCAGCGGGATACCGACCACCGCCGCATCCGCAACCGTATCGTGCTGCTTGAGGGCGACCTCCACCTCGGTCGGGGAGACGTTGAAGCCGCCGGTGATAATGACCTCCTTGATGCGGTCCACAATCTGGATGAAGAAGTCCTCGTCCAGGCGCACAATATCACCCGTGCGCAACCAGCCGTCGGGGGTGATGGTCTTCGCGGTCTCGTCTTCACGCTTCCAATAACCCATGAAGCGCTGGGGACCGCTGACCCACAGCTCACCCTCCTCGCCGAGAGGCACATCCGCACCCGTCTCCGGATCCACCACGCGAATATCGGTCGAGGGGAAGGGCACACCAATCGAGCCGGCGCGGCGGGTGTCGTTCAGCGGGTTACAGGAGACCAGCGGGGCACACTCGGTCAGGCCGTAGCCCTCCACCATGAAACCGCCGGAGGCTTCCTCCCACTCGGCCACCAGTTCGGGCGGCAGGTTCATCGCGCCCGACACCGCGTAGCGGATACCCTCCAGGGACACGCCGCGCTTCTTCGCCTCATCCATCAGTCGGCGGTACACCGGCGGAACCGCAGGAAGAATCGTCGGACGGGTCTTCTTCATCGCCTTCAAAATCAGGTCCATGTCCACGGTCGGGAACAGCACCAGGCGGGCACGGCACAGCGACGCAATCGTCACGCCCAGGGTCATACCGTACGCGTGGAAGAGCGGCAGGACCGAGTAAATCACCTCGTCATCGCCCGGGTTAATCCACGCCTCACCCATGCGGCCGTTCGACTCCAGGTTGCGGTGCGTGAGCATCACGCCCTTGGGCAGACCCGTCGTGCCGGAGGTGTACTGCAGCAGCGCAATATCATGCGCGGTCGGGCGGCGATGCGCGGGATCAATGCGCTCGCTCTTGAGCAGCTGCGACCACGGCACCGTGCCCGGGGCCGGGCCCGTCAGCTTCTCACGCGAGGCACGCGCGCTCTTGACGGGTAGCTTCAGCGCGGTGCGCATGAGGCGCGGCATCGCCGAAATCAGGTTCACCGAATAAATGTGGGTGGGGCGGATATCGGCCGGCATCTCGGTCACGTGCGAGGCAATCTTGTCCCACACAATCGCGACCTTCGCGCCGTGATCCTCAAACATGTGGCGCAGCTCGGCCCCCGTGTACAGCGGGTTATGCTCCACCACAATCGCGCCCAGGCGCAAAATCGCATAGAACGCCGCAATATGCTGAGGGCAGTTCGGCAAAATCAGCGCCACACGGTCACCCGCCTGCACACCCGCAACGCGCAGACCCTCCGCAGTACGCTCAATCTGGTCCCCCAGCTCAGCGTAGGTCGTGGTCGCGCCAAAGAACTCCAGGGCGACCTTCTGCGGGACGCTACGCACCGCCTCATCGATAAGGTGGCTCAGCGAGGTCTCGGGCAGCTCAATATCGCGGGCAGTCCACGAAGAATAATTCTTCAACCAGGGGCGATGCGCCAGGGGGTTCTCACCGGATTCGGTAGTGGGTGCGCCGAATACCGCGGCGCGCGCGGGGGCTGCGTCCCCCGTGTTCGTGTTCTTCTGAGCCTCAGTCATGATTTCGATTGTGCCCGCCGACGGCCCCTCGGCTCAACTTCCAGCGCCCTTCCAGGCCATCTTCACGGCAGGCTCCCAGCTAAGGGAGCCCGGCGCGGCCAGTTTCACGACACTCCCCCGGGTGCGCTCGGCGCAACTCTGGGATACTTAAACCATGAGTAAGCGACAGCAAGACATAACCGACGAGCAGTTCAAGCAGCTCCTTCGCGAAATTTCCAAGCGCTTCGCCATCGCCGGAGGAGTCGTCATTCTCATCGGTCTGGCCATCATCGCCCTAGTCTACCTTCTGGGAGGAGCCCACTAATGCACACCCCGCAGCGCCCCAACGGCGACATCTTCAACCGCATGGTCTCCGGTGCCGCCTACATGCCCGACGCCGAATGTGCGGCACAGACTAAGCGCATCCACGCCGCCACCGTCCTCGCGGAGGAGCACTACGCCCGAGGCGAGCACGCCCAGGCCATGCACGTCTACCGCGAAAACCTCGGCCACCTGGGCGAGCACTCCCACATCCGCCCCGGTGCGCGCTTCGACTACGGCGTGAACACCTACATTGGGGACGGTTCCTTCTTCAACTTCGACTGCGTATTCCTGGACGTCTGCCCGATTCGCATCGGATCCACCGTGCTCGTCGGCAACAACGTGCAGTTCCTCACCCCCACCCACCCGCTCAACCCCGTCGACCGCGCAGCGTACTGGGAGGGCGGCAAGCCCATCACCGTTGAGGACAACGTCTGGATTGGTGGCGGCGCCATCATCCTGGGCGGCGTGACCATCGGCAAGAACTCCGTTATCGGTGCGGGTACCGTCGTCACCAAGGACGTACCCGCAAACTCCGTCGTGGTCGGCAACCCCGGACGCGTGGTTCGCACCCTCGACGAGAACGAACGACCCGCACACCCCCACCCCTACTCCGCCGAATCCCTCGAAGAGGCCCGGGCCTTCCAGTCCGAGCACAGCGAGTAAGTTAAGACCCGCCCGAAACGCGAGCCACCGCACACACCGGGTCGCCAGACGATCCCCGAACCCCGTTATCGGAAGCCATGAATACACAACACAACCAGCAGCCGGAGTCCCGCCCGGCGGCCAGCCAGCAGGCAAAGGGCAACGACAATTCCGCGCCCAGCGAGCAGGATCTGTGGGACGCGGCCTTCTCCTCCGACGACCCCACGGTCGTGCTGACCGCCGAGGACCTGCAGCAGGCCGCCTCGCGCCGCGCCGAGTCGCGAACCACCGACGGGGAGGCGACCCGCGCCTTCCCCAGCCCCATCCCGGCTCCCAGCCCGCAGGATGACGCGGACACCTCGGACGGCGGGGAAAGCGCCTTCGGCTGGCTCAACACCCCCGGCTCGGGTAGCTCGGGTAGCGGCGCATCCGCGGGTTCCGCGCCCGAGCCGAGCGCCGCGTCTGCCCCGAGCGTGTCCGAACACCGCGGCGCGCAGGCCGCCAACGACCGCGGAACGGCACCCAGCGTTACCCCGCAGAACACCGCACCGCGCGCGCCGGAACAGCCCGCCCAGCACGGGGGCTTCGCCGCCCCAGCGAGCCAACCCGCTCAGCCCATCCTCCAGCCCGGCGAACCGGTACTCACCGCCGCCACCGCCCTGCAGATGCAGAAGGAACGATACTCCCGCATGCACGTACTCCCGGGCCTGCTCGGCTGGCTCGTGGCCATCACCCTCATGGACGGCGGCCGCTGGGGCATCGGCGCCTGGCTCACCTCTACCGGGCAGGAGCAGTCCCTCGAGTACCACGCCGTCATCGGACGACTACTCTCCGGGGAATCCTCCGTAGTTCCCGTGGCGGTCGCCCTGAGCGTCCTCATCTTTGGTGCCTACCTGGTCGGCGGATACGCCGCCGGACGCATGGCTCGATTCGCCGGCTCCAAGCAGGGTATTGCGGTGTGGCTGTGGCACCTCATGGGCCTCATTGTGGCTTCGCTGGCCACCTACCTGGTCCCGCAGATTTTCCCGAACGGCACCGCCGCGTTCTCCATGCAGCGGCTCATGAACGGGGATACCTCCAACGGCCTGCTGGCGATTATGCTCATCCTGGCGCTCAGTTTCCTGGGAGCCCTCATAGGCGGCGCCTGCGGGCAGATATACCACCGCCGCGTGGATAAGTACCCGAGCACCCGGGTGGAGCGCGAGGACGGCTAGCCTCCGAAGCACCGGACACCGCACCGATGCCGATACAAAACGCGAAGACCTCCGGCGCACGCTATGTGCGCCGGAGGTCTTCGCGTTGAGCGACCCTTCGGGGCCGTTTAGGTTATTGCCTAGTGATCCAGCAGCAGGGCCGGCTCCTCCAGGATGGCCGCCACATCGGCCATGAAGCGAGCCGAGAGGTCGCCGTCCACCACGCGGTGGTCGAACGAGCCGCCCAGGGTCGTCACCCAGCGAGGAATCACTTCGCCGTCGACCACCCACGGCTTCTGCTTGATGGTACCGAAGGCCACAATCGCAACCTCACCCGGGTTGATAATCGGGGTACCGGTATCAATGCCCAGCGAACCGATATTCGTAATGGTCAGGGTGCCGTTCGCCATCTCTGCCGGCTGGGTCTTGCCCTCACGAGCGCGAGTGGTCAGGTTGTTCAGGGCAATCGCAAGCTCACGCAGGGAAAGCTCCTGGGCATCCTTGATGTTCGGGACCATCAGGCCGCGCGGGGTGGCGGCCGCAATACCCAGGTTCATGTAGTGCTTAATCTGAATCTCGCTATCGGTCCAGGTTGCGTTGACCTGCGGGTTGCGCTCGGCGGCCCAAATTACCGCGGCGGCCAGAACCAGCAGCGGGGTGACCTTCACGCCCTCAAAGTGGCGGGACTTCTTCAGGCGCTTGACGAACTCCATGGTGCGGGATGCATCCACGTCCACGAAAATCGACACGTGCGGGGCGCTGAAGGCCGAGGCGACCATGGCCTTCGCGGTGGCTTTGCGCACGCCGCGCACCGGGATGCGCTCGATGCGGTCGCCCGGGGTGGTTGCACCCTGCCAGAAGGGCTGGCGGGCACCGCTGTGCTGCACGTCCTTGAGGTGGGCAACGTAGTTCATGAGGTCCTGCTTGGTCACCTGGCCGCGGGCACCGGTGGCGGTCACGTGGGCCAGGTCGACGCCGAGTTCCTTAGCGGCCAAACGCACCGGAGGAGCCGCCAGGGTCGGGCGGTGCGGAACCTGCTCGGGAGCCAAAGTCGGCGCGGGAGCCGCTGCGGGCTCGGGTGCCAGACGCTGCACCACCGAGTTCAGCGGGGTGTTCTCCACAAAGCGGGAGGCGCGCTCGGCCAGCTCGCTGAGCAGGCCCTGGTTGCGGTTTACCGGGTCGGAGGGGGTGTGCGCCACCGGTGCCTGGACTGTCGGCGCCGCGGGTGATGCGGGGGCGGCAGGTGCGGGCTGGGCCGCGGAGGCGGGACGCTTACGTGCGCGGCGCTTAACGGCGTCCGCCTTGGGTCCGGAGCCGACCAGCGCGGTGCCGGATTCGGTCTCCTGCTGGGGTGCCGCGGGAGCGGCCGGGGCTGCGCCGTCGCCACCGGAGATGCGGATGATGGGGGTACCCACCTCGACGGTCTCACCCTCGGCGACCATCAGTTCTTCGACGGTGCCGGCATAGGGCGAGGGCAGTTCGACAACGCTCTTGGCGGTCTCAATCTCGACCAGCACATCGTTGATGGCGACCTCGGTGCCGACTGCCACCTTCCAGCTGAGGATTTCAGCCTCGGTCAGGCCTTCGCCCACGTCGGGAAGCGAAAAAATCTGGGACATATTTACCTCTCACTAGGGCATATACCCTATACGGAATATTCTGTGCGGGCTCGCAACCCGCCATAGCGCAACACGCTGATACGTCAGATCAGGGAATGCCTAGTAGTCAAAAGCGCGATCAACCGCCTCCAGGATGCGGTCAATATCCGGCACGTACTCCTCCTCCACGCGGGAAACCGGGTACGGCATGTAGTAGCCACCCACGCGAATCACCGGGGACTGCAGGCTGTAGAAGCAACGCTCCGTAATCGCGGACGCCAGCTCACCACCCATGCCACCGAAGGTGGGGGCCTCGTGGGCGATAATCAGTCGACCGGTCTTCGCCACCGAGGCGGCCACGGTCGGCACATCCAGCGGAGAGATCGAGCGCAGGTCAATCACCTCGATCGAGCGGCCGTCCTCGACCGCAGCCTCCGCGGCTGCCAGGGCCACCGGCACCAGCGGACCGTACGCAACAATCGTGGCGTCGGTACCCTCGCGCACGACCTTGGCGCTAAACGGATCGAAGGAGGTGTCGTTCAGGTCCACGTCTCCCTTGAGCCAGTAGCGGCGCTTGGGCTCAAAGATAATGACCGGATCCGGGCACTCAATCGCCTTGCGGGTCATCCAGTAGGCCTCATGCGGGCTCGAGGGGGTCACGATGCGCAGGCCGGCGGTGTGGGCGAACAGCGCCTCGGGCGACTCGGAGTGGTGCTCCACCGAGCCAATCACGCCGCCGTAGGGAATACGAATCGTCACCGGCACGATGTACTGCTTATCGGTGCGGTTGTGAATCTTCGCAAGCTGGCTCGTGATCTGGTTGAAGGCGGGGAAGACGAAGCCGTCGAACTGAATCTCGGGAACCGGGCGGTACCCGCGCAACGCCATACCGATGGAGGTGCCGATAATGCCGGACTCCCCCAGCGGGCTATCCATGACACGGCGGTTGCCGAAGCGGGACTGCAAACCCTCGGTCACGCGGTACACGCCGCCGAGCTTGCCGATATCCTCACCGAGCAGAACCACGGTGCGGTCAGCCTCCAGGGCATCCTCCAGGCCGCGAGTAATGGCCTTGGCGAGGGTCAAACGCTCAATGTTTTCGCTCATCTTTACTCCTCTTCAAAGCCTGCATTGTAGGTGCGGTAGAATGCGCGGTCGTCCTCAACCTGCTGGTGTTCCTGGGCGTAGACGCGGTCGAAGAAGTGCTCAAAGTCGGCCACCTCGGCGGAAAGCACGGCGTCGCGCACGCCGGAGGCGACCTTCTGGGCAGACTCGGCAACCTCCTCGAAGAAGGCATCGTCGGCGTAGCCCTGCTCACGCAGGTACTTCTCGAGGCGAATCATGGGGTCGCGGTGCAGCGGCCCCTCAAGGTCGGCCTCGGTGCGGTACTTCGTGGGGTCGTCGGCAGTGGTGTGCGGGCCCAGACGGTAGGTCTCGGCCTCGATGAGCACGGGGCCCTCGCCGGCACGAATCTTCTCCATGGCGTAACGGGTCACCGCGAGCACGCCCAGGATGTCGTTGCCGTCCACGCGCAGGCCCTCGAAGCCGTAACCGGCGGCTCGAGTCGAAATCGGCACGCGCGACTGCACCTCGAAGGGAACCGAAATGGCCCAGCGGTTGTTCTGCACGAAGAAGAGCACCGGGGCATCGTAGGAGGCCGCGAAGACCATGGATTCGTGAGCGTCACCCTCACTGGAGGAGCCGTCGCCGAAGTAGACCGCGACGGCGGGCTTCTGCGCGTCGGTTGCGGGGTCGGTGGCCTGGTCCTGGCCGGTGGGGCGCTTGCCGGTTTCAGCCTCGATATCGGCATCGAAATTCAGACCCATGGCGTAGCCGACGGCATGCAGGGTCTGGGCGGCCAGCACCTTGGTGTAGGTGTGGAAGTTGTGGGCCTTCATGTCCCAACCGTGGGTGGTGGTGCCGCGGAAGATGGTAATCAGATCGCGGAAATCCACACCGCGCGCCAGGGCGACGGCGTGCTCACGATAGGAGGGGAAGATGTAGTCGTTAGGGGCGTAGGCCAGTGCGGAGCCGACCTGCGCGGCCTCCTGGCCCCGGCTAGGAACCCACAGGGCGAGCTGGCCCTGGCGCTGCAGGGCGGTCGCCTCGTCGTCGAAGCGGCGGGTGGTGTACATGAGGCGGTAGGCCTCGCGCAGGGTATCACCATCGACGTCTTTGACGTATCGACTGAAGGTGGGGTGTTCGTGGACGGTGCCGTTCTCATCCATGAGCTGGATGCGCTCGGGCACTCCCGGGTACTTGTCGTTCTCGTGCATCTAACCTCCACACGTGACGATGGCTTCGCCTGCGGGCTACCGGGGCCAAGCCTCATTCTCCACGAAAGGTGGAGGGTTGAGAGGCTGAATTTACGGCCGGTGCACCATCAGGACTGGGCATATATACCTACCAGTTTACTATTTCGGGCTCTCGGCAATAACGTGCACGCTCGGAACACGCCTGGAACACCGCGTATTGCACCCCGTCATTCAGCATATGAGCAGGCAAAAACTGGCGGCGCTACCGACCGCACCTAATAGCCGAAGGAACCCTCCTATATATTCGATAATCAGAATATATAGGAGGGTTCCTTCATCTTCATACGCTCAGGACCGCTATGCGATTCAAGCTTATCCAGCGATGTTGAGCGAGATCAGCTCTTCTGCGCGAAGAGCTCGCACAGGGACAGGAAACGGTCGTTTGCCTCGACTTCACCAATGCTCACGCGCACGCCCTCGGACCCGAAGGCACGCACCGAGAGAGCATTCCGGTTCATGAGGTCAACGAACTCGCCGGTCCGCTCCCCCAGGGGCAGCCACACAAAGTTTGCGTAGGTGCTCGGGAACTCGTAGCCCAGTTCGCGTAGGCGGGCCGTGACGCGCTCACGCTCGGCCACGATGTGCCTGACCCGCTCCATGACGGCCTCCTGGTGCTCGATGGAGGCGACGGCGGCCCGCTCGGCCAGGGCGGACACGGCAAAGGGCGTCGCGGCAACCCGCAGGTGGCGGGTAATCTGCGGGTGCGAAATCGAGTAGCCCACGCGCAAACCTGCCAGGCCCTGCGCCTTGGAGAAGGTGCGCAGGATGATGACGTTCGGGTAGTCACGATAGATGTCCAGGCCGTTCAGCGGGGGCTCTTCCCCCTCCGGGATGGAGGAGGCCGCACAGAACTCGAAGTAGGCTTCGTCGATGACCACGGGAACGGTAGCCGGCACCTTCGCGAGGAAGGAGCGAATCTGGCTCTCGGTGACGGCGGGGCCGGTCGGGTTATTGGGGGTGCACACGAGGATCAGGCGGGTACGGTCGGTGACGGCCGCGGCCATAGCGTCCAGGTCGTGCGCACCGTTGGGCAGGTTGGGAACCTGCACGCTGCGGGCGCCCATGATGCCAACCAGAATGGGGTAGGCCTCGAAGGAACGCCACGCGTAGATGACTTCATCCTGCACGCCGTCGGCGTTAACGCCCGCGAAGGTTTTGAGGATCTGGTTGAGCGCACCGAGGCTGCCGGCGCCGGTCACGATGTCCTCGGCGTCCACGCCCAGCTGCCCGGCGAGAGCGGTGCGCAGGGCGGTTGAGAGGGGGTCGGGATAGCGGTGCACCGCATCGAATTCGGCCAGCACTCGCGCCACCTCGGGCACGGGGCCCAGTGGGTTCTCGTTAGAGGAAAGCTTGTACCGGGTCAGGCCCTCGACGGGAGCGGGAGGCTTACCCGCGGCATAGCTGGGCAGGGTATCGAAGACGGGGCGGACCGGGATGCTGGTGGGTTCTTCTGAGTGGCTCATAGCTTTAGTATGTGCCCGCGAGCGCCGCGGAGCCAGTGCCACCGGGATGAAGACCAGCATGGGGACAGGACGAGCCATCCCCATGCCGGTCTCCGCCACCTCACCGGCCGGGCTCCCCACTAGGCAAATACCGGCTCCCGCTCAACGGTGACGGCGCGCCGAGGCTCCGGTGCGGGGTGTATCAACCCCGGGTCGGTCTCCTCGGGAGGAATCGGCGTGCGGAACCCCGGGTCGATGTCCTCGGCCGGCGCCACGGGCATGGGAACAGGCTTCAACTCTGGTAGGTCGGGGGTAAGCGATTCCCCGCCATCGTAGTCCCCGCCCTGTCGGGGCCCGAGGAATGTGCCCCCGAACGCAGAACCAATTTTAGGGAGTGGCAGGTCATCGATGGTTGGCTGATTAATAACCTTTCCGATGTTTGCCTGTGAGCCTGCGGGCTCTGGCAGAAGGTCCGGCGGGAGCAAATCTGCCGGGGGTGGTGGACCCTCCGGCTCGACTCGGGCAGGCAATTTGATGGGGGCAGGCTCCGGGCCGCTCAGGTCTGCCGGCAAGTTGATGGCGGGCGGAACATTCTGCGGGTCGTATCCCTGCAGGGGAGGTGTTTTAGGCGTCTGCGGTGCAGGCATCTCGGGCCAGGTCGGCTTCGGGTTCTGAGGCTCCTGCGGCGGTTTAGGGTCCGGGTGAGGGAGACGCCGTTCGGCGCTCTCCCACGTATCTTGGGCTGCTTTTTGGATTCGCTCTCCCTTATCTTTGGCGTCCTGAACGCCCTTAACCATGCCGCCTGTTCCATGTTCAATCGCTTCGTCTACACCCTTCTCGTCAAACCTAACTCCCGATTTGTAGGCCTGACGCGAGTAGATTCCGATACGTGAGATCGTTACGTCCCTCCGCTCAGCTAGGCTGTATCCATCCGGCATAGCAGAACCCGAGGTAACCTTCTGTTCCCCTAGCACGTATTCCTTACCATCCATCGCCGCACGGATGCCCCCGGGTACCGCGTTGCTATACCCTTCGCGGTCTAGGGCTTCTCTGTATTTCTCGCCATGGTGTACAGAGTTCTGGACGGTGATTGATGTATCACGGTCGTCAGGACGCCAACCTCCTTCAGGCCTCACCGCGCTATCCGGGACGATATCGCCTTCACCTTCTACATAATCCACGGCGAAGTCTCGGCGTTTGGCGGGCAAACCTCGTAGCGGAGCACCTTGGGCGTAGATACCGACGATGTTGATTTCTTTGGCGACCTCGAAACTATTAGCCATGTTGTAGGCAATCATGGCTCCCTGGCTGAACCCTTCCAGGTACACGCGGGCCCCCTGCGGTGCGCCGGCATCACGCAAAGCCTGCAGAACCATCCGATAGGCGGGGTTCCTCGTGGTATCTTCACCTAACGTTTCACGCACAGCACCCGCAGGGTCCATGGGAGAACCACCCCAGGAGTCAAAGTTAGTGCCCGGAATACTCACCACGTACAGGGCGTAGGAGGGATCGCCCTCGTGGCCTTCTTCGTACATGACGGTAACCATCACGGCACCGCGTTCACCCTTCGTCGGGTCCTGCTGAGAACGCTCGAATTCCTGGTCTTGAGCCTTGGCGGCCGCCTGCAAACGTTCCGAGCTGGAGCCTACGGAAAGCTGATTTTTCTCTCCCCGGTGCGCACCAACCCCGTACTCATCAGCCGAAGCGGTACGCACGTTGTGTGCCGTGCTGCCCACGTCCCGCCACGTATTCGCCTTCTCCACCGATAGTTTGGCCTTCCCGATGAATTTCTCAATGATTTTCGCGGGAATTCCGGTAATCCTGGACAGCCGTCCAGCCACTCGCCGGCGGGCAATCTCGGGGTTGAGTCGGGCGTCAAGATAGGCCGTCGCTCCGAAAAGTACCGCCGCGACGAGGGGTGAATAGGGCATTGCTATTGATGCGCTGTAGTACCCGAGCTCGGGCAGCGTCAGCCGGATAAGGTACCGGACCTCGTCGGGGTCGCCGGCTAGGGCGCCGCGGATGTGGGTTCGCACCGTCTGACCGTCAGGCAGCTTACCGTCCTGGGTGATGCCGAGCGATTCAAACCAGCCGGCCACCATGTTCTCGACCTGCAGGTAGGCGCTGTGGGCGAGGCGCACGGCCACCGCCGTGGCCACCAGATCGGCGGCGCTTTGGCCCATTCCGGCGGCCAGCATGGTGCACTGGCCGCTGGCCAGACGGGCGCGCGCGTTGACCCCGAGAAAGAGCATCGTCTCTGCGCCAATGCTCGAAATGGGTATCGGGCGTTCGGCACAGCACTGGCTGGCGTAAGTGAGAGAATCGGCGATGGCGGGCATCTCTTCCAGGGTGACGGTGATGGTCGCCCCGGTGGGGGCCGAGCCGCTCCCCTCGACGGGAAGGGCGTACGTTGCGTTGGTCATGGGTTCTCCTAGCGGCGACTAGCGGTGAGCGGCGGTCTAATAGCCGGTTTGGCGGGTAACGAGCGCGTTGAGCCCCTCGGGGAGGCTGACGTGCATGAGGGAATCAAGCTCGTGTTGCGCGGACCCCGCGTGGCGGGCCACGAGGTCCTCCAGTTTTCCGGGGTCGAGGATATCGGCGGCGGTATCCGCGAGGGACCCGAGAAGGCTGTCGAGGGCACCGGCCGCGGCGGTAACGGCCTGGGCCTTGGCGGTCAGTTCGGCGGCGAGCTCTTCGGCGGCGGCGGCAATATCGGCCGCCGCGTTCTCGGCAATCTGTGCCCTGTCTCGAATACTGTCGCGGTGCCTTTCGAGCTGCCTGCGGAAGGCGCGGCCCGCCTCCGAGGCCCAGTGCTCTGTTCCGAGCTCGCCGGTGCGCGCGTAGACCCCCTGTATCTCGTGGGCCTCGGCGCGCATGCGTGCGGAAAGCTCGGCACCCTTGGTGCGAGCCAAGGCGGCTGCCGCGAGGAGCGAGGCGGCGAACGCGCGTCCGGCCGCGGAGCCGATGCCCATATGGCCGGCGGCACGCAGAATATCCGCGGTGCTGGGCGGGTTGGGGGTTCCCGGAGGCGCAGATGGCGGTGTGGAATCGACGAAGGTGGGCACGGCGCGTCCTTTCGGAGGAGCCGGTTACGGATACCGGCTTAGCGGGTGGACTTTGGTTCCAGCCTATGGGCGGGCCGGCGTTGCTCCCCCGGCTTTTAGCCGCCTGTGGATAGCGACCCCACAAAACGAAAAATCCGCACGGATTTGAGCTGCAGAACCCGCAAAATGCTTTATCCACAGCTTCCGCCGCCGTCATATTTCCGCGCAAAGATTGCCTCGAAGCCACTCCGAAACCGCTTCGGAACCGAAAAAGCGCCCACCCGTTGGAGTCGGCGCGCCCGCGGCGAGCGCCGCCCGGACCATCCCCGACACCACCCGGACCGCAGTCTGGGCCTTCGCCCAAACCACTATCCAGAGCGCCCTCCAACCGCCCACCGCCCCGCACCCCGCCCGCATTTTCCGGCGATCCATGCGAAAATGGAGTTATGTCTCACACCAATAACACCATCCTGCCTTCTGGCCGTATCGATTTGGGCACCGGCGAACTCGCTCTGGGCCCTCTGGACGGACGCTACGCCTCCGTCACCGCACCCCTGACGAACTACCTTTCTGAGGCGGCGCTGAACCGCGACCGCATCCACGTCGAGGTCGAGTGGTTCATCTACCTGTGCGAGCACAAGGTGCTGCCGGGCCTGTCCCCGCTGAGCGAGGAGCAGAAGAAGGGCCTGCGCGCCATCGTGACCGATTTCAACGCCGAATCCGTGGCCGAGCTGGCCGAGATTGAGGCCGTGACCGTTCACGACGTAAAGGCCGTCGAGTACTACATCGGTCGCCGTCTGAAGGGCCTGGGCCTGGACCACCTGGTGCCGCTGGTTCACTTCGGCTGCACCTCCGAAGACATCAACAACCTCTCCTACGCCCTGGGCATCAAGGATGCCGTGCAGAACGTGTGGATCCCCGCAGCCGAGGAGCTGATTGAGGTTCTGCTGAACCTGGCTGAGGAGGGCCGAGAGGTTCCCATGCTCTCGCGCACCCACGGCCAGCCCGCAACCCCGACCACCCTGGGCAAGGAGATGGGCGTGCTCGCCTACCGTCTGAAGCGCCAGGTCAAGCATGTGAAGGCAACCGAGTTCCTCGGCAAGATTAACGGTGCGACCGGCACCTATGCCGCGCACTACGCCTCGGTGCCCACCGCCGATTGGCAGAAGATTTCTCGCGGTTTCGTTGAGCACCTGGGCCTGACCTGGAACCCGCTGACCACCCAGATTGAGTCGCACGACTGGCAGGCCGAGCTGTACTCGGATATCGCGCACTTCAACCGCGTGCTGCACAACCTCTGCACCGATGTGTGGAGCTACATTTCGATTGGTTTCTTCCGCCAGATTCCGGTGGCCGGTGCGACCGGTTCGTCCACCATGCCGCACAAGGTGAACCCGATTCGCTTCGAGAACGCGGAGGCTAACCTGGAGCTCTCCAACGCCCTGCTGGATTCGCTGGGCTCGACCCTGGTGACCTCCCGCTGGCAGCGCGACCTGACCGATTCCTCGGCTCAGCGCAACATCGGCGTGGCCTTCGGTCACTCGGTCCTGGCCATCTCGAACGTGGTGAAGGGCC
Source organism: Rothia sp. SCPM-O-B-18226 (M350) (assembly GCF_058213595.1). Classification (NCBI taxonomy): domain Bacteria; kingdom Bacillati; phylum Actinomycetota; class Actinomycetes; order Micrococcales; family Micrococcaceae; genus Rothia; species Rothia sp. SCPM-O-B-18226 (M350). The sequence goes on along the minus strand of NZ_JBYQJS010000001.1, from coordinate 244,541 downwards.
TGAACCGCCTGGACATCGCGGCCGACGTGATTTCTGCCGACCTGGACTCCAACTGGGAGGTTCTGGCCGAGGCAATCCAGATGGTGATGCGCGCAGAGGCTATCGCGGGCGTTCCCGGCATGGAGAACCCCTACGAGCGTCTGAAGGAGCTGACCCGCGGTCACCGCGTGGATGCGGCTCGCCTCAAGGAGTTCGTGGCAACCCTGGGCCTTTCCCCCGAGGCCGAGGAGCGTCTGTCGAACCTGACCCCGCACACCTACAACGGCATTGCGGCTCAGCTGCTCGATCACGCGAAGAACGCGTAGTCGGTAGCATCGGCTGAGCGCCGGTCTTAACGCTGAAGACCCCGGGTCCCTGAGTTCAGGGATCCGGGGTCTTCAGCGTGTTGGGGCTTTGCTATGTCTGCTAACCAGCGAGGGTTTTAGCGCTCGAGCATAGGGCGGTTTTCGGTCTCAGTGTCGTGGCCCTTGCCACGGGTGAAGACCTTTCCGGCAGCCTTACTAGCGACCTTGCCCGCACCCTTGAGAATCGAACCGGCCTTATCCACGAGCTGGCCTCGTTCGCCGCGGGTGCTCTCCGGGGACTCATCCTCTTCGGACTTTACGCGCGGCGCGCGCGGGGTAATCATGAGCTCCGTGGGGAAGTATGCCGGGGCGTCGCCGAAAGCGTTACGAGTGTTGCGCACGACATCCTTGCCGAGAGCCAGGTTTGCGCCGCCGCCGACCACAGCACCCACGCCGAAGGGCAGGGCACGGCCGAGTAGCGCGCCGGTCTGACGCGAGAGGAATCGACGAATGAACAGGTTGCGGATGGTGCGCTCGACGCTGAACATCTTGCCGCCGGAGGAATTGCCCAGCAGCATACCCCACTTATTGGATACGCCGCTTGCCTTACCGGTCTGCAGCAGCACGGTGTTCATGAGCTGCGAGCCCTCCTCGCCGAGCATGATGGCCATGACCATGGAGCGGGCGGTTTCGGGGTCGTGCACGTGCACGCCGTGCAGCTCGGCGACGGCCTGGGCGTAGAGGGCGGTGCGTTCCATGTAACCGCCCACGGCGAGCGCCGAGAGGCTCATGGAGGTAATGGTGCCGACGCCGGGCACGAATGCGGATGCGCCGGTCACGCCACCGATGGCGGTGATGTCGCGCAGGTAGGCGCGGTCGAGGCGCTTGTGAATCTGTGCGGGGGTTTCGTCGGGGTGCGCTTCGCGCAGCTTCTTGACGATGGACAGCGCGAGCGGTCGTTGCAGGCGCAGGACGTTATCGAGGGTGGTGGTCAACGCCGGGCGGGGGTTGCCGTCCTCATCGAATAGAGACTTCTTCGGGTCAATCATGTCTTTAGTAAAGCACGGTCGGGTGAATATTTCCTGAACGGGCGGGCCTTCCGGCGGGCTGGAAGAGCCTTGTTCACCGAGGGCTTGAGTTCACCGAGGGCTTGAGCGCGGTCGTCCGGCCGGGTGCGGCGGCGCTTCTGAAATCGCTTCCCATTCATTTGCGCCCTTTTTTAAACCGCGTAAAATTGTCCTAGGTTACACACTATTCATTGTCTGCATAATGCGTGACCCGTTTCACGGCGATTCGGGTTGGGCTGTACCGCCGATACTTGCTTACGCTTCATGCTGTAAAGGATTACCATGACTTCTTCCGCCAGCACGCCCACGGCTGCGCGTTCTCCCCTGGCCACTCAGGGGCTGGGTGTCGCCTACGCGACCGGCGCGATTATTTCCGCGCAATTCGGTTCAGCCCTCGCGAAGCAGCTCATGGGTGATTTGGGGCCCTGGGGTGTGGTGGCGCTACGTCTGCTGACCTCCACCATCCTGCTGTACGTGTTCTTCCGCCCGAATATTCTCGCGTGGACGCGCGCGCAGTGGACCGCGGTCATCGTGCTGGGCGTGGCCCTTACCGGCGCGAACGCCTTCTTCTACGTGGCGATTGAGCAGGTTCCGCTGGCGATTGCCGTGGCGATCGAGTTTATGGGCCCGCTGGTGTTGGCGACCGTTATGTCCCGCCGCAAGCTGGACCTGGTGTGGATTGCCCTGTCCTTTAGCGGCATGGCGATTCTGACGGCCGAATCACAGGCCAAGCCTGAGGACTTTGCCCTGGTGGGCGTGTTTTTCGCGGTACTGACGGCGATTTCGCGTGCCGCCTACATCCTGGCGACGGAGAAGGTGGGCGCGCTCATCCCGGGTATGGGCGGCATGGTCATGGGTAACGTTGTCTCTACCCTGCTGGTTCTGCCGTTCCCGTTCCTTATTAGCGGCAACAACCTGCTGAAGGTCACCCAGGATGTGAACCTGCTGGCTATTGGCTGCCTGATGGGCCTGCTGGCTTCGGCCATCCCGGCCCTGGGCGAGGTCTCTTCCCTGCGCCTGCTGCCGGCGCACATCTACAGCGTGGTGCTTTCGCTGGAACCGGCGATTGCCGCGCTGGTGGGCGTCATTATGCTGGCCGAGCCGACGGATGCGGTTCGCTGGCTGGCCATCTCGCTGCTGGTGCTGGCGAGTATCGGCATCTCCATTTCGCACGCCCGCGCCCAAAAACGGGCCCAGGAACGCGGTGATAGCGAGGAGATGGATCGCTACCTCCCCGGCGCGGTGGACGCGCACGCGGTGGACATCGCACAGATGGCGACCAGTTCCATTACGCTTCCATCGGCCGAGCAGATTAGGGCCGACCGTGAGGCGAAGGGCCTCTAGGTAGCCGTAGAGAGCCCAGCTGAATATTGCGCTGGAGAGCATGTCTCTTCTTTCTCGCACCCCCGGGTAGCACGTAGGATAGTATCTCGTGCCCGGGGGTGCACTGTTTAAGCTCGTACCCTGCCCCCCATTCGAGAACCCGCACAAGCACCGCCGATTTACGAGGTACCCCGAGGAGAGCCATGCAGCATACCGCGCACCAACGCCCTGCCCTAGGCATCATGTTTGTTTTGATGTCCTGCTCGTCGCTACAGTTCGGCGCGGCCTTCGCGGTGACGCTCTTCCCGCTGTTCGGCGCGCTTGCCGTGAGCGTGAGCCGTCTGGCGATTGCTTCCATTGTGGTGGGTAGCACCGTGTGGCTGGCTGCTCGTTGGCGTGCCCGCCGCGGCGATACGATGCCTCCGGGCCCGCTGTCCTGGTCGAAGGAGCAGTGGCGTGCCGTGGTGATTTTCGGTTTAACGTTCGGCATGATGAACGGCTTCTTCTACTGCGCGATTGACCGTATCCCCATCGGCCTGGCGGTGGCGGTGGAGTTTTTGGGCCCGCTCGCGCTGGCGTCCCTACTGACCCGCAGGATGCGCGACGCGGTGTGGGTCCTCTGCGCCCTGGCGGGCATGCTGGTGCTCGGCTACGAGGCGGCGGTCGGCACGGATACCGACTACCTGGGTCTGACGTTCGCGTTGATTGCCGGCGTGTTCTGGGCGTTGTATATTCGCTCTAGCGCGAAGGTGGGTGCCCTGGTTCCGGGTGCGAGCGGCCTGGCGGTGGCGATGCTTATTGGTGCTGCGTTTATTGCCCCGGTGGCGGCGGTTGTTCCGGCATCCCAGCCGCTGTGGAATGCGGCTCAGGACCCGGTGCTACTCCTCATGATTTTCGGTACCGCGATGTTCGCCTCGGTGATTCCCTACAGCGCGGAGCTGATGGCCCTGCGCAACCTGCCGCAGCAGGTGTTTAGCGTGTTGATGAGCATGGAGCCCGCCATCGCGGCGATTGCCGGCTGGGCGCTGCTAAACCAGGAGACGGGCCCGATTCGTTGGGTGGCGATCTGCCTGCTCATGACGGCGAGCGTGGGCATTACGCTGACCACCGCGCAGAGCGGCTCTTCCAAGCAGCAGGATGAGGGCGAGGAGCCCGTTCCCATGCCGCTGCCCGAATAGGCCCCGCCCGCGGGCGACGGCCCGGGGTCGCCGGTGCACGGCATATAGAAAACCGTTGAGGCGGGTACCCGGTCGGTACCCGCCTCAACGGTCTAAATCTCGCGCCTAAGCCTCCAGGCTGTCCAGCAGGTCGCGCAGCTCGTCGGTGGTAAGCACCTCCGCCGGATGCGGTCCCATTGCGTACAGTAGGTCCTGGGTGTCCTCGTCCAGCTCGCGGGAGGTACCGATCAGTACGAGGTTTCCCTCGTTCTCGCCGCTGAGCATCGAACTTTCGCACAGGCACCACACGTGGTCAAAAACCTCGAGCATGTCTACCGCCTGCAGGCGGAAGAAGGGCAAGCCCGCATCGTCACCCACATTGACCGCGACCATGCCGCGCTCGCTCAGGGCGTCCTTGAGTTCGCGGTAGAAGTCGCGGTTCGCCAGGTGTGCGGGTGCATCCATGCCGGTGAAAATATCGAGGATAATCGCGTCGAAGCCGGTCACGCCCAGCAGTTCGGGCAGGTGGGCCAGCTGCTCGCGGGCATCGCCCACCACGAGCCGGCAGTCGGTACCGGCGGGTAGCGGCAGCCGGTCGGTCACGAAGCCCATGAGCTCGGGTTCAATATCCACGGCAACCTGGCGTGAGCCGGGGCGGGTCGCCTGAATATAGCGCACAAGGGTGAGCGCACCGGCGCCCAGGTGCGCGGCGGTAATGGGCTCGCCAGCAGGGGCGAGCGCATCCACCGCGTTCGCGATGCGGCGCAGGTACTCGTAGAACACGTAGGAGGGATCCGCGGTATCCACGTGGGACTGCTCGGCGCCACCGATTTCGAGGACGTGGCCGTGGTCGCTGAACCCGTCGGGGTGAATTTCGGCGCGCTGCCCGCCGGAGAGCTGAATGTGTGCCACTACTTCACGCCAGCTTCACGCTTGAAGGTGCTGACCAGGTCGTCCACCGAGGAGGAAGAATCCAGGCCCTCGATGACCTTATCGTTCACGGCGAAGGTGGGGGTTCCCTTCACGCCAATCTTGACGGCGTGCTCGTAGTCGCGCTGGATGGGCTTGACGGTGTCGGAGGCGAGTAGGACCTTGTCGAATTCTTCGACGTTCAGGCCCAGTTCCTTGGCGTAGTCGTTGAAGAGGGTGCGCAGCTTGTCGCGTTCTTTGATGTTCTTCCAGTCGTTCTGGGTGGCGAAGAGCTTATCGGCCATTTCGAGGTGCTTACCCTGCGCTTCTGCGGCCTGCACGGCCAGGGCGGCCGGCACGGCGTTGGCGTGCATGCTCAGGGGCATGTGGCGGGCGGTCACGTTCAGCACGCCGTCGAGCTTCTTGGCGGCCTCCTCGAACTTCGGCTCTGCCTTGGCGCAGTAGGGGCACTGGAAGTCGGTGTACAGGGTTGCGGTGCCCGCGCCGGGTACTTCGCGGTTGAGGCGGAAGCCGACGTAGCCGTCATCCGCGGTAGCCGATGCGGAAGCGGTCTCCGAAGCCGAGCTCAAGGGAGTAGCGGACGCGCTTGCGGATGCGCTCGCCGATGCCGCGGCGGTGCTCTCCGAGGTGGCGCTCGCTGAGCCGCCTGCCGAGCCGCTCGCGGAGGCGGTAGAGGAGGCCTGGGATGAGCCGCAGGCGCTCAGGCCCAGTGCGGCGGCGGGAAGCGCGCCGATGAGCAGGGCGCGGCGGGTAAAGGGTGAGGTCATGGTATTCCTCCTAAGAATCGGTGCCGGGGCGCACGGATAACGCTTAGGTTCATCTTATCCCGCCGACGCGGCGGGTGCATGACGCGTCCGCGCGGGGCTCTTGCGCGGAGCCGCCGTAGCAACGCGATGATTCGCCTCTCCCCCGCCTTTTTGGTACTATTGCGGGGTATGCACTGTTCCGCGGAAAGCCCGTCTTAACGCGGCAGGTAGCGTATGTGCCTCTATAGCTCAGGGGTAGAGCATTTCCCTCGTAAAGAAAAGGTCGTGGGTTCGAATCCCACTGGGGGCTCCACATCCGCCGTAACAAGGCCGGTTTCCGGTGTGTTGCGGCGGTTTTTAGTATCGTCTTCGGCATGCGAGGCCCCGGCCCCGTTCCGAGGCGTCCGACAGCTCGCTCTATCCCGGGAGGCCTCATGTCTTCGTCCCGCACCTCCGCCCGCAAGGGCTCCTCGCAGCGCGCCCCGTTCACCCCCACCGTGCGCTTCGCCATCGTCTACGTGCTGGCGCTCGTGATTTCGCTGGCGGTTTGGTTCTTCTACCGCGCCGTCTATGAGGACGACACCTCGTTCCTGGTGCCCATCGTGATTTCCCTGGCGACGTCCTACGTTGCCGCGCACGCCCTTACGGGCGGCCGTTCCCCGCGTAACTAGTCGCCAAGCCCGTCCGCCGGTCGGTGGCCGGAGCGTTAAACCAAAGGCCGCGCGTCCGAATCCCTCCGAGGGGTCGGATGCGCGGCCTTCGCTATAGGGCCGGCGCGTTACTTGGATGCGCGCTGGATGTCGCTGTCGGTCTTGCCCCACAGGCCGTAGACCTTGGCGAGTTCCTTGACCTTCTTGGCGCGCAGGTAGCGCGGCAGGTAGGAGCCGTCGCGGGGGCCGTCGATGGGCACGTCGAGCATCTGGTGGGCCTCTTCAATCTCAACCTCGCTGGGCGAGAAGGCCGCGTTGATGGTCTCTGCCTGGCGGATATCCAGGGTGATCTTGCCGGTCATGCCGTGGTCGCTCGCGAAGCCGCAGGCCTTGGAGAGGTCCCCGCCGTAGGCGCCGAGGGTCGGGCCGTCGATGGGGCCGGGCAGGCCACCCAGGGTGGAGGCGATGACCAACTGCGAACGCACGTAGGCCAGGGCCATGGGGGTTGCGGAGGAACCGGTGTCGCGGCGGTAGTCGCCCGCGCCGAAGGCCAGGCGGAAGGTGCCGATGGCGCGAGCAATCTCGACCGAGTGGTGCACACCCAGGGCCGATTCAATCAGCGCGATGATGGGGGTACCGGCGGGCAGCTCAGCTGAGGTACGGTCGATGTCGGTGGCGTGCTCGGCGGTGGCGAGCATGACGCCTCGCAAACCCTTCACGCTCTTGAGGGCCTTGACGTCTTTCCACCAGTGCTCGGTGGTGATGGCGTTGATACGAACCCAGGCAACCACGCCGGAGTTCAGCATGCGGACGACCTGTTCGCGGGCGGCGTCCTTCTCTTCGGGCGGGCAACCGTCCTCGAGGTCAATAATGATGGAATCGGCCTCGGATTCGAAGGCCTGCTCAAAAACGTCTTCGCTGGCGTTGGCGCGAACGAGCAACCAGGAGCGGGAGAGGCTGGGGCGCAGCTGGCGCGCGCGCTCGTTCCTATGGAATTCAAACATGGTGTGTGACTTCTTCCGTCAATCGTTAATGCATTGGTTATGCCGTAGAGGGCCTGGACCGAGCTGCGATTCTCGATTGCGTACCATCGTCACCTCCATTGTGACTGAACCGCTTGCGGGGTGTCATGCACCTCTCTTTTAAGCGTATCGTGTGCCCGGTGGAGCATCAAACTGACGTACCACTAGGCCTCGACGAGTTCGGTCCGTCCCACGGGGATTCCGTCGTCGAAGGTCAGCTCGCCGGCCGCTTCCTTTTGGGCGCGGCGAATCAGACGTTCGGCCTCTTGCACGTGCTGCACCACGGTCTCAACGCGGCGGTGCACGCTCACCTGGCGGTCGCATCCGGTGGTGCACTCGCCGAAGCAGCGGGCCATGGCCAGGGCCTCGGCGCAGAGGGCCACGGCGTTGCCGGCCTTGGAGAGGGCGCGGTTGAGGTCGGAGTAGGTGCCGAATTGCGAGGCGGGGATATCGCCGTCGCTGGGGGCGAGGCGGTGGGCCTCCATGGCCACGGCACGCACCCGGGGGATGAGGTCGGCAAGCTCGTTGGCGTCCGGCACGATGAGTTCAATCATGGAGGCGGAGGACTCGGTGCCCGCCAGACGCTCGAGCACCTGGTGGAATCGGTCGATGCCGCGAATAAAGCGGTCGTGGGAGCGCCGCCAGATGCCCTTGCCGAGCTCGGCGTCGTCTCGGCGCGATTGCAGGTAGCTTTTGAGTCCCATGAGTCCTCCTCTACGTTAGGTGTGTGCCGTGAACGGTTATCGGGTGGGAGTCGCTCGCGGCCGGTGAGCGTCGGATGCGTGCATCACCTTCCGCGGCGAGCCACAAACCCATCTATACTTAGGTTACCCTAAATCTTCTTTTGGTGACGGTTCGTCAGGGAAATATGAGCATTTATGTCACGTTTCGCGGAGCACGGCAACAAGGTTTTCTCCGCACCCCGCGGAAACCTTTCTAATCGACCCGCAGCACCACCTTGCCGCGGTGCAGACCGGAATCAAAGTACTCGTGCGCCTCGGCCGCGGCCTCCAGGGGGAATACCCGGTCAAGACCCACGCCGATGCGACCCGACTCGACCAGCGGGAGGATCTGCTCGCGCACGCCGCGCAGAATTTCGGCTTTCTGGGCCTCGGGGCGGCTGCGCAGGCTCGTGGCGTGCACCGAGAGCCGGTGCGTGAGTGCGTACGCGAGGTCCAGCTCGGCCTTTCGTCCGCCCTGCAACCCGATGATGCACAGGTGCCCACCGTCGGCGAGGGTGTGCAGGTTATCCTCAAAGTACCGCCCGCCCACGACGTCCAGGATGTAGTCCGCGCCGCGCCCGCCGGTCTCCGACAGAACGACATCCCGGAACGAATGTTCCCGATACACGATGGGTTCAGCACCCAGCGAGCGTACGTACTCCGCTTTCTCTTCGGTCCCAACCGTGGCGAATACGCGGGTTCCCGCGGCCAGTGCCACCTGAATGGCGTGCACCCCGATGCCCCCGGTGCCGCCGTGCACCAGCACCGTGGCGCTCTGCCCGTCCTCGCGCAGGTTCTCGGCGGGATCCATGCTCATGCCGCAGGTCAGTACCAGGTTGGAGTAGACCGTGGCGGCCACCTCGGGTAGCGCCGCGGCCTCTTCAAAGCTCAGGTTCTCGGGCTTCGGCAGCAGCAGGTCCACCGGAACCGTCACGTAGTCGGCGTACCCACCTCCGGGGAGCAGAGCCATCACGGGACGACCGCAGTTCTCGACGGATGCCCCCTCGCCAACGGCCTCGATTTCCCCGGCCACTTCCAGGCCGTAGATGGAGCTTGATCCAGGAGGGGGCGGGTAGAATCCGCGGCGCTGCAGGGCATCCGCACGGTTGATGCCGGCGGCGCGAACGCGGATGAGCACCTCACGCGAACGGGGAACGGGGGCGGGAATCTCGCTGACCCGAAGCACCTCGGGACCGCCGTGGTTTTCCTCAATAATTGCTCGCATGAGCCCTCCTCCTGAGCGGATGTGCCCTCATCGGCACTCGATTTACAGAAAGCTTATCGCATGAGATAATCTCGTAGTGCCCTGCGGCACGGCGTTGAGATAAAATGCCGGTCTCTGGAGCGCAAGGATGGTTGTCCGAGCGGCCGAAGGAGCTGGTCTTGAAAACCAGTAGGCGGTAACCCCGTCTCAAGGGTTCAAATCCCTTACCATCCGCGTTCATGCATCTCCCCCGCCTCACGGGCGGAGGGTAAAAGCCCCGTTCCTCAATTCGAGGAGCGGGGCTCTTTGCATACGCCGTTCCGAGTTACCGGGGGCGCCGTTAGTTAATACCCGACAACGCGTTCGCAATTATCATGATGAGGAAGGCAATACAGAGGAAAAAGCATATCCCCAGACCGTTAAGAACCAGACCACCGGTGGCACGAGCACCGTGCCGTCTTGCCGAGATCCCCAGGCAGAGACCCAGGATGCTCAGCAACGGTGAAAAGATAACTGCCTGCGTACCATTTTCTCCAAAACCTTGGACAATTAGCCAACCCCCTAGGAAGAAAGACAGGGGACCGAGGAAGCCAAAGAGTATGGAGAAGCTCGCCATTCCCTTACCGACCGCTTGATCTGCGGGCTCATCCGGAGAACCATCCGGAGAGTCATCCGGGGACTCGTTTGCGGATAGTAGCTGTTCGTCAGAAGCATCCGGGCTAGACTGTTCGCTGTCATCTTCCTGGTAAAGCTTGGCGTACTCGGGGTTGTAATCGAAGGCTTCATTGTTTTGAGGTAGCTGCGACATCGCATCCACAACCTTTCAATACCGGGTGTTACCTTCACCCTAGACCTTTCCATCAGAGGGAACAAGCATGTCAGGCTCCACCTGCCGAAACATACGGCATATACACAGAAAAGTCCTGCTCCTCACAATGAGGGGCAGGACTTTTCTGCATTTATCTCGAGGCTAGTTCCAGTACAGCATAAGAGCGTTCAGGATCCTCGACGGGCCTGCATCATTTAATCCGGACAAGGCGCTCAGAATCATTATGATGAGGGCGAGGATAGCAAGGACAACGACTATACCCATCGCGCTGAGAATCATGCCCCCGATGGCGTGCTTACCGTGCCGTCGTGCCACGAATGCCTGCCGGAGACCTAAGATACTCAGGAATGGTGCGACGATGACCATGAGTATACCGATTTCAATGCCATAGGCAGACCACCAAAACCCTATGAAGAAAGATAGCAGGCCGAGGGCACCGAAAAGCAGGGAGAAGTTCGCTGCTCTTTCACCGGCTTGCGCCCTCCGCACATTGGAAGGGGGCTCGCTTGCACGTAGCAGCCTGTCGTCCATATCATCAGCGTCGGACTGTACGCTGTCATCTTCCTGGTAAAGCTTGGCGTACTCGGGGTTGTAATCGAAGGCTTCGTTGTTTTGGGGTAGCTGCGACATCGCATCCATGACCTTTCAATACCGGGTGTTAAGTGCCTATCGGGTTGAGAGAGCATTTAGGCTCGACATCGAGCCGCTGTGATTAGTGGATGCCCGACAAAGCGTTCAGAATCAATATGATGAGGGCAACGAGAAGAAGGACAACGACTATACCCACCGCGCTGAGAATCATGCCCGCGGTAGCGCGCGCACCGTGCCGTCGTGCCACTCGCGCCTGCCAGATACCTAAAACACTCAGTATCAGTGAGAAGGGGATAGCGTACAGCGTCCATCGAATACCCGGGATGCACACTAAGCTGAGGATACCGAAGAGCAAGGAGAGGTTCTCGGCGCTCCTCCCGGTTTCCTGACTCGGGAACCCACTCGCGGGTTGCAGTGGGCCCCCTGCGGAACCAACGATGGGTTGCCCGTTACCATTTTGCCGGTAAAGATTGGCGTACTCGGGGTTGTAATCGAAGGATTCGTTGTTTTGGGGTAGCTGCGACATCGCATTCACAACCTTTCAATACCGGGTGTTACCTTCACCCTAGACCTTCCCATCAGAGGGAACAAGCATGTCGAGCCGATTTCACCAAACATACGGCATATACACAGCAGAGCCCCGCTCCTCACTGTGAGGAGCGGGGCTTTTTCTTTTCGAGAAGGGCAAAGTTTTTAGAGAAGTGCCAGCATCTTCGCGGCATCAACCAACTCTGAATTAGCGGCAGAATCCGAAAGAGCCAGCATGAGCGCCAGCAGAAGAGCTCCGCCGAAAAGCACCAGGAATATGCCACCAACAGCTACGTTAATCCAGTTCAAGATGCGGCCTGCCGAAGCAACGGCACCGTAGCGTTCCGCCTCGTTCGCCTTGAAAATACCGATAACACCCAGAATTAGGGAGGGCAGACCGAACAGCCACCAATTGAGAGTCGCGATACAGATCAAGCCGATAACGCCGAGCACAGTGGAGGTCTGGGCAGCCTTCTCACCAAAAAACTGCTCGGGGGTCTTCTGCAGAAAGCCGGCTGGGGCCATCATGGGCTGGTCATACTGGTAACCGTACGGGTCGTACTGATTCTGACCATATAGGTCTTGGCCGTACGGGTCATAGGGATACTGATCGTAAGAGCTCTGCCCGTACCGACCGTACGAACCCTGCTCATACTGGCCATACTGGCTGTTCTGATCGTACTGCTCGTTCAGGTGGTTGTAGTCCGGGTTGTAATCGTAGGAGTCAGAACCCCACGGATTCCGAGACATGGCGTTTCACTTTCGTGCGGCAGGTGTGTGTTAAACAATATTCACCCTAGCCTATCAACGGAACGGGGGCAACTACACCCGTCATTCTGACCCGCGCAAGACACCTCGAGCGTTAGTTCGGGATTCCGCGAATATGCGTAAAGCCCCGCGCCTCAATTCGAGAAACGGGGCTTCTACATGTTGCAGACAAAAGATGGTGGGCTCGGTTCCAGAAGTCTCGGCCAGCCGAACCGCTAACTCGGCTATCCCTTCAGGGTGAAAAGGAGCGATAGGAGGGCAATAATCGCAAAGACCGTCAGGGCGATGGGCAGGACCACGCCAATCCAGCTGAGGATGCGCCCCGCCTTTGCCGGCACACCGTGGCGTTCCGCGTCTCGCGCGGCCGAAATTCCCAGGGCGCCCAGAATAATTGATCCGAGGGTGGAGTAGGGAATCCAATACATGAGGAGAATGAGCACCACGCTGATAATGCCAAACGTCAACGAACGCTGTGCCGCTTTCTGGCCCTCCTCCAGAAAGCCGGGGGACGTGACGATATTTCCCGGGACGCTTTCCGGGTAGGCAGGAGGCGGAGTGTACGCCCCGGCAGGCTTGTAGGTAGCCGGAACATTCCGCGCTCCGCCGCCCGCGCTCTGCCCGGCATCGCGGCCCTCGTAGAGCTGGTTGTACGCGGGATTGTAGTCGAACGGGTCCGGCTCTTGAGGCTGGGGATTCTGAGACATCATAACCACGATCTTTCAGTATTTATATACGCGATAGGTATTTAGGGGGACACCCCGATATCTATGGTCTGTTTTCGGCGGCGAGGATTAGGCACCTTCATGGTGCCCGCCCGGGGCTAAGATACCGACCAACCCGGAAGTTTAATAGGGGGAATAGCTAGCAACCCTCTGGGAACCGATAATCCCCATCAGCGTGAAGACACACGTGCAGAAGAAAATGAGGAAAGCTATAAAGGCGCCTATCTGACTCATCCGACGACCCGCTACAGCCGAAACGCCCAGGCGCTCCGCTTCCTTCGCTTTAGACATACCGATATAGCCCATGATGAAAGAAGGCACGCCGGCAATAAAACCCAGGCAAACCAGGCTGACAAGACCGAGCACCAGGGAAGTCTGAGCGGCCCGCTCACCCTCAACCCGCCCGATGATCTTCTGCACGGTATCCTCGGGCAGCATCGCAGGCTGGCCGGACGAGTCCTGGACCTCTTGCGCAGACGGCTCAGCGAGCTGTTCGTTCAGCTGGTTGTATTCGGGGTCGGAGTCTTCAGGGTTTGAACCCTGCGGATTCTGAGACATGGCATCTCACCTTTGTGGTTGGTCGGCGTTGGCCCGTGTTGTTCCTAGCCTATCACCGAAGCGGCAGCTATATTCACGCTTCGGCTGCGTACACCACGCTTATCCCGGCAATGCCCCCTCAAGCATGCAAAAGCCCACGTGCGCACGGGGCGCTCGCGGGCTTCCTCAAATCATGAGGCTACTGCAGATAGCTTCAATCTTACTGCTTTACAAAAATCTTCAGAGCGACCAGCAAAATAATACTGACGACACCCAGAACAGTACCGGCAATAGCCATACCGCGGTTCTTCAGCTCGGGGTTATTCATAGCCAGGCGGCCGGTCACAATAGCTACAGCACCAAGGATGAAACCGAGGACAAAGAAGCTCACAATACCGCTCACCAGAGAGACAATCGACAGGGTCTTTGCCTTCTTCGCCTGAGCCAGCTGCTCAGGGGTCTGAACGGGCACACCGTAAGGAGCCTGCTGATTGAACTGGGGTGCCTGCTGGCTGAACTGGGGGTCCTGGTTGAACTGGGGCTGGGGGTTGTTGGGGTTTTCAGACATGATTCCTCGATTCGCTGAGTGATGGGGGCACTCCGGCACGTCCGTATCGGTCGATACGTGCACGCTCCAGAGAACTCCCGATTTATCGGTTTGGATGGAGTGTAGTGTATCGAAAATGCGTCTAAGCCTCAATGTGCACGGTCTGTATCCCACGGAGTAAATCCCCGTCGGCTCAGCCGGTTTGGGGCAAAACGCCTCGCCTACCTGAGCAACACGCCTAATTCACGCGAGGCCCCTACCGAATTGACCAAGCGCAAAACAGCCTATATTCTTATAGGGATGCGCTCACGAGCGCACCGTGGAGACGTGCCAGAGCGGCCGAATGGACTTCACTGCTAATGAAGGGTCGGGGTTAAACTCGACCGGGGGTTCAAATCCCCCCGTCTCCGCCACTGAAAGCCCCGTACCGGCTGGTACGGGGCTTTTACTATGCCCGTTTCATCGGGCGCACAACCTAGAAGCTCTTGAAGTCCACGAGGCGCGCATCCGCCCCATCCAGCAGGGCCCACTCCCCCGGCACCTCGAACACCGCGATGGAGGACGGCGGGAAGCCATAGTACACATCCATCGACGCGTTCGGATCGGAGTCGGGGCTCATCAGACGCTGCGCGGCATCCTGCACGCCGGGCAGGTGCGACACCACCATCAGCGAATGAACGTTCTCTGAAACGCCGTTAATGCGCGCAATGATGCGGGCGGCCGAAACCTCGTACAGACCCTCATCCAGATGCGCGGTCGGGGCCTTCGAACCCAGGCCGTCCGCAACCCAGGTGGTCGTCTGGCGCGTGCGCAACGCCGACGAAGACATAATCTGCTCGGGAATATAGCCGCGCGAAGCCAGCCAGGCACCCGCGGCGGCAGCCTGCTCGTGACCGCGCTTGGTCAGGGGACGGTCGAAATCGTTCAGGCCCCAATCGGCCTCCGCATGGCGCATAATAATCAGGCGCTTAGCTCCGCTACGGTGCGAGCCGGATGCAGTGTTGGAAGAATTCTCAGCCATACACCCATTTTATCCAGAGCGCGCCGATACATCCCGCGCACCCGCCACCCGGGCATGAGTAAACCCCGGCACACCGGCACGGGGCCGGCGCACCGGGGTGCACCCTAAAACTACAAGCTTAGATGGAGTACTCCGGGGCCGCCCAGACGACGACCTCGGGGTGCTCAAAGAAGCGGTAACCCTGACCGCGCACCGTACGCACGGTACCCGAGAGGCGACCCAGCTTCGAACGCAGGCGACGAATGTGAACGTCAATCGTGCGCTCGTGCGGGTGCTCGTCACCCGAGCTCCACAGGGCCTTCAGCAGTTCCTCGCGGCCAACCGTGCGGGAGCTATTCTCAACCAGGTGGGCCAGCAGCTCGAACTCCTTGAAGGTCAGCATCAGCGGCTCACCGTCCAGGAACACCTCGCGGCGAGCCAGGTCAATCAGCACACCCGAGGAGTGGCCGTTCATGCCCTCCGCCTCGCGGGAGGTATTCGCCTCCGGGTAGGTGTACACGGCGGTCGGATCACCCAGCGCGTTACGGACCACCTCAAGGTCGCTACCCTCGGCGTTCACGGGAGCCAGCGCCACGGCGGCGTAAGACTCAGATTCGGGGGCCAGGTGGTGGGCGTAGGTGCGCAGATCCTGAACGATGCGCACCAGGGAGGTACCGTTTGCGGCGGCGAGCTCTTCATTCAGACCCACGTACAGCACGAAGCCGCGAGCCTCGTTCTCCTGAGCATTCTTGTGGGGGGAGGAATCCCCCGCGGAGAATGTCATCGGACGCAACGTTGCGGCAGGTGCGGCGGGACGATGGGGCTGGACGGCCTGACGCTTCGCGGCGCGGCCTCGCTGGGAGATGTGGACGTATCCAGGTACAGCACCTGACATGGTTCAGCCTTCTCTCAAAATCTACGTAGGAATTGCCTTACCTACATGGTGGTGGGGTGCGCCGGAAGTGACGCGTGGCCCAACAGTCCCTAATACCTGTTCGAGCATCAATCCTTTCTCTTAATATTTCTCCTATTTGACGGATAAATCAAGCGGATTCGGCATCGTGGATACTTCCCGCATCCAAAAAGGAGTACAATACATCCCCACTCATCCGGGCCAGACTCGTCCCGCATCAAGCCCCGTCGCGCCCCATCTACATAAATATTCATCTAAAGCGGCATGATGACGCGGAGCACTGTATTTTCATGCCCTCAATCAAAGCTTAAGAGACCCTCAAATACCCCTCATTAACCCAACAATATCCACATGAAATGATTCTTGTCACATGTAGATTTTTTGAATCATCCCCCGCTCGACGGAGGGGGGGAATCATCGACACCACCCATCCCGCATCGTACGCACGCCCTATTAGACAAAAGCGTCCCCGCGCGGGCTATCGAAATAGCCAGCGCGGGGACGGCGCACAATTGGTCTCGCGAAACCGTCTCGCGAAGCCGAATCAAAAATTATTCAGCCAAGCCGTACAGGCGATCGCCAGCATCGCCCAGACCGGGAACGATGTAGGCCTTCTCGTTCAGGCGCTCATCGCGGGCAGCCAGGAACAGGTCCACGTTCTCCATGCCCTCAACGCCCTTCTCCAGGGCGGCGATACCCTCGGGGGCGGCAATCAGGCACACGCAGGTCACCGACTCGGCACCGCGCTTACGCAGGAACTTAATAGCCTCGATCAGGGTGCCGCCGGTGGCCAGCATCGGATCCAGCAGGTACACCTGACGGCCCGTCAAATCCTCCGGCAGACGCTCGGCATAGGTCACGATGTCCAGGGTCTCCTCGTTGCGAGCCATACCCAGGAAACCCACCTCGGCGGTCGGCACCATGCGGGTCATGCCCTCCAGCATGCCCAGACCAGCACGCAGAATCGGCACCACCAGCGGCTTCGGGTTGGCGATGCGCACACCGGTCGTGGTAGCCACCGGAGTCACCACCTCAACCTCCTCCACGCGAATCTCGCGAGTAGCCTCGTAGGCCAGGAGAGTCACCAGCTCGTCAACCAGCTGACGGAAAATCGGGGAAGGGGTGTTCTTATTGCGCAGAACACTAATCTTGTGGGCGACCAGCGGGTGGTCAAGAATCTTAATACGCATGGCATAAATTTTACTCGCACTCGCATATACATTCACAGGCGAGCCGCATAATTCGGCAAACAGAAAACCCGCCGAGCTCAGCTCGACGGGTTTTCGTTGGTGCGGTGGTGGAGGGATTTGAACCCCCGTTGGCTTTTACACCAAACATCATTTCGAGTGATGCACCTTCGGCCGCTCGGACACACCACCAACAGTGGAAAAGTGTAGCACACCCCAAGACAAAAGGGCAAGAAAAGCACAGGGATGGGATGTATCTTCTCCCACCGGGGCAAAAACGCGTGCGGCAACCGGGTGTCGCCCTTTTCACGGCCCTTTTACCGTGCCCTTTTCGACACCCGACACCGAAGTCCCGGCAACATCAACGAACCCGGCGGGTTCGTCTAATGACGGATATACCCATCTATAACCAGCATGACAGCACGCGTCGCGTCCTCAGCGTTGCGGTCAACCTGATGGACCTCGCGATCCATGGCAAGCATGTAAATCGCGCCGAACATAGAGATCGCAATCGCACGAGGATTCTGAGCGGTATCAACCGTGTAGCGGCGAGATACGGCCTCCGTCATCTCCTCCAGATACTCCAGAAGATCCTGACGGTTATCGCTCATCGTCTCGGTCCAACCCTCCGCACCCTTCCAGGCCTCCGAAAGCCACATCCGGGTAAAGCCCGGGCGGTCCTCGAGGTACTGAAACGCGGCACGAACGGCACTCCGCAACGCCTCACGCGGGTCGGACTGGGCCGACGCCGCGCGGCGCGCATCGCTCAGCAGCAACTGCGTGCCGTACTGAACCAGCTGATCCACCATAGTCTTCTTGGAACCGAAGTTGTAATACACGGTTCCCTTAGAAACACCCGCCCGAGCAGCCACCTCTTCAACAGTGGCGTACTCAAGCCCCTTCTGGGTCATGATATCCATAGCAGCGTTGAACAACTTCAACTGAGTTTTACCAGTACGGCCGGGACGACGACTTGCAGCTTCAGCGACTGGTCGCTGCAACATCAGAAGTCCTCCCTCCCTTTTTGCAGGTATACCTCTATTTTATTAGACAGTGATCTCCGGTGCGAGCTTCTTCAACGACCAGGTGCGATCACGTCGCGTGCCCAGGTAACCCAGCAGCAAGCCCGCCAGACCCCACAGGGTCAGAACCAGCATGATGCCCCACAGGCTCGACTCGTTCACGCCATACGACAGGCGACGCATACCCGTCACCGCATAACCCATCGGGAAGAAATCGTGCATCCAACGAATCGACTCGGGCAGAGTCTCGTACGGCATCGTGCCGCCGCCGGTCACCAGCTGCAGAATCAGGACCACCAGAGCCACCAGCTTGCCGGGAGCACCCAAGAACACCGTCAGACCGTGAATAAATCCGGTGAAGATCAGAGCCACAAAGCACAGGAACAACCACGCCAGCCACGGGTGAGCCATCTCAAAGCCCAGACCGAACTTAATCACCACGAACATGAGCGTCGCCTGAGCAATACCCACCAGACCGAAGGGCATCCAGCTACCGAGCATCACGCGAACCGACGGGGCGTGCGAAGCCAACGCACGGTTATTCATCACGCGTAGCGTCTGAACCAGCATCAGGCCACCAATCCACAGCGCCAGGCACATGAAGAACGGACCCATGCCCTCACCGTAGTTACGGCCCGAAGCCAGGGAATTGTGCGAGAGCGTCACAGGGTTCGACATCGTGTCGGCAACCTTCGTCTGATCCGACTCCGAAAGGTTCGGAACCTGCTTCGTGCCAGAAGCCAGGCCGCTCTGCAGGGAGGAGGTGCCATCCTTCAGCTCCGAGGCACCGCTATTCAGCTGATCCGTGCCGCTGGCCAGCTTCTCCGTACCCTCGGTGAGCTGGGACGCGCCGTCCTTCAGGTTCGACGCGCCATCGGCCACCTTCTGTTGGCCCTCGACGGCACTCTGCTCCTTCTCGGCCAGAGTGCTCGTGCCGTCCTTCAGGGTCGCGGTACCGCTCTTGAGCGAATCGGTACCCGACTTCAGGTTCTCGGTGCCCTCAGCCAGGGTTGCGGCGCCCGAAGCGAGAGAGGATGCACCCGAAGCAATCTGGGCGTTACCATCGGCCAGGGTAGCCGCGCCCGAAGCAAGCGAAGAGGCACCGCTATCAACGCGGGCCGCACCCTCAGCCAGGGAAGAGGCGCCCTTCGCCACCGAGGTGGAGGCAGCATCCAGCGCGTCCACGCCCGACACTAGGGTCTGAATCTTAGCCGCCGAGGACGAAGAACCGTCCGCGACGCAGTGGCTCGACTTCAGGGCTTGCAGCTTCGACATAGCATCTGCGGCAGTCGCACTGCGCGAGGCTAGATGAGACTCCAGAGCCTTCTGGTTCAGCGTTGCCACCTCACCCTTAAACTCATCGGAATCCACCGAAGACACCAGCTCATCAGCCTGCTGCTGGGTCATGGTGCCAGCGGCCACCATCGGCGCCAGACGCTCGCGAAGCCTCTGCGCACTCGCCGACACCACGGTATTCGACAGGTCGCGGCCGAAATCACCGCTCGGGGCGGAGGTATCCGTCTGCTGCAGGTGCTGACACATCGCGTTCAGCTGGCCCGGCAGCTCGCGGATACCCGACTCATCCAGGCCCTGACGCAGCTTGTGGGTGCCCTCAGCCAGGCTGTTCGCGCCCTGAGCCAGGGTGGCCGAGCCATCCTTCAGCGAAGAAGTACCCTGAGCCAGGGTGGCCGAGCCGTCCTTCAGCTTCGACGCGCCGTCAGAAGCCGAAGCCGCGGCAGAAGCCAGGGTCGAAGTGCCGTTCTTCAGGGTGGTCGAGCCGTCCACCAGCTTCGCGGCGCCCGAATTCAGGGTTGCGGCGCCCGAGTCCAGGGTTGCCGCACCGCTTGCCAGCTTATCCGCGCCATCGGCCAGCTGCTTCTGCGCATCCACCAGCTGGGTCGTGCCATCAGAAAGGGTGACCGTGCCGTCCTTCAGCTTGAGGGCACCGTCGTTCACCGTGGCCGAGCCGTCCTTGAGCTGAACAATCGCATCGGCCAGCTTGACCGTGCCGGTGTTCACCTTCTCTGCGCCGCTGGCCGCCTCCCCCATCTTCGAGTGAATCGTGGTGAAGCTTGCCAGCAACGCATTCGCAGTGGCATTACCCACCTTCGACGCCACCGAATCGCGCACCGATGTGCCCGCCTTCGTCACGATATTCGTCAGCACGTAGTTGTTTGCGTCATTCGTGACAATCTCAATACCGGCTGACTGGGGATCAATCGTGCCCGTATTACCGTTGGCATCCGGCTTAAACGCCGCGGCGCTCTGCAGGTTACGGGAGAAATTCTTCGGAATCACCAACGCGAAATCGTAGGTGCCCTTCTCCACGCCGTTGACGGCCTCCTCGCGGGTCGGAACCTGACGCCAATCAAACGTGCCGGCGTCCAGAAGATTCTTCTTCACGTCGGCACCGGTATTCACCTGCTGGCCAGAAGAATCCGTCGCGCCCTCATCCTCAACCACGAGGGCACCCACGATGCCGTTCACGTGGCCGTAGGCGTCCCAGTTGCCGTACAGGTACAGGGCACCGTACAGCAGGGGGATGCAGGACATCGCAATGAGCACCAGGACCGGCAAAACACCGCTGGTCAGGCGCTTAAGCTCAACAAGAGCAACACGCAGAACAGTCATTCTTACTCCTTCTCAGCGGTCTTCTGGGCGTTGGGTTTCTGGTCAGCGGGGTTCTGGTCAACGGCCCGAACGGCTTCGGTCACGCCGGACGCCGCGGGAACGGGGGTCGCCACAACGGTGGCTTCGGCCGCTACCCCGGCCGCGGGGGTGAGGGGACTCGAAGAGGTCAAGGGGATTTCCTCCACCTCACGCACCTCAATCACGTCAATCTCCGGCTCGGTCGGTTCCTCCGCCGGATCCTCGGGGGCCTCGAACTCCCCCTCTTGATCCATGTGGACGCTACCCACCACGGCACGCGCACCGTGCCAGGTATCGGAAATATGCGGGACAATCGCCACCACGGTGCGCGGACGGTCCTCATCGTTGGCCAGCTCCTCGAGGAAGGGAAGCCACATGCGCGTGTGGTTCAGGTGGCGCGACGGGGTATCGAAGACCAGCAGATCCGAGGGGCTGCTCTGTGCCAGGGCAGCCATGAGCTCGATGTTCATCTCGCCGTCCAGCTCGTCCATCCACAGGCCGTCCAAATCCTCGAGGCCGCGCTCCTTCAACCAGCGGCCCGCGCGGGAACGACCAAAAATCGGCAGATTGTAGGAGAGCATCTCAGAGACGTAGTCGTGCACGCGCATGTGCTGCTCTGGGGAGGTCACATCGGGGGAATCGATAATGTCGCTGATGCGGCGCAGCTTCTTCATTGAAATCGGCTGAGGCTCCTCATCGCCGGCGCTCCAGTAAATCTCGCCGCCCGACAGGGGCAAACGGCCGGTGAGGGCCAGGCCCAGGGAGGTACGTTCCATCTGACTGTCGGCCTGAACGATGATGACTTCGCCCCCACCTACCGAGAAAGTGGTGCGGCCAAAAAGGGCGTGGTGACGCCCCTTGGCCCAGATGTTATCAACGCGAAGCACGGCGGTCCCTTCAATCTGTACGACGGGTAGAAACGGGTAAAAGTACGAGCCCGAGGACCTCGTTCCGCGATACCTGCTGAAGGACGCGGAGGGGTTCTCAGGCTCCGATGCTTATATATCGTAGACCCGGTTAAGTGTGGTTTTGTGGGGATTTTCGGGTGAAAAAGCGTCTATTTTTGAAATTTTCGGAGTATTTTTCAAAAAATTGGGGTTTTTCGTTCAAATAAGCCACGAATCCATGACCGGTTTCACCAGGCCTCCTCCCCCGCTACAATCCCAGGGAACAGGCCCCTGTGACAGGCCCCGGGCGCGACGGGGGGGGACTGGGCCGGGAGGCAGGGCAGAGCGGCAGAATCCACTCGCCGAATTATTCGCAACAGAATACCGACGACAGGGCACAGCCGAGGGGTGCGCCGCCGAGGTACATCGCCGAGGGGCACACCACCGAGAAACGCGGGCAGGAACGCGCTCAGGAGCGACGCTCCCTGAAAAAATCCAGCATGAGCTGTGCGCACTCCTCGGCGCGCACCCCCGCATACACTTCGGGAGCCGGCGCCACCCGCCCGTCCCGCAGCACGTCGTAGCGGCTACCGGAGGCGCCCGTCTTCTCCTCCCAGGCGCCAAAAACCACCGTCGAGACGCGCGAGGCCAGAATCGTGCCGGCGCACATGAGGCAGGGCTCGACGGTCACCACGAGGGTGCATCCCTCCAGCCGCCACTGCCCCAGCCGCGCCGCCGCCTGCCGAATCGCGTTCACCTCCGCGTGGGCACTGGGGTCGTGTTCCCGCTCGCGGGTGTTGCCGGCGGAGGCGACGACGGTCCCGTGCTCATCCACGATGACGGCGCCGATGGGAATCTCGCCACGCTCACCGGCGGCTTTCCCCTCCGCCAGGGCAAGGCCCATCCACTCACGGTGGTCGGCACGCGCGGGAATGTCACTGAGCACGGTGGAAGAACCGTCAGCAACCGTCAAATTTAAATATTCCGAATATGACATATAACCTCGTCGGGGAGTAAAAGGGCGTGAAACGCGACTAGTGAGTAGCGGCCAAAGAGAAAGGATACACCGCGGCGGCCCCGGCCTCCCTCAACGCGCGAGCCACCACCGTGTTAGCCCAGCGGGAATCCACCAGATCCGAAACCAGCAGAACCGCGCAGCGGTTCTCGCGCACGTAGTCCAGCACCTCGCTCGGAACCAGGTAAGACCGCAGAACGTCGGCACAGCGGAAGGCGCTATTACCACCGAAGAAGCGGGGCTCCTCCACCAAAGAAGCCTGCCCCAAATCCATCAGGCGACCCACCGCAGCCAGCCCCCGACCCAGGGACTGCGCCAGGCGAGGACGCACCGGCGACGGCAACGTCAGCACCGCGGTCGGTCGCCCCGCGGCACCCCACTGCCACGCCGCCAGCACCTTCACGCAGGCGCGGCCCAGGTCGGTCGGCACCTCAGAGTCAACCGGCTCACCAAGCTCGTTCGTGGCGAAGAGCTCGCGCAGGCGCGTTCCGTACCCCATATCGCTCAGGCGCGCCAACGCATAACCGGGCTCGGCCTGCTCCTCCTTCGACAGGCGGCCACGCGGAGCGGAGGCACCCATCAGCTGGTCCAGGCCGGTGGGCCACATGCGGCGCGGCTCCACCGGAACCCCCACGGTAGCAAAGCTCTGACGCGCCGCCTGCTGCGCCTCCTCGGGAACCTGCGTCGAGTACCAGGGCCCGGCGCACCGGTCGCACCGACCGCAGGGCTGAGCGGAGGTATCGTCCAGCTGGCGGGCGAGGAACACCATGCGGCACCCCTCCGTCCGCTCGTACTCCAGCATGGACTCCTGCTCGCGCACGCGCGCACGCGCAACCCCCGCGTAGCGTTCGCGGTCGTAGCTCCAGGGAGCCGAGGTGCGGCACCAGCGGCTCCCCTCCTTCACGACGGCGCCCTCGACGTCCAGGACCTTGAGCAGCAGCTCCAGGGTTGAGCGGCGCAGCTGCACACGCGCCTCCAGCGCGGTGAGGCTCAGGCCCTCGGGGGTCTGCTCGAGGGCGGCCAGCACCTGCAGGGCCTTCTCCTCCTCCGGCATCGAAGAGGTCGCGAAATACTCCCAGATGGCCCGGTCCCCGCGCCCGGGTAGCAGCAGGACGTCCGCGTTGGCGGCCCCACGGCCCGCACGGCCGATCTGCTGGTAGTAACTCACCGCGGAGGAGGGCGCGCCCAGGTGCACCACGAACCCCAGGTCGGGCTTGTCGAAGCCCATGCCGAGAGCGCTGGTCGCCACGAGGGCCTTGACGCGGTTCTCCTTGAGGGCCTGCTCGGCGGCCATGCGCTCATCCGGGTCGGTCTTTCCGGTGTAGGCGAGCACGTCGTATCCGCGAGCGCGCAGGGCGGAGGCGGTATCCTCCGCCGCCGAAACGGTCAGCGCGTAGATGATACCCGAGCCGGGTAGCTCGTTCAGGTGCGCCATGAGCCAGCCCAGGCGCTGGCCCTCGTCGGGCAGTGCGAGCACGCCCAGGCGCAGGGAGGCCCGGGAGAGCGGGCCGCGCACCACGTACACCTCGGGTGCGTCCCCGGCCGCGGCGCTCAGCTGCTCGGCGATATCGCGGGTCACGCGGTCGTTTGCTGTAGCGGTCGTAGCGAGCACGGGCACGCCGGCGGGTAGAGAAGAAATCAGCGCGCCAATGCGGCGATAGTCCGGGCGGAAGTCGTGGCCCCAGTCCGAAATGCAGTGGGCCTCATCAATCACGAGCAGGCCCAGGCGAGGCATGAGAAACGGCAGCCACTGCTCGCGGAACGCCGGGTTGTTGAGCCGCTCGGGGCCAACCAGGAGCACGTCGAGCTCGTCGGCTTCGACCTGCTCGCGGATGTAGTCCCACTCGGTGACGTTCGCTGAGTTCACCATGGCGGCCCGCACCCCCGCGCGGGATGCGGCGGCCACCTGGTCGCGCATGAGCGAAAGCAGCGGGGAGATGATGAGTGCCGGCCCGGTACCCCGGGCGCGCAGGAGCAGCGAGGAGATGAAGTAGACCGCGGACTTACCCCAGCCGGTGCGTTGTACCACCAGGGTGCGGGCGCGGTCGGCCACGAGGGCGTGAATCGCCTCGTACTGGCCGTCGTGGAAGTCGGCTTCGGAGGCGCCGGTGAGGCGGCGCAACAGTTCGCGGGCCTCATCGCGCAGGGAGGTGGCGGTGTCCGGCTGCTGGGGGTTCATGGTTTTCTCCGACGGTGGGTGGTTCGCGGGCGGGCGCTCCGACGCGCTGTCTTCCCATCATGTCACACCCGGCGCATCCTGGCCTCGGAGCCGGTCATTTCTTGGGAGGGCGTGCGAGTTCCGCATCACTGCGCGCCATTTCGTTCTCGGGCCCGGAGATTTACGCCTCGCTCACCCGTGCATCCGGGCTAAACCCCGGTAGAATTGTCTCTGTGCTACACAGCCTCCGCATAGTTTTGCACTATGTTCACCATAGGCACGTTCTCTATGCTGGTGTTACTCCGCCGCCGCCAATCCGTGCGCGCGGTCCACTCACAGTTCAGGATTTTTCATGACTTTTCTTGCCGCCGCCCTCGCGCAGCTTCCGGTTGCGCTGCTAGGCCTTAACCTTGAACAGTTCCTGCTCGACACCGGCCCCTGGGTTCTGGTTGTTTCGGCGATCATTGTTTTCATTGAGTCGGGTGTGCTGTTCCCGGTTCTTCCGGGTGACTCCCTGATTTTTGCGCTGGGTATGCTGCACCAGCAGATGGGTCTGTCCCTGTGGGTTGCGTTCCCCGTGCTGGTGATTGTGGCGATGGCCGGCGCCGAGGTGGGATACCAGATTGGTGCCCGCTACGGCCGCAACATCTTCAAGGATGACGCGAAGATTCTGAGCACGAAGAACCTGCACACTACTGAGGAGTTCTTCCAGAAGCGCGGTAGTTTGGCTCTGGTTCTGGGCCGTTTCGTGCCGATTGTGCGTACCTTCGTTTCGCTGGCGGCCGGTATCTCTTCGTACGACCGTAAGAAGTTCCACCTGTGGAACACCGTCGGCGCCATTGCGTGGATTGGTGTGATTGGTCTGGCCGGTGTGCTGCTGGGCGGTATTCCGTTCGTGCACAACAACATCGAGTACATCGCCGTGATTATTGTGCTGGTTTCCGTGGTGCCGGTCTTTATCGAGTACCTGCGCGGCCGCTCGAAAGCTAAGCGCGAATCCGCTGAGTAATGCTTGAAGTCCCTCTAGGCCAATGAGCCGGGGACGAGAAAAGGTGGGGATACCGTCTGGTATCCCCACCTTTTGCGTTCTCTCAAGCTCTGTGAAGTAGCGGTACCGAAAGCTTGCTTCCCCCGGTACTACCTGACATATCAGGCCCTATTGCGCCCCTTTACACAGGTAACCCTTTAGTACGCGCCAGCCGCGTACGTGTACCGGCGCATACTGGGGGTGAACAGCAATACCGTTATTACCGTGTTACAAACAGTAGGCAGATTCACCACCACAAGAACAAAAACGAAGTGCGCCAACTCTGCACCGCTCAGCGTCTGTACATCGACAGAGTTGAAGAGTATGACGGAACCATAAATGTATAAAATACCGCCCAGCGCGCCAAAAATACTCAAAACGATGCTGACGATGCGTGCCCAATTACGCCGTAGCCAGAGGAATAACAGAGCGATAATAGTTACCGCGTCCATCAGGATGATTTTGACCAGTGCAGGGATGGTTACTTGCGTCAGCGCCTCTGAATTCATCGCGGTATGGTTCCGCTCCAAAGCGCTCACGGTAGACTGTGCCGCCCCAATCAAAATAATCAGCACAGTAAGCGCTGTCACCCAGATCAAAGCAACAGGACGACCGTTGGATCGTGGCTGGCTTTGCTGGTATTGAGGGGCTAATCCCGGAGCTCCGTACTCTGACATTATCGTTCCTTTCTATGTTCTCCATCCCGCGACGGGAGAACCGAATAGTCTGTTTGGGGGACGGCTCGCACCGCTAGTTGAGGCGGTATCCCTCCTCGGTGTACACCGAGGTGTCCTTGTAGCCGCGCTGTTCCTTGCGAGGCTTCTTCCGGCCAGCCTTGCGGCGGGCCGTCTCGTACTGCTGAGCGACCGCCTCTTCAGCCCGTCGGTTGGCTTCCTCTTCTTTCCGCCGCACCTGTTCTTCTTCCAAACGAGCACGCGTTTCTGCACCTGCGCTCTGATGACTGAGGACGTTCTCCTCATCGACCGGCTCGTCATCGGCCGGTTCGTCACCGTCGAGCTCGCCGTCATAAGGTTCCAGACCGGCACGCTCGGCGCGGAGCGTCAGCAGAATCTCGCCCTCCAGACGCTGCCTCTCCAGGGGGTTTTCCGTCACCGCCATCTTCGCGCGAAGATCGAGGATTCGCTGCTCGGCGGGGGTGCGAGTAACCCGTTCCTCCTCGTCAATCAGCCGGAGCATTTCCAGGTAATGGGCGGCCTGCCTCTCCTCGATGGTCATGCCCGCCTCTTCGTCGGCCCCGGCCACGTTTTTCGCGCCCTCCGCCGCGGGTGCCGGAGGCTCCTCGGACCGGACGACATCCTCATCCCGAGTAGAGACAAGGCCCAGCAGAAAAATGAAAAGTGCGGCACCAACGCCCACGATGATGACCAGCACCTTCGTCACGGTCAGGGAGGCGGTGGCCGGGCTCGTCGCGGGGTTCAGCGCGGTGAAGGCCGGGAAGAAAAACCCGGCCAGGTCGAAGGAACCCGCGGTGATGAGCATGCCGCTCAGGCAGCAGACGGCCGCGTAGAGCATCAGCGTCTGACGTGCGCCCCTGCTACCCGTGCACAGGACCGCCAGGAAGCACAGGATGATTAGTTCCACCCAGATGGTTCCGCTCAGAAGGCGAGGCACGGCAATGGTGAAGATTGAGACGATGTCCCAGCCGTGTCCGGCGGAGGCGAGGGCCTGGTGCGCGTCCAAACCCGCATACACGAGCATGAGCCCCACGCCCAGGCAGAAGGAGATATCGACTAGCACTGAAGTCTTCTGCACCGGCTCAATCCGTTCCTCGCCGTCATCGGGCGCCTCTACGGTGTCATCGTGCCCGTCGGGGTCGGTACGGATTTGTGACTCGTGTGCGGGGTCGGAAGTAGGGGTCACGGGGTTCGTCCTTATCGGTGGTTGGTGAATAAACTATCGGCGGGCCGCAGGCCCGCGGCAGAGGTTAGAGCAGGTAGTCCTTGCGGCGGCTCAAACGCCACGAGCTGCGGGCCGCCATGTAGGCACGCGACTGGCGCGACCACACCAACGCCAGCGCGATGACGCACACCACCAGGTAACCCCCGGCGATGTACACGGGCGTGTACAGGGGCGAGGAGGTGCTCAGCAGGAACTCGACCTCCTGGCTGGGTGCACCGTTCAGCGTGGCGAGCATGGCACCCACGCTCAGCATAATCAGCATCGCCGAGATAATGCCCATCACCAGAGACACCGAAAGCACCACCGCGGCCCAGCGGTAGCCGCGGATGAACGCCACCGTGCAGAAACTGTGCAGCACCACGTTTCCGAGGGTGCACAGCATCAGGAAGAGCACCGGGTAGTAGGCCTGCGCCTCCACGAGGGTGGAGGAATGCCAGGTGGACAGGCGCGGAAGATGGGTCGTCGTCAGCGACACAGTGGTGTACACCAGCAGCGCCACCCAGCCCGCGGAAATGGCCAGGAGCACCCAGCCGGCAACCGACACGAGGTTCGGGGTCGGCGGTTTAGAGCGCGAGGACTTCACGGACGCCTCGGGGGAGGTAGCGGCCGGAGCCGCGGGGAGCGGTGCGGGTTCGGGGGTAGGCATGGTTGGATCTTTCGAGAGCCTGCGCGCCGTGATATACGACGGTTCATCGATGCGGCGGGTAGGCGCGGGGTACGTATGGTGTGGTGAAATACGGTGTGTTCGGTGAGCTTATGTGCATCGGCCGGGGCGTCCCGGCGGAATCCTAATCGGAGGGGGCGGCCTCCGCGCCCGCACCGGAATCTTCGGATGCGTCGGCCTCGTCCTGCGGGGCGGGATGCGTGAGCGCGGTCCTCAACTCGTTGAAACGGTAAATCGTTAGTAGGGACAGGCCAACCTCACTCACCCACACCAGACCTAGGCCACAGAGCACCAGCATCGGGTCGAAGCCCATGGAGACGCCCGCCCAGTCCAGCATGAGAAGCAGGAACGTGATGGGTGAGAGCACCAGCCCCACGCCAATGTACCCAATCAGCGAGCAAATCGCCCAGATGCTGTACACGGAGGTGTCAGCAACGTCGTTCGGCGGGCGCAGAAGCGGCCAGGCCTGGACGATGATGTACAGGGCCGCAAGCAGCCAGAAACAAATCGCCAGCGGCTGCGTGTACTGGGCGATGATGAGGCCCTCCGTCAGGCCCAGAACACTCAGAATGGCGACGCGCACCAGCAGGTTTTTGCGTAGCTGACGCTGGCGTATTCTAATCTCATCGCGGGAGTAGGTGCGCAGAAACGCCGGAAGCGCGGCCGGTGCCACCGCGGGGTTGAGGGAGGTGGTCGGGGCCTGCGCTACGTGCGGGGCGGGTAGGGGCCCATCCTTCGGGGATGC
Source organism: Rothia sp. SCPM-O-B-18226 (M350) (assembly GCF_058213595.1). NCBI lineage: Bacteria > Bacillati > Actinomycetota > Actinomycetes > Micrococcales > Micrococcaceae > Rothia > Rothia sp. SCPM-O-B-18226 (M350). Next base: position 215,727 of record NZ_JBYQJS010000001.1, on the reverse strand, counting down.
AAGAGGCACGGCCTTCGCGGGAACCGTGCGGTGCATCGCGGTGGAGGGGACACTCACCTCCGCGGAGGCGGGCCGCAGGTCGCGGATGGGCGCCTGGTACCGGGTCCGCACGGCGGTGCCATCCGGGGTTTCGACGGACGGTGCGGAATCGTCTGTGGTCCGGTCCGGGGTACCCATATATCTCCTCCTGACGGCGTGGACGACGGTTTACGCCTCTACCGTATCATGCGCAGTTGAAGGCTTCCCGAACATGAAAAGAGGGGGCAGACAGTGCCCTTTTAGCCGCCGGTGTTCTCCGAGAACGACCCGCGGTGGAAGGCCTCGTTACGCCTGATTACCCGGCGCAGAACCACCGCGTAGAACAGCGAGAAGAAAAACTCCAGCACGAATGACCCCATGACCGTAAATACGGCTCCCGCGTAGAATGTCCCGAAGTGTTTAAAGAGCGCATCCGGCCCGTGCAGGGCGAATAGCAGGTACGCGAAGAAGGCACCCATCACCGCGGCCAGGAGCGCCGAGACGGCGTTGCCCCAGTAAATCAGCATGACGGAGCGGTCGGCGCGGTAGATGGTGGCCAACCAACCCTGCACGACCAGGTACACGAGCGGCACAGCACCCACGGGAAAGAGAGCCGCACGCATGAAGAAGTACACCATGCCGAGCGCGGGGGCGATGAGCAGTACGACGCGCACCGCGTAGAGCACCTTTGCTGGCAGGGGCTCGCTACTGCCAATATCCCAAAGCTCCACAACGAGGGCCTCCGCTGGCTCGGAGAGTTCCGAACCGCGGGGCCCCGGTGCGGCGGAGCGCGGGCCGTGCTCCTCCGGCGACTGTGCCGATTCAGACGACTGCGCCGGTTCGGGCGCGTTAGCCCTCAAAAATACCTCGGGAACGGTCCTTGCGAACGCTCTCAGCCGGGAAGATGCGGCCGCTCATGCTGATGTACACACCCGGGTCCAGCAGGTTCAGGGCAGCGATTGCGGCACCCAGGTTGAAACCGGCGTCGGAGCGCGCCATGACGGCCGGCTGCATTGCGCCGGTCAGCACCACGACCTTCTCACCCAGCTTCGCGTGCTCGAGCAGGTAGCGGGCGGTTTCGGGCATGGTATCGGTGCCGTGGGTAATGAGCACCTGGGCGTTGGTGACGGCGTCCAGGGCCTCGGTCAGCTCGGCGCGGTCCTCGTCGGTCATATCCAGGCTGTCCTTGCCGATGAGCGGGCGGATGTCGAAGCGCACGTCGGTAATGACGCGGTCGAGCAGGTCCTTGGCGGCGGGCTCACCGATATCCATGGTGCCGGCGACAGAGTAAAACTTGTCGATCGTGCCGCCGGTGGCCAGAATCGTGATTTCTTCGGGGTTCTTAATGGTGACGCTCACGGGGTCTCCTCATCTCTTGAGCAACAGAACCAATAACGACGCAAAAACCCGCCGACCCCCGCTGAGCGGGAGGCGACGGGTCGTTCGGTGCGCCCTGTGGGGCTCGAACCCACGACCTGCGGATTAAAAGTCCGTAGCTCTACCGACTGAGCTAAAGGCGCTCTTTCCGCATAGCTATACAGCCTGCAGATAAAAACTACTATACACTAACGGCTCTCGCCTCCGGAACGGTGCGGGGCGCGGCACGGCGGGCGAAAATGCGCGGGGTCACGGCAGGAGTACACTGGGTAATCCTATGTCTACATCCGCATCTTCCACCGGCGGACGCTCCCGCCGCCGCACGCATCACCGACCCGTCCTCTTTACCTCCGAGAAGTTCGAACGGCACGAGGGCGGCATGGATCCCGCCGCCCGTGAGGAGGCGGCTCACGCCTCGGCCCGCATCCTGCTGACGCGCGGGCGCGGCCGGGATCGAGAGCTGACCGAGCGGCTCGTCAGCTTCACCGACGACTACGGCATCGAAATGCTTGCCGAACTATGGTCGCACGCGAGCGCGCACTCCCTGCCGGGCGCGCTCTGGCGCATGTATCGGCTGCGGGACACGGTGCACCGCTCCCCGCGCGGGGTGAGCCGCGCCTTTGAGCTGGGCATGGCGGAGGACTACCGCTCGCACGTGGTGGCGGGGGTGCCGGATCCGCCGGGCGCCGAGGAGGTTGTGCGTACGATTGACGAGATCCTGGCCGGCCTGTACACGGGGGACCTGGATATGGCGATGGAGCGGTGCGCGGCCTTCGCTCGCGTTGTGGCTCTGGGGATTCGCGTGGATTTCGCGCGGTACTCGCGTAATCCGGCGCCGGTGACTCCGGTGGCGACAAGCCACGAGATTAAGCGTGAGGCGGTCGAGCGTCACCTGCGCATGCCGCGGCAGGCGGCGCAGCTCGAGCAGGACGCGCAGGACCTGGAGGCGGTGGCCGCCCAGTGGCGCGCCGCGGAGGCTTCTCGACGAGATCCGGGGGAAATCGCGTAGAGGCCGGGTGCCCCACTCCGCTGGGTTCCTCGATTTGCCGGCTGCCGCTGTTCGCGCCGCGCTCAATCCCTGCCGATAGGGGCCCGATAAAGCGCTTTATTGAAACGCGCAACACCCTGTCAGATTCTATGGTTTAGGGAAGGGCCGGTGCTTCAATATCCGGGCTGGTTTCATGAGTTGGCACAGGTTCCACATTGGGCCGCAAAGGCCTGAAAAGCCTGTTTCCGATTGACTCTGCGCCGGGTGCGGGTGGATAATAATTACAAGATGTCGGGTTGCTAATAGGTAGCCCCGGGCTCCAAATCTTTAGCCGCTTCGAGCGGCCTTCCGCCGAGAGGCGCTCCCAACCCGACATCCCTAAACGTTCCGGTGGGGGTCGAGAAATCGACCCCCACCGTTTTATGTTGTCGGCCTGTACCTTATGGTCTGCATCTTGGTTTGGGCCGGTCCGTATCTCGGCCCGAATCAGCCCGAGATAGCCCGAGATAGCCCGGTTCAGTCTGGGCTGGTCCGTATCTCGGCCCCAGTTCCAGCACCCGGTTCTGGCGCCCGGTTCTGGCGCATCTCTTCACGCCGTGCCACAAACCCCGTATATGCGAAATTGAGAATATATTATTGCGGATGGGCCCCGGGTACAGGTTCTGGGCACGGATTCCGGGTATAGGTTCCGGGCACGGGCCGCGTCCAAAATACTCCTCAGCCCCGACCACTCGCTAGACTGGGAACTATGCTGCACCGCCTCTTCCCCCACGCGAACGAATCCCTCGCCTCCCTCGCCGAAATCTCGGCCCAGGTCGGCGAGGCCGCGGCGCTCCTCTCCGAAATGGTGGGTTCCCCCGTCGCCGAATACCCCGCCCTCTTCGAGCGCATGCTCGCGCACGAGGCCGACTCCACCGACCTGCTCTACCGCACCCTCACCGAGGTGCGTAGCTCCTTCTCCCCGCCGATTCCGCGCGAGGACATCTACACCCTGGCCCGTAAGCTCACCACCGCTGTTGAAAAGCTCACGAGCGCCGCGCACGTGCTGTCCCTGCACAGCATTGACGGCTTTGCCACGCACATCACCTCAATCCTGGATATCATCCAGCGGCAGGCCGTACTCACCGCGGCCGTCATCCCCAAGCTCGCCGATATCCGCGGCCTCGACAACTACTGGATGGACATGCTCCGCATCTCGCGGCAGGCCCTGCGCACCGCCGAAGAGTACGAAGCCCACATCTCCACCCGCTACACCCACGAACGCTACCGCCGCTACGTGACCTTCCTGGCGCAGCTGACCGCCGCCTCCAACGCGATGCGCGATGTCTCCACCGAGATTGGCCGCATCATCGTGCAGGAGTCCTAATGCTCCTGATTCCCTTCGCCCTCTGCGCGTTCGGCGCGGCCGTCTACGTGACCGGCATGCACGACGCCTCCAACACGGTCGCCGTGCCCGTGCGCACTCGCGCCCTCGGCGAGCGCTCGGCCCTCTACCTGGCGGCGCTCTTCAACGTCCTCGGCGTCGTGAGCGCCTTCCTGCTGTTGGGCGAATACTCGGCCACCTGGGTGAGCGCCCCCGAGGGCGAGACCGGCCTGAGCGGCATCCTCGCCGCGCTGCTCGTCTGCTCCATCTGGGGCATGCTGACCTGGGCGCTCCGCCTGCCCTCTTCCTCGACCCACGCGCTCATCGGCGCGCTGGCCGGGGTCAGCTGGTGGGCCCGATTCAGCACGCAGGGCAGCCAGGAACTGCACCTCAGCTCGTTTCTGCCGCACATCTTCGAGGCGACCCTCTGGCCCCTGCTCTACCTGCCTCCGCTGATTTTTGTTCTCTCCTGGGTCATGGTGATTCCCTTCTACCGGCTCGTGGTGGGGCACAACCCGCGCATGGTCAACCAGCACTCCCGCGAGGTGCTCGCGGTGTCCTCCTCCGCGATTTCACTATTGCACGGGGTGCAGACAGGCTATCTGTACCTGCTCCTGTGGTCGCTCATGGTTCCCCTGCTCGGCGACCATTCAGGCTCCAGCGGAACGTACCGCCTGGACACCGCAGGGATGCTCCTCGGCACGCTCTTCATCGCCCTGGCCCTGGGCCTGGGAACGCTCAGCGGCGGGCGGCGCATCGGCTACACCTTCGCGTACAAGATGGTGCGCATCGATCCCCTCCGCGGCGCCGTCGCGCAGGGAACCACCGCCGCCGTGCAGATTCTTGGGTACTTTTTACTGCAGGTTCCCTTCTCTTCGTCGCACCTGGCGACCGCATCGACCCTGGGTGCGGGTGTTAACCAGCGTTTCAACGCGTTGAAGCCCCGCATTGTGCTTCAGATTCTGCTGGTGTGGATTGTGACCATTCCGGCGTGTTTTATTGTCGGTGTGGCGGTCATGATGGCGGTTCAGGCGCTTCTCTGAGGCTTCGCGGGGCCGCCGTAGACCCCACCTGATTCCCTTTCTCATCTATGGTCGGCGCGGGTTGAGCGCGGGAGCTAACGCCCTTCATAATGGTGTGAGTTCACGAGCCTTCACACGGCCTCCCCCAATCGATAAGTGACTATGCCCTCCCCCACCGTAGCTGTTCTGGTCCGCACGAAGGACCGCCCCCGTTTCCTGCGCCGCGCCCTGGCCAATATCGCCGAGCAGACCTTCACCGACTACACGGTCTGCGTCATCAACGACGGCGGGGACGAGTCTGCCACCCGCGCCATTCTGCAGGCTTCGCCCCTCGCGCACCTGCTGGAGGGCGATGCGCCGCGACTCATGCTGCTCACCACCGGCGGCGGGAATATGGAGGCGGCCTCGAACGCCGGATTGGCGGCCACCGACAGCGAATTTGTGGCCATCCACGACGATGACGACCTGTGGGCCCCCGAGTTCCTGGAGCGCACCGTCGGGGCCCTGCGCGCAAGCGAAGCACTCATCTGCTCGACCCGCGTGGTGGAACGCTATGAACGCGAAACCCCCGAGGGCGAGTTCGAGGTGTACGAGGAGCGCATCTTCCACGACGGCCTGCCCGGGTTCGGACTGCAGTTCCTCTACCGCACCAACCGCACGGTACCCATTGGCATCCTCTACCGTCGCCGCCTGCACGAGCTGGTCGGTTTCTACGACGAGTCCCTGCCCGTGGTCGGCGATTGGGAGTTCAACCTGCGTGCCGCCGCAGTGACCGAGGTGCTGCTCGTGGACGAACCCCTCGCCTACTGGTCGCTGCGCCCGGAGGCCGACGGCGCGGAGGCCAATAGCGTGCAGCGCCAGGCCGAGCACGCCCGTTTTGATGCAAGCGTGCGCGCCCGCGCGATTCGCGACGACCTGCAGTCCGGCGGGCGTCCGGGCCCGTACCTCTATCAGGCGCACCTGATGGCCGATCTGGAACGTCGCGTGATTGACGGGCACGACCTGACCCGCGAATCCCTGGATCTTCTGCGTTCCCTCGGGGAGCGGCTAGAGCGCATTGAGGCTCGTCAGGCCGCTATGGATGCGCGTCAGCGCGAGCTGGAGGCCCGATTCGCTGCCGACCGGTCGCGGGGACGCGGCGCCCTGCGCACTCTGAGTTCCGCGGCCCGCTCCCTCGCGCGGCGCATGCGTTCCGCAACGCCTCACGGGGAGGGCCGCTAACCCATGACGGAGAACGCTCATTCTACTCATTCCCGCGCGCCGCGCGTGATCGTGGTCGGCGATATCGGCCAGCACACCTACCACGTGGGCGACGAGGCGATGACCATTGCGAGCGCTCAGGCACTTGCCGAAGGCGGCGCGGAGGTCACCCTCATGACCCGCGACGAGCGACACTCGGCGCGGTACCTCAACGCGACCCGCGGCGCAGAGGGCGATGGCTACTCCTACCTGCCGTTTTTCCTCTTCCCCTGGGCGCCGGCCGAGCGTGAGCTGACCCTCGCGGCGCTCGAGTGCGTCCTGACTGAGCTGCACGCCGACCGGGAGCGGCCCTCCATCGCCGAATTGGTGGCACTACCGCAGGTGCAGGCGCTGCCCGAGGTGTTGCACCCGCTGGAACAGACCGTCGAACGCATGGTGGGCTTCGCGGACTCCATCGCCGCCATGGACGCGGTCGTCATCTCGGGCGGCGGCAACCTCAACTCCCGCTTCGGCTGGCTCCTCTACGAGCGTGCCTCGGTGGCTCTCGCCACCGAGTACGCCGGTGTTCCCCTATTCGTGACCGGCCAGTCCTTGGGCCCGGTCCTCAACCCCGAGGATGCGCAGGTTCTGGAGCGTATGCTCCGCACCGCCCGTTCGGTGACGGTACGCGAAAGCTCCTCGCTCGCCTGGTGCCGCGAACGGGATATTGACGCGCGCCTGAGCGTGGATGACGCTACCGACTACCCGACGGTTTACCCGGCACGCACCCTGCACTATGCGGAGGGTATTTCAGCAAGTCAGGCACTTAACGAGCTGCCGGAGCACTACGTCTGCGTGACCGTCAACGAATGTACCGACCAGCAGGCTCAGCAGATTGCGCGCCTACTCGACGGCATGTGGCGCGAGCACGGCTACGCGCCCGTATTTCTGAGCCACTACGGTGACCCGCAGGACTCGGCAAGCGGCGATATTCAGGCGCACCAGCGCATCGCCGAGCAGCTCAGTCCCTCCACCCCGGCGACCCTGCTACCGATTCTGCACGCCGACCAGAGCATCACCGTGCACCGGGCGGCGGCGTTCACCCTGACCAGCCGCTACCACCCGGCGGTATTCTCCGCCGCGGCCGGTATTCCGGTGCTCGCGCTGATTCCCGATGCGTTCACGCAGATGCGGGTGGGCGGTGCCCTGCGTCAGTACGGGCTGGGCGAGTTCACCCTGCCGTTGGGTATGCTTACCGGCGGTGTTCCCGAGCTGATGATCGCCACCGCCTTGCGACATGCGGCGGTAGCAACGGATGCGCGCCGCACCGAACTGCTGGAGGCCCTGCGAGCCGAGCGTGCCTACCTGCTGACGCAGATTCTTGCGCACGGTGAAGAGAAGCCCGGAAAAACAGAAGCCCCCGCACCCTTCCCCACCGTGGAGCAGGTCCCGGCGCTCCCCGAGCCGCTGGCCGCCACGGTGCGCGCTGCACGCGATCTCTTCACCGAAACCTCCCTCACCGCAGGTTTCGAGTGGGCAATGTCTGACCGGGCGCACTCCTGGGATGCCGTGCACCGCGCCGAGCTCGAGCGCCTGCTGGCCGAGCGGGAAGAGCCCCGCGAGGCGGCCGGCCCCGGCGACAACGAACCTCGAGGGGAAGCCCGGGACGAGCGTAACCCCGAGCCGCCGGAGCCCGAGAACCGCACCGGCTTTCTGCGCCGGGTGGCCCGCCGCATCCGCGGGTAAGCCGCGGCGCTCCTCCCCTCCTCGGGCGCTCTTCCAGGGCATCAGCAAACCCCTGGGGGGAGCTCCCGACCTGGCCGGGGGCGCAGGTCGCACGTCACAGAACCGTGAGACCCGGCCTCCCCTCGCCCCGCTCGACTCGACGGTATGATGGTTCCCATGGCACAATTCGCAGACATTCTTCGCAACGCAGGACGTAGTACTCGACAGTTCATTCACGAGGGCATGCACCGAGTGCGCGTCGATTTCTTTCAGTCTGTGCAGATTGTTGCGGCGTCTATGGGCGCTTGGCTTTTCGCTGAGCACATCCTGGGCCACCAGGAACCCATTTTTGCGCCGGTCGCTGCCCTCGTATCCCTCGGCTATGTAAGCGGTGCTAAGCATTCCCGCCGAATCCTTGAGGTCTCCTTCGGCGTGACCCTCGGCATTCTCATTGGCGACCTTCTGCTGATTCTGCTTGGTCACGGTACCTGGCAGGCGGCAGTGGTGCTTTTCTTGACCGTGATTATTGCCCGATTTATTGATAAGGGCATTATTTTTACGATTCAGCTCAGCTTCCAGGCCTGTTTCACGTTGCTGCTGCCCGTACCTGACGATGCGTTCACCCGCAGTTTCGACGGTATCGTTGGTGGCGCCTTTGCATTCCTCACCATGTACCTGATGCCGCGCGACCCTCGCAAGAACCCGCGCGCCCGCGCCATCGCCCTCATGGATGCCTTCGCGAAGGTTTTCCAGCTCTCCTCCGAGGCAATCCGCTACTACGACTACAACAAGGCGTACCAGAGCCTGCTTGATGCACGCGCGCTGCAGCCGCTCTACGATAGCTGCCGTGGCGACCTGATCACCGCGCAGGGTATGAACGACCTGTCGTGGAAGAGCCGTAAGAACCGCGAGGAGCTGGAACGCCTGGCGAAGACCCTCGCCGCGGTGGATCTGGCCATTCGTAACGACCGCGTGCTCAACCGTCGCATGGCCTCAACCATCCGCCACGTGCAGCTGCGTTCGGCCGCGCTGGTTTCGCTGAGTAAGGCCCTGGACGAGCTGTCGCTGGCCTCCCAGAGCATCGGCCTGGGCATGTCTGCGCCGAGGAAGGAAGAGCGCGAGCACTACATGAAGAAGGCGCAGGACCGCATGGTGCGCCTGGCCGGAACCCTCAACCCGCACTACATGGGTGTGGCATCCTTCGAGGGCGAGTCGCTGGTGCTGATGCTGCGCCTCATCGTGGTGGACTTCATGGAGGCCACCGGCATGAGCCACAAGGAGGCTCTGGACAAGCTAATGCCCCTGGGCGAGGCCATGACGCAGCACGCCCCGAGCACCTCCTCCCTGCCGGTGATTGACCTGCACGTGAGCTCTGAAGAGATGGAGGCGCGCGCCGCCGAAATGGGCGCCGCCACCGTGACGGGTACCGTTCCGGAGAACGCTTCGGAGAATATCCAGCGACAGCCCGATCAGCTACACACCCGTTCGATCAACATCATGCTGTTCGAGAACGAGGAGGAGAATACCTCCCAGCCGCGCACCGACCGTCCCTCGCAGGTTCGCCGGGACTAACGGGGTCGGCGACCAGCCGCAAAGCATAGAGGAGGGGGCTCCCGGTGACCTTCACGTCAGCCGGGAGCCCCCTCCTCGCTTTTGCTGTTTTACTTCTGCGGGAAGAGCAGCGCGAGCGCCTCACCCAGGGTGGTTACTTCACGCACGGTCACGCCCTCGGGCACGTCCCCCACACCGGTCGGGGAGGCGGGCACCAGCACGTGCGTGAAGCCCAGGCGGCCCACCTCCGCGATGCGCTGGCGGATACCCGGCACGGCGCGCACCTCACCCGCCAGGCCCACCTCGCCAAAGACCGCGAGCTTGCGCGGAAGCGGCTTATTCTGCGCCGCCGACGCCAACGCCATGACGCACGCCAGGTCGGCGGCGGGCTCCGCAATTTTCGCGCCGCCCACCGTCGAGACATAGCAGTCGAGCTTGCCCACGTTCAGCCCGGCGCGGCGCTGTAGCACCGCCAGGAGCATCTGGATGCGCGCCGAGTCCAGGCCCGAAACGGTGCGTCGAGGTGCCGGTGCTACCGCCTGATCCAGCAGCGCCTGAACCTCCGCGAGCAGGGGGCGGCGGCCCTCCATCGTAACGGTCACGCAGGTGCCCGCCACCGGGTGCGGGGTACTGGAGACGAACATGCCGGAGGGGTCCAGCACGGGCGCGATGCCGTCCTCGTGCATGTCAAAGCAGCCCACCTCGTCGGTGGGGCCGAAGCGGTTCTTAATCGCGCGCAGCATGCGGATATTCGAATGCTTGTCGCCCTCGAACTGGCAGACCACGTCCACCAGGTGCTCGAGCAGGCGCGGGCCCGCGATGGTGCCCTCCTTGGTCACGTGCCCCACGAGCAGGGTGCACATATTGCGTTCCTTCGCGGCTGCAATCACGGAGGCGGCGACCTCGCGCACCTGGGTGACACCACCGGCGCTACCCTCAACTTCCGCGGAGGCGAGGGTCTGCACGGAGTCGATGACCAGCAGCGCCGGGTCAATCTGCTCGATGTGAGCCAGGGCGGTACCAAGGTCGGTTTCGCTGGTCAGGTAGAGGGTTTCCGCGATGGCACCGATGCGGTCGGCGCGAAGCTTGACCTGCGCGGCGGATTCCTCGCCGGTGATGTACAGGACCGGGCGCGGCGGCTGGGTGTTCTGCGCAGAGGTGTTTTGCACTGGGGTGTTCGTACGGTTCTGCGCGCCCCTCTGCCCCGCAATCCCGGCGGTGCCGCGCGCGAAGGTGGCGGCAACGTCCAGCAGTAGGGTGGACTTGCCCACGCCGGGCTCGCCCGCCATGAGGATGACCGCGCCGGGCACGAGTCCGCCGCCGAGTACGCGGTCAAATTCGGGGTTTCCGGTGCTCATGTAGGCGGCCACACGCGAGTCGACCTCGGCGATGGGCTGGGCGGGTTTCTGCACGCTGGATGCGGCGCGAGTGCGCGCACGGGTGCCTCCGGCGGCTTCTTCGACGGTGCCCCAGGTCTGACACTCGCCGCAGCGGCCCACCCACTTGGCGGTGGTCCAGCCACATTCGGTGCAGCGGTAGGCGGGGGCGGTTTTGGTGGTCTTGGTGCGGGCGCTCATGGCTCTATTGTAGGGGCGGGCCCGCTTTCTTACCGGGGCGAAGGTCATCTCTCGCGACAGGCGTACAGCGGGGCGGCCCGCGCCCGTAAAACCATCCGGGGCCGCCGCAAGTGCCTCCCGGAGAACAGCGTTTCGACACCGTTTAAAAATCAAGAATATCTATTCGTTTTTAAGGCACTTTAGCCCGCCGTTTCGCCCCTGACATCGCCCTTTAGGTGCGATTATGGGTACAATGGTTTTCGTGCAGATGAATTATAGTGACCTTTTGCTGAAAACTATCGCCCGAATCGCCCCCGGCACCGAGCTCCGCGAGGGCCTGGAACGCATCATGCGTGGCCGTACGGGCGCGCTCATCGTACTCGGCTCCGACCGCACCGTTTCCTCCATGTCTTCGGGCGGTTTCAGCATCGACACCGAGTTTTCGGCAACCCGCCTGCGCGAGCTGGCCAAGATGGATGGCGCCATCATCTGCGACCGCGACGCCACCCGCCTGCTGCACGCTGGCGTACAGCTCATGCCGGACGCCTCCATCGATACGAACGAGTCCGGCACCCGCCACCGTACCGCCGAGCGCACCGCGATTCAGACCGGCTTCCCGGTGATTTCGGTGAGCGCCTCAATGTCCGTCATTTCGGTGTACGTTGACGGCACCCGCTACACGGTCGAGGACAGCCAGTACCTCATGGCCCGCGCGAACCAGGCGATTCAGACCCTTGAAAGCTATAAGAAGCGCCTGCGCTCTGTGCTTTCCTCGCTCTCGGCCCTGGAGATTGAGTCCAACGTGTCCCTGGCGGATGTGGCGATGACCCTTCAGCGCATGGAGATGGTGAACCGCATTATCCGCGAGGTCAGCCACTACGTGCTGGAGCTTGGCGTGCACGGCCGCCTGATTGCCCTGCAGCTGGAGGAGCTACGCGCCCCCGAGATGACCGCTAGCGACCTGATTCTGCGCGACTACCTGCCCGAGGCGAATGACGAGCTGATCGCCGGCGGCGTGCAGGCGCTCCAGAACCTAGACGGTATGGGCATCGTCGATTTGCGCGCGATTGCCCGCACCGTCGGCTTTGGCGAGAACCCCGACTTGGAGACTCCCCTGCAACCGCGCGGCTTCCGTCTGCTGGACGGTATTCCGAGCATTCCGAACGCGATTGCCGAACGCCTCGTGGAGCGCTTCGGAAGCCTTCAGGCCCTCATGGCGGCTTCCCTTGAGGATTTGCGAGCCGTGGACGGCGTGGGCGAGGCGCGCGCCCGCACGGTGCGCGAGCAGCTGACCCGCATGGCGGAAAGCAGCCTGGAGCGCTACCTCTAATCACCCGGGTACACCCCTAGCAATTGAGAACGGTTCCGGGTTATGATGTGTCGACAGAGGTTTTCCCTCGTCCAGGCCATAACACGTCACGAGGAGGTCACTATGGCCAAGCGCTCCGTCCCGTTCTTTGTGTGGGCTTCCCCCATTCTTTTTCTGATTTACCTGCCGCTGCTGTGGTTCCGAGTCATCCCCAACTCCTTCGAGGTGACCGACCCGCCCACCCTGCTTCTAGCAGCCCTGCAGTGGACCGTCTTTGGTGGCTTGCTCGGCTACCTGGGCGAGCGCCGATTCGCCAAGCCGCGCGCCTCCAAGTAGCACACCTCCAGGTATCGCCACGCAACAGCCTTATACGAAAAGCCCCCGCGCCGGAGAGTATCCGGTGCGAGGGCTTTTTACGCCCACTCACGGGCGAAAACTATGGGGAGGCTCGGCGAAGCGACTACTGAATCACGAAGTTCACCCGGGTCGAGGTTACGCCGTCCACCGTTGCGGTTGCCCAGTAGGAACCCTTCTGGGCGTTCGAAGCGGCGGAGCAGCCCAGAACGTTGATCTTGCGATCCCAGGCCAGGTCGGTTGCGCCCTCGGCACCCGCGGCAACCTCAGCCTTCGGCAGGGTGGTCGCGGTGCACAGGCTACGGGTGTACACCTGCGCCGATCCCGAGGTGATATTCAGGTCCACGCCGGTATTCGCACCCTCACCACCCACGGCGCAGGGGGTCTTCGAGGAGTTCGTGTAGGTCACGTGGAACGAGACCTGCTCACCCGCGGCGAACGTGCGCTTCGCGGGGGTAACGGTCACCTTCAGGTCGTTCGCGGTGCAGGCTGCCACCACACCCGCCGCGCTTGCGCTCGGGGTGGCGGAGGGGGTGGCCTGCGCGGTCTTGGCCTCGCTCGGCTTTGCCTCGGGGCTCTTGGTTTCAGCCGCCTTGGTCTCGGTGGCATTAGGGGAGGCACTCTTGGTCGCCGTCTCGCTCGGGGAGGCAGAAGGACTTGCCGAGGCGGAAGCGCTAGCCGAGGCCGTTTCGGAAGGGCGCGCGCTGAAGCTCTGGAAGGGCGCACCGGTGGCCGTCGCGGTGGAGGCGACGGTGGCGTCCTTCTTGTTATTAATCATGCCGACGATGCTCGTCACGCCCGCAACCAGCAGGAGAATGACGGCGAGCAGGGCAACAACCGCCACGATGCGACGGCGGCGGTAAACTTCGGGAGGCAGAACGGGACCGTTTTCAGACATACTCTAAGGATACCGGGTTTCAACCTTAGATTCACCATGAACCCATTCCATACCGTTTTGGGAATATATAGCCCGTGACGTAGGCTTTTCTGATGATTCCAGAAGCAGCAGACCCCGCAAATCACCTCCCACAAGGCATCAAGCCGCACCTTCTGCACGAACGCATTAATGGCTGGTTCCTGCAGAACGCACGCGACCTGCCCTGGCGCCGCGACGACTGCTCGCCCTGGGGCGTGATGGTCAGCGAATTCATGCTACAGCAGACCCCCGTCAAGCGCGTCCTGCCCGTCTGGGAGGAGTGGATGCGCCGCTGGCCCACCCCCGCAGACCTGGCCGCCGAGCCCGCCTCGGAGGCGGTGCGCACCTGGGGTCGCCTGGGTTACCCGCGCCGCGCTCAGCGCCTGCACGGGGCTGCCGTGGCGATTGTGGAGCGGCATGATGGTAAGGTTCCCGCCGACCACGATGCGCTCCTCGACCTGCCGGGCGTGGGCTCCTACACGGCCGCCGCCATCAGCGTTTTCGCGTTCGGTCTGCGAGAGACGGTCATCGACACGAATATTCGCCGCGTGCACGCCCGCGCCGTTAGCGGCAAGGCGCTCCCCTCCCGCTCGCTGACGGCCGCCGAAACCCGCCTGGCCGAGGCACTCATGCCCGCCGATACCCCAACCTCCTGCGTGTGGAACGCGGCGACCATGGAGCTCGGTGCGCTGGTCTGCACCGCGAAGTCCCCGACCTGCGAGCAGTGCCCCGTGCAGGATGTGTGCGCCTGGATTGCGGCCGGCCGACCCGAGGCTGAGTACACGCCAAAGGGCCAGGCCTGGCACGGCACGGACCGCCAGGTGCGCGGTGCCGTCATGGCGGTTCTCCGCGCCGCCCACGAGCCCGTGGAGCGCAGCCTCATCCTGGATGCAGCCTCGGCCACCGGCGCTGCCGCCTCGCCCGACCTGGTATTCCCCGCGAATGTTCCGGCCGAGGTGCACCGCCCGCTCAAGGCGTTGTACGCGCTCTCCCCCGCCTCCGAACAGCTGCAGCGCTGCTACGCGGGCCTTCTGGCCGATTCTCTGGCCCGTGAGGTACCGGAGGGCGGGCGAGTGCTCGTTTCGCTTTAGAAGGGCCCCAGAGGGCCTTAGACCAGAGGGCCTTAGAATGCGCAAAACGCCCGAGGGGCGGCACCGAATAACCGGTACCGCCCCTCGGGCGTTTTGTGCGCTAGAGCTTAGCGGCCTAGCGCCTAGTCGTTACCCTGGCCCTCGCGGACCTCGGAAGCGGGAGCCTCGGAAGACTCGCCCTCCTTCACGGGCTCCTTCACGGACTCCAGGGAGAGCTCCTTCATCGGCTGAGACGAGAAGACGAACTTCGCGGAGTCGCCCTCACCTTCAACGTCCACGGTAATCTTCTCACCGGGCTTGATGTCGCCGAAGAGGATCTTCTCGGACAGGGCGTCCTCGATGTTGCGCTGCATCTCGCGGCGCAGAGGACGGGCACCCATGGACGGGTCGTAACCCTTAGCCGCCATGAGAACCTTCGCAGCATTAGTCAGCTCAATGGACATATCCTGCTCCGCCAGGCGCTTAGCCAGGCGGCCCACGAACAGGTCCACAATCTGCAGAATCTCAGACTCGGAGAGCTGCGGGAAGACGATAATGTCGTCCACACGGTTCAGGAACTCGGGGCGGAAGTGCTCCTTGAGGTTCTCCATCACGCGTGCCTGCATGCGCTCGTAGTCGGCTGCGGTGTCATCCATCGCCTGGAAA
Organism: Rothia sp. SCPM-O-B-18226 (M350); assembly: GCF_058213595.1. NCBI lineage: Bacteria > Bacillati > Actinomycetota > Actinomycetes > Micrococcales > Micrococcaceae > Rothia > Rothia sp. SCPM-O-B-18226 (M350). The sequence goes on along the minus strand of NZ_JBYQJS010000001.1, from coordinate 200,633 downwards.
CCAACCGGGATGCGGCGGTTCACGTCACGCGAACCCAGGTTGGTGGTCATGATGATGACGGTGTTCTTGAAGTCCACCACGCGACCCTGCGAGTCGGTCAGGCGACCGTCTTCCAGAATCTGCAGCAGCGAGTTGAACAGGTCGGCGTGAGCCTTCTCCACCTCGTCGAACAGGACCACGGAGAAGGGCTTGCGGCGGACCTTCTCGGTCAGCTGGCCGCCCTCATCGTAGCCAACGTAGCCGGGAGGCGCACCGAACAGACGCGAGACGGTGTGCTTCTCCTGGTACTCGGACATATCCAGGGTGATGAGCGAATCCTCATCGCCGAACAGGAACTCCGCCAGAGCCTTGGCAAGCTCGGTCTTACCCACACCAGTCGGGCCGGCGAAGATGAACGAACCACCGGGACGGCGCGGATCCTTCAGGCCTGCACGAGTACGGCGGATAGCGCGGGACAGTGCCGCAATAGCGTGCTCCTGGCCGATGACGCGCTTGTGGAGCTCCTGCTCCATGGTCAGCAGGCGGGTCGACTCTTCCTCGGTGATCTTGTAGACCGGAACACCGGTGGAAGCAGCCAGAACCTCAGAAATAACCTCGGGGGTCACGGTGCCGAATGCGTCGCCGCCTTCGCGCCATGCCTTCTCAGCTTCTTCCTTCTCAGCCAGGACCTTCTGCTCCTGATCACGCAGGCCTGCGGCCTTCTCGTAATCCTGGGAGTTGATGGCGTCTTCCTTCTGCTGGCGCAGCTTGGCGGCCTTCTCGTCGAGCAGCTTGATTTCCGGGGGTGCGGTCATGCGCTTGATGCGCAGGCGTGCTCCCGCCTCGTCAATCAGGTCGACAGCCTTATCCGGCAGGAAGCGGTCAGAGATGTAGCGTGCCGCAAGGTTCACGGCGGTCTCGATTGCCTCGTCGGTAATGGTGACGCGGTGGTGTGCCTCGTACTTGTCGCGCACGCCCTTGAGGATCTGCACGGCGAGCTCCTGGGAGGGCTCCTCAACCTGAATCGGCTGGAAGCGGCGCTCCAGGGCGGCATCCTTCTCAATGTGCTTGCGGTACTCGTCCAGGGTGGTGGCACCGATGGTCTGCAGTTCGCCTCGAGCCAGCATGGGCTTGAGGATGGAGGCAGCGTCAATCGCGCCCTCAGCTGCACCCGCACCGACGAGGGTGTGAATCTCGTCGATGAACAGGATGATGTCGCCGCGGGAGCGGATTTCCTTCAGGACCTTCTTCAGGCGTTCCTCGAAGTCACCGCGGTAACGGGAACCTGCAACCAGGGAACCGAGGTCCAGGGTGTACAGGTGCTTGTCTTTGAGGGTCTCGGGGACGTCACCGTGCACGATAGCCTGTGCCAGGCCCTCCACGACGGCGGTCTTACCGACGCCGGGCTCACCGATCAGCACGGGGTTGTTCTTGGTACGGCGGGAGAGGACCTGCATAACGCGTTCCATCTCCTTGTGGCGACCAATAACCGGGTCCAGCTCGCCCTCACGCGCTGCGGCGGTGAGGTTGCGGCCGAACTGATCCAGGATGGTCGAACCCGCGGGAGTGCCTTCGCGAGAGTTACCTGCACCCACGCCGGCGGTTTCCTTCTCACCGGAGTTGTTGCCGGGGTAGCCGGAAATCAGGTCCATGACAGCCTGGCGCACGGCGGCAGGCTCAGCACCCAGCTTGACCAGCACCTGGTTTGCCACGCCCTCGTTCGCGCGCACCATGCCCAGCAGGATGTGTTCGGTGCCGATGTAGCCGTGGTTCAGCTGAATAGCCTCGCGCATGGACAGTTCGAGAACCTTCTTCGCGCGGGGGGTGAAGGGGATGTGACCGTTAGGCGCCTGGGGGCCGGGGCCGACGATGTCCTGAACCTGTTCACGTACTGCGTTCAGGGTAACGCCCAATGATTCCAGGGCGCGAGCACCGATGCCTTCGCCCTCGTGAATCAGACCGAGCAGCAGGTGTTCGGTACCGATGTAGTTGTGGTTGAGCATGCGTGCCTCTTCCTGGGCAAGCACCACAACGCGCCGAGCTCGATCGGTAAAGCGTTCAAACATTTACGCACTCCTTGCATTTTCCTATTGATACAAGAGTACGTTGAGCTGCGGGTTTATGCCCCGCGTGTGGGCGCCTGTTCGCCATCAAGAGAACAGATGAGCTGTTCGGGGCGTTTTGAGCGTGTTTTCGGGCGCCTAGGAGGGGGTTCCGCGGGTGGTTTTGAGGGGTCTAGCTCACGCAGGTGAACCTACCCTGAAGGTAGATGAGCACTGCCCGGTCGATAGTGGTTGCTTTTGCAGGGGTTGCCTCTGCAGAGTGTGCGCATAATACCGCCGGATGTACTGCGGGGAGGGGCTACGAGTGGGCTCTGAGGGGAGGTAGCACCGAAACGAGGATGTCCGGGAAAGCAGAACACACAAGAAGCCACACAGACCCACACAGGAACCCCTAGTTTTCTGCACGCGCGTGAATATATTGCAGAAATTTTTAAAAATTTATATGTTTGCGTGAGAAATTTCAATAATTCGCAAAAATATATACAGCGCCATTGGCGATAAATATTTTTACGCAATTCACAGGCAATCCGCAACAGAATTTCCGCTGATAATCATCGTGGTTTCGGGGGAAGTATCAGGGGAAATCTCCACGACAGCACACGGTAGCATGCTTATTATTTTCGGCTCTATTCAGGGTAGACCCCACACCGCACACAGAGGGAATATCCCGGCGAATAACAACAGCATCAAAGAGATTAATGCGCCAACACCTTTAGTGTTCCTGCCGATGCATGAAATCTAAATGAACGCAGAATCCGAATGTGCACTATGCCCCTGCGTTCAACCAATACCCTTCTCGGTATTGCACCGATTGCCCCATCAACCAGCTCAATATATTTTACATGTAAATAGTTAATTGGAATTAGCCATAAAACATCCCCCATTCAGATATGCAGAACATACAACACGCATAAGAGGGCAAAACAAAAGGCGGACGGTGATAACACCGTCCGCCCTAAGCACCCGGAGGTTTAGAACCTTAAAGAACCAACCCCTCCGGCTACACGCAATGCGTAGAACCCTTAGTCCTGAGCCTTCATTGCTTCGTAGTATGCGTCCTGAATATCCTGGTGGATGCGGCCGCGGTCAGAGACCTTGTGGCCGTTAGCCTTAGCCCACTCGCGGATTGCTGCGGTCTCGGGGTTACGCTTGACCGGAGCAGCAGTGCCGCGGGGTGCACGGGTGCGCTGGGTAGCGGTACCCTGCACGCGGCGGGACTTTGCCACGAAGGGGCGGATAGCGTCACGCAGGCGAGCTGCGTTAGCGGAGGACAGGTCGATCTCGTAGTGAGCGCCGTCCAGGCCGAAACGGATGGTTTCGTCTGCGGGGCCGCCGTCGAGATCGTCTTCAAGGATGATGCGAACCTTCTGTGCCATTGAGGCACCTCCTCATCTGTTGCATATATCCTGTGGATAAACCCAAAAGCCTCTATCGGAGATTGAGAAAATAGTGTGCCGGATATATTTATGTACTAATTTTCTTTCACATAATAACAGAAATATATTAAAGATTCCGAAAACTTCCTGAATATTGAAACAATGCGCTGATCGCCCTGAGCGATATATCCATTCCGTTCACCTCCGTTAAATCCACACCCACCCCGCACACATTAATGCGCAGTTTAGAGTGCAAATACTTTGGATTCCTCCGGCACACACTATGGGGACAATATCGAACAATGCACAACACGGCACCACCAACAATCCCCAGGAATTACATCACCCGCACGGGCACCCACAATACGCCATTCACTCCAGGCATTCCTAGGCTATTCAAAAGCGAAATTCTGACCCTATCCCAACAGCTCATTCTTTTCTACGCAACACATTCGTGTATAAGAACAGAAACCCCCGCCAGAACGAATAGAGCAGCATAAATCAGCACCAGAATAGAGCAAAAAAGCACCGAAAAAAGCCCCTGACCTGTGCAAATAAACAGAAAACCCCACCTCGGGAGCTATACACCGTGCAAAAGAGTGCACGCAAAAACGGCGGGTGCCGCAGATACAACCGTATCCGCGGCACCCGCCGCATTATCACCTCTCAAGGTGAAGCTAAAGCTTAGGCTTCCGGCTTCATCAGGGGGAAGAGAATAGTCTCACGAATACCGGGCTGACGCACCACAGTACCCGGATGCTCCGGATCCTGGTCACCCGCCAGCAGCATAATCAGACGGTCAATGCCCAGACCCAGGCCACCCATCGGGGGTGCACCGTACTCCAGGGCGCGCAGGAAGTCCTCATCCAGCTCCATCGCCTCATCGTCACCGGCAGCAGCCAGCAGCGACTGAGCGGTCAGGCGCTCACGCTGAATGACCGGATCAATCAGCTCGGAGAACGCGGTGCCGCGCTCCATACCGCCAATAATCAGGTCCCACGCCTCAATCAGCGGCTCACCGGAACGGTGCGGACGCGCCAGCGGCTGAGCGCTCGGCGGGTAATCGTACACGAAGGTCGGGTTCACCAGGGTCGGCTCAACAATCTCACCGAACAGCTCGGTCACCAGCTTCTCAGCATCCCACTTCGGGTCGATATCAACCTCGTGCTTCTCAGCGATTTCACGCAGAACAGAAGCGTCAGTCTCGGGGGTAATCTCAACGCCCACAGCCTCAGACAGGCCCGGGTACACGCCAACCCACTTCCACTCACCGAACAGGTCGATGGTGCCGTTCTCAGTCTCAACGCGCTCGGTGCCGACAGCCTTCGCGCAGCTCTGGATAATTTCCTTCATGCGCTCAGCCATCACGAACTGGTCAGCGTAGGTCTCGTAGCACTCCAGGGTGGTGAACTCGGGGCTGTGGGTCGAGTCCACACCTTCGTTACGGAACACGCGGCCAATCTCGTACACACGCTCAATGCCACCAACCACTGCACGCTTGAGCGGCAGCTCGGTCGCAATACGCATGGTCATCGGCTGGTCGAAAGCGTTCAGGTGAGTGCGGAACGGGCGGGCAGTCGCGCCACCGTGCACCAGCTGCAGAACGGGGGTCTCAACCTCAATGTAGCCGTGATCCTCCAGCACGCGGCGGACGGTGCGGGTAATCAGGGCGCGCTTCTTCACCAGCTCGCGAGCCTCCTCGCGAACCATCAGATCCAGGTAACGCTGGCGAACGCGGGTTTCCTCGTTCAGGTCCTTGTGCAGAACCGGCATGGGGCGAAGAGCCTTCGACGCCATCTTCCAGTCGGTCACCATAATGGACAGCTCACCGCGGCGAGAAACAATCACGCGGCCGGTCACGAACACGTGGTCACCCAGGTCAACCAGAGACTTCCACTCAGCCAGGGACTCCTCGCCCACCTCAGCCAGCGACAGCATCGCCTGGATGCGCTTACCCTCGGTACCACCCTGCAGGGTCGCGAAGCACAGCTTACCGGTGTTACGGACAAACACCACGCGGCCACCAACATGCACCACACGGTCAGTCTCGTCGCCAGCCTTCAGCTCCTCAGCAGCCAGCTTCGGATCGTACTCGGCGCGCAGATCCTCAATGTGGTTGGGCTCCACGCGGTTGCCCTCAGAATCCAGCAGACCCACCGGGTATGCCTCGCGACCCGACTCGATCAGCTTCGCACGCTTCTCCAGGCGAATCTGCATCTGCTCGGACATATCAGCAATCGCCGGTGCGGCAGTGTGCTCAGTGCTCACAGTGATACCTATCTGTGTAGTGTGTTGGGGACTCTTCTAAACGAACGAACGCTTAGCGCAGGTCCATGTTGTCAATCAGGCGGGTCGGGCCAACGAACGCGGCAACCAGTGCCAGCACTCGCTCCGACTCCTCAGTCGGCTCACCGAAAGTCATCGGGTCGACCAGTTCCAGGTAGTCAAGGCGCACACCCGGAGTGGAGTTGATACGCTCACGCGCACCGTCCAAATCAATCTCGTGGAAACCACGGTTCAGCGAATTCTCACGCAGCATCGCCAGGGTGCGGGACAGCACCAGGGCAGACTCGCGCTCCTCATCCGACAGGTAGCTATTACGCGAAGACAGCGCCAGGCCGTTATCTTCGCGAACAATCGCCACAGGGCGCATGGTCACGTCGTGGTTGAAATCGCGCACCATACGCTGAATCAGGATGTACTGCTGAGCGTCCTTCTGACCGAAGTACGCATTCACCGGGTGGTTACCGGCTGCGGGGCGAATAATGTTGAAGAACTTATTGACCACGGCCAGCACGCCATCAAAGTGGCCCGGACGGGTCGCACCCTCAAACTTGGTGCCCAGCTCGCCGCTCGAAATGCGGATGAGCGGGTCACCGTCGGGGTACATCTCTTCAACCTCGGGGGCAAAAATAATGTCAACACCGGCGGCACCAGCCAGGGCAGCGTCTGCCTCCAGGGTGCGCGGGTATGCTTCGTAATCCTCGCCGGGGCCAAACTGCAGCGGGTTCACAAAAATGGAGGCGACCACTACATCATTCTGTTCAGCGGCGCGACGCAACAGGGTTGCGTGGCCGTCGTGCAGGGCGCCCATGGTGGGCACGTAGCCCAGGGATGCGTTCGTGTACTGAACTGCGGTGCCGTTCTGCTCCGCCTCCTGGCGGGCTGCCCGGTCCAGTTCCTCCTGCGCTGCGGCAAGAGATTCGGTGATTGCCGTGCGGAAATCCGCAATGGTGGTCACGACTCGGGGCATCGAAGTCTCAGTCATGACGAGAACTCCTTGTTTTCGGGGGCTGAATCATCAATATCGCCGGGGTGGTTGCGGTCCGAAGACTCACCCAGCAGATCCTCAATTCGTCCCAGTTGTTCATCGTTTAACAAACCTCTATTATGCGCTCTTTTTGCGGTTGCGTGTGCCAGAGCGGCGTAAGAGTCTGTAATATCACCTGTTTTCTCATGCTCTGAGTACTCATTCAGAGCCTGAAGGTGAGCCTTCACGGTGCCGGCGTCTCCACGTGCCACGGGCCCGGTGAGAGCGCCCTCACCGCTGGCGAGCGCATTGTCCACGGCGGCTCGCACGAGCGGCCCCATGTAGCGTGCCGGGTCCTCAATACCGATGGAGGCGAGCATCTGCTGGGACTGACCCAGGATGGTCACGAGGTGGTTCGCGGCGTGCGCTAGGGCTGCGTGGTAGAGCGCTCGGTCGGCCTCGGCAACGTGCACGGGTTCGCCACCCATCTCCACCACGAGTGCCTGAGCAATCGGGATGAACGGTGCAGGCCCGGTCACTGCGAAGCAGGTGCCGTTCAGGCGCTGCAGGTCCATGGACATGCCGGTAAACGTCATGGCGGGGTGAATCGCCAAACCGATAGCGCCCAGCGCGGTCGCCGGTGCGAGAACCTCGGTGCCGTGACGACCGGAGGTATGCACCAGAATCTGACCGGCGGTAATACTTCCCGAGGACGCCAGGTAGGTGATAAGGCCCGGCAACTCATCATCGGGAACCGCAAGAATCAGCAATTCGCTACGCTCAGCAATCTGCTCCACCGGCAACAGCGGCACATCGGGAAGCAGCATCGCGGCGCGCTCCTGAGAAGCCTCAGACACCGCGTGAACACCCACAATAGTGTGCTCACAGGCGCGCAAAGCCGCACCGAGGACGGATCCGACCCTCCCGGCGGAAATAATTCCAATGCCCAAACGCGCAGGTTTTGAATGCTGTATCACGGCTTTAAGTATATTCTCCCTTTCACGCCGACCCTGCCGCCGGTGTCACGAAGAACACTGACGGCAGGGCGCGTTCCGTAGTTTTGCTGCCCGCTAACCCGGCGGGGAAGCTCGGCTAACGGGCTGGCTTAGGGACGCCCACTCATCACCGGTACGTGGTAGTAGGGCTCAATACCCTCCAACCGAACCGTCATCAACCACACCAAATCCTCGCAGACACGCGGCGGCAAGTGCATCATGAGCGTGCGCACCGGGCCAGGTACCGTACCGAAATGCACGCTCGCGCATCCGAAGGCACGCTGCAGCGGACCCTGACCTCGGCTCACGCTCAGCACACGGCTGACCGGAACAATCGACAGCGTACGGATGAAGTAGCCGCCACGAATCAGCAGCAGGTCACCCCGCGTATGCTCGCCAACGCTCGAACGCGCCGCATCAGAATCAATGCGGGTGGTCGCCTGCACCGCACCGGCAGTGTAACCGACCGTGGTCACGCCGTTACGCTTCCAGGTAAGCAGGTCCATCCAGCGCGCCGAAGAGGGCGTCACAATCATTGCCGGAACCTGCGGCTGCTGACGCTTCAGCGAACCGTTGGCGGTATCCAGCAGCACCTGCGCCTGCACCTCATCCAGGGCGGGCAGCAGCAGACGCAGCACCATTAGCGTCTCCTGCCTATTACCAACCGGCAGGGCAACATTGCGGGTCACCAGCTTCTGGTTGTCGTTCTGCTCAACACCGATACCGGCAATGGTCATCTTGATGCGGTACCAGCCGAACACACGCCACAGAATGGACTGCTCCACCGCCAGCGCCTGAATACGCTCAACCATCACGTTCTGGGTGTGCGTACCGGTGAAACCGTACCGCAGGGTCACACCGCCCTGACCGCTCGGGGTGATTTTGAAATTCGCGGCACCGTCAAAACGTGCCCACAACGTACCCAAGTAACCGAGCAGCGGTACGAAGGTGCCGGGTAGCAACGCCATGAAAATGAAGAACGGGTTCTCACCGCTCACCACCGCAGCCAAGACGGCTGCACCCAGCATGAGGCACACGACGGGCACCAGCCACACCAGGTGCTCCAGCATGATGGAGGCAATCAGACGCACATTCGAGATGCGGAAAATCGGCGGCTGCGAGGGGTCAGCCGCGACCGGCATCGGCATGCGAGCGCCGCGGCGGGATGCGCCGGGGTACTGAGTACCGGGCTGCTGGGGTGTGGGCTGCAAGTAACCGCCCTGCTGAGGTTCTACCTGCTGATTAGCGGGCTGGGTACCGCCCTGCACGGGTGCGCCATAAGAGGCTTCGTAGGACGCCTCGAACGGCTGATGCAGCTGATCGGCAGCCGGCATGCGCTCCGCCGAAATCTGCATGCTGCCGGGCAGCACGTCCACGGGGCGGCCAGCCGCCTCCGAACGTAGCAGGTTAATACTCGCCATCGCGGTGCGGCGCAGCACCTCCGCCTTGCGGGCTGAAACGTACTTGATGTGCAGCGCCTCCGAAGAGCCGTCAGCCACCTCAAAACGAAGCTCCGATAGGCCCAGCAGGCGCGCCACCAGAGGACGCGAAATGTCCACGCTCTGCACGCTCTCCAGGCGGATCGTGCGGTTCTTCTTGAACAGAAAACCGCTACGGCGGTGAATCGCCAAATCGTCCAGGCTGTAGCGGGTAAACCACCAATCAATCGAGCCGCCAACCAGAATCAGCATGAGCACACCGAAGCCGATGAGCTGCGAGTACGTCGCACTGAAATAGCTGCTGTTCTCGTCGAATGCCTGCGTCAGGCGCGCACCCCACTCATTCGGCGGGGTCGTCAGAATATTCAGGATGATGCTCTGGAAGAAGCCAAACGCCAGCAGAATAATGAACCAGAGGTTCATGATGAACGTGCGGATATCGGCACGCCACCACTTCTGCGCCTGCGGTACCTGAGACGCAGGAGGCTGCGGCGCGGGGTTGACCGGAAACGGGGTACTCATTAGAGTGCCGCCATTCGCTCATCGGCGCGGCGTACCAGATCCGCGCGCAGCTCCTCCGCCACGTTCAGCGGAATACCGAACAGTACCATCGTGCCGGTGGTCGTACCCGCGGTGCGCACCGTCAGGCGGGCAACACCGCACATGCGCTCCAGCGGGCCCGAATCCACGTCAACATACTGGATGCGGCCGTACGGCATGGAGCTCATCGAACGGAACACGATACCTCGGCGAGCCATCAGGTGGTTCGACTCCAGGGCGTAGCCGAGCGCGCGAGTACGGCGCGGAGTGGTCAGGATCCACCACAGACCCCACAGGCCAAACACTGCAATCACAGCCAGACCGACGATGCGTAGCACCTCCGGGCCGCCGAAGAACGCGCCCGCACAATACAAGGCAACGCCCGCAAGAATCGGGAGCGCCAGGGCAGAAAGAGTGTGAATATAACGAACCGTCAGGTAGCGGGAAGCGGCGGGCACCCACTGCGGCTCCGGCGCAGGCTGAGAAGGTACTTGCTGAGGCGCGTTCGGGTACGCGGCAGCGGGCGGAACCTGCTGACCGTACTGCGTTTGCTGGTCATTCTGGGTCTGCTGGTCATACTGGACCTGCTGTCCATACGGGGCACCAGGCTGACCGTAAGCCGCCTGCTGGTACTGCCCATACTGGTTCTGCCCATACTGACCGTATTGAGCATTCTGGGCGTTCTGGGCGTCCTGCCCATACTGGCCATTCGGCGAATAACTATTCTGGTTAGGAGCCGACATAGGTTCCTCCCTCTCGCGGCTTTACAGCACCGGAAGAGGAGGCCGCATCCTCATCATCCTCCGGCGGAATACGACAACAATGCTGAGCCCACAGGCCAGCAATCAGCAGGGCAACACTGCCCACACAATTAACAAGAACCTCCCAAAAGACCACCGAAAAACCGCGCACAGACACCATCGCCACATGGTAGCCAAGAATCGCAGCGCACCAGCCCGTCAACAGGGCACCGGTCATGATGGAACCTTGCGCATACGCCACCGCACGCGCCGCAAGAATCGGACCCATATGGGGTACCTTCTCACGCGTCTGAATACGACGATAACGAGCCACCTGCACACCCAGCCACACGGCGCCCGCCGCAACCAGCAGGCACACCGCGCCGAGCATCCACGAAAAATTCAGCTCACCAAAACCGGCGCCAATCATCACGGAATTCACCATAAGAGCGGCAGCGGCACCGCACACAGCCGCCACAATAATCGCCCGATAACTCAGGGGCTTCATGGTGTTTCCTTTCGGTAGGTTCCTCTACCTTCCAGAGTGCCACATTTAAGGCTGATCAGGTACCTGCATCTCACGCATATAGCTAATAGAGTCTTCATCCGCCCCAAGCAGCGTGCGGGACAGCTCCGCAACGTTCACGACCTCGCGGCTCAGCGGCGCAGGAACCTCATCCGGCCGCTCCCCCGAAGGCTCCGCACGCCGGGTCACCGTCAGGTACGCCTGCGGGTCCATCTGCGCCCACGGCACCAGCACAAAAGCACGCTCCTGCGCCCGCGGATGCGGCAGAGTCAGCACCGGATCCTCAGAGATCACGCCGTCATAGTCAATCACGTCAATATCGAGGGTGCGCGGACCCCAACGCACCAGGCGCTCACGGTGATGCGCCGCCTCCACCGCGTTACACAGCTTCAGCAGTTCGTAGGCGCCCAGGTCAGTGGTCACCTCAATGACCGCGTTCACGAAATCCGGCTGACCCGCCGGGCCACCCACCGGGGCGGTACGGTACAGCCCGGAGGCGCGCACCAGCTGCACGCCGCCCGCCACCAGGTCGGCGACGGCACGCTCCAGGGTGTCTTCGCTTTCGCCCAGGTTCGAGCCCAAAGCCAACACCGCGCGGTGTTTCAGGGTGTTGGGCTTCTGCGTATCAGTTTTCTGGGTGCCCGCCACTAGCGGCCGCCCTCCACGACACGCTCCGCGGCACGTTCGCGGAACACACTCACCGCAACGTTACCGAACGGCAACTCAATCGGCGCCTGCGGCTTCGACACGGTAATCTCCACCGCCTCCACAAGCTCAAACATCGCGAGAATACCCTCGGCAATGTTCACCGCGAGGGTCTCAATCAGGTCCAGCGAACCGTTCGTCACGTGGCGGTGAATCAGGTCAACCACGAGCGCGTAGTTCGTGGTCTTCGTCAGGTCATCCGTAGCAGCTGCGGCGGAAAAATCGCTGTACAGGGTTGCATCCACGACGAAGGGCTGGCCGTCGCGCTTCTCAAAGTCGAGCACGCCGTGGTAGCCCTTGGCGGTAATGCCGGTGAGGGTGATGCGGTCGTGGCGGGCGTAATCTGCCTGGGTCATTGGGTGTCTCCTAGAGGGTATTCGGGTAGTCGAAGGTTGTGGGCGGGGTTGGTGGTTCTAGCTGACAGAGCCTTAGCTTACGGAGCGCAACGCGGAGGCGACCGTCACCGCATCCACGCTGGCAGGCACATCATGCACGCGCACCGCCCACACGCCGCGTGCCGCCACCAGGGCGGTCACCGCCGCAGAGGCTGCCGCACGATGCTGAGCCGGGCGCGGTTCCGACAGCGGCTGCCACAGTTCGCGTTCAGCCTCACCCGCATCGGTTGCGGTGAAGCCGCTCGCGTTCAGGCGGTCGGCCAGCGCCATATCCGCCGCGGTCAGGACGTTGGCGATAAAACGCTTGCGGGAACCAGCAATGAGCAGGCGGTGGCCCAGGCCCTGTAGCTCGTCAATGGCGGCGAGCAGCTCCCAATCCTGCATGCCGCCCTTCGCGAAGCCCAGGCCCGGGTCAAGAATCAGGTTCTGCGGCAGCACACCGGCGGCGAGGAAACGCTCACGCAGGCCGGTCAGCTCCTCCACAACCTCGGTGACCACGCCGCGCGGGTACTCCGCCAGGCTGTCCATGGTCTGGGAGGTGCCGCGGGCGTGCATGAGGATGTACGGCACCTGCAGTTCAGCGGCGGTTTCGATCATTTCATCGCTGACGTTCAGACCGGACACATCGTTGATGATGTGCGCACCGGCGGCGATGGCGGCGCGGGCGGTCTGCGGGTTCATGGTGTCAACGCTGATGGTGGTGCCCATCTGCGCGACTGCCTCGATGACGGGCAGGATGCGGCGCTGCTCCTCCTCCACGCTGATGCGCACGGCACCGGGGCCGGTGGATTCGCCGCCAATGTCGATAATGGAGGCGCCCTCGGCGATCATGCGGGCGGCGCGGGCGATGGCGTCGGTGGCGGCGTAGTGCTGTCCGCCGTCGCTGAAGGAGTCGGGGGTGACGTTGAGGATGCCCATCACGAGGGTGCGTTCGGCGGCGAGCGCGTCGCAGGGCAGGGGTGCGGCAGCGGGGTGAGGGGCGGTGTCTTCGGTCATGGTTTTAATCCTACCGAATCTGCCGAATGACACAGCGCGCCATATTTGCATATGGCATACCGATTTGGGGGTATCCTGGGAGGGTATGCTCTGCCCGCGTCACAGCGGTGTGGGTTGGGCACCTCATACACATACATACTCTAGGAAGTGACTCATCGTGAATTTGAAGACCGGCGCGTGGATTTTGTCCCTGATCGCGATTGCTTCGCTGTTCGTTATTGTTCTGGCCGAGAACGCTCCCGCGGTCCGCTGGATTGCTTTCGGTTCCGCAACCGGCTGCGGCTTCATCGCCCTGGGCCTGATCGTGACCCTCGCACTGGGCTGGGACAACAAGAACGAGGGCTAAGGCTCTTCGAGCCTTCTAAAGGCCCGGAACGGCGCTAAGCATCGGCGGCCCCGAGGGCCACAACCGCACGACAAAAGGGGCGGAGGTGAAAACCTCCGCCCCTTTTAGTGTGCCTGTAGGCGATGAATAATTTAGCTCCACAAATGGGTTTCTTCCCAACCTTGCGGTATACCCATTGCCCGGGAGATATCAACTCCAGGAACGGAAATATTAGGACGTTCTTTCAGAATCTGCGTTAGAGATTTCGTGTCCCCGATTCCACCCTGGTCCATCAGATACTTGAGGAGGGTGAGCATGCCAAAGGTCTTACGCATTTTATGGTTCTCTTCGGGCTGGGGAACACCGAATAGGTCAATAACCTCACGGATTTCAGGGCTCTCGACCCTTCTACCCGATGTTGCCCTAGGTAGAAGAACTTTGGAGTGCACCCTGTTATACAGCCGCGCCTGATGAGCACAGATATTCCGAATCCCTCTCAACGAACGTATCCAGCTTCCAAGCTGCGGATCGGTACAGTTCATATCCTGTGCTATCTGACGACGAACTCTTCTCGGGGAAAGCATGTATAGAGTCTGCAAGGCTCCCAGATCTAGAACCTCTACCAGTACCCACACGGGGACTTTACCGTCGTATTGTTCTATGTGATGTACAGCAAAATCTTCCTTAGAACGCTGAAGAGAGTCACCACAAATCTGAACAAACTTATTCCAAATTTCTCTCCTTGCAGGAGCTACATCTAGTAGATTTTCCTTCTCATGAATTAGCGGGTCAATCTCTCCCAGTAAATACCCCAGCCGAGCTCGTAGATACACTTCAAGCTGAGATAAATGAGGAAGTGCAATAGAGCGCAAACGCCGGTCATATTCATAAAGAGCTACGACGTCGTTAAAACGTACCCCATCTCTAAACTGGTCAACCGGGGTAGTCTCTCCAGAGGCATCACGCTCAGTCTGGCGCAGGGCATGCCAATATCCGCTAAGACGGTAGTAATTAACCTTGGCGAGGGATTCAATCGCTTCTTCACGATTTTCTATTGCCATCCCTCGCCCTTCGAGTATGGCTAGTTGCTCACCGTAGCTTTTAAATTCTTTAACTTCCCGCACCGTAACAAGATCCGAATCTACTGAAGATAAAAAAGAAGACCGGTCCTGTACTCCCGAAGGAGTGGTGCCGGTTCTAGTGGTAACAACTTTACATTCTCAAGTGCTCTTCACGCAAGGGCTCTCGTCATACAGCCCAACAAATACGACCACACAACGCAGGGGGCAGGATTCCTTAGAATCCTGCCCCCTGTCATATAGCTATATGCTCATCCCACCTGCTTAGCGCTGCGAGAAGATCAGGCTCATCGCCTCCGCACGGGTTGCGGTGTTCATGAGCGCGCCGCGTACCGCGCTAGTCACGGTCTTCGCGCCCGGCTTGCGCACGCCGCGCATCGACATGCACATGTGCTCGGCCTCAATCACCACTATGGCGCCGCGCGGGTTCAGGTGCTCCTCCAGAGCCTCCACCACCTGGGTGGTCAGACGCTCCTGCACCTGCGGGCGGCGGGCGTACATCTCCACCACGCGGGCGAGCTTGCTCAGGCCGGTGACCTTGCCGTCCGGGCCCGGGATGTAACCCACGTGCGCCACGCCGTGGAAGGGCACCAGGTGGTGCTCACAGGTCGAGTAGAACGGGATGTCCTTCACGAGCACCATCTCGGAGTGGGCGATATCGAAGGTCGTACCCAGAATCTCGCCGGCGTCCTGGTGCAGGCCCGAGAAGAACTCCGCGTAGGCACGCGCCACGCGGGCCGGGGTCTGCTGCAGGCCGTCGCGGTCAGGATCCTCACCGATTGCGAGCAGAATCTCGCGCACAGCCGCCTCAATACGCGGCTGGTCGACGGCGGTCTTAGCCTCGCTCATTCTCTGCTCCATTCTGGTTCGGGGTGCCATTCTCCGGGCGTTGTACCGGAGGCACGGGGTAGTTCGGGTACTGCTGCGGCGGCATTGCGACGGTCGGATCGGCGTCCGGGTCGGCCGCCGGTGCTACCGGGGCCTGGGGCGCCTGCTGAACGGGCTGAGTCGGTGCCTGCGGGGCAGGTGCCGCGGGGGCAGCCGGGGTTGCGGGAGCAGCAGGGGCTTCGGCCTTCTGCGCCTCATGAGCCAGCTCGCTCGGAGCCTTCACCGGCGGAATGTCGGTGCGCTCGCGGGTCGGCTTGGAGTACCAGTACTCGCGCTCGGGGCGCTTGCGAACGTCCTTGAAGATCTCGGCAATCTCGTGCTCGAGCAGGGTTTCCTTCTCGAGCAGGGCGAAGGCCAGGCGGTCCAGCACGTCGCGGTTCTCCAGCAGAATCGCGAACGCCTCGTCGTGGGCCTGCTCCAGCAGGGCACGAATCTCAGCGTCCACCTTGGCCGCAGTCTCATCCGAGTAGTTGCGGGCCGAAGCGCCACCGCCACCGAGGAACGGCTCGGTGTCCTCGCCGCCAAGCTTCACGGAACCAATCACGGAGCTCATGCCGTAATCGGTGACCATCTTGCGGGCGGTGTCGGTTGCCTTCTGAATATCGTTGGACGCGCCGGTCGAGGGGTCGTGGAAGACGATCTCCTCAGCCGCACGGCCACCCATCGCGTAGGCCATCTGGTCGAGCAGCTCGTGGCGGGTCGTGGAGTACTTGTCGTCCTGCGGCATGACCATGGTGTAACCCAGGGCGCGGCCGCGCGGAAGAATCGTAATCTTGGTGACGGGGGCGGAGTTGCGCAGCGCCGCCGCGACCAGGGCGTGGCCGCCCTCGTGGTAGGCGGTGACCTTGCGATCGTGCTCGTTCATGATGCGCGAGGAACGCTGCGGGCCGGCCATCACACGGTCGATAGCCTCGTCGATGGCGCGGTCGTCAATCACGTTGCCGTTATCGCGGGCGGTCAGCAGGGCCGCCTCGTTCATGACGTTCGCCAGGTCGGCACCGGTGAAGCCGGGGGTGCGCTTCGCAACCTGCGCCAGGTCCACGGTGTTGGCAATGGGCTTGCCCGCGGCGTGCACGCGCAGAATCTGCTCGCGGCCCTTCATGTCGGGGGCGTCCACACCAATCTGGCGGTCGAAACGACCGGGACGCAGCAGCGCCGGGTCCAGAACGTCGGGGCGGTTCGTTGCCGCAATGACGATGACGTTCGAGTTGCCGTCGAAGCCGTCCATCTCAACCAACAGCTGGTTCAGGGTCTGCTCGCGCTCGTCGTTACCGCCACCCATGCCGACGCCGCGGCGGCGGCCAACGGCGTCAATCTCGTCGACGAAGACGATGGCGGCGGGGTCGCTCTTTGCTTCCTTGAACAGGTCGCGCACGCGGGAGGCACCCACGCCCACGAACATTTCAACGAAGTCGGAGCCGGAAATCGAGTAGAAGGGCACGCCGGCCTCGCCCGCCACAGCCTTGGCGAGCAGGGTCTTACCGGTGCCGGGAGGGCCGTACAGCAGCACGCCCTTGGGAATCTTTGCACCCAGGCGGGTGAACTTCTCGGGTTCAGCCAGGAACTCGCGGACCTCTTCCAGTTCGGCGAGCGCCTCGTCCACGCCGGCAACATCGCTAAAGCGCACATCCGGCTTGTCCTTGGTGAACTTCTTCGCGCGGGACTTGGAGAAGCTCATCACGGAGGAGCCGCCGCCGACGCGTCCCATCAGGAACCAGAACAGCACACCAAAGAGCAGAATCGGCAGCAGGAGCGAAATCAGGGAGCTCAGGAAGCTGTGCTCAACCGGCTGGTCCGTGTAGCTTTCCAGCTCGGCGGAGTTCATGGCCTTGACCACGTCCTCGGAGCGGGGCTGCACGTAGTAGAAGTTCACCGACTTACCGTAGTTGTCGTTGCCCTTCTTGTAGTCCTCCTTGAGCTGCAGCTCCACGCGCTGATCACCGTCGTAAATCTTCGCGCTCTTGACCTGGTGGTCGTTGAGCAGCTGAATACCCACGTTCGTGTCCACCTGACGCGAGGTCTGGGTGAAGAGGGAGCTCATGAAGAACGCCAGCATGACCACGGCGATTGCGCCCGGCCAGAACCAGGGGCCGTTGATGAGCTTCTTCAGAAAGCTATCCGTGCCCTTCTGCGGAGTATTGGGGGTTTGCGCCAATGCTTTGTCCTTACGTTGCGGCTGTAACCCGTCGGGGCTGCGGCATTTTCGTGCCGGAACACCCAACGATGCAACCTTAAATGTACCCTACCGCGGCCGGGAGCCAGGCACCCTTCTTCTCTATTTCACCTGCGGGCTAAAGGATGGAACCCTCCCTCAGCCATCCCGCGTGCGGGTACGGGAACGCCCCGCCCCCGCACAAACGGCGGGAGGCGGGGCGTGTATCGGCGTTTCGGGTGCCGACGATGAAGTTTAGGAGTACACGTGCGGGTGCAGGGTTGCGATGCAGTCCAGGTTGCGGTACTTCTCAGCGAAGTCCAGACCGTAACCGACCACGAACTCGGGCTCGATGTCCCAGCCAACGTACTTGACGTTGACGTCGGCCTTGACGACCTTGGGCTTGCGCAGCAGGGCGCAAATCTCAACGGTTGCGGCGCCGCGAGAAATCAGGTTCTGCTGCAGCCAGGCCAGGGTCAGGCCGGAGTCGATGATGTCCTCAACGATCAGCACGTCGCGGCCGACCAGGTCGGTGTCCAGGTCCTTCAGGATGCGAACCACGCCGGAGGACTTGGTGCCGGAACCGTAGGAGGAGACAGCCATCCAGTCCATGGTGTAGTGGCCCTTCAGCGCGCGGGAGAGGTCAGCCATCACCATGATGGCGCCCTTCAGCACGCCCACGAGCAGCACGTCCTTGCCGGCGTAGTCTTCGTCGATGCGAGCCGCCAGCTCGGCGACCTTCGCATTGATCTCTTCCTTGGTGAAGAGTACGTTCTTGATATCGTCCTTCACGTCGATAGCCTGCACGATAATTCCTTCGTATATTTGGACGCTACTGCGCCTCCGGGAGGGCACAGACCGCTCGCTGGCGGGCACCCCGCACCGGACAATGTGGATGGTGTTCGCTTTAAGTATGACTTAAAAACGTGCTTCGGCGCACCTCACCAGCCCCTCGCGCACCCGCGGGGAGCCCGATTCGAGGCATGCGCAATATCCGAATCCGCACGTGGGGGCACTATATGCGGGCCGGGCGGCAGGTTTGCGGCGACCGGCCCCGAAGCCCCGGTAGCGGAGCGGTGGCTACCCGCGGGTGGGCACGAGGACCAGCGCATCCACGCGTTCACCGGTTGCCGGATGCACAATTTTGCGGCGGCGGTACGCGCTCACGTGGCCGGGCATCTGAACGGGCCCAGCTATCGCGTATTCGGCGGTGAAAGAGTCCAGCGCCTGCAGTCGCTCGAAGCCGGGGTTCTCTCCCCCGGCGGTCTTGCAGGCGGTCGCAAGCACACGCAATCGAAGCGCCGGGTGTAGCGCCGCCACCTGCGCACGGTCCAGCAGCACGGCGTCCTCGCACTCGATGCCGCGCACGGCGGTTCCGGCGGGTAGGAGCGCCTGCTCGTAGGCGGCATGTGCCTGCTCGTCGAGGTATTCGGCGTCGGGGCCGGCCACCGCGGCGGTACGGGCCAGGGAGCGGGCCACGTCCCCACCGAGGTGCTCCTCCAGGTAGGGCAGCACGCTGTGGCGGATGCGGGCGCGCATGAGGGTTTCGTCGGTGTTGGTCGGGTCAATCCAGGGGGTGAGGGTTTCGGCCTCGCAGATATCGAGCATGTCGGCGCGGCGCAGGCCGAGGAAGGGCCGCAGGTAGGTGACGCCCCCTTCGACGCGCACGGGCGGCATGCCCGCCAGGGAGCGCGTGCCGGAGCCGCGGCTCAGGCCGAGCAGCACGGTTTCCGCCTGGTCGTCGAGGGTGTGGCCGAGGAGCACGGCGCGGGCGCCGGTCGCCTCAACAACCTTCTTGAAGGCGGCGTAGCGGGCGGTGCGTGCCGCCATTTCGGGGCCCATGTTGCCGACGGGAACCTGTACCTTTTCGGTGATGACGGGGTGAAGCCCCAGGTCGGTGAGGGTCTGCGCGGTCTGCGCGGCGACCGTGGTGGAGTCTTCCTGCAGGCCGTGATCGACGATGACGGCGCCCACGCGCACATCGCCGCGGCGGGCGAAGTGCGCGGCGATGGCGGCCAGCGCGAGGGAATCCGGGCCGCCGCTGCAGGCGACCAGGAGCAGGGGCAGGTCGGCGGCGTCCGGCTCGGGTGCGGTGCGGCTGGTGCGGGAGCGTCCGGTGGCTTTGATGCTTCCGGCGCCGAGGAGCTTTTCGAGGGCGGCGGCGAGGTGTCGGCGGGCGGTGCCGACGGCCGGATGCAGGCGTCCTGCGCGTCCATTCTGCATGGTGGTTCCTTTATATAGGCGTGCGGGAGGGGTTAGGTGAGGGGGTTAGTAATGGCCAGCTCGATGCCGAGCTCTTGGGCGACCTTGAGGACCGCGCCAATTGACGGGCCGGGTAGCCCACGCTCAATATCGCGGATTGTTTTATCGCTGAGCCCGACCATCCACGCCAACTCCATTTGGGTGATTTTTTCGTACTTGCGGACGGCACGAACCTGCGCACCGAATTCTTGCGCGAACCCTGCTGCGTCGAATGCCATAGGGGTTCCCTCCTCACCGCTACAGAACCTCAGGTTATACGAAGTATTCTTCGTAATATGCCCATATTAGCATTCCCGGAGGTGCTCATAGGCTATTTTCCGAAGAATAGTTCGGTTAAACCTGCCCTTCCGGTACCCCCCCAAACACAGCCAAGGAACACAGTAAAGGGGGCGTGCCCACCGCCTCCAGCACGCACGAAAACTCGCACGAACCAGACACGGGGAACACGCCCCCAGCAAGCCCTCCGCTCACCTGCCGCTAGGACAGCGACTGCAGACGAGCCACAATCGGTGCCAGCTCTTCATGGTAATCAAGAACCATGAGAGGGGTGAAAATAGTGCGGTACGAAGCGTAATAGAAATCCGGTGTTTCATTGAAATCCCACAGCGTGTACCCGTCAGTGGCGAACCTAGTGTCATACGCCCTGCTATCTTCCCCCTTCGCCAGCGCATGCTGGTACACCCAGCTCATTGCTCGATGCAACTCGCTCCCCTCCCTAATGGGAGCAGCACCCTTCTCAGCACGCACAGCATTCGCCGCATCCAGAGATTCCAAAGTCACCTTGGGGCTACCCGCGGCACGATAAAGGAAAGTAAAGTAGGCGCCGCGACTTGCCGGAGTGTCGTAATGGAAGGAACCATCAGACCAACCGGTGGTCAAACCCACGCGGGTCGCCCAAATAGCAACCTTATAGCGTGCATCGCCCGGGGTCAGATCGGTGTACGGGGACTTCTCCGGCAGGTTCTTCACCTCGGGTGAACCAGCCAGATGGTACAGGTACTCCAGCAAGCGGCCGCGCGAAATGGTCATGACCCCGTTCGGCAACTTATCTTCACGGGTTGTGCCCAGCCCAACAACCTGCTTCTTCGTAATTAGGCCGGTACACTCCGCCCAGTGCAAACTGGTGATAACGTTCTTGCCGTAAAAGAAGTGCATGTCAAAACAATTAACATCGAATTCCAGCTCTTCAACAGGCTGTGCAGATTTCGGCTGAATGTATGCCGCCTGGGCTACGCCCTGACCCATGCACCCCATAGCCAGCGCCAACAGTGCCGCTGCGCCGCGGGTCGAAAGGTTCTTCTTCATTTTCTATCCTCGGTGAAAGATGTGAGAGTAGAAGAAGAGTGAATCCCTTTGAAGATACCCGGAATCTGCACCTCGCGCAATCAACTATGCCCGGCGTGCAGGCAGATGCGGCGAAAGACACAACAAAGGCAAAAGGTGCAACAAAAAAGGGGCGTGCCCACCGCCTCCAGCACGCACGAAAACTCGCACAAACCAGACGCAGGGAACACGCCCCCTTCTAAAAACCGGGTGCACCTAACGGCGCGGCAGCTTAGTGACCCTCAGCTGCGAAACGGTCGATAGCCTCCTGGACCATCTTCTCGGCGGCAGCCAGGTCTTCCCAGCCCTCGCCCTTAACCCACTTGCCGGGCTCCAGGTCCTTATAACGCTCGAAGAAGTGCTGAATCTCAGCCTTCAGCTGCTCGGGAACATCAGCCAGGGACTTGATGTGGTCGTAGCGCTTGTCGGTGGGAACGCACAGAACCTTAGCGTCGCCGCCAGCCTCGTCGGTCATGTTGAACACTGCAACGGGGCGAGCCTCAACCAGCACGCCGGGAACCACGTCAACGTCCAGAATCAGCATTGCGTCCAGCGGGTCGCCGTCCTCACCCAGGGTGTTCTCGAAGTAGCCGTAAGCGGTGGGGTACTGCATGGAGGTGAACAGCACGCGGTCCAGGCGCAGGCGGCCGGTCTCGTGGTCCACTTCGTACTTCACGCGGGAGCCGCGGGGGATTTCAATAGTGACGTCGAGTTCCATCGGAACCTTCTTTCTCGTGAGTTAAGGTCACTTTCGCGGCGACATCGGCGCACGGGTGCGAAAGCTAGGTGTTGAACTCACCCATTGTAACCCGTTCGCACGTGCCGAAACCGCGTATTACGGGGGCAAAACGGGGCGGTGTAGGTAACGCCCCAATTCGATACCCGGCGCGCCCTGCCGCTATGCTCGAAGGATGCCCTCCTTCAATCCTCACGCACAGACCCCCGGCCGCCCTCACGCCGGCCGAACCCTCACCCGCCGCGCCGCCCTCACCCTCGGCGGCATGTTCCTGCTGACCGCCTGCGGGTCGGCGGCCGTGGAGCAGAAGCGTCCCGAGGGTTCTACAAGCCCCTCGGGAAGCGCATCCGGCACCGCCAGCGAGCCGGCTACCGCCTCCGCAAGCGCCACCCCGAGCCTCGCACCCGCACTGAACGCAGAGGATGCCGAGCGCCTGCGTTCCAGCCTCGACAAGCTATTCGCCGACGGCACCTACCCGCAGTACAGCATCCTCGTGACCAGCCTGGACGGCGGCCTCACCGGTACGGGCGCGACCACCGCGCCGGGCGACCTCTACGCCGCCAATGCCGATGCCGCGCGCGTGCCCGCCTCCACCTTCAAGATTCTGACCTTCTTCGCCCTGAGCCGTCACGCCAACCTGCAGGGCCGCCTGACCACCCGCGCGGTGCGCCAGGGCGATGCGCTGTACCTCGTGGCCGGAGGCGACTCCCTGCTGGGTGCGGGAGTCTCCGACCCGAAGCAGGTCGTGGGGCGGGCCGGCCTGGCCACCCTTGCCGAGCAGACGGTCAAGGCCGTTGCCGCGGGCGATAAGCCGACCAGCGCCATGCCCGTCTACCTGGACACCGCGCTCTTCACCGGCCCGAGCGTCAACCCCGGCTGGGAGGAGGGCGACGTGTCCAGCGGGCAGATTACCCCTATCCACCCGATTGCGCTCGAATCGCACACGGTGCCGGGCAAGTCGACCGCAAGCAACCCGGTGCGCCCGGAGGACGCCGCCGTGGCCGCCCAGCAGGCGTTCGTGGATGCGCTCAACACCGCCGGCAAGGAGCCGGGTCTGAGCTTCACCCTGGCCGAGCACGCGACCGCGCCCACCGGGGCGACCGAGGTGGGGTCGGTGGAGTCGGCCACCCTGTTCGAGCAGGCGCAGCACATGATGCTCGAATCCGATAACGCCCTGGCCGAGGTTCTGGGACGCTACGCCGCCATTGCCGCGGGCAGGGAGGGTAGCGCCGAGGCCGCCCAGCAGACGGTACGGCAGACGCTCGTGGATGCCGGCGTGACCGTGGAAAACCTGGTGCAGGCCGACGTGTGCGGCATGTCCCTGACGGACCGTGTGACCGCCCGAACCCTGGTGCAGACCGTGGCCCTGCTCAACGCCGATGAGCGCGCCGAGCAGCTCATGCAGGCCTTCCCACTCGCGGGCGATAGCGGAACCCTGGCCGATCGTTTTGCGGCGGCGAATTCGGTGCACGCGCGCGGCTTTGTGCGCGCCAAGACGGGCACCCTCTATACGGTGTCCTCGCTGTGCGGTGTGGCGACCCGCCCGGACGGCACGCTCCTGATCTTTGCGATTATTCTGAACGACCTGGGCGGGGCGGAGGCCCTGCCCGCGGCGAAGGAGCGCGTGGACGCTGCGGCCGCCGCGATTGCGGACCGTTCGAGCGCGCCGAGTGCGTCTGCCGATGCTTCTGCGGGTGCCCCTGCGGCGGCTTTAACCCCCGCGCCTGCGACGGCTTCGGAAGGGGCGAGTGCCCCGGTTTCTGAGGCGCCCGCGACGGGTGCTGCCTCCTAGCGTGCGTGCCCGGATAGCCCCGAAAGCCCCCTAAATCATCCCGTATAGGTTGATTTTCCGCAGTGTTTCACGTGAAACCTGAAAATCAACCTCTCAGGGCGAGGGGCCGACTCGGGGTGCTAATAAGCCCTCCCAATCGGGATTCGCACCCACTCCCCCGGCGGGTTTCACGCCCGTCCTATTTCCCTCTTCTCCAGCAGAAAAGCCACCATGGACCTTACCTTCACCCTCGCCGATCTGACCGCAACCTCAGCCTGCGAGCTGCGGCTCTACACCGAGCTTCGGGAACTTGCACAGAAGCAGACTGCGCGCCCGGCTGAGTCGGAGCTTGAGCGCGCCCGCGAAGCGTACCGCGAGTGCCTGCGAGTACTGACCGAGGGTGGGGTGGTCACCGGTGAGCATGCGGGCGGTAAGGCGCACCCGGTGCCCCTGGCGGCAACCTCCGCGGCGGGGCTGACCTACACGGTGGAACTCGACCGCCTGGAGTACGCAGTCACGAACGGTGCACCCGCGGACAGCACCGCCGAGGGCAATACCGCACGAATTATCTGCACCCCGCACCTGGGTGAGGCGGCGCATCGGGCGTTGCTGCGCGGTGCCCTGGCGGCGCACCTGCTGGCCGCCGGGGTCGCCAAGAGCGTCGAGAACACCAAGAATGCCGTGCGCCTCGACCTCCACCTGGAGCACGGCACTGAGGGATACGGCGCTGAGGAGTACGGTGCAGAGTCCGAATCGGCGACCCCGGAGCACCACTCCCCCGTTCCTCAACCTCACCGGGTTGATTCGGCGCGTATTCTGCCGCTGATTCGCCTGCAGGAGCAGCGCCTCCTGCTGCTCACCCAGGCGCTGAACGAGGGCACGGAACCGGCGGAACTTGCCGAGCGCATCCCGCATTTTCTGACCTGCGACGAGTGCCCGGCGTGCCTGAACGCGGCGGCTTCCCTGGCTCTTGCGACCGAAGCCCCGGAGCTCGTCACCGAAGATACCGCCGAAGACCCCGAAGCTGAGGAGCCTCCGGTCATGTACCAGGTGCCCGCCGCGGTGGAGAACGACAGCGAACAGTACCGCCTGCAGTGCCTGCTGGATGCCCAGCTCGCCTCCCTCGAAGAGCACGCGGCGGAGCACGGCTGGGGTGCCGGTGAGCTTGAGGCGGCGATGCTGCTATCCATGACGAACTATCACCGCCGCGAGCGTGCCCCGTTCTGGCGTGAGCACATTCGCCGCCTGGAGGACGGCCCGACGGCATGGGTGGCGAGCCGCGATTACGCGTACCTTGATCGGGTGCAGGTGCTTTCGGCGGAGCATGCGCATGCTCTTCTGAGCACCCCCGCCGAGGAGGAGGCGTTCGCCGCCGCCATGAAGGAGCCCACCGAGGTGCCGGACGCCCCCGGCTGGTATCGTGTGCGCGGCGCGCAGGTACGCCTGTTGCGCGCGCGAATTGAGGCCGACCCGAGCCTGGTGATTGCACCCTCTGACCGTGCGGTGTTTTGTGCGTATGAGGCGGGGTTGAGCCCGCAGATTGCGCTGGACCGTATGGAGTCGCAGCTGAATTATTTCCGTGCGTCGAATCCGGGTGAGCGTGTGCCCGCTGAGTTGGCGGCGACGGGTTTCTTTGGCATGCGTGTGCTGGCGGTGGCGCAGGGCGGTTTCGGTGCCGAGCCCGAAGGCTCCGAAGAGCCGGCCGGCGAGCTCCTGGAGGTGCTTCTGCAGGAGCGCATCCGCGTGAAGGATGAGCCGCACGGTGCCATGCCCTCGGGCCTTGGTCCGGGCGATCCGGTGTCTACGGCGACGATTGAGGCGGCTCTGCAGGCCGATGTGCACGGGCTGCTGTTCGACGGCGCTCTCATGCCCAGCGACCCCGTGCCTAATGACCCCGTGCCCGGCGAGGGCTCCGGGGCTTCCAGCGAGCCCTCCAATGCTCCCTCCTCGTCCCGCACCCTGCCGAACGTGCTTGATGCGGCGGCTTCGCTGACGGGGGTGGAGAGCGCCTCCGCGGACCTACTGTTCCGCCGCGCACCGCGGCTCAAGAAGAGCGCCTCAAACGCTAAAAATACAGAAAATCTACCCCGTGAGGTTGATTTTCCGGGCTCTGCCCTGCCCACGGTCGATGCCGTGCACGCGGCGGTTCGCGCTCTCGACCGCTCCTATGTGGCGGTTCAGGGCCCTCCGGGTGCGGGTAAGACCTTCCTCGCCTCGCACGTGATTGCGCGCCTTGTAGCTGAGGGCGCGAAGGTGGGCGTGGTGGCTCAGTCGCATGCGGTGATTGAGAATCTCATGTCGGCGTGCTGCGCCCGCGAGGGTTTTGATGCCTCCCGCGCGGTGCGTCTGCGCGGCAAGTCGGTGACTCCGGACGCCCCGTGGGCCGAGGTGTCTGATTCCGAGCTGACGGAGCTGATTTCCGGTGAGGGCGGCCTGCTCTTTGGCGGCACGGTGTGGGATTACGTGAGTGAGCGTCGCGTGCCCGCCGGGTCTCTGGACGTGCTGGTGGTTGATGAGGCGGGCCAGTTCTCTCTGACAAATACGGTGGCGGCGGCTCGTGCGGCGCGTTCGGTGCTGCTGTTGGGCGATCCGCAGCAGTTGCCGCAGGTGTCGACGGGTGTGCACCCGTACCCGGTGGATGTTTCGGCACTGGGCTGGTTGTCTGACGGGGCGGCGGCGCTGGATCCTCGTTTTGGCTATTTCTTGGGTGAGTCGTGGCGCATGGATTCGGCGTTGTGCGAGCGAGTTTCGTGGCTGTCGTATGATGGCGCGTTGGCGAGCGCAGCGGCGACGGCTGGCCGCGCCCTGCAGGGTGTTGCGCCGGGTGTGGTGTCGTATCCGGTGGAGCATGCGGGTTGTTCGGTGCGTTCCGTGCAGGAGGCGCAGGCGGTGGTGGATTGCGTGCGCGAGTTGTTGGGTCGTGAGTGGGTTCCGGCGGCTGGTGCTGAGCCGCGCCCGTTGGCGGCGGAGGATTGCATTGTGGTGGCGGCGTATAACGCGCAGGTTGATTGTGTGCGTGAGGCGCTGATTGCTGCTGGTTTGGCGGATTCTTCGGGTGCTGGCGTGCGTGTGGGTACGGTGGATAAGTTCCAGGGTCAGGAGGCTGCGGTGGTGTTGGTGTCGTTGGCGTCGTCGCGGGTTGATTCTGGGCGCGGTGCGGGGTTTGTGCTGTCGCCGAATCGTTTGAATGTGGCGGTGTCGCGCGGTCAGTGGCGGGCGGTGCTGGTACATTCGCCGCTGGTGGCGCGTTCGGTGCCGCAGGATGTTGAGGAGGTGCTGGCTCTGTCGGGCTTCGCGGGCCTGGTGGAGTAGCGCCTAGTGCAGCCCGTATTCTGCGCTCTTCTACACTCCCCCGCCCGCTACGTTGCGGGGCTGGCTGTAACAGAGTCTGGCGGTGTGGATTGGCGGAGCCTGGTTGCGGGTGTCTTTGGCGTGCCCTGATTCGGGTTCAGCCGGGTTTAGTCAGGGCTCAGCCGGGCGGAAGCACCAAGAATGAATTATAGTCAAACTAACCCTAATGTCAATACTCAAAATGGGGAAAGTTTTTCAACCAGTGTTCATGTATATGATTACCGTCTCTTATAGAATCTAAAGTATCGCGCGACACACTATTTGTGCGGGGGGGTGGTTCCCGATGAGCCGCCCCGTGCATCCTCAACCACCCCGTGATGACCGGCGGGCCCGTCATGACCGGCGGGCACAGGTGAAAACAGACGAATACAGGCAGGCACAGCCGACTGTCGGGGTATTCACTCATACGATTGCGCGCTACGAATTGCGCACAACGAACTACGCACGACGGATTGCACACCGCGCGACACCATAAACCCCATCGTGGAGGTCCCCCATGAGTGTCAACACCGAGCTACTCAAGAATAGAGATTTTCGAAATACTCTCTTTGCCATTGGAGCCAACCAGCTCTCAGACTCGATGAGCTATATCACCACGCCCATCATTATTTTGGCGCTGACCGGCTCCCCCGAGGCCGCGAGCATCACCCTCTTCGTCGCGGGTGTTCTCGCCACCTGCGCCGGGGCGATATCCGGAACATGGGTTGACAGAATCGGCCCCTCGAAGTGCCTGGCGCTGTCCTGTATCGGCCAGTCGCTGTCCTGGGTTGCGATTCTTCTCTACCTCGTTTTCAACGTCACCAACATTTACGTTTTGGTGATCACGATTTCTCTCGCCGCCATCATTTCAACCTTCGACTACCCGAGCGAGCAGTCCATCATTACCCGTGTAGTCCCCAAGGAGCACCTGGGGTACGCCTCCGGTATGGGTGAGACGCGTGAGTCCACCGCCAACCTACTGGGTGGCCCTGTTGCGGGCATCATTATCGGCTTTTCGACCGTGCTTATGACCGCCGTTCACGCGGTCGTTAACCTGCTGGCGTTCATCGTCGCACCCAAAACCTACGGTGCTAGTCGGCAGCCCACAGAAGAGGAGGAAGGCGAGAAAACCAGCTTCTGGCAGGACTCAAAAGCCGGTTTCGAGTACATCCTAAAGAACAAGGTGCTGGTGTCCATCGCGTTCGTTTCAACGCTTGCGAACTTTGGAACGGTCGGTATTCCGCTCACCTTCATCTACTACTACACCCTGGAGGGCGCGCACCCGCTCTTCATTGGCATCTTTGCGAGCGCCTTCGGCGTGGGCGTGCTGCTCGGTTCGTTCCTGGTCGGCCCGCTGACCGAGAAGTTTGCGCTCGGCCCGCTCGGTATCACCTCCCTGGCCATCATGTCGGCCTGCTACCTGTTGCTACCGGTGGTTCATTCGATGCTGTGGGCGGTGTGCCTGCTGATCGTGCTGGCGGGTATTGTGCTCCCCTCCTTCAATTCGAGCATCATTGCGTACATTAACGCTTCCACCCCGGAGCATATGATCGGTCGCGTGCACTCGGTGCAGGGCATCCCGAACATGGCGCTGACCCCGCTGGCTGTTCTGCTGGCTGGGTTCCTCATTGTTGATTGGGGTATTACGTACACGGCGCTGTTCTACGCGGTGTTCATTTTCCTGTCGCTGGTGGTGATGGTATTCCAGAAGCCGCTGCGTCAGCTGCCGCATATCTCGCAGGTAACGAACGCACAGTAGTTCCGCGGTAGCCCCGTCTATCAACTCCACTCAACGCCCCCGAAAGCGAATAATTCAACGTGCACTTGCATGAAAATTATTTTCCTTTCGGGGGTGTTCTACATCCTTTCAATGATTTTTACACGCGGTGTAACGTTTCAATAATTCCCCTTATCAATGCGTATTTTAGGGGTTTTGAGTGTTGCCGGTATTACGCCGAACCTTACGCTGGGCATTGAAGGTTTTACGGCATAATAAGAGGGTGTTCGTTCTTACTTTCATCCAACGTTCCGCACAGCACTCACTCACTGCACTGTCGGACGAACTCGCCAAGCTCAACCCGCGTGTTGCCTTCGCCCAGACCTACCCTGACGAGATTCAGGGCGCCTTCGACCGGGCCAGCGATGCACTGCACGCGGCGCTGATGGCCGCCCGCGATAACGGCTTCTGGGTGGGCATCGGAATCGGCGAGCTCAACATCCCCCGCTTCGCCGGGGCGCTCGGCGCCGTCAGCACCACCGACTGCACCGGTGACGCCCTCGAATTCTCGCGCCTGGCCATCGAGGAGGCGCAGGGAGGCGCCCCCGTCCGCTGCATCAGCATCAGCGCGGACAACCACCACCTCGCCGAGCTGGCCACCGGTTCCGCACGCCTGCTCTACCGCGTCTGCGCCGACCGCACCGACGCCGAGTGGCGCGTCGTGAACCTGCTCGTCCCCGGTGTGCGCGGCCAGCAGAAGGCCGCCGCAACCGCCCTGGGAATCACCACCCAGGCGGTCAGCCGCACCCTCGTCCGTTCCCTCTGGCACGAAGAGCAGGCCGCCCGCGGCGCGCTCATCGAGCTGATGACCCGCATCGAGCGCACGCACCGCCGCGCCGCCTAAGCCTCGGTAATCCTCGGGGTGCCGGCCCGCCCGAACACACGGTGCCGGCGCATCCCGCGCATCCCGTCTCGCCATGATGGTTCACGGCCGGGCGGGATTTTGTATTTTCGGGCTATTCTTCGGGCTACTCTTCAGACCCGGCGGACCGCCCCGGCAGGCAAAACCGCAGAAAAGGTAAACTAATCTTTATGCCTCTCTCAGAACTTTCCGTCAGCACCCAGAACTACCTCAAGGAGATCTGGCGCCTCGAAGAATGGACCAAAACCCCCGCCACCGCCTCGGCGCTGGCCGAACGTATGGGCCTGCGCATCTCTTCGATTTCTGACGGCCTCAAGCGCCTGGCCGCCGCCGACCTGATTGAGCATCAGCCCTACGGTGCCATCGAGCTCACCGAGATTGGGCGCGCCTACGCCCTGGCCATGATTCGCCGCCACCGCCTCATCGAAACCTTCCTCGTTGAGACGCTCGGCTACACCTGGGACCGCGTGCACGACGAGGCGGAGGTTCTCGAACACGCGGTATCCGACTTCATGGTGGACCGCATCGACACCCTGCTGGGGCACCCGACCCGCGATCCGCACGGCGACCCGATTCCGGACTCTTCGGGGCATATTAGTTTTCCGCAGACCGTGCCGCTGAGCCAGTGCGAACCGGGCGAGACGGTCATGCTCGAACGCATTAACGATGACGACCCGCGCTTGCTGCGCTACCTGCACGGCCACGGCTTCGTGCCCGGCGCGCGCCTCAAGGTGGAGGAGGGCGCCCCCTTCTCCGAGGCGGTGAACGTGAGCGTGGTGGGTGCCGGTTCCGGCAACCTGCACGAGACGGACGAGAGCGGCGCGGTGGTCTCCGGGAGCACGATTATTCCGCTCGGTGCGGAGGCGACCGCCTCCCTCTTCGTATCGCGCCCCGCGCGCTAACCCCCGGGCTTCGCGGCCCCTCCCGGGCGGTGCGGGCACCGCTCACCAGCATGCCTTCGCAGATAGTAAACAGCGGGCGGGGACACTCGAGAAGCGTCCCCGCCCGCTGTTGTACTGGCCCGCTGTTGTGCCGGCCGCTAGGCTTCGGCGACCTGTCGACGAGCCCGCAGGCGCGCCACCAGGCCGTAGCGCGGGGCCAACGCGTAGGCAATCGCGAAGAGCAGCCCCTGCGTGACCACCACGGCACCGCCCGGCGAGACGTCCAGGTAGTAGCTGGCGTACAGGCCGGTCAGCGTTCCCGCGAGCGAAACCCCCACGCTCACGCCGAGCATGGGCACGAAGCGGTCGGTGAGCAGGCGCGCCGTGGAGCCGGGGATAACCAGCATCGCCACGACCAGCACCACACCCACGATCTGCAGGGCCACCACGGAGGTGAGCGCCAGCATCACGAGCAGTAGCGCGCCGAGCAGGCGCGGACGCAGGCCAACGGCGCGCGCAAACCCCGGGTCGAAGGCGTACAGCACGAAGTCGCGGCGCTTAATGAGCAGCACGGCCGCCACGAGGACCGCCAGGATGGCGACCTGCGTGACGTCTGCCCAGGACACGCCCAGCACGTTGCCGAAGAGGATGTGGTTCAGGTCGGTATTGGACGGCGTGACCGAAATCAGCACCAGGCCCAGCGCGAAGAGGGTTGTGAACACGATGCCGATGGCGGCGTCCTCGCGCACGCGGCCGCTGTGTTGCACCCCGCCGATGAGGGCCACCGCCACGAGGGCGGCAACCACCGCGCCGACGGCGAAGGGCGCGCCGAAAATGTAGGCGAGCACCACGCCGGGCAGCACCGCGTGGGAGATGGCGTCCCCCATGAGCGACCAGCCGAGTAGCACGAGCCAGCAGGAGAGCAGGGCGCAGACGGCGGCGGCGATAATGGTGACGACCACGGCTCGGAGCATGAAGGGCAGGGTGAGCGGTTCCACCAGAAAATCCAGAATGTTCATTCTTAGTTCTTCCCTTCCGCAGAGCTGTTCATAGTAGTGCCGGAGGTAGCAGCACCGGAGGCAGCGGCACCGGTAGCGACCGACGCGCCGGCATCCACCTCCATGCCGAAGGCGCGCACCAGGTTCTCGGGGGCGAGCACCTTCTCGGGGACGTCGTGCATCAGAATATCGCCGCGCAGCAGTAGCGCCTCGTCGGCAAACTGGCGCAGGCTCGCCAGGTCGTGCGTGGAAACCAGCACGGTTGCGCCCTCGTCACGCAGCTGTTCGATGACCTGAATGAGCATCGCCTCGCTGCGCTTGTCCACGCCGGCGAAAGGCTCATCCAGCAGCAGCAGGCGGGCGCCCTGGGCGATGGCGCGGGCCACGAAGGCGCGCTTGCGCTGCCCGCCCGAGAGCGCCCCAATCTGACGGTCGGCCAGGTCGGTCAGTTCCACGCGGGCGAGCGCTTCATCCACGGCGGCACGGTCCGCGGCGCGCAGGCGACGGGTGATGCCGAGGTTGCGGTAACAGCCCATGCTGACGACCTCGCGCACGGAGATGGGGAAGGTCCAGTCGATTTCTTCGCTCTGCGGCACGTAGCTGACGATTCCGGCACGGTGGCGGTGGGCGCGCTTGCCGCCGACGGCCTGCCCGTCCAGGGTGATGGTGCCGGCGTGCGCGGGCACAACCCCCATGATGGCTTTGAAGAGGGTGGATTTGCCGGAGCCGTTCATGCCGATCAGGCCGCAGATACGCCCGGTGTCCAGGGTGAAGGATGCGCCGGTGAGGGCGCGGACTGGCCCGTAGTTCACGTGCACATTTTCGCAGCTGAGAAGAGTGCTCATTCCTTGTGTTCTTTCTGGTGGTCACCGTATGCGTGGGGCGGGTGTTAACGGCGTGGGAGGAGCGGAACCAAGAAGGCGACCGCCCCTCCTATCCTATCGGGGGTTTGGGGTTTACCCGGGGTTTTCGATACCGGGTTTGGCCCGGGTTTATTCGGGGTTTATGCCGGGTTTAGGAGTTGCCCTTGAGGCCCGCAACGATGGTGCGTGCGTCGTAGCGGATCATGTCCAGGTAGGTGGGTACGGGGCCGTTCGAGTCCGATAGGGAGTCCACGTAGAGCACGCCGCCGAATCGGGCGCCGGTCGCGTCGGCCACCTGGCGCATCGGGTTGTCGGAGACGGTGGACTCGCAGAACACGGCGGGCACGCGGTTGTTGCGCACGTAGTCGATGGTGGAGGAAATCTGCGAGGGAGTGGCCTGCTGCTCGGAGTTGACCGCCCAAATGTACTTCTCGTTCAGCCCAGCGTCGGAGGTCAGGTAGGAGAAGGCACCCTCGCAGGTGACGAGCGCGCGCTGGTTTTCGGGCAGGGTGGAAATCTCGCTGACGAGCTCGTCACGCACCTGCTGCAGCTGCTTCTTGTAGGCCTCACCGCGGGACTTGTAGTCGGCGGCGTGCTCCGGGTCGAGGGCGCTAAACTCGCGGACCATGACGTCCACGTACTTCTGCACGTTGCTGGGGCTCATCCAGGCGTGGGGGTTGGGCTTGCCCGCGTAGGCGTCCTCGGTAATGGAGATGGGCGTGACCCCCTCGGAGACGGTCACGTGCTTAGCGTGGGATTCTTCAACGAACTTGGCGAACCAGGATTCGAGGTTCAGGCCGTTGTCGAGCACCAGGTCGGCAGCGTGCGCCTTCTTCACGTCGGAGGGGGTGGGCTCGTACTCGTGAATCTCTGCGCCGGGCTTGGTGAGGGATTCGACGTTCAGGTCGTCGCCTGCCACGTTGCGGGCGATGTCTGCGAGCACGGTGAAGGTGGTGAGCACGGTCTTCTTGCCGCTGCTGCTCTTAGCGCCGTCGGTGGTGCTGGCGGTGCTACCGCAACCGGTGAGTACGAGTAGCAGGGTGAGTGCGAGGGCGGCGCAGAGCGCCTGGATGAGGCGGCGTGCGTTGCCGCCTGCGGGGGTGAGAGCGTTCATGAGGCATCCTTCATTGGAAGTCACGGGTTTGAGTATGTGGTTGATGCGTTAGGATTTGCCGCGCCGGGACGATAGGGACACGGTGTGTCTGCGCAGGCATCATGATGCGCTTTTGCCTGTCATCCCGGGCGGAATTTAACAATAGTTCGGCTAGACGAACTTTTCAACTAAGCCACACGGAAACTTTGGGGAGGACTGCGCCCCCGAGACGCAAAACCGCGGGAGGCGGGGGAACGCATCCCCCGCCTCCCGCGGTAAATATCCCGGGTTGAGCACCCGTCAAAGCTATGGCTCGGCCTAGTCGGCAATCTCCACGACCACCGGCGTGTGGTCGCTCGCGCCCTCACCGGCGCGTTCCACCCTATCGATCCAGGCGTTCTGCACCCGGGCCGCAAGCGCGGGCGAGAACAGCTGAAAGTCGATACGCATGCCCTCATCCTTGGTGAAGCGG
Organism: Rothia sp. SCPM-O-B-18226 (M350); assembly: GCF_058213595.1. Classification (NCBI taxonomy): domain Bacteria; kingdom Bacillati; phylum Actinomycetota; class Actinomycetes; order Micrococcales; family Micrococcaceae; genus Rothia; species Rothia sp. SCPM-O-B-18226 (M350). The sequence continues at coordinate 166,817 of NZ_JBYQJS010000001.1, read as the reverse complement.
CCCGCCTGGTAGTCCCAGTAGGTGTACTCGCCCGGGGTGTGCGGACGCACCACATCCACCATGCCCTCTTCGAGTAGGGCGGCGAAGGCTCGGCGCTCGGGCTCGGAGACGTGGGTCAGCTCGTTATCACGGAAGTAGTCGATGTCCCACACGTCGGCGTCCTCGGGGGCGACGTTCCAGTCGCCAACCAGGGCGAGCTGCGACTGCGGGTTGGCGGCCAGCTCGTTGTGCACGTTCTGGCGCAGCGCCTCCATCCAGCGAAGCTTGTAATCCATGTGCGGGTCGGTCAGGCCGCGGCCGTTGGGCACGTACAGGCTCCAGACGCGCACGCCGCCGCAGGTAGCGCCAATCGCGCGCGCCTCCAGCACCTCGGGCTCGCCGGGCTTGCCGAAGTGCGGCTGGTTGTCGAAGCCGCGTTGCACGTCCTCAAGGCCCACGCGGGAGGCGATCGCCACGCCGTTCCACTGGTTCAACCCGAAGTGCGCCACCTCGTAACCCATGAACTCGAAGAGGTCGAAAGGGAAGGTCTCGTCCTTGGTCTTGGTCTCCTGCAGGGCGAGCACGTCGACCTCGTGCTCGTCGAGCCAGTCTTCGACGCGGTTTTCGCGGGCGCGGATTGAGTTGATGTTCCAGGTGGCAATCTTCATGCCTTCTAGCTTAGCGGGTGCGGGGAGCTCACCTCACGGGCGGGTGTATCGAAGGCATGCCGGTACACCACCGCCCGCCCGCGCAACCCGGTGGGTCGCACCGGCGGGCGGTGAATATATACACTAGTCAGCACTGATTTTAGCCAACGTCAGCCCTAGTTACCGGCGGGCGTTCCGACGACCTTCAGGCCGGCCTTCTCGTAAGCCCGAAGCATGTAGAGCGCATCCGAGAAGTACAGCGGATCGCCGGGCTTTACCTTATCCGTCACGCCGTCGCCGTCACGATCGGCCGCCGGGTACTCGCCCAGGGTGCGGGTGAGCCAGCGGCTCTCGGTGGCGAAACGGCTCTTCCGTGCGGCCGCGTCTTCCTTGCGCTGCGCATCGCGCTCAACCAGCTTCGGGCGGCGAATGGTCGCAGCCCCCTCGGGGCTACCCGCCGCACGGTACAGGAACGCGGAGAGGGTGTAGCGGCTGGCGCGGTCGTCGGGGTGGAAGAGGCCGTCGTCCCAGCCAGCGGTGATGCCCGCATCCGCGGCCCAGATGATGGCGGCGTAGTCCGGGTCGCTGGCGGGCACGTCAGCGTAGGGAGAGACGGCCGGAAGGTCCTTCACAGCGGGCGAGCCGGCCATGCGGTAGAGCAGGCGCACCAGCTCGGCGCGGGTGACGGTCGCATCGTGGCGACGACGCACAACGTACTCATCCTCGTCGAGGTAGCCGCGGCAGACGGCCCACACGCCGGGCGTGGGGGACGCATCGCCCACGAGGCGTTCAACGCAGGTGTTGTACTCGGTGTCAGCGTTGTTTCGGGGCGGCTGGACGGCGGCCACCGCGGTCTGGGGGTGGGGCACCACTGCGGATGCGCCCACCGGCAAGGCACCCAGGGCGAGGGCGACGGTCAGGGTGAGCACGCGACGCAGGGGTCGTGCGGGTGCAAGGGAGCGTGAGAAAGCCGAAAGCATGGTGCGGTCCTCGTACATTGTGGTTGGAAACCGGCCGGAAGGAACCGGTTGGGTCGGTGCGACACCGAAGGAAGGCACCGGGCCGCCCGCGGCGCGCGAGCGGTTCCGGGCAGGCGACAGCATTAAACCTTCCCTTTTAATAAAGTTAAAGTACATCTCGAAAATTTATTCAAGATGAAATTGAATTCTTAGTGAGTGGTCGCCCCGACGCGCAACCTCTTAGCGCGCGGCTCCCCCGCCCGGGCCCTAGCCGCGCATGACGTTATACGCCTCCACGCGAAGCTGAGCGGGCGTGGAGGTGGTGTGGCGCAGGTCCTCCACCTCAATCACCACGTTCGCGCCCATTTCACCGGTCACGTACACACGGCGACCCAGCATATTGCCGTCGCCGATGCGCTCGTCCTGCGCAACGCCGTCGGCAATGCGAAGGTCGTAAATCTTGTTTTCAATGTAGAAGCCGTACAGGGAGGCGGGCTTCTCCGGCGGGTTGTAGGAGACGGGCGCGACCATTCGGGTACCGCGCGCGTTGCGGCTGATGTACCAGTTGGCCGCCTCGTCGGCGCGGGCGGCACCGCTGACGGTTCCGGCCCAGCTGGACGCCTCACCCGCGCAGCCGATGAAAACGTTATTGGCCCACTCGACGAGCCAGCCGTGGCCCGCGTTGGAGCGGGCGGTGCAGCCGATGAACATGTTGCGCTCACCCTGCACAATCCAGCCCGCACCGGTGTTGCGGGTGCCGGGTTCGTAGAGGGCGCTCTTGCCGAGGGTGCGGTGGTTGCTATTGCTGGAGCAGTTCTCGAACTTGGACTGGGCCGCGTACACCTCGATCCCGGCGTAGGAGCCGCCGCTGAGGTTGGCTTCGGCAACGTCTACGCCGCGCAGCTTGTTGTCGGCCGCGCCGGAGTTCTGGCCTTCGGTACCGCGGCGGCGGTGGCCTACGGGCTTGCCGAGCAACAGGCCCTGGTTGAGGGTGCGGCGCACGGTCACGTCGTCGATTTTCATGCCCTGGTCGTCCAGGCCGAGCACGGCCACGCCAATGGCGGTGTCCCAGACTTCCACGCCGGCGATGACGGGCACGACGTCTGGCTCGTTGAGCTGATCGCCCGTAAAGTGCGTGTGCATAATGACCCCGACAACGTGGTCGAGCGGGGTGGTGTGCGCATCCAGCGGGTAGCTATCGATGGGGGTGTTAGCCGCGTTGGTGCGGATGTGCAGATTGCGCACGCCCATGCGCATGGGCTTGTTCGCGTTGTAGGCACCGTAGACAGGGGTCGTGTAGCTACCCACGTGGAACACACCGGTGTACTCGATATACCCGTCGCTAGTGGTGGGAATGGCCCGGTCGGAGTGGGCGATGACGACGGTCGCGGGGCCCTGCCCGATGACCTCGACACGGTGCTTGATTTCGATGAAGGGGTAGGAAACGCGGTAGATGCCGCGGGGTAGCTCGACGGATCCGCCGCCGTGCGAGGCGACGTCGTCGACGGCTCGCTGAATGGCCGCGGTGGAATCCTTGGCACCGGTGGGATCTGCGCCGTAGTTGACGGCGTTAATGCTCATGGGAGTATCAGGCACGTGAGGCTCAATTCTTTCCGGGAAGGGTGTGCCGCGGCCGGTGTACGGGCCGCGGTGGGGCGGTTGAATTGAGTGAATAGGGTGCGCGGGCGGTGCGCTGTGCTGAGTGAGTTGAGCGGTGCGGGCCCTTTCGCGCGGGGCGAGAGTGGCTCCTGCTCAAGGGTACCGCATTGCACCGGCGGAGGCGATGACCGGACACTGTGATGCGCGCTCCCCTGCCGTCTCCCCCGCAAAGTGTGGCGGGCCGCGCATGAGACGGGGCGTTTAAACGCCGCGGGGGGCGAGGATTTCTCCTCGCCCCCCGCGGCGACTGGTGTCGATTCCGGGCCGCTGCATCAGCCCGGAACTAGTGGTCCGGAAACACCAGAGCGAGCCCGTGCCCCCTCGGGGCGGTCTCGCACGTCGAGGCCATCACTAGCCCATGAACACGCCGTTGCCGCGCTTCTCCAGCTGCTTGGGTGCGAAGGTCGAGTGACGGATGTGGTCCACCTCGATGAGCACGTTATCGCCCATCGCGCCGGTCACGTGCACGCGACGGCCCATCATATTGTTCTCGCCCAGGCGGTCATCCTTAGCGGAACCGTTCGTGATGTGCATATCGCGAATGTTGTTCTCAATGTAGAAGCCATACAGCGAAGCCTTCGCCCAACTGTAGGGGTTGTGCGCGCGGGGTGCCACGAAGCGGCTACCGCGGGCGTTACGGCCGATGTACCAGTTGGCGGCCTCATCACCTCGAGCAGCACCGGTCACGGCATCCTGGAAGCTGGAAGACTCACCCAAGCAGCCGATGAACTGGTTGTTGCCCCACTCCACGAGCCAGCCGTGGCCGGCGTTCTCCTGGGCGGTGCAGCCAATGAACATGTTGCGGGTGCCCTGGATGAACCAGCCGGCGCCCACGTGGCGGGTCTTCACCTCGTACAGGGCGTTCTTACCCTGGTTGCGCTTGTTGAACCAGCTGGTCGACAGCTCGAACTTCGACTGGGAGGTGTAAATCTCGATGCCGGCGAAGGTACCGTAGCTCATGTTGGCATCGGAGACATCAATCATGGAGAACTTGTTATCTGCCGCGCCGGGGGTGTCGCCCTCGCGAGCGCGCAGCGGGTGACCCACGGGCTTGCCGACCAGCAGGCCCTGGCGCAGGGTCTGGCGGATGCGGATCTTGTCAATCTTCATGCCCTGGTCGTCCAGGCCCAGGATGGCCACGCCAATGGCGGTGTCCCAAATCTCGATGTTGGACAGGGTGGGCACTGCGTCCGGCTCGCCGGGGTTGGCATCCGCAATGCGGGTGTGGAAGATGACGCCCGCAACGTTGTCGACGGGCTGGGTGTGCTTCTCCAGGAAGATCTGGTTGCTCTTAGAATTCAGCGGCAGGTTGTACTTGTTGGTGCGGATAAACAGGTCGCGCACGCCCATACGCATGGGCTTGTTCTGGTTGGTGCCACCGCTCATGGGGGTGGTGTAACTACCGGTGTGGAACACGCCGGTACATTCGTAGCTACCGTTCTTGGTGGAGGGGATGCTCTTGTCGGTGAAAGCGACGATGCGGGTTGCCTGACCGTGGCCGAAGATTTCGACGCGGTGCTTCATCTCGATGAAGGGGTAGGAGACTCGGTAGATACCGCCGGGAATCTCGACGGAACCGCCGCCCTGTGCGGCGACGTCATCAACGGCCTTCTGGATAGCGCTGGTGGAGTCTCGTACACCGGTGGGGTCAGCGTTGTACTTGGAATCGCATACGTTCACGCTCATGATGGTAGCCATGATAATGTGTCCTCGTTTCTGGGGTGGATGCACTACAGCGACGAGCACGCAGGATAGCCGGAGCTATAGCTGCGCGTGGTGAAGCTGAGTTATCCAGTTGTGTCTGAGTGAATGTTTGGGAGCGTCTGCCGGTGCGAGGGAGTGAATCTCTTCCGGTCATCGCGCGGTCGGGGAGTGAATCCGCCGTGGCGAGTGCTCCGGGCCGGTTGAGGGAGTGAATCTCTACCGTGCCCATGTGACGTAGCGTCAGTAAATATTCGCAGGTGGAACCCGGTTTCGCTGAAGCTACAGTGAAATATTCTAAAGCACCATTTGGCTAATGCGAACCCCCAACACCGGATAGTGTTCAGGGTCTCCGAGGGGAATTTTGGGCCAAATACCCTGCAAACCCCACAGAAAATCAACTGACCAGCACAAACACCACATATTGCACATAAATGCACTATTCGGTTATTTTTAAAAAATTTCGTCATGTTCCCTCCTCGTGAACGCCCCGCACGCTATCCGAGAGGGTAGCGGACGACCGCGTGCAGGGGACGCCGGCTACTTCTTCGAAGCCTCCAGCGCGGCCGCCGCGCCCACCACATCCAGGCGCGCGTAACGCCCCGCAAGCCAGGTGCAAATCATCAGCTGAACCTGATGGAAAATCATGATCGGCAGCATCATCAGGCCCAGCGACCCGGCACCGAAAATAATGATGGCCATGGGCAGGCCGGCCGCCAGCGACTTCTTCGAACCGCAGAACTGAATCGTGATGCGGTCGGCACGGTTGAACCCCAGGCGCTTAGCCAGCTGGTCGGTCAGCCACAGCATGAACACCACAATGATTGCCATGAGCACGATGAGCACCACGATCTGCCACCAGGCCACGCGCGTCCACACGCCCTGCACCACCGAGGCGGAGAACGCCGAATACACAATCATCATGACCGAGAACTTATCCAGCCACTTGGTCGTCGGCTTCTTGGCGAACTCCCCCACCCAGCGGCGCGTGAGCTGACCGAGCACGAAGGGCAGGAACAGCTGAATCGCGATGTCGAGAAACACGGTGCCCGAGAACTCAATATGCCCCGTGTTCATCAGCAGCATGGCGAGCAGCGGCGTGGCCACCACACCCACAATCGAAGAGAGGGAGGCGCTCACAATCGCCGCCGCCACGTTACCGCCCGCAATCGAGGTGAACGCAATCGACGCCTGCACGGTCGAGGGCACAAAGGTCAAGAACAGAATACCCATGTACAGCCCATCACCGAGCACAAAACGTAGTGGTGAAAGCGCCAAACCGACCAGCGGGAACAGCACGAACGTGCAGCTGAGAATCATCAGGTGCAGACGCCAGTGGGTCAGGCCGCGAATGGCCTCCGCGGTGGAGAGGCGAGCGCCGTACAGGTAGAACAGCAGGGCGACCGCGAACTTCGTTCCGGTGCTGAACCAGTCGGCGAAGTCGCCGCGCGCCGGCACGATAATGGCCAGAATAACGGCGGTGATGAGCATGGTCAGCAGCGGGTCAAGCTTGATGGAGCGAAGTGATGAGAGCATAGCCCCTATTCTATGACCTGCGGTTAAAGAGCTGAACCCGCCGGGGGCACCTCTCACGATGAGATGCCCTCGGCGGGTTCTTGAGCCTTTAGCGCCCGCGGGCGCGTTCACGGCTTAGCGGGTTACTTGTTGCCGGGGTCGAAGCCGTAACCACCCTCGCCGGAGGGGCCGGCGTCGGGTCGGTTGGAGCCGGGCTGGGCGCCGGACTGATCCGGGGTTCCGGACTGCTGGCCAGGCTGCTGGCCGGGCTGACCGAAGCCGGAGGCCGCCTGCTGGCCGAAGCCGGACGCACCCGCGGCGGGTGCACCGCCGGCGGCCGCGTACGCATCCCAACGCTGAGCGTGGAACGCGCGAGCCTGCTCGGTCTGCCATCCGCTGAACAGGGCCGTGTTCTCGGGGTATGCGAGGTCCTCCTCGGGCTTCTGTACCACGTCCACGGTCTCGAGGTTGTGGGGTTCCCAGGTCTTCTGGTTTTCCTGCATGAACTCGGTGGACTGAATCGGGTCGGGCCACATGCCAACGGGCTCCGAAGCGGGAACCAGCACGGGCACGCGCGGGGTGCCGTTGTCCGTGGGGTTCTCGGTCGGGCGCCAGAAGAGGCGGCCCGGCTGGGTGCGGTCACGCAGGGCGTGGGCACGCCAGGTGATCACGGGGTGGCTCATCAGCAGGTTCACGTACCAGACGGCCAGGCCGCGGTCGGTGACGGCGCGGTCGGCCAGCTCGTCGAAGTTGACCTGCTTATTCAGGTACTTACCGGCGGCCATGACCTTGATGGCACCCTCGGCACCCTCGGGGCAGAAGCGGTAGCCGAAGTTATCGGCGGTGTACTCCTGAGCGCGGGACAGCGCGCTGGACAGCATGGGGATGCGGCTGAAGAGCGTGGTGAAAATCAGACGGAAGTAGCTGACGTGACCGGCCGCGATGTGGCCCACCTCGTGACCGATGATGAAGCGCAGGGCCTGCGGGTCACGGGACTTACCGCCGATTTCGAACAGATCGGAGTAGATGCAGATAAAGCGGCGGAAGCCGTGACCCGATGCGAAGGCGTTGATGGTGCCGTTACCGCTGATAACGTACGCGTCGGGTACGCGGCGCAGGCCGGCTGCCTCGGCTGCCTCGGCGAGCATCTGGTACGCCTCGGGGAACTGGGTCGGGGTGATGCGCACGCCGGTCACACGCTGCTGGGCGTAGAAGAGGGCACGAACGATGAAGAGCACGAGAGGGCCCAGAACCAGCATGGACACGGCCTGCATGACGATGTCCTGCACGCTGCTTGCCACGCGGCTGCTTGTGCCGCCGGTGTAGTCGCCCGAACCGGACGAGAAGAGCCACTGGCCCATGCGGCCAAACAGCGTAATGATCGACATGAACAGCACGACGTAGCCGGCCGCGGTGACCGCGTAGGCGGCGACCAGCCACGGGATTTCGGCGGGGTGACGCAGCGCGTGCAGCACCTTCGTCGGCAGTATGGACTGGTAGGCAAAGAACCTGGGTTCCGGAAGGGGGCTCACCGGCTTCTGACGCTTATCTTCGGGCAGCCAACCCGCGGAGAGGTCCTGCGGAAGGGGCGTGCCCTGCGGGGCGGGGCGCCCCTGGGGGCCGGGCTGGGCGTTGAACTGCCCGCCGGGCTGGTGGTTTTCAGGAGGTTGAGTCATATCTCGTCCACTTCGTATCGAGTGTTGTCTGACTCCACTCTATCGGGTTTGGGCACGTACTAGTGAATGTGAATACGCTTTTTCTCATAGAATGCCCACCACCTCTCGCCTTTCCCGCAATAGCCCACCAAGAGATGCACTGCTTGGTTTTTCTCCCTATGGATGCATGCAGAGGGGCCGGTTCCGCACACGTGGCGCGGCCCGGCCCCTCCAAAAAGCTGACAGAAGAATAGCGTCTACTTATTAGAGACATCACTCCCTAATACACTAAAAATCTATCAACTTTATACTCAAATAAACATCACAATATATAAATCTCAATCCAAGATTGAAGTAGGTCGAATGGGTCACTACTCCATTCAGACCTAATGCAAGCTGATATTAAACAGCTGCCGAAAGATAAGTGACAGTACCCCAGGGGGAAGTCACAATAACGCGGTACTGCACCGGAATGACCTTTGCCGACTGATGCGCGGGGTCACCGTAGGTGTGCTTACGCAGGTAGGTCATGTACGACACAACGTCTTGACCAGCATTGGGGTGGGTAATGTTAGCCATCACCTGAATGTCCCAGGACCAGCCGTCGCGGCCTTCAGCAGTCGTGTAGTGCTTACCGTATGCGTAAGTCCACAGGGGGCTGTTTTCCTTGGGAGGACGGGGACCATCCGGGAAGTGCAGGTAGTTGTACTTACCGTGAGCGATGTAAGTAGAGCGGCTGCCCTTGTAGTTGTCGTTGAGGCGAACAACCGGGGGGTTTGCACCCTTGCCCTTGTAGCCCTCAGCGTAGTACATGTTGTTCTTACGGTTGGCTTCAGCCTCACCGAATGCGAAACGGTCAGCGCCGGTGGGGGTCGGTGCGTAGGAGACGTCACCTGCAACGTTCTCAACACGAACGTTGATGATAACGCCGCCACCAACACCGCCAACGCCGTCCTTGGAATCGTAGTCGGGGGTGTCCCTGCCGTTCGGGGGGTAAACCGGCGGGAAGTCGGTTACGCCTTCAAAGCGGCCCCAGGGATAGGCAAGCTTATGCTCGGAGGTGGTGTTGTCAATGAAGTAGGTCTGCGGCTGGGGGCTGCAGTTGGAAGTAGGCATAACTGCCCACTCGTACTCCTCGTTGACGGTGCCCTTGTAGCGACGACGTTCCGCACGTTCGCCCCAGGGCACGGATACGATGGTGCCGTATTCGCAAGGGTTCTTGGATGCTGCGTAGGCGGGCACCACTGCGGTTGCTGCCACAACAGGAGCTGCCCACGCTACACCCTTAACCAGGGAACGACGACCCATCGGCTTTCCACTCTGCTCGGAGTGGCTCTTAGTCGAGTGAATATCCATTACCAAATCTCTCTTATTGGAATGAGTTTTGCACATTGATCCACTTTATTTCTGTATATAAAATACAAAAAAGAAAAGTTATCGCAGTATGTGTTTAAACGTATACTTCAGAGTGTGCTCCCAGAATTCTTGTGCGGCTATAAATCCGCTTCAGTTCTTTTCGATGAACACTCGTTATATGAAAGCATAAAAATTTACATTCGTTGCTTCACAGCATGCAATAACTTGGATTGACAAAAATTTTTCTAGCAGCATTAATCTAGAATCATCAACCTTTTTTCACCTTCAACCTCAACTGCCATCAATGTTGGGATATTGCGAATCGACACACTCGACCCCCCCCCTTGCACAACTTTCCCAAGCAAGCAATAAATTTACACTTTATGTAGCATCTAAACCCACACTTTTAACTAACTTTCATTCTTGTTTTCTAAGTGACAGATGACATACATGCAATACATACCACATTGCCACAATATTGCATTGTAAAGTAAGTTGAATCACATACATTCATGCTAATGGATGCCCACAAAACAAGTCCGCCGTGGCACCCATACGGAATGGGCGCCACGGCGGATAACTTTACGCTCAGCCGCCTACACGGCGGGGTGCGTGAGGTTTAGAGGCTCTTGACGAGCTCCTCGGTAGCCTCGGCGATGGCCTTCTCCTCGTTGGTGGGGATGACCAGAACCTTGATGGCGGAATCCTCGGTGGAAATCACGCGGGGCTCGGGGGAGCGCTTAGCGTTCTCCTCCTCGTTGTACTTGATGCCCAGGGGGCCGAGGCGGTCCAGGACCAGCTTACGGAAGTCGCCGGAGTTCTCGCCGATACCTGCGGTGAAGATCAGAGCCTGCGCGCCACCAACAACCAGGTTGTAGCCGCCGATGTACTTCATCAGGCGGTAGGAGGTCATGTCCAGTGCGAGCTGTGCGCGCTCATCGCCGGACTGTGCAGCCTCAACGACCTTACGCATGTCGTTGGAGCCAGCCAGTGCGAGCAGGCCGGACTCCTTGTTCAGGATGGTGTCCAGGCGTGCGCCGTCAATGCCCTCACGAACCAGGATGGTGGTCAGTGCGGAGGGGTCGATGTCGCCGGAGCGGGTACCCATGATCAGGCCGGCCAGCGGGGTGTAGCCCATGGAGGTGTCGACGGACTTGCCGTCCTTCACCGCGGTCACGGATGCGCCGTTACCGAGGTGTGCCACGATGCCGTTGAACTTGTCGCGGGCGATGCCGAGCATGTCGGCTGCAACGTGGGAGACGTACTCGTGGCTGGTGCCGTGGAAGCCGTAGCGGCGGATGCTGTACTTGTCAGCCAGGTCGTAGGGGATTGCGTAGCGCCATGCTTCTTCGGGCATGGTGGAGTGGAACGCGGTGTCGAAGATGGCGACCTGCGGCAGGGAGGGCCACTTGTGCATTGCGGCGCGCATACCCTGAGCGTGTGCGGGGTTGTGCAGCGGTGCCAGCGGGGAGAGGTCGTCGATCTGCTGGACAACTTCCTCGGTGAGCAGGGTGGGGTGGGTAAACTTCTCCGCACCCTGCACCACGCGGTGACCGACTGCCTGCAGCTCGCGGCCTGCCAGGACGGGCTCAAGCTTCTCGGACATGATGTCGAATGCGACCTCGTGGTTGGGCACGTCGGTACCGATGTTTTCAACCAGGCCGGAGGCCAGCATCTGCTCTGCTTCGGGGAGGGAGGTGTCACGCACCTGGTACTTCAGGGAGGAAGAACCAGCGTTCACAACAAGAATAAGCATGAAAGTGTCTCTTTCGTAGTTTTCTTTTCGTTCCATTCTCGCACTTTTCGAGCCTGCGTGCGAGACGGCCCCGACCGTATTTTTAACGGGGGTTTTTACTAGGGGCAGCTTTGGGGCAGGAGGCGCGGGATTGGTGGGGTGTCAGAAGCTACCGGAGGATTAGCAACCAGGCACATGCCAGTTCATTTCTGCAAGCACGCAGAATGAGGAGCACGAACCCGGCACCTCTCTATTTATCCCCGCTCATGCAGGGAACCCTTCATGGGGTACTTCCTTTCGGTACGTGTCGTGGGCTCACCCCCGCACATACGGGGAAAACAACGCCTACGCACTGCGTACGGGACTGATTCAGGGCTCATCCCCGCGCATACGGGGAACACTGAGAGCCCCCGCTGGATTGTTCAGCCGTGGGAGGCTCATCCCCGCGCATACGGGGAACACTCCATCTTTTACTCCTTGAATTAACCCTTCTTGGGCTCATCCCCGCGCATACGGGGAACACACTCAGCCACAAGTCGCAATACCCAGCCAAAGACCAAAATTATTCAGTTTCCACACGTATACATAAATAAAGGGGATGAGTAGACGATTACTCGCCTACGGTGACCCGCCGCCAGTGGCGGCAGGCCTTGACGCATCCAACGCCACATCCCCCAACACCACCGAACCGGCAGCATCAGAGCCTGCGGCTCCGCGTCCGTTTAGACTCTCCCCCGTGCCGGGGGCGAGTTGCGCCTCATACATCCGCACAGCCTCCGCACGGATATTACGTGCCGCATTCACGTCACGATCAATCCGCACACCACAGGCCGCGCACTCAAAGACACGCACGTGGAGTCCGAGCTTGGTTTTCGCTCGTGCTCCGCAGGCGCTACACGTCTGAGAGGATGCAAAGAAGCGGTCAATAATCTGTACCTGCGAGCCGTACCAGCTGGCTTTGTATTCCAGCTGGCGGCGCAACGTACCAAAAGCGGCGTCCAGAATGGACCGGTTCAACCCGGCCTTCTGGCGCACACGCTTACCCGGTGCCTCAACGGTACCGGCAGCTGAGGCGGTCATACCCGCCACAGCCAAGTCTTCAAGCCCGATGAGGGTGTACCCGGTGGCCAGGCGCTTAGAGACCTGATGTAGACCGGATTCACGGCGCAAGGCTACCAGGTGGTGGTGCCGTGCAATCTGCCGCACAATGCGGGCACGACGATTAGAGCCCTTCTGGGCACGCGAGAGGGCACGCTGCAGACGCACCAGGCGCTTCTCAGCGGCACGTGCCCAGCGGGGGTTAGCCAAGGTAGGAGCACCGTTATCGGTGAACTCCAAGGAGGGGTACTGCGCGAAACGCTGCGGGGCCTGCTCGTCAGAGAGCGCGGCGAGGTATCGCACGCCCAAATCTACACCGACAGCACCAGCGGAACGCTGGGCACGGGTAGGGGTCACCGGGGTGCGGGACAGCTTAACAAGGATAGAAACATACCACCGGTCAGCAGCACGGGAGACAGTAAATGATTTGACATCAGCACCAGCACGCACAGCCTTCACTAGGGGCTTCGTGGTGTTATGAGTACGAATAACGCCCAAGGATGCCAGGCGCACGTGGCGGTAGTCCTCAATAGTCGGGGTGGTCTTAACTCCACGGCGCTTCAGCTGTGCCGTGCGACGTACATATTCAGGTGTGCCCCTCTTGTAGGGGGTGCCGTAGCCTCCAACTTCGTCATTACGTGGGTCGCGGTCGACAGTAAAAGAGTCACGGCTGATGCCCTTACGTTTGAAACGTGGAACACCCATTCGGGGGCCAGCACGCAGGCCTTTGAGGGATTCAAAATAGTTGCCCCACGCTGCATGGGCATTCTTTATCCCGGAGACTAGAACACGTCGGTCGATGGTGTGCATCCATGGCTCAGAAGACCGTTCAGTTTCAGGCCAAACCACGGCGGGGTCAGCGCCGTCAGCAATAGTCTGGGCGATAGCTTCATGACGCTGTCTCTCAGGGGTTAGGTATCGCTTTCCGTATTCAAAATGACCGATGTACTTATAAGCAGGGTTCTCTTCTTTGATGTCATCAAGCTCAGCCTTAGCAATAGCCTCAGTAGCACCTTCAGAAATGCGGGTATCCACGTATTCTGCGCAGGCGCGAGAAACCTTACGGTTATGGTCGGTGAACAGGTTGTACGTATAGCGCGCTGCGCCTGCGCACTGTGCCAGGGCGATTTTTTGTGCCTGATTGGGGTCGAGGCGGAATTTATAGGCACGGTACAGGGCACCATCGTCGGTGCTGGTTTTCTTTGCCATTGCCTTTCCTCCTCTTCTACGAGCTATAGAGATTATCTGTTTGGAAGTCTCTTATAAGGACCATAGGGGATACCCCTGACAAGATAAGGGGGTATTTTGGGGTACCCAAGAATATTTTGAAAATAAGTTCCCCCACAGCCGTAGAACCGATCCGTGAGATTTTTGTTGGGACGCAGCGTCTAGAAACGAGGACTACACCGAGGTGGGCAGCAAGAAAAATAGTGTAAAAAATCGCCAATTTTTTCACTATCCCCTCTGATTTTCAGGAAATAGTGAAAAAATCGGCGATTTTTTTCATAATCCAGGTCACATATAGGTGTTTCGGGGGTGGTGCCAGCCTCTCCCCCAGCACCTTCACCACGCCCGCTAGAGCACCTCGGGGTGGACCGCCACCTCACGGGGGCGGACATCCGCGCTTTAATGCCCTCATCGGGCATCTGCCCGAGGTGTTTTAGCGCCCTGACTAGGCATCACGCGGCACAGTAATGATGCCGAACAGCTGATGCAGCTCCTCCGGATGCACCTCAAAATACCCGCGATCCGGGCCGCTAAACATCGAACTCTGGTGCCAGCCGCGAAGGCCAGCACGCGCATAATCGAACCGGAAATTACTACGCGCCGCCAGGTGATCCATAAAAATACGGGTCGCGCGGCCGTTCCCCTCGCGGAAAGGGTGCGCATGGTTCAGGTGCGCGAAAATCGCGGCGGCAACCTCCACAAATTCCTGCTGGTTCAGGCTCGCCCAGTCGGTCGCACAGCTAGTGGTGAAAACGTAGTCGAGGTACCGGTCAATGCTCAGCGGCCCATCCTGAACGCTCGCGAAAGCACTCACACCCTTGGACATGTCCACGGTGCGGTACTCCCCCGCCCAGTCGTACACGTCCTGGAAGAGGTAGCGGTGAATAGCCTTGAAGTGCTCGGCATCGAAGGTGTGGGCGATGAGCTCGGGGTTCTTGGTGAGCTCGTAGCCTCGTCGGGTGATGATGCGGTGCTCGTAGAGCGAAAGCGCCGCGGGGTCCTTGATGCCCGGCTTGTTCCGCATGACGTGCTGGTAGGGTTCGGGGTAGAAGTACGCCGCCCAGTTCTGCTGCTGGCTCATGGCTATTCACCCTCCCCTGCACTCTGCTGACCCGCGTTTTGGCTTGTCAGCGCCTGGTAGGCGAGCGCCTTCGCTAGCGCTTGCCGGTCGTATTCTTCCGCAGTGATGCGCCCCAGCTCGTAGTCGATGAGTAGCGCGACGTCTTCGCGGGTGGGGTTGTCGCCCTCAAGCCAGGATGAGGCGAGGGGCTGAACCACGTTGCGGCGCTGCTCTTCGGTGAGCGACTCAAATAGTTCGGGGTAGCGCAGGTGCAGGTCAAAACGATCTGACACTGTATGTTCCTTTCTTACCTTCACAGGTCGACCTCACGGTCGGGTCGTGAGGGTGGGAGGTGACGGTTAGCTGAGGTGCAGACCGCATCTCGGCTCGTCGAGCAACACCTTTGAACCGGCACGCCAGTACACCGGTTCGTACCAGCGGGTGTTGTCGAAGACCCGCAGGATGTCCACGGAGGAGGCGAGCGCCTGCAGGTTCGCGTGGGAGCTGTCGTAGCGGCGGCGGATATCTGCCTCGTCAATACCGTGGCCGCCCTTGGCGACTCGGGCGGCGACCCGGTCCACGGCGGTGTCGGCGCTGTTGAGCGTCACGTACAGTAGGGTCACCTCGTACCCTTGGGCGTGGGCGCGGTCGATGAGGTTCTGGAAGGATTTGGCGTTACCCGCCAGGGTGGTTTCCTGGTGGATGGACTCGCCGGCCGCGAGCGCTTGGTGCAGGTCCTGCACAGTGTCTCGCATGGCGCGGGCGGCGTCGGCGGGGTTGCGCCAGTCGCCTCCTGCAGCGCGAAGTTTCTCGTCGGCATTGAGGCGGCGGGTGGCGCCGAAAATCTGCGGGTTGGTGCGGTAGAGGGTGCTCTTACCGGCTCCGTTGACCCCGCCGATGATGATGTACTGGGGCTTCATGTGCGGCTCCTTAGACTGCCTAAACGGCTTAGACGACGAAGTTCTCGTCGGCGAGAACAATGCGCTGCTTCTGCTGCAGAGAGTAGGTCTGCAGGGCGAGGTAGAAGCGGCGTTTTTCTTCGTCTTCTTCGGCTTCGATGAGCGGGGTGAAGACCTCTGAGCTGTTGTCTACGAGGTACCTGTGGAGCGCCTCAAAGTCGGGGGTGCTGTCTTCCATGGTTATCCCCTTTCCGGAAGGTAGTTGACGGGCTGGTATCGCTCGGTTACGTTGGCGGTTGCGCCGGGTTCGGTGGAAGAGTTCACTTCTTGTGCCCTCTGCTTCCCGATGGCGCGGGCGGCGGCCCCACTCACCAATTTTCTTGTGGGGCACCTCGTATATTCCAGCCTAACCCAGGTGCCGAAAACAGGCACCGCCCACGGTCATTCTGGGGAGGGTGCCGCCCGGCGTGACAAACCTCTGGATACTGGTTTCCGACGGATGGTAGTCTGATGGTGCATCAAAAACCTGAAGGCGGCACTAGTGACCCCGAGTTGCTAGGTTGGATGGATGGGCCCTCCTGGGTTGCAGGTGGTGAAATATATAGAAGCCACCACGCTGTCAGACAGGGATTTTGCCTCAGAAAGGCGCGCCCCACGGGGTGCGCCTTTTGCCGTGTTCTACGCTCTCTTCATGAGAGAACGACCGTTCACTCAGCGCCCTAGCGGCAGGCGTGATAGGGTAAATCTGACACCTGTACCGAGGCGCTGACAGTCCATTCGGAATCATCAATTCCTACCGTGGATTGGCACGCGGAGCCTCGCGCCGTCTTCACTCACTCCACACTCTACGAAAGCAGCCCCCGCACCAAGGGGCCGGGCCACGCCACGTTCCCACCGCTGGGAGCGCAAAGATTGGAGACACGTTGCAGCAAACACCCCATTCGAGCATCCCACGCGGAGTTTACGTCTTCCTCTACATCCTCGGCCTCATCGTCCTCGCCATCTTGCTGTTCATGGTGCCGCGAGGTGGAGCCTCCCCGGTCGAGCATCTAGGCTCCCCCAATCAGGCTGCGGCCGAACCCGGAACCTGCGGGGCCGGCGCATCCGCAGACAAGACTGTCCTGAAGACCGCACCGACGGACACCCAGTGGGTGACCACCGAATCGGGATGGATAGGCCCCGTCTCGCAGACCGCGGGCCCCGTCGTGGAATCCCCGATTCGTAGCTGTTTTGAGCACTCGGCGCAGGGTGCCCTGTACGCATCCGCGTGGGCACTCATCCACGTCAATGACAGCCCGGAGGCGTACCTGCCGACCGTCATCGGCCCCGGCGCGGAGCAAATCACCAAGGACCGCCTGCAGGACACGACGACCCGCACCGTCGTACGCATCATGGGGTACCGCTACATGTCGTACACCCCGGAACGCGCCGTCATCCGTATTCTTTTCCAAACCCCGTCAGGCACCTACCGTTACTTTGAGACGACCATGGAGTGGCACAACGGCGACTGGGCCCTGTGGGTACCCGCCGAGCAGCCGCAGGTGACCGACGAATTCGCCAAGGACAAGTACGTCACCTGGACGGCCGCGTAGGTTCCTCACGTTCGCCGCACCGCACGAGTAGCACGCAGATACACACTTTTACACTACGAAAAGGGCACCCCGATGTCGCAGACCCCCATGTCGGCCAGTAGTCCGGCTCCCATCCCAGCCCCCTCCACCAACTCGCCGATTCCGCAGGAGCAGATGCATCAGCGTCAGGACCTGCTGGAGCACCTCCGCCAGGTCATGCAGCTGGTGGATCGCGCCGCGCCCTGGGCCGATTCGATGAAGAGCGCGCAGAAGGCATACGTTGCCGCCGTACCTGAGCCCCCTCGGATTAAGCTCAAGCGGCTCTTCGTGGCCTGTTTTAAGCTGATTCCGTGGACATACCTTGCCAGCTCCATCATCATGCTGATCGCCTACCTACGCTACCTGTACGCCAACCCGCAGATTCACTCGAGCGATATTCCGTGGCACACCATTCACGTGCCGGCGATTGTCTCAGCGATTGTGATTGCGGCTCTCTGGTGGTCGCTGATGTACTTTGTCGCATACCCGCTGGCGGCGGCGAAGGTTGAGAGGGAGAACAACAAGCGTCGGGCGCATAACGACTCTGTGTGGAGCGACTATGAGGAGCCGGCCATCGCCGAGCTTTCTAAGGTGCACAACGAGTACATGGAGCGTTTCTCCCACTGGTTCCCGGAAGACTACCTGTACCCGAACGCGGCGGACACCCTGTACAAGTACGTTCGCCAGGGCCGCACCTACACCCTGCAGGAGGCGCTGAACCTGTACGAGCAGGAGAGGCACCAGCTGTGGGTGCGCCTGAGCATGGAGGAGCAGGCCCGCGAGACGCGAATTCACAACGCTATCGTGGAGGACATGATGGACAAGCAGCTGTACGAGCAGCGCAGGGCCAACGTTCTGCTATCCGGCATTTTGGTGGCGACTACGGCTACGGCGGTGGCCGCCTCGGCCCCCCGCCATCACTACCACTACCACTACTAGGCGCTACGAAAAGTAGCAAGCTCTACACGGGGAGGGGACGCACTCCGGTGCGCCCCCTCTCCCCTGCTTCTACGTTTGCGGGTTGGTCCTCTAGCTATCGGGATTTTTGCCGATTCACAGCGTATAGAGGCGAGGACTGCACCGGACTGGACGGCGAGAAAAATAGTGTAAAAAATCGCCGATTTTTTCACTATCCCCTCTGATTTTCAGGAAATAGTGAAAAAATCGGCGATTTTTTTCATAATCCAGGTCACATGTGGGCGTTTAGGGTACCGGGTGAGCTCCCCGACCCAGGCCCCCTGCAGGGGGCATCCTAGCAGGAAGCCGCGCCCATCGCTCTACTTATTCTGTTCCTTCAGTCGTTCCTTCACAAAGCTGTTGAAGCCCTGCGGCTCAAGGATATGAGACGCCTTCCACTTATCAGGGCGCTCCGCGGTACGGTGCAACCGCACATAGTAGGCGGGGCTGATACTTCCTTCGACCTTCACACAAACCGTGAGCCAGTAGGGATTGTCGCCACCAGGAACCTTCAGGGTCGGGTCATCAACCAGTTCAGCATTGGTGACGGTTCCCTTGAAAATATCAATACGAGAGTTAGGTCCATACCGGTTTTGCAGTTTGGGATCAATCATGGGGTAAAGCTCTTCTGACCATTCCTTGTACGGCTTGCCGCTGGTGTAGGCGGCAACAATTGCTTTCGCGGCTTCAAGGGCACGACCGCGGTCTTCGTCAGTGATGCTGTTGAGGGTAGGAACGCTGGAGGGCTGCTGGGGTCCGCCACCGGTTCCCGCCAGGGGTGAGGGGTCGAGGCTCACGGTCGGGGTCGGGGTGGATGCCGCGATGGTGGATGCTGCGGTGGTGCTTGCCTCTGCACTCGGGGAGGCGGTCACCTCGGCGACGGTGGGGGTACGGCCTGCGGTGGTGGTTGCAGGTGCAGGAGTGGTGGAGCTGGGGGTGGGGGTGCTGGTGGCAGCTGAGGCGCCACCGGTGATGAGGGTTCCGCCCGGTGCGGAGCTATCGGTGCTAGCGGAGCAGCCGGTCGCGAGCAGAGCGAGGACAGCGGCGGTTGCGGTGATTTTGCGGGTCATGGAGAGGGGCTTTCTCTGATGAACGGTATCTATGTATCGGTGTGATGCGTCTAGGCGGGGCATACGATGGGCAAAGCCTCGTTGCGACCGCCTGCGGCTGGTGTCTGCGTCGGGCGTTGACGCATAGTGGGTGCACGGTTCGGTACCGGATTATCGGTAGAAATTCGGTGTTTTTTCGTGCAGTCCAGCTCATATCATGGTAGCGCAGGGCGAGCACCTGCAGGATATTTGCATGCGTGGTAGGGTTGCTTCTGACACCGATAACCATGTGCCGTAGCGTTATCTTGCAGTCCTCGACGTTGCGTTCTGACTCAGAGGCGTTCTGCGGTACCGCATATTCTCATCACTCATTCAATCTCTGCCCTCCTGCTGGGGGTGGGTTTGTCGCGCCCCGACGCGGGGTCTACGTATTTTGGAGATTGTTATGGAGAACAAGGGTGGAGTCACTATCCCCCGCTGGGCTTTCGGACTGGCAGCAGCCGTCATCGCCCTCCTCGTCGTACTGGTCATCGTGCTCATTCCGCGCGGCGGCGATAATTCCAACACCTCCGCCGCGGGCGGTTCGAACGGTACAGCTCAGTCGAAGGCCACCTCAACGGTAGCGGCAGGCACCTGCGGTGCTGGCGCCTCAGACGACCAGGCAGTACTGGATGCAGCCCCCAAGGACACCACGTGGGTAACCACCGATGGGGGTTGGATGGGTCCGGTATCGAAGACCGCTGGCCCGATGGCAAATTCCCCGATGCGTAACTGCTTTGAACACTCGGCTGAAGGCGGATTGTATGCCGCAACCTGGGCTTATATCCAGATAATTGAGGCCCCGAAGGAGTATATGCCGACTATTGTTGGCCCCGGCGCCGATGCGCTCCGCGAACTCCGCATGAAGGACACCACCACGACCGCTCCGGTTCTCCACATTTCCGGTTACCGATACATCTCCTACACCCCGGAGCGTGCAACGGTGCGACTGCTGATCAAGACCCCGTCGGCTACGTACTGGTCTGCCGATATGGTGATGGAGTGGCACGACGGTGACTGGCACTATTGGGCTCCTGCTACTCCTACTGAAGTTGGCAAGGCTGACCCTGACGAGTTCATTACCTGGGGCTCCTAAAACCTAACAGCCTGCACAGGCAATAAAACGCGGTGGGGCACGACCTTTCAACAGGTCGTGCCCCACCGCGTTTATACGTTTAAGCCAGCTCTAGGAGCCAGCCCCTAGACGCCACCTCCGTCAGAAGAAGTCAATGTCAGGGAGGCCCGAAAATATCTCAGCAAAGAGCTCGTACGTACCTATCACAAAACGCTCGCTGCGGTCCTCCACCTCGCTATCAGCCCGCGAATACGTGAAAAGACCACCAATGATCTTCACACCAAAGAAATACAGCCCAACACAGCCAAGGACCAGAGCCACAAAAGGCATCACCAGCATGACCACAAAGTGAAGAATCACGTTATCAATCGAACCGCCAAGCAACACCAGGCCGACAATAACAACCCCCGTCACGATCAAACACACGGGCACACTCAGAACGTACATGCCCCAGGCGATGATACGTAGAACAGTCTTCCAGAAACCACGCCGCGGTTTCTCCCGCAGGCCATCCGCGGGATGCGGAAGATACGTGTGCTGAAGGGCAGGCTGGTTGCTCATCGTGGTTGTCTCCTGACGTACTCGGTGTATACATCAACAATCCCGAGAATACGCCACCCACCTGGGCGATTCCTCAAAAACAGGCGCCGCAAACGGCCCGCAACCCTAAAATACGCTCCTAAAACGTCGCGACCCTAGAGCACGTCCGGGTGAACCGCCACCTCCACGGCGGCAGGCAGCACCCGCGCGCTAATACGGTGCGCCGACGGCGCCGGGTCGCCATCCACCTCAACCGGCTGCGCACCATCCGGGAACTCCAGCACCACCTCGGACCCCACCAGGTGGCGAATCACCGGTAGCTCAACGCGCGGCGAACCCAGAATCGTACGGCGCATCACCTTCGCCATCAGCAGGCCCCACTCCACCAGGTCACGCGGGGACGCCACAATCACCTCAAGCTTGCCGTCGTGCACATCCGTCATATCCGCCAGACGAATACCGCCCTGCAGGCGACCGCAATTCGCGACCAGCACCGAACGCATGGGCAGGATGCGGGGCTCCCCACCGTCCACGCTGATGCGCACCGGATGCGACCTGCCCAGCATGTGCTTCATGCCGGACTGCACGTACGCGACCCAGCCGAACTTCGCCTTAATCTCCTCGTTCGTATCGTTCATGACGAGCGCGTCGAAGCCGGCACCACTCATCACAAAGAACGTGTGTTCGGTTTCTTCGCCGGTGGTGCCCATAGTCGACATCTCAATCGCGTCAACGTCCTGACCCGCGCCGTTGAGCGCAATATTCACGCACGCCGCCACGTCACTCACCGGAATATACAGGTTGCGCGCCAGCAGGTTACCGGTACCCATCGGCAGAATACCCAGGCGCGGCTTGGGCCCCTCGTGATGCGCCAGCGCCGCCGCCACGGCACGCACCGTACCGTCACCACCTGCGGCAATCAGCAGGTCAACGCCCTCGGCAATCAGCTCGCGGGCGGCCTCTGAGCCGGGCTCGTCCACGCGGGTGGTGCGCACCAGCGCCTTCGGGTGGCCGTTCGCCGCGAGGATACGTTCCAGAATCTCGACGGTGGCCGCGGCACCCGGCTTGCTCGGGTTGTACACCACGCCCACACGCTGCGCCTCACCGGTGGGCAGGGTCGGCAGAACGCCGAAGGGCGCGCCCAGTTCGATAGCGCGTCGGCGCGCCTTCTTGCGGGCACCAGTGGCGGAGGCGGTCAGCGCCGCCGCCGCAGAAACACCAAGGAGTTTACGGTAAAGAGGCATAGTTCTTAGACTACCTGCCCACGCAAAAACCCGCCCACCGTTTACGCGGTGAGCGGGTTTTCAGATGGTTTTGAGATTACTCAGCAGGCGGGGTTTCCCTTATTCAGCGGCTACTGCCGGGATGACCTCGGCACCACCCATGTACGGGCGCAGTGCTTCCGGAATCACAACAGAACCGTCAGCCTGCTGGTGAGTCTCCAGGATGGCCACCAACCAGCGAGTGGTTGCCAGGGTGCCGTTCAGGGTTGCCACAGAGCGGGTGCGGCCCTTACGCACGTTGCCTGCCTCGTCCACGGTGTCCGGGGTGCGCTCGCGAATGTTCAGGCGGCGCGCCTGGTAGGTGGTGCAGTTCGAGGTGGAGGTCAGCTCACGGTAGGTGCCCTGGGTGGGGACCCACGCCTCGCAGTCGAACTTGCGGGCTGCGGAGGTGCCCAGGTCGCCTGCGGCGGTGTCAATCACGCGGTATGCGAGGCCGCAGCGCTGCAGCATTTCCTCTTCGAGGGACAGCAGCTTCTCGTGCATCTCTTCTGCCTGCTCGACGGGGCAGTAGACGAACATTTCAGCCTTGTTGAACTGGTGCACACGAATGATGCCGCGGGTGTCCTTACCAGCGGAGCCTGCCTCACGGCGGTAGCAGGAGGACCAGCCCAGGTACTTCTTCGCACCCTTCTCAAAGTCGAGAATTTCGTCGGTGTGGTAGCCGGCGAGCGCCACCTCGGAGGTGCCGACCAGGTACAGGTCGTCGCGTTCGAGGCGGTAGATTTCGTCGTCGTGCTTGACGTTGAAGCCGGTGCCGTTCATGATTTCGGGGCGCACCAGGGTGGGGGTGGTCATCATGGTGAAGCCGTGCTCGGTTGCGAGGTCGAGCGCCATCCACATGAGTGCCTGCTCCAGGCGGGCCACCTGGCCCTTGAGGAAGTAGAAGCGTGCGCCGGAAACCTTCGCGCCACGGGCCATGTCGATGCCGTCGACGAGCTCGCCGATCTCGAGGTGGTCGCGCGGCTCGAAGCCGTCAGCGGTGAAGTCGCGGGGGGTGCCGACCTTCTTGACGACCACGTAATCGTCTTCGCCGCCGGTGGGCACGCCGTCGATGATGAGGTTCTCGATGCTGCTGATCAGTTCCTCGTATTCGGCGGTCTTCGCCTCGGAGGATGCCTTCGCCTCGTTGACGCGGGCGGCCAGTTCCTTGGCCTGTGCGACGAGTGCGGGCTTTTCTTCCTTGGGTGCCTTGGCAACCTTCTTGCCGAAGGCGTTCTGCTCGGCGCGCAGGGTCTCGTATTCGCCGATGAGTGCGCGGCGTGCGGTGTCGGCTTCGAGGATGCGGTCGACGTGGGTTTCGTCCTTGCCGCGTGCTCGCTGGGAGGCGCGGAAGGCGTCGGGGTTTTCGCGGAGGAGGTTAATATCAATCACTGTTTTATCCTACCTAATCTTGCGGTGGGGTGCGTGCGGGGTTTGCGCTGGCCGGTAGCTAGCGGCGACCGGTTAGCGTGCCTCTAGTGGCGCTGCAGCTGTGCGGGGCGACCATTGGGGAAGAGCGACTCGACCCATTCGTGTGCGGCGTCGAAGGAGCCGTCGGAGTGGATGCTGTCGACTTCGGTGTTTTCGTGGTCAGCGCGCGGGTAGGAGCCGAGGAATTTCAGCGTCGGGGAGACGCGGTGCAGGCCGCGCAGTGCATCGCGCATGCGTGCCTCGTAGATGTGGCCGTCGGCGTCGATGCTGAACGAGTAGGAGCCCATGCCTTCGCCGGTGGGGCGCGATTCGATGCGGGAAAGGTTCACTCCGCGCACGGAGAACTGTTCGAGCAGTTCGAGCAGGGCGCCGGCGCGGTTGGCGGGCAGCGGCACGGTCAGGGTGGTCTTGTCGGAGCCGGTCGGTTCGGGAATGTCGGCGGTGCGGGAGAGCAACACGAAGCGGGTCACGGCGTTCTTGTTGTCGCCGATGTTGTCCTGGATGACGTGCAGTTCCGGGTGGTAGTTCAGCAGCGCCGGGGAGCAGATTGCCGCATCGTAGGTGCAGCCCTCTTCGAGCAGGCCGACAGCCGCAGCGGCGGTGGAGGAGCCGGGCAGGTAGGCGGCGGTGGGCACGTTCTCCTGGGCCCAGCCGCGCACCTGCGCCCAGGCGTGCGAGTGCGTGGAGATGGTCTTGACGTTTTCAATGCTGAGGAGCTTCGCGGCGACCAGCACGAAGCGGATCGGCACGAGCACCTCGCGGATAATGCGTACACCCTCGCTGGCTGCGATAGCGTCCAGGGTGGCGCTCACGCCGCCCTCCACGGAGTTTTCGATGGGCACCATGGCGGCGTCCGCCTCGCCCGCGTTCAGGCGTGCGAGCGCGTCGGGCACGCTGGTGGCGGGGATGCGTTCGGCGTCGGATGCGCCGGGGACGCTCAGCAGGGCGGATTCAGTGAAGGTGCCGGAGGGGCCCAGATAGGTGTATCGCATGGTCACCATGGTATCGGGTTGGGGTCGGTAGCGGTGGGGTTTCGCCCGTGCCGTATATATCTCGGAATGGCTTCGGTCATGGGTTGGCGATTTTAGGGGTGGGTTAGTGACGTTGGGGGTGGTTAAGACCCACCCCCAACGTCACTAACCTATCCCCGAAGGAACTAACCTATCCCCGAAATCTAACCCGCGAACTGGCGCACCCGCGCGGTGTCCCAGTACTGGGCGGGCACGCCTCCACCCATGAGCTCGCGGGAAATAGCGGCCGCCTGCACGGAGCCGGCCTCCGGCAGGGGCGCGTGCGAACCGGCAATAATGACGTTGCCGCGGCGGCGACCCTTCAACATGGCCGAATCCGCCACAATACACACGTACTCGAACACCTCAAGCAGGGCGGACGCCTCCGCACGGGCACCGGTCAGCGCCGGCCCGTCGCCGCAGTTCAGGATGTACAGGCCACCGGGTGCGAGCGACTCGGCGACGGTGCGGGTGAACTCGACGGTGGTGAGCGCCTCGGGGGTGGTGTCCCCGGCGAATACGTCACGAATCAGCACGTCGCGGGAAGCCGGGGCAAACGTGGAGGTGACGGCACCCGCCTCGCCCACGCGAATCTTCACGCGCGGCGCCTTGGGGATGTCAAACCAGGCGCGCACATACTCGGCGAGCTTGGCATCCAGCTCAACGACCGTGTTGCGGCTGGTCGGGTACAGGTCAGCGAAATAGCGCGCCATGGAGCAGGCGCCGCCGCCGAGGTGGGTGATGCGCAGCTTCGCGGCGTCCAGGTGCTCCTCCACGTGCGAGGAGACGACCGCCGCGATCCAGCGCATGTACTCAAAATCCAGCTGGCGGGGTTCGCCCACGATTACGTGGGAAGACTGCACGCCGTTGATGAGCAGCAGCCAGCCGTCGGCGTGGTAGCCGTCGGGGACGAGCTCCGCCTCACCCGTGGAGATGGGGTACACGCCTGCCGCCGCGCCCTGCACGGGGGTGTTCTCGGTATCGTCGGCCCGGTTCTTCTGCTGCTTCTGGGATTTCTGCGCCTTTTGGGTTTTCTTGGGTGCCCTGCTCTTTTTCGCCATACCCTCTAGCCTAGCCGACGGCCCGCCCCCGGTCAGCGCCGCACCTAATCGGGGGCGGGCCGCCCGACGGCGCTCGCATCCCGGGGTGCCGCTCCCGCACGCCCCTAGCGTACGCACCCGTGAGGAACCGCCTCGGCAGAAACAGGCTGAGTAGACTGGAACCCATGGGATTTGTATGTCAGGGCCGCTACGTGCTCGCACCGATTGAACCGACCGACGCCGAAAAGTACGTCAACCTGCAGCTGGACTGCATGGAGCAAACCTACGACCCGCTCTACTTTGACGCGCTCGGGGAGAGCTTCACCGCCCGCCACCGAGCCGAACGCGACGAATACCTTGAAGACTTCCACCGCCACATCTCCTCCCCCACCGTGCGCGGCTTCTTCGCCTATGAGGTGCCCGGCTGGACCCCCGACGGCGGGCTCTCCTGCTCCATCGGCGCGCGGATTGACTGGGAGAAGCCGGTCGGCCTGATGCTCTCGCTCTGCGAGCCCTCCGAGTGGGAGCTCGAACGCGCCGATTCCATGCCCGAGCTGCCCGCGGGCACCCGCAAACTCGCGCACCTGTACACCCTCAACCACACGCACGGTACCGGCCTGGGGCGTGAGCTGTACGAGTCCGCCATCTACCCGGACGAGAACTCCTACCTGTGGGTCATGGCCGAAAACGAACGGGCGCTCTCCTTCTACGAGCGTCTCGGCTACCGGCGCGACAGCATCGAATTTGAGGCACGCGGCATCTGGGCGCCCGGCCACAGCGTGCGGTACGCGCGCATCCCCAACCCGTAAACAGCCTCCAGACGGAAGACCAAATGGCTAGTCCAACGGCTGCGGGCACCGCGAGGCACGCGGCGGCCCCACCCGGAACGCCGTGCGACACATCGCACCCTGAACGCTGTTAGGCGCCACACCCGCAAAGTCTTAACATAGAAAGTGACCTACGCTCGACGCACACCGCACAGACACAGGGAACCCCTGCGCACGCGCGGTACCGGCGCCGAACGCCACCCCACCGAAGGAAAGTAGAATATGACCACCGGTCTTTACCTCTCCGCTACGTCCCCGAACTCGGGCAAGTCCCTGATTGCCCTGGGCCTGGCAGATTCCCTGATTAAGCGCGCGGACCGCGTCGGCTTCTTCCGCCCCGTCTTCGACGGCGCAACCATCGCTGACGACCCCGTAGCACGCCTGATTCGCGAGCACTTCAACCTCTCCGAGGAGCAGGTCGGCGGCGCCGTCTCCATGAACGACGCACTCGCACTCATCGCTGAGGGCGACACCGAAGAGATTTCCTCCCGCGCGGTATCCGCCTACGAGAAGGTCGCAGCCAACAGCGACGTCGTGATTGTTGACGGCGCCTACCTGCCCGCCAACGCACTCGCAGTCGAATTCGACCTGAACGTCCAGATTGCACGCGACCTGGGCCTGCCCGTCGTCGCTATCGTCGGTGCGCAGGAAGCCACCGTCGAAGAGGCAGTCACCGCCGTTGACGTGGCCCGCACCGAGCTGACCGCATCCAAGGCTGACCTGCTCGCCGTCATCGTCAACCGTGCAGAGCCCACCCTGCGCGAGGACATCGAGAAGTCCGTCAAGCGCGGCGAGGCAAACCTGCCCGTCTACGTGCTGCCCGAGATTTCCGAGCTGACCGCTCCGACCGTCGGTGAGGTGGCCGAGGCCCTCAAGCTCGACACCGCCGGCGTGAAGGCTGAGGACCTCAGCCGCGATATTCACGGCATCAAGGTCGCCGCCATGACCGTCTCCAACTTCCTGGGCCAGTTCGTCGACGGCGACTTCGTGATTGTCCCCGGCGACCGTGCAGACATCGTGGCCGCAACCCTGGCCTCCGCACTGGCACCGTCCTTCCCCGCTCCCTCGGGCGTGCTGCTCACCGGCGGCCTGGACGACGTTTCCGGCCAGCACACCGCCGTGGGCGAGCTCATCAAGAACGCACCCTTCCCGGTGCTGTCCACCGAGCACGACACCTTCAAGTCCGCACGCGCCGTCTCCCGCGTGCACGGCTCCCTCGAGAGCGGTCACCAGCGCAAGCTGGCCGCCGCCCTGGGTGGCTGGGACGAGCACGTCAACAAGGACGAGCTGCTGTCCCGCCTGTCCATCGAGCGCCCGGCTTCCATGACCCCGCTGCGCTTCCTGCACAACCTCATCGAGACCGCACGCGCAAACCGCCGCTCCGTGGTCCTGCCCGAGGGTTACGACGTGCGTATCCTGCGTGCATCCGAAATCATTGCACGCCGCGACTTCTGCGACCTGATTCTGCTCGGCAACCCCGCCAAGATTGCAGAGATTTGCCAGGCTGAGGGTATTGAGCTGCCCAGCTCGATCCGCATCATCGACATCGAGAACAACGAGTACTCCGAGGACTTCGCCGCAACCTACGCCGAGCTGCGTGCACACAAGGGTGTCACCATTGAGGCTGCTCGCGAGCGCATGACCGACCCCTCGTACTTCGGCACCATGCTCGTTTACAAGGGCATCGCCGACGGCATGGTTTCCGGTGCTGTGAACACCACCGCGAACACCATCCGCCCCTCGCTCGAGTTCATCAAGACCCGCCCCGGCACCAAGATCGTCTCCTCCGTCTTCCTGATGCTGATGGAAGACCGCGTTCTGGTCTACGGCGACTGCGCAGTGAACCCGAACCCGAACGCAGAGCAGCTGGCCGACATTGCGAAGGCATCCGCAGAGACTGCACGCCAGTTCGGTGTGGAGCCGAAGGTTGCTATGCTGTCCTACTCGACCGGCACCTCCGGCGCTGGCGCAGACGTGGACGTTGTGCGCGAGGCAACCGAGATCGTGCGCGCTTCGAACCCCGACTTCGCGGTTGAGGGCCCGATCCAGTACGACGCTGCTTCGAACATGTCCATTGCGTCGACCAAGCTGCCCGGCAGCGAGGTTGCTGGTCAGGCTACCGTGTTCGTCTTCCCCGACCTGAACACCGGTAACAACACCTACAAGGCTGTTCAGCAGTCTTCGGGTGCTGCCGCTGTGGGCCCGGTTCTGCAGGGTCTGCGTAAGCCCGTGAACGACCTGTCGCGCGGTACCACCGTTGAGGACATCATCAACACCGTTGCGATCACCGCAATTCAGGCACAGAGCCTGTAAGCCGGTTTTGGGTTGCTGATTGAGGCCGCCCCGGCCGCTGCACCCCCGTGTGGGGGCAGTGGACGGGGCGGTTTTGTGTTGACTTTTACTTTTAATGCGCCGAGAAGCCACATGTGTTTCGAAAAGCAACAAGTTACGTGGCTTCTCGAAACACATGTGGCTTCTCGAGGAAGATGCAGGGCAGAATTTTTGTAATTACAGGATTCCACCACCCCGACCCCGTGAGCCGGTGACCACCCAAGCAGCAGCAAACCGCCCGGGCTGCTAGGCTGCTGCTATGACCACGACTGACGAAACTCTCCCCCTGGGACTGTACGAACACCTCAAGAGCGCATCGCTCATGAGCCACGCCATCCCCGAAGGCGCACAATGGCAGGAAGAAATTCTCAAAAAGGACGACTACAACATCCCCGAACTGCTCACCCAGTTCTTTGCCACCCAGCTGGCCCCCGCCCTCGAAAGCCTCAAAACCCCTGCAGACCAGGTGGAACTCGTCAACCGCATGATGGAGCTCCTACCGCAGGATGCCGAAGAGCAGAACGATTCATTGCTGACCGATGACGACAGCAACGTAATTCAGATGCGCGAACTCGCCCTCACGAATACAAAGACTACGCGCCCCGACATTCCTCTGAGCGACGTTGCTCTGATGACGAATACTTCTAAAGACCTGAATCTCAATACTGAAATTCAGAAAGAATTAGAAAGTGCAGACCGTGTAGATTTGCTCTGCTCATTTCTTAAAATGTCCGGTGTTAATAGTTTGAGTGAGCAGCTTAAAGCTATTAAAAATCGCGGTATTCCTTTTCGTATTATTACCACCACTTACATGGGCGCAACCGACCGAAAGGCTATTGACCGCCTCGTTGAAGAGTACGGTGCCGAGGTAAAAATCAGTTACCAGGGCGACAGCACCCGCCTGCACGCGAAGGCCTGGCTGTTCCACCGCAATACCGGCATGTCCACCGGCTATGTGGGCAGCTCGAACCTCTCCAGCGCCGCGCTCACTGACGGCCTGGAGTGGAATGTTCGCATCTCCAGCCCGATTACTCCCGGCCTGATCCGCCAGTTTGAAGGCCTGTTCGAGAGCTACTGGAAGAGCGGCGATTTCACTCTTTACACCGCCTCTGACAAGGAGAAACAGGAGCTCGACACTGTCCTGGCCAAGGCGGATATTACCGGCCGTAAAAGCAAGGGCCTGGAGTACGATATCGACTCGTCCCTGCTGGATGTGCACCCGTTCCCGCACCAGGAGCGCATGCTTGAAGAAATGCAGAACGCTCGTTCTAAGGGTCGTCACCGCAACCTCGCCGTGGCCGCAACCGGCACCGGCAAAACCGTGTTCTCGGCTCTCGATTACAGGCGCCTCTGCGAGCAGTCCGGCAAAAAGCTGAAGCTGCTTTTTATTGCGCACCGCAAAGAAATCCTTGACCAGGCGCGTCGCACTTTCGGCGACGTCATGCTAAAAGGTAATTTCGGTGAGCTCCTGACCGGCGGCAAAAAGCCTGAATACAATGAGGCTGTTTTTGCAACCATTCAAACGTTGTCAGGTGCCGCCCTCGAAAACTATGCACCGGACTATTTCGATGTCATCATCATGGACGAATGTCACCACATTGAAGCTGTCAGCTGGGACAAAGTTTTCAACTATTTTAAGCCCCGCGAATTTATCGGCCTGACCGCAACCCCCGAACGAGAAGACGGGGTGAACATCGCCGACAAGTACTTTGACGGCTACGTGGCAACCTCTATCCGCCTGTGGGACGCACTCGAAGACAACCTCCTCGTACCCTTCCAGTACTTCGGTATTGCCGACGGCACCGACCTGCGCCACATCAACATTCGTGGTGGCTGGTACGACGAAAACGACCTGGCAAAACGGTACACCGACCATGAAGATGCTAAACGCCGCCTGCGCATCATCGTGAAGGAACTACGCGAGAAGGTCGACAACCCCCTGCGCATGAAGGCGCTCGGGTTCTGCGTGAACGTGAAGCACGCCAAATACATGGCACAGAAGTTCAACGAGGTGGGTATTCCCGCTGATTTCTTGGTGGGAGATGATAGCTCCAAACGTCGTGATGAGGTTATGAAAAAGTTCATGAGTGACGATCATGAACTTGCTGTTATTTTCACCGTGGACCTGTTCAACGAGGGCGTCGATATTCCGAGCGTCGACACCCTCCTGATGCTGCGCCCCACCCAGTCGCTCACCCTCTTCCTGCAGCAGCTGGGCCGCGGTCTGCGCCGTGCACCGTTGAAGTCTGTTCTGACGGTCCTCGACTTTGTGGGACACCAGAACAAGAACTTCATGGTTCACCACAAGTACCGCGCCTTTACGCGGCAGGGTACCCTGACCGAGCGGGACATTGAGAGCCCTGAACTGCCGGCTGGCTGTCACTTTCATCTGGACGAGCTGACTCAGAAGCAAGTTCTCGAGAAAATTCGTGAGTCCCTGCGTATGAATAAAAACGCCCTCATCGACACCGTCAAGAGCTACCTGGAAGATATCCGCCAAAACTCCACGGACCTCGATATTCGCCCCACCGTCATTGACTTCATCAACCACTACGGATTGGGACTGCCGCAGATTTACGGCCGTAGCAGCAAGGTGACCCTGCCCGGTGTCACTAAGCCCGTCGCAACGACCTGGACCAGTCTCCAGGCCGCGAGTGGACTGTACCCCGACCTGGTGGTTCCTTTCCAGGACAACGTGGCCGTCGAGACGAATAAGCGAGTCAAGGCACTCACGCACGTGCACGATATGTTCCGCATTAACGCCTACCTGGAGCTGCTGAACACGGACATCCTGGAGCAGGACATGACCGATGAACAGCACCGCCACGCATGGATGCTCCTGTTCTCCATTTGGCCTTATGCCAAGTGGGACGGTTCTACCAAGAAGTTCACCCTCGACGAGGGCCTGGCAACTCTACGTAAGAGCCGCGGTATTCTGCAAGAGTTAGAAAGCGTCTGGAACTTCAACGCCGCTACGGATACCTCCTCTACCCTGCCGCTCTTTGAGGGCGAAGACATTCCTCTGCGCACTCACGCTTTCTACTCCCGTGAGGAACTATTTGCCGGTTTGGGTGGTCATGAGGAGAACTTTAAGGTTCCTGGTGTTTCGGTCAACGGTGTCGTACCTTTCAACTCGTCAAACACCACCGCACTACTAGTGAATTTGGAGAAGTCTGAAAAGCATTTCTCCCCAACCACCATGTACAAGGACTACGCCATTAGCACTGACGAGTTCGCGTGGGACTCACAGAACGCAACCACCCCCGAAAGCACGCTGGGTCAGCTCTTCCAGCATCATGAGGAGCAAGGCCGACGCATCGTTCTTTTTGTTCGCCGCAACAAGAAGGATGCTATAGGCACCAGCCCTTACATGTGCCTGGGCACCGTGAAATACATTTCTCACGAGGGCTCCAAGCCGATGCATATTCGCTGGTCGTTGGACCGACCGATGCCGGCGTCCATGTTCCAGATCGCAAAGATTGCCTCGTAGGCGCTGAATGACCGCAGCAGGCGGCCCTGGATACGGAAGTGTCCGGGGCCGCCTGCTTTTTAGACCGAGGTTTTCGATAGGTTAGTGCCTTCACCGTGGGTCTTTAACCCGCGGTGAAGGCGCCCTATCGACCGGTCCCAACACGAGAAGCCGCACACACCACCCGGCAGACGAAGACGCTCGAACAACGAACTTTCACCACCAAAAACCTCAAAAGACTGCAAAAGATGGCAAACATCCTGTAAGGTGGTCTCGGGACCCAAAGCGATGCACCGGTGCATCGACAGCATGGAATACCTAGCCAGAACACTTTCGAGGCACGTCGCCGTACCTATAGAAACATTCTCGACTAGCACATACACACCATCACCGACGATTGGAGCACCACAATGGGACCTGAATCCGTTTTGACCCGCCGCACCCTGCTGAGTGGCGGCGCACTCTTCGGCCTGACCGGCCTGCTTGCGGCATGCGGTCAGCAGGCAAATAACGAGGCGGCAGCCACCGCATCTGCCGTGCCGAGCGAAACCGCTACGGCATCAGCTTCGGCTACCGAGGCGTCTTCGGCCTCGGCGACCCCGAGCCCTGTCATTACCCGCGGCTACTCCGGTGGCTCGAAGGCCCCCGATGGCGAGTACCGTAAGGCTGACGCGTATGGCCCTGCACAGAATGTCCCGAAGCCCCCGAATCGAAAAAAATACCCCGAAACTCAAGAAGGGGCTCTCGACATGATGAACGACTGGACCATATCTCATAACTATGCGGTTCAGACGGGTAATTGCGAATATGCCAAATCTTATGTGAAAAAAGAAACTGATGAAGATAAATTCTATGGATATGTCGAACGCCTTTATAAGCGCGGTGGATGGATTATTAACGGGCTTGATAAATACCAGCTTGAGGGCCAGTTTATCTATGATAAAAAATCTAAAGAATATACCCTCATGCTAAAGCATATTTGGGAATATGCAATGTATGTTGAACCTGATGGGTCATATACCGAGGACGCCAATACAGCAGAGGGGGATGATAACGGCGCTTATATTCTCAAGTATTCAGATGGGTTTTGGACAATCGTTGGTTCACTCTCCCAGGAGCAACTGAAAGAAAAAGGGTTGTTGAAATAGTATGCTACGTATTAGGAAAATGGGAAGTGCATGTTCGCTTACTTTTGCACTCATCGCATCATCTATTTTTAGTAATATTCCTCCTGCGGGGAGCCAGGAGTGCAACAGCGATAAAGGCCATGCTGTATGCTTCACGAAGGAAAAAACTCCTCAACGGAATTTCGCGAGGCGAGGCAGTATGGATGCCACTACAGAATCAAACGATTCTAAGTCATCACTTGAAATACAAGCAGAGAACCAGCGAATAGAAGAAGAATTTCATAGAAAATACAACGAAACAAAAAACGGATTAGGTCAGCCAATGTATATTCCCAAAGGCGATGCACGCAAGCCAGGAGAGGCGGAATGTCTTGCAGAAGGCAGGCAGCCTGGCAAATACGCCCGCGTCCGAGAGATGCCTGCTGGTGATGAAGAGGTAAATTACAATTCAAAAACGGGACTGGGAACTTATTGTCAGGCGCTCAACGCTAAAACTCTGACACCAAATAATCCCGCCGAACCCAAGGGCCCCACTCTTGAGGAAATGCTCCAAGAAATCGAGGACCAATTCGCTAACACCAATATCCAGGCCCCTGTTTTGAAGCAGTCCTACAACCTCGGCACCGGCCTCGGCGAAAACAACCCCAACGTCTACAAGAACCAAGCCGTCAACTTCTACGTCGACGCACCCACCGCACGTTGGGAAGGCGACCTCATGATCGGCCACGTAGAAATCGAATCCTATCCCACCCAGATGACCATCCAATACGGCAACGGTGACGAGGATACTTTCTACACCATGGGTAAGCCGGTTAGCAGGGCACGCGGCGAAGAGCCACGCAAGACCGCCACCAGTTATGTGTATAAGCGTTCGGGTAATTTCCATGCCTACGCAACAGTGTCTTACTCTGGTCGTTTCCGGGTGAACGGCGGCAATTGGCAGGCGTTGGATGTTGTGCTAACGAAAGATACCGTTGACCCGCTACTGATTCGTGTGTGGTGGGTTGATGTGGGACGCGTCGGCGGCACCTGCGATGACGACGACACCCGCTGGGGCTGCAAGAACGACCCCACCATGGGTAAAAAGGATAACCCGAACCCCAGGTTGCGCAAGGCTGACATCCGTACCGGCCAGCGCTGGCATCTCAACGATAGCGGTGACGGGGACACAGAGTATTCGTTGCACCGCGACTGGCCCGACATGTAAACCAACTCTGACCCAATATATAAATAACCGCAGCAGGCGGCCCCGGATGCATGTGCGTCCGGGGCCGCTTTTGTTTTACCGTGCCGTGCCGAAAAATTGTGCCATAGGTTAGTATCTTTGGTCGTAGTTAAAAACCATGGCAGAAGACACTAAACCATGGCACAAATTCTGCACGGGTTACAGCCCCATAGCGAAAATTCTCGGCGTAAAGAGTCTCGGCATGAAAACCCATACCGCGTAACAACTCGTAACACCCCCTTGCGGGATACCCCCCTAGGGTATACACTTAAGCCATGGAAACCACTAGCAACCAGTGCTGCCACAGCACATCCGACCAGGTCAGCACCGCATCCGACGCACCCGCCAAGGAACAGTCCGAGGCGCACACCGGCGCATGCTGCGGCGGCGAGGCGCCCGAAACCCAGCACGGTTACGCCTCCAACAAAGAGGCGCACCTCAAGCGCCTGCGCCGCATCGAAGGGCAGGTCCGCGGCATCGCCCGCATGGTCGATGAAGACAAGTACTGCATCGACATCCTCACCCAGGTTGCCGCGGTCTCCAAGGCACTCCACGCCGTCTCCCTGAACCTGCTCGAAGAGCACATCGGCCACTGCGTGACCGGCGCCGCCGTCGAATCCGAACGCACCGGCGACCCGACCATCGCAGAAGCCAAGGTCAAAGAGGCAACCGCCGCCATTTCCCGCCTCATGCGCAGCTAAACACGCTGCCCCTAAACACCGGGCGGACCCAAGTTTTCAACCCCACAACCGAAAGGAAACTCATCATGAGCACCACCACCGTTAAGGCAACCGGCCTGACCTGCAACCACTGCGCTATGAGCGTCAGCGAAGAGATCAGCGAAGTTCCCGGCGTCACCGGCGTGACCGTGGACGTCGTCAAGGACGGCGTCTCCACCGTGACCATTGAGCACGAGGGCACCCTCAACACCCAGGCCGTCGCAGACGCTATCGTCGAGGCTGGCTTCACCCCCGCCGTCTAATCGACCGCCACACAACAGCCCCGGGACAACTCAAACCGGTACGCTAGACATAGCAACCCACACCCAGGAGTCACCATGGCATACCCGGCTAACTACATCGCAATGGTCGTCGGCGCGGTTCGCACCCTCGTCGGCGTCGATAACATGCACCTGCGCGACGCGATTGCCCGCGTCGCCCGGCAGATGAGCCTGGACCCCGCCCTGGTCGATTCCTGGGTCAAGCAGAGCCCCGAATACAAGACCCGCGAAGAGGCTAAGGGCGCCTCACGACGCGGCGGCACCAGCGAAAATAAACGTTCCGCCGAGCATGAGCAGGGTCTGAAGGCTCGCGAGAAGGCGAACGCTTCGCCGTTCCCGCGGGCCGCTGTGAAACGCGCGTACGGTGTCTCCGATCGAGGCGCGAAGGTGACCGGTGTTCGCCCGCACACGACCCGCCCGGATGGGCTACCCGGCGACCACTAAGCCGCGTTGATTTTCCCCTCGCGCACTCTCGACGCCGCACCCTAAACATTGCGCCAAACACCGCCCGGGGCGGGGTCCTTCGGGGCCCCTCCCCCGGCTTGGTGTGCGCCTTTTTCTACCCTCCCGTTTTTATTTTTGAGGAAGTATTGTGTCTTCTACACAGCCTTCAACGGCACCCCAGAAGCCCTCATCACAGAGTGAGCGCTCTCTTTTTAATGCCGCCGGAACGACCGTAAAATCAACGGAGTCCACCCGAATCATTCATGTGGATATTCAGGGGATGACCTGCGCATCCTGCGTGGGTCGCGTGGAGCGTAAGCTCCGCAAAATCCCCGGCGTTGACCCGGCGGTGAACCTGCCCCTGGAGTCCGCGCGCATCATCGTACCCGAGGGCGTGAGCGACGACCAGATCGTTGAGACCATCAACAATGCCGGCTACAAGGCGCACCTCAAGAACGGGCCGCGCGCGGGTGCCGCCACTGATGCGAGCACATCCGACGGCGGCGGGCAGCACAGCACCCCGAGCATGAAGGGCGGCTTCACTGACCGCATTATTTATGCGGCGATTTTGGGTGTGCCGATTTTCTTGATTTCGATGTTCCCGTCGTTCCAGTTCCCGAATTGGGGTTGGGTTGTGGCGGTTCTGACGGCGCCGGTTGCGTTTTGGTGTGCTGCGCCGTTCCACCGTGCGGCGCTTATTAATGCGCGTCATGGCTCGTCCACGATGGATACGCTGGTGTCTCTCGGCGTGGTGTTGGCGTATTTCTATTCGCTGGCGCAGCTGCTCATGAACCCGGCGTTGACGGCGCATGTGCATCATGCGGGCGGTAGTTTCTGGTCGATGTTTACCGGCAACCATGCGCCGCTGTATTTTGATTCGGCGTCCATGGTGACGCTGTTCTTGCTGATTGGCCGCGCGATTGAGCACCGCACTCGCAACCGTTCTTCGGAGGCGCTGCGCACCCTGCTGAGTATGGGTGCGAAGGAGGCGACTCTGCTGCGCACCGATAAGCAGGGTGTGACGAAGCAGGTGCAGGTTCCAGTGGAGGACCTCATGCCGGATGACCTGTTCTTGGTGCGCCCGGGTGAGAAGATCGCCACGGATGGTGTGGTGGTTGAGGGTTCGTCGGCGGTGGATGCGTCCCTGCTGACCGGCGAGTCCGTGCCGGTGGAGGTGCATCCGGGTGATGCGGTCACGGGTGCGACGGTGAATACGTCTGGTTCGTTGACGGTGCGTGCGACCCGTGTGGGCGCTGAGACGACTCTGGCGAAGATGGGCGAGCTGGTGGCGAGCGCGCAGGAGACGAAGGCTCCGATTGCTCGCTTGGCGGATCGTGTTTCTGCAGTGTTTGTGCCGGTGGTTTTGGTGATTTCGGCGCTGACCCTGGTCGGTTGGTGGCTGGTTTCTGGTGACGGTGCGGCGGCGTTTAATGCGGCGGTGACGGTACTGGTGGTGGCGTGCCCGTGCGCTTTGGGTTTGGCTACTCCGACGGCGCTTTTGGCGGGTACGGGTCGCGGCTGGCAGTTGGGCATTTTGATTCGTAATGCGCAGGTGTTGGAGGCGACGAGCACGGTTGATCGCGTGGTGCTGGATAAGACCGGTACGGTGACGACTGGTGAGATGTCTGTGGCGTTCTACGGCACGTTTGGTGACTATGAGTCGGCGGGTGATTTGTCCGGTATTTCGCCGGATTCTTCCGGTTCCAAGAATGAACGTTCCCTGTCTGTTTTGCGTGATGCCGCCGCCGTGGAGGCGCTGAGTGAGCACCCGATTGCCCGCGCGATTGCTGGTTTTGCCCGTGAGCAGGGCGTGCTGGCGGAGGGTGCTTCGGCACCGAGTGTGAGCGGCTTTGAGGGTGTTCCCGGAGGCGTGCGCGGCGTGCTGAGCGGCGCGGGTGAAGGCGCTGAGAATGGCGCCTCCCAGCTGGTTGTGGTGGGTACTCCCGAGTACCTGCAGGCGGCGGGTGCGCAGCTGAGCGAGGCTCAGTTGGCCCTGCTGGATCAGGCTCGCCGGGCGGGTCTGACGACGGTGGTTGTCGCCCGCGGCGAGGCTCCGAATAACGAGGCCGCAGAAAACGCTCCCGCCCCGCAGCCGGTCGGCATGATTTCGGTTGCCGACACCCCCAAGCCGGAGGCCGCCGAGACCATGGCGCAGCTGCGCGAGCTCGGTCTGGAGCCCATCCTGCTCACCGGCGACGCCCCGCAGGTTGCGCAGGCGGTTGCCTCGCAGGTCGGCATTTCGGCAGATAACGTGTACGCCGGCGTGACCCCCGAGGGTAAGTCGCAGGTGATTGAGAAGTTGCAGGCTGCCGGTCACCGCGTGGCGATGGTCGGCGACGGCGTGAATGACGCCCCGGCGCTGGCTCTTGCTGAGCTGGGCATTGCGATGGGTTCAGGCACGGACGTTGCCGCGGAGGCAGCCGATATTGTGCTGACCCGTTCGGATGTTGCTTCGGTGGTGACGGCGCTGCGCCTCTCCCGCGCTACGCTGCGCACCATTAAGTCGAACCTGTTCTGGGCGTTCGCCTACAACTCGGCGGCTATTCCGGTTGCCGTGGCGGGCCTGCTGAACCCGATGATTGCGGCTGCGGCAATGGCGTTTAGTTCGG
This sequence comes from Rothia sp. SCPM-O-B-18226 (M350), assembly GCF_058213595.1. Classification (NCBI taxonomy): domain Bacteria; kingdom Bacillati; phylum Actinomycetota; class Actinomycetes; order Micrococcales; family Micrococcaceae; genus Rothia; species Rothia sp. SCPM-O-B-18226 (M350). The sequence continues at coordinate 128,282 of NZ_JBYQJS010000001.1, read as the reverse complement.
TATTTGTGGTGCTGAATTCTATGCGTCTGACGGCGTTTAGGAAGTAGCGCTCTGCCGTTATACGGGCTGGCGCGCAGGCTGGCACGGTTATACAGGCTGAATCGCCCCACGCGATTTCAAACGAAAATTTCAAAAGCGCATCTCACCGTGCTTTTTGTACGGTAAAAGATATAAAGAAATGCACCGCCCGTGTAAAGGCGGTGCATTTCTTTATATTCAGTTTTCACGGATGGCGGCTTGAACGTCTAACTTGAACACCTAGCTTGAGCATCCAGCACAAACATCTAGCGTAAACGCCCCGCCCGAAAGCCCGAGCTAACAGCCCGGCAAAAACCTTAGGCCCAGGTGACCAGGTCCTCGATGGGGCGGCGGCTCTTCGGCGCGATCTCGCGGGCGCGATAACCGAAGGTCACGGCCACGGACACGCCGAACTCCTCCGGGTCGAACAGGCCGGCAGAAGCCAGCAGCTCGTTCACTGCATCGTAGTCCATACCCTCGATGGGGCAGGAGTCGATGCCGAGCATAGCGGCGCCGGTCATCATGTTGCCCAGGGCGATGTAGGTCTGCTTGGATGCCCAGTCGAAGAGCGCGCGGTCGTCTTCCAGAACCTTAATGCAGTTCTTCTGGAAGTCGCTGTAGCGTTCGAGTGCTGCCTGCATCTGCTCCTCGGTGAGGTTGCGACCTTCGAGGGTGCGGCGCATCCACGGGGTGTCGTAGCGCAGACCCTTCTTCGCCAGCAGCACGACCAAGTGGCTTGCGTTATCGAGGGCACCGACCATGCCCCAGGCGATCGGCTTGAGCTTTTCGCGCAGTTCGGGGTCCTGGATGACCAGGAACTTCCACGGCTCGGTGCCGACGGAGCTGGGCGACAGGCGCGCAAATTCGAGGATTGCGGCGAAGTCTTCGTCGCTGATGCGGCGGTCGGGGTCGTAGGCGCGGGTTGCGCGGCGGCGGGCGAAAATTTCGAGAGCTTCTTCGCGGGTTACGGTCACGGTTTCATCCTTTGCATGAGGGTTTCAATACCCCGTCATGCTACACCCACAGCGGGTGCCGGCGGTACGAAATGTGGCGAGTTACGCCCGCAGGAAATACTCCGCAGAAAATATGCGCGAGCGCCGGGGAGCCACCCCAACAGGCCTGTTCCAGCCGCCGCTCAGCCTGCTACCTACCCCCTACTAGGCACCGGCTTTCATCCACACATCCGAGCGGGCGCGGCGGCCAAAAATGACCGCGCGGATTCCCTGGAAGTACAGAATATACGCCGCCCACAAGCCGCAATACCCGGCGAGCGCATCCATGGTGCCGTTGCCGACCGCCCAGTGCAGGCCGAGCATGACGGGCACGTACATCACCAGCATGATGAAGCAACCGATTGCTAGGTATTTCACGTCCTGCGCGCCCATGAGGATGCCGTCCAAGGTGAACACGTACGCGGCGATGGGCTGGCCGAGCGCAATGATGACGGTGGCGATGGTGAAGAGGAACGCCACCTGCGCGTCCTGCGTGAAAATCCAGGAGCCGAAGAAGCCGATGAGCGGGCAGATCAGGCCGGTGATGACGCCGTAGATGAGGCTCATGCGGAGCAGCCGGTTTTTTAGCTGGCGCACCTTTGCACGCTCGGATTCTACGTTGAGGTCGCGTTCGCCGAGTTCCTTGCCGAGTAGCGCCTGGGCGGCGATGGCGAGGGAGTCCAGGGCGTAGAGGAAGAGGTTAAATACGCCCATGCCGAGCTGGTAGGCGGCGGTGTGTTCGGTGCCGAATCGTGCCACGACGAACACGGTCAGCAGGGAGGCGATGCGCATGGACAGGGTGCGCAGCATGAGCCAGGAGCCGAGCGAGAGCACCGAACGCATGCCGGTTACGTCGGGTGCCCAGCGGACGGCGTGTTCGCGGGTGCCGCGCATCATGACCACACCGAGGGCGGCAGCCATGCCCCACTGGGTGAGGGAGGTGCCGGTCGCCGAACCGGCGACGCCCCAGCCGACCGGGTAGATGAGCAGCCAGTTCAGCACAATGTTGACGAGCGTGCCGACCGTGGCGACTTTGAGCGGGGTGACGGTGTCTTGCAGCCCGCGGAGCGTGCCGACCTGCGCGAGGATAATCATCATCGGCGGAATACCCCAGAGCGAGTGGTGCAGGTAGTCGAGGGCGTAGCTCATGGTTTCGTCGGTCGCGCCGAGGCCGCGCAGTAGCGGGTCTGCGAAGGCGTATCCGGCGATCATGAGGAGCATGCCGAGGCCGAAGGCGACCCACACGCCGTCCACGCCAATCTGCCAGGCGCGGCGCAGGTTCTTCTCGCCGAAGGCGCGCGCCACGGCGGGCGTGACGGAGTAGGCGAGGAAGTTCATGAGGCCCACGACCGTGGTGACGAGCGTGGCGGCGATGCTCATACCCGCGAGTTCTGCCTTGCCGAGTTGGCCGATGAGGGCGGAGTCGGTGAGCACGAAGATGGGTTCGGCGATGAGCGCACCGAAGGCGGGTACGGCGAGGGCGAGGATGCGCCGGTTCAGCGAAGGCTCGGCGGTGTTGGTGCCGGCATTGGCGCTGGGGCTCGCGGCAGGCGCGTTGTTCGGGTGCTTCTGTGTGCTCATCTTTCTAGGCTACTCCCCGCCGCCGCGGCGGGTGCCTGCGCGCGGGGCGGGGTGCACTCTGCGAGATAGGTGTACGAGATGCGCGGTTAGGCGCCTCGGCCGCGCAGTTCGTCGAGGGCGCGGCGTTCCTTCTTGGTGGGGCGGCCGCTGCCTCGTTCGCGTTTGGCGACCGGGGGCATGGAGAGGTAGGCGGGGCGCGGGCCGGAAAGGTCTTCGTAGCAGGTGACGGCGATGGGTGCACCTACGCGTTTGACGAGGAGTTTTTCAACTTTGAAGACGCGTTCCCAGCCGGGGTAGCGAACACGCACCACGTCGCCTTTTTTGAGTTTTTGGGAGGGTTTGGCGGGGGCGTCGTTGACGCGCACGTGGCCGCCTTTACATTCGTCGGCGGCGAGGGATCGGGTTTTAAAGATGCGCACTGACCAGAGCCAGAGGTCGAGCCTGGCGCTGGTTAGTGTGGTGGTGTCTTCTGCGGTCATGTGTTCATTGTGGCGCGAGGCGGGCGGGGCACCAAATCAGGTGCACCCGCCTGCCCGTCCTGACTCTCCGCCGTTTTCGCAGTGGTTTCGGCGGGGTTCCACCATGGTTTTACCGAACCGCGCCGCAACCAGCACCAAACCCGCCATGCGGCAGAAAATTTTCTATTGCACGCACCAGCCTATTGAGCACAAACCCGCATCCACTAGGGGTATTGTTAAGTCACCTTCTCAAGAAGTGTTCTCAAGGCCACCTAGTTCGCGTGGTCTACGGGGGGGGTTGTGGCCGCGACGCCGCGGGCTCCCCGTAACAGATTGGATATACACCATGTCAGCTTTGAAAAAGCTCCTGGCGGCTGCCCTCATCAGCACTGTGCTGTCCTCTTGCTCCTTCGGTCCCACGTTGGAGAAGGATGAAAGCGCCCGCGCGATTTTCGACGTAGAAAATGATCGGGTAATCCTACCCCTGGACGCTTACAACACCGACGGCAAGGACGAATACTTCACCAAGGCCCTTGAGCTCGCCCGCAAAAAGTGCTTTGCCGAACACGGGCAGCACTACAAGATGTTTGTCCGCACCGAGGGATCCGGCAGGAACTTCGGTAGGACCTACGGAATCTGGAACGTTGAGTACGCCCAAAAATACGGCCTCCACAAGAGCGAAGACTCGAATACGCTGGATCTGTCCTCCCCTGCACCCACATCCGACCCCGGGAAGGATGTCAGCACCGAATGTTATCAGCGCGCCAGCGAAGAGATGGCAAAAATCGGAGAGATACCATTCGGCTCCGCCACGTATAGGCGTTTGGAAACCGACGCTCGAAACGCCGCAGGCGATAGACAGCTCAAAAAATCCCTCGACGACGAGTGGAAGCGATGCGTCAAGGACAAGGGCCTCACCCCCGATAGTGAGATGACGGTCAAGGAAGAAAAGAATATTCGTCAGAGCACCACCCCCTCAGAAGAGGAAATTCGAATCGCCACTATCCAGGCGCAGTGCAATCAGGATGTAGGCCGTTCGCAGAAGCTCTACGACCTGGAGGCGCAGTACCAGAAGCCGCTCGTCGCCAAGAACCAGGCTGCTCTGGAGAATGAGCTCAAAGAATTCAAACGCCGGGACGAGCAGTTCAAACAGTACGTCCTCGACAACCAGTAACAGCGAATAGCAGTCGGTAATAGTCGGTATGCCGAAAGGGTGTGTGCCGTGTTCAGTGAACACGGCACACACTCTTCTTACGTTGTACCGGCGGTCTAACCCGCGGTGGTTATGCTTCCACCGTTGCGGTGCGGCGCTCCTTGAGAGCCCAGCCGATGACACCGGCGAGCAGACCGAACGCAATCCAGGAGCCGAGCACCAGCCACTGGTCGCTCGTTGCAGCCTCCGGGAAGTACGCAATCGAACGCAGCAGGGTCGAGGATGCACCCGGCACCAACATCTGACCAATCTGACCCCACGCACCGGGCAGGAACACGCTCGGCATGCTTGCGCCCGAAATCGGGTTACCGATGAACATGGTGATGACCGCGCCTACAGCGAGACCAATCAGCGGCGAAGACAGTGCACCCACACCCACAATGAAGAAGGCGGTCGCCAGGTAGGTAGCGCCGAACGCAGCCCACAGGGTAGCGAAGTCGCCGGGGATGAAACCGAACCAGGTGCTCAGAATCAGGGCGGTCAATGCACCACCGATGACGGCGTACAGGGTTGCGGTGGCGAAGCGGCGCCAGGTGCCGTTCACGCGCAGTGCGGAGAAGGAACCACCGAGAATACCGCCAATGACCAGCGGGAATGCGGAGATAGCGATACCGGAACCGGAGGAGTCATTCTCGCTCAGGGGCACCACGGCGGTGGTCTTCACCGCCATTGCGGATGCCTGCTCGGCCTGCACCTTCATCTGCTCCAGCTGAGCGGCAGCCTGCGCACCCTGCTCACCACCGGCCTGCACCGCCTGGGTGAGGGCCTCAGTCTTGGCGGTGAGTGCCTTCTGCTGGATCTGCGCGTTCAGCTGGGTGGCAACGCCGTTGAGCATCTGGGTTGCTGCGGCGTTCGCGGCGGGGGCAGTCAGCACCTCGGGAGCAGCGCCTTCGGTGAAGATAATTGCGCCGTAGGTTTCGCGCTGCTTGATTTGCTGTTCAGCCTCTTCGCGGGAGGATGCCTGCTTCAGTTCGAAGGTTTCAATACCCTTATCTTTGAGGGACTGTTCAAACTGACTGACGGTCACCTCGGGGCCTGCGATAGAGACGGGCAGGTTCTTTGCCTCCATGGTCTTGGTAGGCCAAGTGAAGGCGAGAATAACAACCGCCACGATTAGGGATGCCAGCAGGGAGGTACTGATGACCTTGATCCAGGAGGAGCGCTCGGGGGCTGCGGCGGTCACTGCCTCTGCGGTGACTGCTGTGGTGGTTTCGTTGTTCACGACAATCTCCAAACAAAATGCTTATTTCGTTTACGAGTCAGAACTCTACTCTCGGTTTTTACCAAGCGCAAACGAAATAGCTATTTTGTTTGTAAAGTCACAAAAAGAATCAGTGTTGTGTTTACGCGTTCTTTAGCCTCACCCCCTAGACTGGAACCATGCCCCGACTAACAGACGCCACCAAAGCCGCACGCCGAGCCCAAATCATCGAAGCCGCCGTTAGCTGCTTCCTCGAAAAGGGCTACACCAACACCTCCATGAGCGACATCATCAAAGCCTCCGGGCTGTCCTCCGGGTCCATCTACTCGCACTTCTCCGGCAAAGAAGACATCCTCATCACCGCCATCAACGAGCGCCTCAACAACGTCAAGAAGCTCTACGAAACACTCCCCGAAGGCGCAGGCCCCCAGGACATTCTCGAAACCATCCACACGAACCAGCTGGTAAACGACAATTTCTCTGCCATGCTGCGCATCCGCCTTGAATCGCTCCACGCACCCGAAATCGCCAGGGCAACCACGGACATCATGCCCCTATTGCAGGGCATCATCGTAAAGACCCTCACCCCCTGGGCAGCCGAACAGCTCAGCGTTCTACACGAAATCAACCCCGATTCGGCGCAGCGCACCCCCGAACAGGAGGCGCTCATCGCCGACTACGCCCGCGACACCGCAGACGCCTTCATGATGGTCTTCCAGGGGTACATGCTCCGCTCCTTCTTCGGCGCCCCCGAGGAAAAGGACCGCCTCTACCGCGTCGCTTTGGCGCTCCTTCCTGAGTAGTTGACCACCCGATAACCCCTAAAAATCACCCTTGAGCGGTTGTTTTTCGGCATTTAGCCCGTACAGGGACAACATAGGCCATTCACATCCTGCAGGCGTAGAATCGAGAAACCATGACTGAATCCTGCACCCCCGCAACCCCCGAGCCGCGCGCCACCAACCCCGCCGAGCTGAAGAACCTGCGCGCCGCGCACGCCGACGAGCTCTCTTCACGCACCCGTGCCACCAAGATTCCCGCCGACTCCTGTTCCCTCTACGACGACGAGGCGCTCGGCGGCACCGCCGGACGCACCGCCGCCTGGCTGGTGCTCGAACACACCGGGCACTGGGGCCGCGACGTGCTCGACGGCTCCGCCCTCGGTGAGGAGCTCTCGGCGGCACTCAAAGAAGCCGTCGACCGCGCAAAGCTCAAGTTCCTTCTCATCCACCAGCCGGGCGAGCAGCGCCGTGCGCTGCACGGCGAACCCGACGCGGAGGGCAACCTCACCCACCGCGTGTTCTACGCGATTTCAACCCCCGGCGAGGAACGCCTCTACTCCTTCAGTGTGAGCACCCCTGAGCAACTGCTTGACCTACCCCTGGACAACCCGGAGGAGTTGATTCAGGCAACCGGCGCGGAGCTCATGGATTCGCCCCTCATCCTGGTGTGCACCCATTCCAAGCGTGACCGCTGCTGTGCCCTGCGCGGTCGTCCCATTGCGGCACACCTGGCGGATGTTCTGCCGCCGGGCGCGACCTGGGAGTGTTCGCACACGGGCGGTCACCGCTTTGCTCCGGTCGGCATTGTGCTGCCTACCGGCTACACCTACGGTCGCCTGTCGGAACCCTCGGCCATGGTCGCTTATCTTTCACTGGCGGGACGTTCCGTGCCCTCCCTGCACGGCCTGCGAGGCCGCAGCACGGATACCCCGGTGGAGCAGGCGGCGGAGGTTGCCGTACGCCTCGAACTGGAGAAAAAGGGCGAAGAAGTAACCTCTGACGGTTTGGTTTCACGTGAAACATCGGTGCAGGAGGCGCTGGATGCACTCAACGCGGCGAGCACCAACCCGGCGGCAGGCCCCTCCCCCGAGCTTTCTGCCGAGAACCCCACCCTGGAGGCAGCACTCACCTCCCACACCGACGGACGCACCTGGGTCACCTTCTTCGAGCGGGTCGCCCTTGAGCCGCGCCCCAACTCGTGTGGCAAGGGTCCCGCGGATGCTTTCAGCCGCGAACTGCTCGCACTGCGCCAGCTCTAAGCCCTGCACCAGATACAAGCCCCGTGCCAGCTATAACCCCTGTCCCAGCTCTAGGCAGAGTCAGCTCTAGCACCCACGCATAATGTAGACAGCGTAAAGCCCCGGCGGGCACCTTTGAACTGCCTCCCGTTTCTTGGACATCAAAAATAAAGTCCAAGAAACAGGAGGCTTTTCATGTCCGTGCATCTGAGATCAAGGCATGACCGTTTGCTTCGGGAGCAGGCAGCGCAAATGTTTGAGAAGGGACGTGGCTATCGTTTGACCGCCAGCAGGCTTGGTGTGTCCGCCGCGACTGTGAGAGAGTGGCAGAAAATGTACCGCGTCATCGGGAGGAGCGGGTTTCTTGCCATGGGAATAAAGCAGGCCAGATACGACTATGAGACCAAGGTTGCCGCAGCGAAGGCTGTGGTTGAAGGTGGGATGAGTAAGCCTGAAGCAATGATGCGCTTCGGTATTGCAAGCACGACACCGTTGAAGCAGTGGTGCAGGCTGTACCGCGAGGGCGGCGCGCAGGCACTCAAGCCCAAGCCCAAGGGCAGGCCGAAGGGGACGGTGCGGGCGGTGCCACCAACGCGTGAGGAGGAACTCGCCGAGCGCGTGCGCAAGCTCGAGGCGCAGGTGGCGTACCTAAAAAAATCGATTGCCCTGAAGGCGCACAGACGCTCCCAAACCGGGACAAAGCCCTAGTGGTCGCCGAGCTTTCAGGGCGCGGACATGCGGTGTGCGATCTCCTCAAGGCCGCCGGTCTTGCCAGGTCGAGCTACTACTACGCGCTGGCTCACCCCCAGCAGCCAACCAGAGCGTATCTGCGGCCCAAGGTCGCCCAGATCTTTTCACGAACCCCCAACGGGTGCGGTCACAGGCAGGTCGCCATGTGCCTGCGCGCTGAGGAAGGGGAGCGCATCGCTGATAAGACGGTCTTGAAGATGATGGGCGAAATGGGTTTGCGCTGCGGTATACGCCGTGAGAGGGTCTACCGTAGGTACAACTCTTACAAGGGGGAGGTGGGGCAAAGCTTCGAGAACATTATCGGTCGCGATTTCAAGGCCGGTGGCCCTTGGCAGAAGTTGGGCACCGATGTTACCGAGTTTAAGCTCTCCTTCGGTAAGGCCTATCTCGCTCCGGTTTATGACTTTGCCAGCAAGGAGATTGTTGCCCATTCCATCTCGATGTGCCCTAATCTTGCCCAGCAGCAAGAGATGCTTCAGGTACTCATGGATGCTAAACCTGCAGGGGTTGAACCGGTCTTGCACTCGGATATGGGGTGGCAGTATCAGCACGAGTTCTACGTCAGAACGCTTGCTGATAATGGTTTCATCCAGAGTATGTCACGTAAAGGTAACTGCATTGATAATGGTGCCACCGAGCAGGTCTTTGGACACATTAAGGACGAGTTCTTTCGCGGCCAGGACTGGCAGACCTTCGAGAGCTTCAAAGCCGACCTTGATGCCTATATCACGCATTGGAATACAGTAAGACGTCAGGTAAAGCTTAGGGGCCTGACTCCGGTAGAGTACCGGGTTCAGGCCCTGCAGGAGGCCGCATAACGGCTAGTATTTAATGCGTCCAAGTTTCGGGGCGCAGTTCACTTCTCGGGTACCCGCCGGGGCTTCACTGTATCCAGGATTCGCTGTAACTGGTATCTCAGCCTATCCGGCGAACGGGTTCGGTGCGCCGATGTACTGCAGCTCGGTGTACTCTTCCAGACCCTCGGGGCCGCCCTCGCGACCCATGCCGGACTGCTTCACGCCACCGAAGGGAGCTGCCGCGTTCGAGATAACGCCGGAGTTGTAACCGATCAGGCCGAACTCCAGGCCTGCCGCCATGCGCGTAAAGCGCGGGTGGTTGCTCGTGTACACGTACGCCGCCAGGCCGTACTCGGTGTCGTTGGCGAGCTTCAGGGCGGTGCGTTCGCCTTCCTCGCCGTAGCCGCCGAACGTGGCAATCGGGGCGACGGGGCCGAAGATTTCTTCACGCCACACGCGCATCGAATCGGTCACGCCGGTCAGCACGGTGGGGTTGATGAAGTTGCCCTTGTTCAGGTTCTTGGGCATGCCGCCGGTGTTGCCGTTAACCTCCGAGGGCAGCTCGGGAATGTCTCCGCCGCAGGCGAGGAGCGCGCCCTTGCCCAGGGCGTCTTCCACCATAAAAAGCATGGATTCAACCGCTGAAGGTTGAATTAGCGGCCCACATTCGGTTCCGTCGATGGCTCCGTCACCCACGACGGTCGCCTCCATGCGCTCCACGAAGGCGCGGGTGAACTCTTCGGCCACGTCCTCGTGCACGATGAATCGGTTGGCGGCGGTGCAGGCCTCGCCCATGTTCCTCATCTTCGCCGCGTAGGCACCCTCCACGGCGGCGGGGATGTCCGCGTCCTCAAAGACGATGAACGGTGCGTTGCCGCCCAGTTCCATGGAGGTGCGCAGAACGTTCTGCGAAGCCTGCGCGAGCAGGGTGCGGCCCACGGCGGTAGAGCCGGTGAACGAGACCTTCCGCAGGCGCTCATCAGCCATCAGCGCGGAGACAACCTCGCTGGTGCGGGAGGTGGTCACCACGTTCAGCACGCCGTCCGGCAGGCCCGCCTCACGCATCAGGGACGCGAAGTACAGGGAGCTGAGCGGAGTCAGGGAGGCGGGCTTGAGCACCGCGGTGCAGCCCGCCGCGAGCGCCGGGGCGACCTTGCGTGCCGCCATGGCGAGCGGGAAGTTCCAGGGGGTAATCAGCAGGCAGGGGCCGACGGGGCGGCGTACGGTGGTGATCTGCAGCCCGGATTCGGGGGCGACCGCGGTGCGGCCGAAGTTGCGGGCGGCTTCTTCGGCGTACCAGCGCAGGTAGTTTGCCGCGTAGGCGACTTCGCCGCGGGACTGGTCGAGGGGCTTGCCCATTTCGAGGGTCATGAGCCGGGCGATGACTTCGGTGCGCTGCGTCATGAGCGTGTAGGCGCGGTTGAGGATGTCGGCGCGTTCGCGGGCGCTGGTTGCCGCCCATGAGGCGCGGGCGTCGCAGGCGGCATCAAGTGCTTCGATGCCCTGTTCGACGCTGGCGTCGGCGACGTGCGCGAGGAGTTGGCCGCAGGAGGGGTTGTGCACGGGGAAGGAGCCGTTGTCGCCGGTGACCCAGCTGCCGCCGATGAGCAGGTCGGTGGGCACGTAGAAGAAGGGGTAGGAGGGCCGCTCGTAGGGGTCGATGGGTTCGCGCTGCGGCATGTTGATGCTTTGCATGTGCGGTTCGGTGCGGCCTCGCAGCTGAGCAGACTTTGCGACGGGCTTTTCGGAAGTAGCGCTCTCGGCGGCGGGGTTTTCGGGCGAGGTGGTCATGGCGTGCCTTTCGGGTTGGGGCGGCCGGTGCGGTCGACTCTGACGCTTTTAATTCTAGTCCCGCGCTTCTCCCCTACCCCGCGGCACGCTACGCGCCCCAAAACGCGCGCGGGGTGCCCTCGCGCGCCGCCGCTGCCCCTCTCCAATCATCCTCCCCCCCACTCGACCAACCCGCCCGAGCACGCCGAAGGGGGCCGCATCCGCCACGGATGCAGCCCCCTCGGGGTGAATTCTCGCTCGGTACGCGAGCAGCTGGGGGTTATGGGAGGCCTAGCCCGGAAGGGATGCTCGGTGTGCGTCCGCAAAGCCCTGCGCCTCGCTCTCCGCGGTGGTGAGCCGCGAGTGGCGTGGTGCTCGGCGGTGGTTTAAGCCCACCTGCGCTCTCAAACCCAGGACTGGCGTGCCTCGATGCGGGTCAACTCCAGAGGACCACCGTCATTCGTGCCGTGGAAGCGGCCGAAGTGCACGTACGGGCCGCGGTAGGTGCTGTGGTTAATCGGGCTGGAGTACTGGCCGTTGATCGTGTAGTAGAAGCTGTTCTTGTTCACCACGATCTTGCAGTTCAGCGCCTGGCCGGTGGTGACCTTCTGACGCAGCTTCATGGTGTGCAGCACGCGCGGGGTGGACTGGCCGGGGGCGAAGCAGAGAATCTGCGCGACCGAGCCGCCCTGGTACGAGGGGCGCACCGCGAGCAGGTAGGTGCCATCATCCTGCTTGGCGGCGAACTTCTTGCCGATGCCGAAGGCGCCATCGTGCTGGCGGCCGAAGGCAACGTAGCCGTAGTGGCTCTGCTGCTTGGGCAGCTCACCGGTCCACTTCATGGAGAAGTCCAGGGTGTACTTATCGCGGGTGGTGAAGTTAGACAGGGGGCCGAGCAGCACGGACTCGTCGTAACGCTGGCGGTGCACGATGGCCTTGCCGTTCAGTTCGGGCATGTCGGCCGCGGTGGAGGGGTCGGCCGGCAGGATGCCGTGCTGGCGACGGCCGGTGTTAATCTTCACGCTGGAGTCGAAGGGGTCGCCGATCACCCAGTAGGGGTCGGGGCACATGAAGCCCTTCACACCGAGCGCCTTGTAGTTTTCGTAGACGGAGCGGCGGTGGACCTCCCACACGATGACAGCCTTGCCAAGGCCCGTGAGGGTGCGCACGGCGTCCTCGCTCATGGAGCCGTAGCCCGCGCCGGTGGGCTTCTCGTAGAAGGGCACGCCGAGGGCGTCCACGTTCTTGTGGCGGGCCATGGCGGAAATCTTGTCGATGGGGTCGCCGCCGTCGAAGTAGCACCAGGTGCCGCAGCCCGCGGCGTTCACGAGCTTGAGGTAGCGAGAAGTGGGGTTGAAGCCGCCGCTGCCGTCGCGGTACATCTTGATGACGGTGCGACGCTGCAGGCCGCGGTCGGTGATGAACTTGAGCAGGCCCTGCTGTGCCGGGCCGTCCTTCGCCTCGATGAAGAGCACAACCTTCTTGCCGCCGATGGAGGCGTATTCGCCGCCTTCGGGCACGTTGTTGATGGCTTCGATGGCCTCTTCGAGGGTGGGGATGTCGTACAGGCCGATGTTATCGCCCAGGTTTTCACGCATGTCGACCCGGTGGCGGCGCAGCTCATCGAGGTTGGTGTCGCGAACGACCAGGTTGGCGCCGGTGGTGCGCTTGATGCTGGCGTCGTGCATGCAGACAAATTTGCCGTCGCGGGTGGTGCGCACGGAAATTTCGACGGCCAGGGCGCCGCGGCGTACGGACTCGGCGTAGGCGTAGGCGGTGTGCTCGGGGCTGATGTTGCCCGCGCCGCGGTGTGCGATGAAGAATTCATCGGTCTTGTACAGCAGCTGGTGCGCGGGGGATCCGCTGCGCACGGCGGCAAGCTGTGCGGTCGTGTTGGCGGCTGCGTGGGCCTCACCGGTCTGCAGCGCGAGGGCTGCGGGCACGAGTGCGGAGGCACCGAGGAAGCCGCGGCGGCTCATCTTCTTGGTGGTGTTCGAGAGTACGGTCACCGTAGTGGTCCTTTTTTTCTGTAGTGAGTTGAGCGTTATGTGTGTGGTTGGGTTCAAAGTTTCCGTTTATAGCTGAGATGCCGGAATCTCTCAACTCAAACTGTAACTCTATGTAGAATAACGATTTTTTATCGTTTCTTCACGGGTATTTAGGGATTCTGGGGTACTATGCACACCTCCTTTTTACTCTCGGCGCAAGGGGCGGTTGGGCGTTTCACCTTTTCCGCCGCTTTTCGGGTTTAACACCCCGGGGTCGTTAAAAAATTTCTCGAATAACGAAAAAGGCCGCGTTCTAGACTCGTGCGAGCCTGCAGAACGCGGCCTTTCGTGCGGTCACTGCACGAGGCCTTCACCCAACGTAGGGGCCTCGATTACTTCTTGGTAGCCTGGGCCACGCGGTCACCGGCGTTGACGGGGCGGCGTGCCTCGGAGTCCTTCGAGATGTTGAACTTGGCGGTGTTGGTAATCATCACCATGGTTTCCTTGGAGGGGATACGACCCTCGATGGCTGCCCAGTCCACCTCGATGATGGGGGCGCCTGCCTCCACCTTGTCGCCCACGTTTGCAATCTTGGTGAAGCCCTCGCCGCCGAGCTCAACGGTGTCGATACCGATGTGCACGAGCACCTCACCGCCGTTGTCGGTGCGGAGCATGAAGGCGTGCAGGGTGTCCTGAATCAGGGCGATGGTGCCCGCAACGGGGGCAACGATGGTACCTGCGGTGGGGTTCACGGCGTAGCCGTCACCCATGACGCCCTGGGAGAAGACCGGGTCGGAAACTTCGCTCAGCGGCAGGTACTCGCCGGTGACGGGTGCGACGTAGACGTCTGCGGATGCGGCTTCCTGTGCGGCGGCTTCCTTCTTCTTCTTGCCGAAACCAAACATGTATGCTCCTTCTCTAGCGCTAGGGGTAGCGTATTTTTCGTAGCGCAGGCTCGTCCGCGACGGATGCGGCGTCATTGCCTGATGGATTCCGCACCGGGGCTCCCGGGGAGGCCAGTTGAGGGAAACCGCTCTAGACACTCCGGTGCATATGAACTCAGAATACCGCACCCGGGGCCGCTACATATGAACCGTAATCGGTTTCAGCGAATTTCTGCAAATATTCCGCAAATCTGGCATTTTAGCCTCGCTTCAATGCGCGGGTAGCGCGCGAGTACACTTAGGGAAGAACCGGCGCCGCGAACAGGTGCGCGCCGAGAGAGTAAGAAGGCTACACGATGACTGAAACGGCAACCGAGACCGTTCTTGAAGTATTTATCCCCGGCCCGGGCGAGAACCCGGAGGACCCACAGGACATGGAGCGCTCCGTCTTCCTGGGGGCAGCTCAGGAAGCCCTGGATTCGGGCGTTGAGATTGAGGTGTACTCCACCGATTCGTACCCCTCTGCATTTGAGGAGTGCGCCCCGGTGGCCGAGCAGATTGAGATGAACGGCCGCGAGGTGCTGCCGCTCATGCTCGTCAACGGCGAGGTGAAGGTGTCCTTCACCTACCCGACCGCAGAGCAGATTAAGCGCTTCTCCCGCGCGCACATGGTGTCGCAGCCGAAGGCGAACGCGGCCGCCGCGGCGTGCGGCCCGACCGGCTCCTCCATGGTGCCGAACCTCAGCCCCCTGGCCGAGCCCGCCGGTTTTGCGGCCACCCTGGCCGGCAAGACCGCCCAGCCGGTGGGCGGCCCGGACATCGGCAACCGCGTGAACCTCATGGGCGGCGACACCGGCGACGGTATTCCCGCCTCCGGCTCGGTGGCCGTCAAGTCCGGCGGCTGCGGATGCGGTGGTTGCGGCTGCGGCGGCCACTAGTCGACCGCGGCGGCGGGTCAACCCCGCCCAGCTGAGCCCCGGCGCGAGCGTCGGCCCCGACCGACCCTCACCCGAGATTTAAAAGAGCGGTGCCCGCCCCTCGTGAAGAGGAGGCGGGCACCGCTCTTTGCTCTGCGGCTGCGCTAGGCGCGCGGTACCTTACTTGTTCAGGGAGGTACCGACGGAGCCGAGCTGCTGGCAAGCCTCGACCACGCGAGCGGCCATGCCTGCCTCAGCAGCGGCACCCCAAACGCGGGGGTCGTAGGTCTTCTTGTTGCCGACCTCGCCGTCAACCTTCAGCACACCGTCGTAGTTGCTGAACATGTGGCCGGCAACGGGGCGGGTGAAGGCGTACTGGGTGTCGGTGTCGATGTTCATCTTGATAACACCGTAGGACACTGCGTCTGCAATCTCCTGCTCGGTGGAGCCGGAGCCACCGTGGAACACCAGGTAGAAGGGCTTGTCGCCCTTGCCGTACTTGGCGCCGACCTCGGTCTGGATTTCCTTGAGCAGCTCGGGGCGCAGGTGAACGTTACCCGGCTTGTACACGCCGTGAACGTTACCGAAGGTCAGAGCAGCCATGTAGGTGCCCTTCTCGCCCAGGCCGATTGCCTCAACGGTCTTGATTGCGTCTGCAACGGTGGTGTACAGGGAGTCGTCGATAGCGCCCTCAACGCCGTCTTCCTCGCCACCGACGGCACCAATCTCAACCTCGAGCACGATCTTTGCCTTGGAGGTACGCTCGATCAGCTCGGATGCGATCTTCAGGTTCTCGTCCAGGTCGATTGCGGAACCGTCCCACATGTGGGAGTTGAAGATGGGGTCTTCACCGCGAGCAACAGCCTTCTCGGACTCTGCCAGCAGGGGCAGAACGAAGCCCTCCAGCTTGTCCTTGGGGCAGTGGTCGGTGTGCAGTGCAATGTTCACGTCGTACTGCTTAGCAACTTCACGTGCGTAGGCTGCGAAGGCCAGGGAGCCAACGACCATATCCTTCTTGGAAGCGCCGGACCAGTATGCTGCACCACCGGTGGATGCCTGGATGATACCGTCCGAGCCGGCCTCTGCGAAGCCGCGGATTGCGGCGTTCAGGGTCTGCGAGGAGGTCACGTTCACTGCGGGGTATGCGAAGCCCTGTTCCTTCGCACGCTGCAGCATTTCTGCGTAGACTTCGGGGGTTGCAATAGCCATATGCTGACTCCTTGGATAGATGCGACCGGACACCTAGTGGACCGGTTCACCATTTTGTTGGCGCGCGAGGCGCCTCCTACTCGCACTATTTTACCAAGGCATAACTAAGAAGCTCTATCTTTTTGTGGGGTTTTTTGGGGTTTGCTGGGCCGGAGATTCCGCGGAATTACGCGGTAAAGTAGAGGTATTAATGACCTAATGCCTCGAGTGGGGTTCGGCCCGCGGTTCAATCACCAGCCCGACCCGCTACGGGGATAACGCACACGATATTGCGGCACCGAAAGGGACTCTCATGGGCGCATCAAAGGCAAAAAATAGCGCGAAGCGGCGCGAGCTTAACCGCGAAAAACGGGCTCGCCAGGCGCAGCGTCGCGCAGAACGTGAGCACCCGAACGCCGCCGCTATTGCTCCGGTGCGCGCCCAGTTGGATGAGGTTCTAGAGCGTAAGAGTCGGCATGTTTTGGGGCATGGCGATATGGCAAAATCCCTTGAATTGATGGAGAAAATGCGTGATGAGGGCGCGAGTGACCACGAGATTGATGTGGCGCTTGCGGAGGCGAAGCTACCCTCGGTCGTACAGGTGGGCCGTAAGTCGTTGATGCGTTGGCCGAGCTGGTGGTGGTTGAACCGTCGCGAGCGCGCGCTACGCGCGAAGATTACGCGCCTTATGGAGGGCTAAGTCCCCGTTTTGAATAGGTTGTGAGAGCACCCCGCTGTGGGTGCTCTTGTGCTGTGCGGTGGTGGGGTAATTGATTTTTTGGACTCAGGGTTCAATTAATCTATTTCACAAAACAACGAAAACCACACAATACAACATGAACCAAATATATTTATAAGATATGCATTATATGTATATAAATTGTTACGTGATGCGAGTTATATTACCTAAATTACCGTGCTATAGTCATTAACAACCCGCAGACGTGTTCCCAACCACATTTCGTGTAGCACGTGCTTCAGACGTAACTATCCAAGGAGGTATAGCGTGAGCACCTCACCGAACAAGAACCCGCAGACTTCTGCAGCGGATCAGTACACTAAGCCCCCCACAGACGACCCGTTCGCACACGAGCAGGAAGGCTTCCACAAGGGGCTTGGCGCACGTCAGCTCCAAATGATTGCCATCGGTTCCGCCATTGGTACCGGCCTGTTCCTGGGCACCGGTAGCCGCCTGCAGGACGCAGGCCCCATGCTCGCCGTCATCTACGCCGTCATCGGCTTCTTCGGCTACCTGATCCTTCGAGCCCTCGGCGAGCTGATTCTTCACCGCCCCTCCTCGGGCTCCTTTGTCTCGTACACCCGCGAATTCTACGGCGAAAAGGCCGCATTCGTATCCGGATGGCTGTACTGGCTGAACTGGGCAATGACCGCCGTTGCAGACGCCACCGCTATCGCTATCTACATCAGCTGGTTCGGTCGATACAACCAGTTCTTCGCAGATATTCCCCAGTGGCTCAGCGCGTTCATCGTCGTTGTCATCACCGTTGCTTTGAACCTCATCTCCGTGAAGATCTTCGGTGAGCTGGAATTCTGGTTCGCACTCATTAAGATCCTTGCCCTGCTGTCCTTCATGGCGGTAGGTATCTGGTACCTGGTCTTCGGTGAACCCATCAACGGCGTCACCCCCGGCCTGAGCCTTATTGCAGCCAATGACGGCTTCTTCCCCAACGGCATTCTTCCCGCTCTTATCGTGGTTCAGGGCGTTGTGTTCGCCTACGCCGGTATCGAGCTGGTCGGCACCACCAGTGGTGAAACCAAGAACGTTGAGAAGGTTATCCCCCGAGCTATCAACACCGTGATCTGGCGTATCGCGATCTTCTACGTTGGTTCCGTGGTTCTGCTCTGCCTGCTCATGCCCTACACCGCATACAAGGATGCAGAGTCGCCGTTCGTGACCTTCTTCGATGCTATCGGCATTGACGGTACCGCACCGATTATGCAGCTGGTCGTTATTACCGCAGCTGCTTCCTCGCTGAACGCTGGCCTGTACTCCACCGGCCGTATCCTCCACTCGATGGGTGTTGCCGGTTCCGCACCGAAGTTCACCACCAAGGTGTCCCGCTCCGGCGTTCCGGTGGCAGGTATTCTGCTGACCGGCGTGATTGGCCTCTTTGGCGTTGTGCTGAACTTCTTCGTTCCCGAGCAGGCGTTCGAGGTCGTGCTGAACATCGCATCCGTGGGCACCATGGCCAGCTGGGCGGCTATCGCAATGTCGCATCAGAAGTACCTGAAGCTGGTCGGTGAGGGCAAATACAAGCGCCCCAACTACCGCGCACCCGGCGGTCGCTTCAGCGACTGGGCCGTGATGGTGTTCCTCGCGATTGTGATTGTGCTGATGGCGCTGGATTACCCGGTGGGCACCTACACCCTGGCATCGCTGCTGGTGGTTATCCCACTGCTGATTATCGGCTGGTTCATGGTTCGTGACCGCGTCAACGAGATTGCTCGCGTCCGTGAAGGCTACACCGGTTCCGTGCCTGTGATTGCTGCCCGCCCCGTGGTGAAGAAGCTCGTCTCGGAGCCGCACACCCACATCGCGCTCGACGAATTTGCCGACGATGAAGACCACGGCACCACCCATAAGGGCCACCACGGCAAGCCCTAACTCACCCGCCCGCGTGCACGGTGCTTAGCTCACCGTGCACGCACCAAAAACACAAAATACATTTTGTAAGAGTGTGTTCTGGAATATTTTTGGCATAATTATTGCTAATATCCGCGCTAAACGCACTCACTGCCAACGCATTGTTTGCAGCATAATTATTCAAAGGAGAAAATCATGACTGAACGTCCTAGCGCACACGCGGTGGAATTTGTTGATGTCGCCTCGATGGCAAAGTGGATTCAGAAGGACGGCGTAGGCAACATCATTGCCGGCATGGTCGACTTCCTCGAAGAAGACTTCAAGAAGTGGCAGAGCTTCGACAAGATCCCGCGCGTCGCCTCCCACACCCCCTTCGGTGTGATTGAGCTGATGCCCACCTCCGACAACATCACCTACTCCTTCAAGTACGTGAACGGTCACCCGTCGAACCCGGCACGCGGCTTCCAGACCGTGACCGCGTTCGGTCTGCTCGCTGACGTGGACAACGGCTACCCGGTGTTCCTGGCTGAGATGACCCTGCTGACCGCGCTGCGTACCGCCGGCGTGTCCGCCATGGTTGCTAAGCACCTGGCACGCAAGGATTCGAAGAAGATGGCGATGATCGGTACCGGCTCGCAGTCTGAATTCCAGGCGCTGGGTATGCGCGCTGTGCTCGGCATTGAGGACCTGTCCGTCTACGACGTTGATCCGCACGCGATGGAGAAGTTCCGCCGTAACCTGGAGCCGCTGGGCTTCCGCATCCACCTGGCTAAGGACGTGGACGAGGCTGTTGAGGGTGCCGACATTATTACCACCTGCACCGCCGATAAGCAGCAGGCGAAGGTTCTGCTGGACCGCCAGGTGAAGCCCGGCGTGCACCTGAACGCTATTGGTGGCGACTGCCCCGGCAAGACTGAGCTGGAAAGCGAAATTCTGGACCGTTCCACCGTTTTTGTTGAGTTCCCGCCGCAGACCCGCATTGAGGGCGAGATTCAGCAGAAGGACCCGGACTTCCCGGTGGTGGAGTTCTGGAAGGTTCTGACCGGTGAGGAGCCGGGCCGCGTCTCGGATGAGCAGATTACCCTGTTTGACTCGGTGGGCTTCGCGATTTCTGACTTCTCGGGTCTGCGTTATGCCCGTGCGGCTACGCAGGACACCGACCTGCAGCAGTTCATTGACCTGGTTGCTAGCCCGGATGATCCGAAGGATCTGTACTCGCTGGTGAACGTTAACGTTCCGGTGGGCTAAAGGGCTAAGCAACCTGACGCTGAGCGGCCTTTAGCTGGCGGGCCTGTAGGTGCGCCGGCGTAGGCTGCGAGGTTGAGAGTGGATACAGCGGGAGCCGGGGAGTGGTGACACTCCCCGGCTCCTTCTTTGTGAAATTTTCTTGTGGGCAATCTGCGGCTGGTTCGCCCGTTCTGCCATTCAGCGGGTGCGGCTACTGGCGGGTGGCGATAATTTCGCGCGCCTTCGCCACACGCTTTTCTTTCTCTTCTTTCAACTGGTTGAGCTTCGCCTGGTTCTTTTCGATGAGAGGCCCCTGGTAGGACGCCTCAATATCACCCAGGCGCTGAGCCATACCCACCTTCTGGTTACATTCCGCTTCAATCGTTGCGAGGCGAATTTCCTCCGGCTTAGATTCTTCGTTATCTTGGGAGGAAGCCATGAGATGTGCGCTTTCTTCGGACATCCAGTCACCTTCTCCTTCTCTGGGGGTTAGCCCACGTTCACGCAGGCAGGTCCACCATTCTGAGCGAATATTTTTCCACTCATCGGTTTGGGAGGCATAGGTGTATGCCTGTGAGTTCAGCTCTCCTACAAACCGGTATTCTTTTTCGTCCAGTTCAACCTCAGAGAATGCGGTTTTCACCTCTTCTTGGCATCGGGTGTTGATGTCGTCTGATACTGAATCTTCTGGGCCTCGGGATTCCTTCTGGGAGTATCCGTACTTTTTGGCGTACTCAACGTTCCAGCTGCCGTATAGGCCTCCCGCTTGCGGGGTGTCTACTGAGGGCACGGCGTAGGACTGACCGTGGTGTGCGTAGCATTCGGACATGAGCGTGTGCCACGCCGTGCTCACCGTACGGAGTGTGAGTTCGTCGAAGGCATACTCATCCAGTGGAAGGTGTACGTAGTTCTTTGAATAATCAAGAACAGCTTTTCGTGAGGTGTCCCGCTCGGCGTTACTGGAACAGGAGCTTAAAGCTAAAGCAAAGCAGGCGAGTAGGGCAGCAGATTTCTTCATTGTTACCGACTCCTTTCAGGGGAATGACGCCGCGGTCATTCATACCCGCAACCCGCAACTATTAGCGAGCCGAAGTCAGGAAATTGAGAGTGCGATTCTCACATCTCCTGTGATTTGCGTTAACACTAACACGCCTAGGTAATTCTATGCGTGGTTTAAGCCACCCCGACCCCCGACAAAAAGGTTCCGACGCGCACACAACGCATCGGAACCTTTAAACACCTCATAAACAGCCGCCAGGCTACGACGGAATCTGACCAAACACATGGCGGCGAACCCACGCATGCATCGCAATACCCGCAGCCGTCGCCGCATTCATCGAACGCGTCGACCCAAACTGCTCAATCGACAGAGTATCCCTAGCCGCCGCATGCAACTCCTCCGACAAACCCGGGCCCTCCTGACCAAAAACCAGCACACACTTCTTCGGCAGATCATACGTCTCCAGCGGCACCGAATCCGGAAAAATATCAATACCAATAATCTCCAGACCCTCACCCTGCGCCCACGCCACAAAATCCTCAATCGTCGGATGATGACGCACATGCTGATAACGATCCGTCACCATCGCACCACGACGATTCCAGCGGCGACGCCCAATAATATGGACCTCCTTCGCCAACATCGCATTCGCAGTACGTACCACCGTGCCAATATTCAAATCATGCTGCCAATTCTCAATCGCCACATGAAAATCATGGCGGCGCGTATCCAGGTCAGCAATAATCGCGTCCATCGACCAGTAACGGTACTTATCCACCACGTTACGACGGTCGCCCTCACGCAGCAGCTCCTCATCCCAATGGTCACCCTCAGGCCACGGGCCCTCCCACGGGCCCACACCCACCTCAAAACGGGCAGTACCCTGCTCAGTACCCTCAACAGCCTCAGCTACAGCCGCCTCCGCAGGCACAGCCTCAGCCGCCTCACGATTCTCAACCATCACAACCACCTTCACGCCAACAACCAGCGCCACTCCGGCGCCCACAGAGCCATCTTACAGACAAAAACCCGCACCACCGGCCACACACAGCAGCCAGCGGCACGGGTTCACCCGCCGCAACGGGAACGTCTTAAAAATTCACGAGGTCCTAGTCCAAGCCAGTAGAGACTAGTCCAGGCCCAGCTCATCCTTCGAGTACGCGTACAGGCACGGAACGCCCGCAACCTCTTCCACATGCTCCTTCGCACCGGTCGCACGGTCAACAATCACAGCAACCGCCACAACCTCAGCGCCAGCCTTACGCAGCGCCTCAACAGCAGTCAGCGCCGAACCACCGGTCGTGGAGGTGTCCTCAACAGCAACCACGCGGCGACCCTCAACGCTCGGGCCCTCCACCTGACGGCCCATGCCGTAAGACTTCTGAGCCTTACGCACCACAAACGCGTCAATCGCACGGTCTTGATCGCCAGCGGCACGCATAATCGCGGTACCCACCGGGTCAGCACCCATAGTCAGGCCGCCAGCGGCCTCAAACTCGATGCCGTTCTTATCCAGCAGGTCCAGCATGACCTGACCCACCAGGCGAGAAGCCTCGTGGTGCAGGGTGATGCGGCGCAGGTCAACGTAGTAGTCGGCTTCCTTGCCGGAGGCGAGGACCACGTGCCCGCGCACCACAGCCAGCTCAGAAATCAGCTGGCGCAGGCGTTCACGGGCTTCTTCAATGGGGAGGTTTTCAGAAAGCTTAGTCATAGTTCAAGTGTAGCGGCTCACGTGCAGGCGGCGCAGGCTATTCCCTGGGCTATTCCAGCGCTAGGTTATTCCACCACGCGACCCACCGACGGCGGCAACGCGGCGCGCAGCTTCGTGAGCATCTCCTCATACTCGGCGGTCGGGTCGGAATCAGCCACGATAGCGCCACCCGCGGCAAGAGTCACCATGCCATCATCGTGCGCCACGAGCGTGCGAATCACAATCGACAGGTTCGCTGAACCATCCGTCGACACAAACCCCAAGGCACCCGAATACACGCCGCGAGCGCGACCCTCCAGACCCTCAATAATCTGCATGGTCGAAGGCTTCGGGGCACCCGTCATCGAACCACCCGGGAAGCACGCCCGCGCGGCAGCCACCGCGGAAATTCCCTCACTCAAACGCGAACTGACCGTAGACACCAGCTGATGCACGGTCGAGTAGCTCTCCACACCCATGAGCACGGGCACGCGCACGGACGCCGGGTCAGACACCGTAGACAGGTCATTACGCAGCAGATCCACGATCATGAGGTTCTCGGCGCGGGTCTTCTCATCGGTACGCAACCATGCCGCTGCAGCGGCATCTTCCTCCGGGGTGGCGCCGCGCGGCACCGTGCCCTTAATCGGCTTCGTCTGGGCGTTACGCTGCTCATCCACGCTCAAAAAACGCTCCGGCGAAGAAGAAAGCACCGAAAAATCACCACACCGCAGATACGCCGCATAGGGTGCAGAATTGTGGGCGCGCTGGCGGCGGTACAGCTCAAAGAAAAGCTCCGGGCTCGGGTTGGGGATGCGCGCGACCGTCTGCGCGGTCAGGCACACCTCGTAGCTGTTACCCTCGTAGATTTCGTGCTGACTAGCGCGAACGGAGTCCATGTAGGCTTCCGCGGCGGGTGCCGGGAAGAGCAGGAGCTCGGCGAGCTCAGGGGCATTGACGGGGACGTTGACGGGAGTATTTTCGGAGGCGCACTCCCCCGCCGCATTCAGCGCCGCGCTCAGCAACCGCTCCGCCGCCTCACACCACGGCTCATCGCCCACCAGCCAGCTACGCGCCGCAACCCCCGGGCGGGCATGCTCATGCACCAGGTAGCGGACCGCCGGCAACCACAGAGAATCCGGGGTCGGCGCCTCATGCGCCGGCAGGTAGCCGGGCACCGGGTGGCCATGCTCCATGCCCATGGCGGCACGCGCCTCATAGCCGAAATAACCCACGTAACCGCCACGCAAACCCGCGGGCAGACCGGTTGCCACCACGGCGTCCGGGTGCACGCGCGGTGCGGAGGCGAGCGCCGCCTCCAGCTGGGCGAAGAGGTCTTCCCCGCCAGACTCAGCCGCCGCACGCGCCGAATCCACGCGCAGGGGCGACAGCTGCGCCGGAACCACGCCCACATACGAGGCAACCGACATGGGCGACTCCTCGCGCGCCGAATCCAGCCAGAAGGAATACTCGGCGCCACCGGTCAGCAGCGGGTACGCGTCCTCGCAGTTCACCACGAAAGGAAGCGGGCGCACGACAAGCTCCCGCGTCTGCGCATCCCACGGGATGCTCTGCAGAATACTCGGCAGGGCCTGGGAATCGGGCGCAGAAGCGGGAGCGTTCGAGGTAGAAAACATACGGTCCGCGGAAGTTTCAGTCACGGACTCCATTGTATGGCGTGCAGGCGAACCGGCGGTTTAGTGAACGACCGCGGGTGCTTCGCCGTTCTCGCTGGTCATCGGCAGACCGGCGGCGAACCATGCGCTGGTGCCGCCAGCAATGTTGTGGGCCGCGTAGCCGCATCCGCGCAGGAAGGTTGCCGCGCGGTTCGAACGGCCCCCGCCGTGGCAGATGACGTAGAAGTCTTCGCCGGGTGCGGGCAGCTCGGCCAGGCGGTCGGCGAGGGTGCTGAGGGTGATGTGCTTGGCGCCGGTGGCGTGGCCGCCCTCCCACTCGTAGTCTTCACGCACGTCGATAATGGTTGCGCCTGCGGGAACGTCGCGGGGGTCAACCTGGGGTACAGCAGTCATGGGGTTCTCCTTTGAATTGAATGAGGACGGGCCGATCGGCACGGTGGGGTGCCGGGTGGGCATAGTTGTGGTTCCACTCTAGCGCTTTGGGGGTGCGTGGCGCATCTAGCCCGGTATTTGGGGGTTTGTGAGATTTGGAAATGATGCATACGAAAAAATCGAAATGGTTTTTCATGCACTGATTAATGGTTCAATCTTTGAAATACATGAACACAATATGTATACATATGCACCCACAAGGGTATAGACTTAAACACATATTGCCCGGGTCACACAGAACCCCGGGCTTGCACAGAAAAGAATTACCACCATGTCTCACACCATCACAGGTGCCGAACCCAAGGACACCAAGACCTTCTTCGGCCACCCGCGTATGCTCGCGAACCTGTTCACCGTAGAAATGTGGGAGCGCTTCTCCTTCTATGGCATGCAGGGCATCATGATCTACTACCTGTACTACACCGCCGACAAGGGCGGCCTGGGCCTCGACAAGGACCTCGCCACCGGCGTTATCGGCGCGTACGGTGCAGTCGTGTACCTCATGGCAATCCTCGGCGGTATCCTCGGTGACCGCATCCTCGGCCCCGAGCGTACCCTCTTCTACTCCGCTATCGGCATCATGGCGGGTCACATCTCCCTCTCCCTCATCCCCGGCATCCCCGGCGTGGTAATTGGTCTGCTGCTGGTCGCTATCGGCTCCGGCGGCCTGAAGAGTAACGCATCCGTGCTGGTCGGTTCGCTCTACAGCGACAACGACTCACGCCGCGACGCAGGCTTCACCATCTTCTACATCGGCGTTAACACCGGTGCACTGATCGGCCCGATCCTGACCGGTTGGGGCTGGCAGGCTGGCGGCTTCCACCTCGGCTTCGGTCTTGCCGCAATCGGTATGGCTGCCGGTCTGATCCAGTACTCGCTGACCCGCAAGAACCTGCCCGCCTCCGTACACCACGTGGGCACCCCCTTCACCAGCGCTCAGAAGCGTAACTTCTTCCTGGCACTGGTCGGTATCGTCGTCGTTCTCGGCATCCTGTTGGCAACCGGTCTGATGACCGCAGACAACCTCAAGAACTGGGTCATGGGCTTCATCTTCATCGGCGCTATCGCCCTGTTCGCACAGATGCTGACCGCCAAGGACGTCACCTCCGACGAGCGTTCCCGCGTCACCGCGTTCATCCCCCTGTGGATTGCAAACGCCGTGTTCTGGGCACTGTACCAGCAGCAGTTCACCGTCATGGCGGTGTACTCGGATGAGCGCCTCAACTGGAACATCCTGGGCATGGAACTGAGCCCGAACCTGGTCAACTCCATCAACCCGATTTTCATCATCGTCTTCGGCATGATGTTCTCCGCCCTGTGGACCAAGTGGGGCGACCGCCAGCCGGTCACCACCCTGAAGTTCTCCGCAGCGCTGATTATCATCGGCCTGGCGTTCTGGATCTTCCTCGCTCAGGCGGGCGTCCAGAGCGTGAACGTCGGCTGGATCGTGCTGATTCTGTTCGTCTGCACCATCGCTGAGCTGATTATTTCGCCGGTGGGTATTTCGCTGGCGACCAAGCTCGCACCGAAGGCGCACCGCGTGAACATGATGGCACTGTACTTCACCTCCGTGGCAATGGGTACCGTGCTGTCCGGTTGGCTGGCTCCGTTCTACAGCATGGAAACCGAAATTCCCTACTTCACCTGGATGGGTATTATCACCATCGCGACCGGTATTCTGCTGTTCCTGGTGCACAAGCCGGTTCAGAAGATGATGCGCGGCGTGAAGTAACCACAAAGTTACTTGCCTGCACTGCTGACTCGCTGTTTCAGGCGGCGTAAGCGTGTATAGGCTAGGGCCCCGAATCCTTGAATTACCAAGGGTTCGGGGCCCATGTGTATGCACTGCTGTATGCGCCGGTAACCGGAGCGCCGAAATGTTGAGGACAGGTTCAGGAGGGGAAGGGTAAAGAGGCTTTGGAGGCGCACTCCGGGCGTTTTCCTCAATGAGACAATCCGCGCAAATTTTCTTATTAAGCGCCTTAATAAGAAAATCGAAGTGTATTGTCTTATTAAGACCCCCAAGCACGACCAGCAAGACGACACCGATGAAGAAGAGGAGGGAGGAGGAACCATGCCCTCAGCCATCACCTGGCCCGCCCTCACATGGGAGCCGCAAACCCCCTGGGTTCACCGCGACGCCCTCGCCTCCCGACGCGCAACGCGCCGCAACTCCGGCGCCTTCTCCAGCGCCGTACCCGCCTCCATTGCCGCACTCAACGTCGAACTCAGCCCCGCACTGCGAGCGCGCCTCCAAGAGAACGCCACCGCAATGACCCGCTTCGATGAGCGGCTCCACCACATCGGCGGCATCCCCTTCTCGGCAGTTCTTCTGCGCGGCGAATCCGCCTCCAGCTCACAGATTGAAAACCTCACCGTTAGTGCGCGCAGGCTCTCACTGGCTGTCCTGGGTGCAAGCGGGTCGAAGGTCGGCGTTAACGCCGAGCTGGTGGCGCGCAATGTTCACGCCATGCGTGCAGCCCTGAACACCGCAGAAAACATTAGCGTCGACAATATCCTCGCAATGCACCGCGAACTGACCCGCGGCCTGCAGCAGGACTCCGGTGTACTCCGCACCCAGTGGGTGTGGATTAAGGGTGATTCGCCGGTAACCGCCGACTATGTGGCACCGCATCACGAGAGG
This sequence comes from Rothia sp. SCPM-O-B-18226 (M350), assembly GCF_058213595.1. NCBI lineage: Bacteria > Bacillati > Actinomycetota > Actinomycetes > Micrococcales > Micrococcaceae > Rothia > Rothia sp. SCPM-O-B-18226 (M350). Next base: position 101,270 of record NZ_JBYQJS010000001.1, on the reverse strand, counting down.
GTTCCTGCCGCCCTCGAAGACCTTGTAGCCTTCATGAACCGCCGCGATATTGACCCCCTCGCGCAGGCGGCTATCGCGCACGCCCAATTTGAAACGATCCACCCTTTCACTGACGGCAACGGCAGAACCGGGCGAGCCCTCATCTCCGCGCTCCTGCTCGCCCGCGGCGTCACTCGCCACGTGATTCTGCCCGTCTCCTCCGGGCTGTTGCACGATACCGACGGGTACATTCAGGCGCTCACCAACTACCGTGCAGGCGATGCTGAGCCCATCATCGAGCTCTTCATCGGCGCCGCGCAAAAGGCAATCACCAACGCAGAAATCCTGGCGCAAGACATTGAAACCCTGCGCGATAAGGTACTGTCCATTGCCCAGCGTAAAACCCCTCTCCTGCGTTCCCTCACTGACCTGTGCTGCACTGAGCCCGCCTTCACTGCGCACATGATGGAGGAGCACACGCAGGGGTCCCGAGCTAGTGTGTATCGCCTTCTCAACCGCATGGTGGAGCTGCATATTCTGCGTGAAGAACGCGTCAAAATTCAGGGGCAAAAAGTGTGGACTGTCCCCGCTCTCAACCGCGCCCTCGATGACTTTGCGGCACGAGCAGGACGACGCGGATAGATGCGCCATCGGGTTCGATAACCCGCGCGAAAATTCTGCGGCCGCAGGCGGGTTCCCGCGCGCGGAACTGTGACGATTTATGTCTCCGCATGAACGCGCATGACGAAACACAGGGTCAAAAAGGGACGCATTAAGCCACGAACGGACATCTATTAGACAGCCCTCAACTACAGGTCTAAGGTGATTCCAGAACGGCCGGAAAATACGCGGCCGGCCACCCCAACGCAACCTCCCAAGGAGAACATCATGGCACTGTACCTGGTAGAACTGACCCCCGCTAACCCGTCCAAGGAAGAGGCAACCGCCCTCATCGAGACCGTCAACTCCTCCCTGACCAACGGCGCGGAGCTCATCGAAACCCAGGTCTCCGCAGACCACAAGATCGTCTTCGTCATCATCGAAGCCGAGAACACCGCATTCGGCCCCGACCTCGCCGCAGCTATCGGTGAGCGCGCCTCCGTCGAAGGCCCCGATGCCGTCCGCCTCGTCGGCGCAGAGCTCGATGACATCAAGAAGCTCAAGAAGGACGCCGACTACCTGGTCGAGTGGGACATCCCCGCAGAGATCACCATGGAACAGTACCTGACCCGTAAGAAGGCCAACGCCCCCAAGTACGCCGAGGTGCCCGAGGTTTCCTTCCTGCGCACCTACGTTCGTGAAGACACCGCCAAGTGCCTGTGCTTCTACGATGCACCCGACGAAGAGGCTGTCGTCCGCGCCCGCAAGGCCGTCAGCACCCCCATCGACCGACTGTTCAAGCTGCACGCATAGACGCGCGCTCCCCGCTTAGGAGAAACCACATGTCCGACTTCACCCTGGAACCCCTGTACGACTACCCTCAGCGCGAGCAGGTTCTCGCCCTCGCCCGCACCAATGCGGAGGCCGTTGACCGCGGCGAGCGTTCTCCTTTCGAGACCCTCCGCGAGATTGCCAAGGACGGCCTGATTACCCTGGGTCGCGACGGCGGTTCCCTGGTTCCCCAGGTCGCTGTTGCATTCGACCTGGCTACCGAGGACGCCACCACCGCCTTCTCGCTCTGGGCTCACCGTTCGACCATCGCGTTCTTCGACGCCGTGGGCCGCGAGCTGCCCGAGGGCCTGGCCAATGCGACCGTCAGCGGCACTACCGCGATGGCGGCGGCGTACAAGGAGGCGTCGGGTCTGGAGCCGATTAAGGTGAAGGGTACCCTCGTTGAGGGCGGTCTGAAGCTCAACGGTTCTATCTCCTGGGCATCGAACCTGTACCCGAGCGGCGTAATTGTTCTGCCGGTGGCCTTGGAGAACGCTCCCGAGGGTCACCCGGACCGCTACATCGTGACGATTCGCCAGGATGTGCCGGGCCTGGAGATTTACTACCACCGCGACCTGCTGGCGCTCAACAGCACCGAGTCGGGCACTCTGAAGTTCGAGGACGTTTTCGTGCCGAGCGAGGATATCCTGAGCGATAACCTCGAGGCGTTCCTGCACGATGTCACCGCACCGTTCCTGCTGGTTCAGTCTTCCTTCTGCCTGGGCCTGGCCGCAGGTGCTCTGCAGGAGGCCGCTAAGCACCTGGACGTGTCGAAGAGCATCTTCCGCCCCGAGTTCCCGCTAATCCTCTCCGAGTACGAGAGCCTGCGGGAGGAGCTGATTCGCCTGGCGTCCGAACCGGAGCGCGCCGAGCGCCGTGACCTGCTGAGCCTGCGCCTGGGGGTTTCACACTTCGCGACCATTGCTACTCACTTTGAGCTGCAGGTTGTTGGAGGCGCCGGTTACGTGGCCGAGTCTCCGACCGCTCGCCGCCTGCGTGAGGCTTCCTTCCTGCCGGTGCAGTCCCCGACCGAGGGCCATCTGCGCTACGAGCTGTCGAAGTACGATCACCTCGAGGCTCTTCAGGAAGCTCTCTAAACGTTAGCGACGCTGTCTTCGTCAATACCGTCGCCCTCTATATGCAATATCTTGCATATAGAGGGCGACGGTATTTTTATGTACCCAGCACCCATCAATCAGATAGCGAATTGGGAATATAAGCGGTTTAGGGGTATCCCTGCTCATATTTATAGGCATTTAGCTGTGACCTACGCCCATAGGCGCGTAGAATAATGTGGAATTTTATACACCACATTCACTTCAGGAGCTCCCTTTGAGCATCTCTAAGCTTTTCGGCTTCGACTGGTCGATTCACGGCGACGGCCGCAGCATTAAGCCCGGTTCCTTCGTCGCCCCGAACGAGCGCCTCGCCTGGCCGATTACCATCGGTATCGGCGCGCAGCACGTGGTCGCCATGTTCGGCGCAACCTTCCTCGTGCCGATTATCACCGGCTTTCCGCCGGCAACCACCCTGTTCTTCTCGGGTATCGGCACCGTCCTCTTCCTGCTGATTACCCGCGGCCGCGTCCCCTCCTACCTGGGTTCCTCCTTCGCGTTCATCGCTCCCCTGGCGGCTGCCATGAACTCGCACGGCCCGGCGGGCGCCCTCGGCGGTATCGTCATGGCGGGTGTGGCGCTGTTCCTGGTCGGCCTGATCGTTCAGTTCGCCGGCACCGGCTGGCTCACCAAGCTCATGCCCCCGGTCGTGACCGGTTCGATTGTGGCGCTGATTGGCTTCAACCTGGCGAAGAGCGCTAAGGACAACTTCATGGTGGCACCGGTGACCGCGCTGGTGACCCTGTGCTCCATCATCCTGATTTCTGTGCTGTTCAAGGGCATCATTGGTCGCCTGTCCATCCTGCTGGGTGTGGGCATCGGCTACATCACCGCTGTGATTCGCGGCGAGGTGGACTTCTCCAAGATTGACAAGGCTGTGCAGACTCAGGGCATCATCGGTCTGCCGCACTTCCAGACTCCCGAGTTCCACTGGGAGCTCGCCGGCCTGTTCATCCCCGTGATTCTGGTGCTCGTGGCTGAGAACATCGGCCACGTGAAGTCTGTTGCTCTGATGAGCGGCAAGAACCTGGACGACTATTCGGGTCGCGCCCTCATGGCTGACGGCCTGGCAACCACCATCGCGGGCATGGGTGGCGGTTCGGGTACCACCACCTACGCCGAGAACATTGGCGTGATGGCTGCGACCAAGGTGTACTCCACCGCGGCGTACTGGGTGGCGGCTATCTTCGCGATTGCACTGTCCATGTTCCCCGCATTCGGTGCGGCAATTGCAACCGTCCCGGCGGGTGTTCTGGGCGGTGCCGCAACCGTGCTGTACGGCATGATCGGTATGCTCGGTGCACGTATTTGGAGCGAGAACCGCGTGAACTTCTCGAACCAGATCAACCTGACCACCGCCGCTGTGGCGCTGATTGTGGGTATTGCGGACTACACCTGGACCTTCGGCGAGCTGTCCTTCGCCGGTATTGCACTGGGTACCGCAGCAACCCTGATTATCTTCCACCTGATGACCTTCATCGCGAAGTACACGAAGGCTGCTGGCGACCCGCTGGAGCCCTTCGACCCTGAGAAGAGCACTGAGGTGCACTAGGCACCTGACCGCCCGTGGGAGTGATTCTCTCCTGATGCGTAGGCTGTAGAAAAGCGGCCCGGATGGATTGGTTTCCATCCGGGCCGCTTTTGCATGTTAGCCCGATATTCGGTTAGGCCAGGCGGTATGTCGTATTGCGGTTACCTCGACCGCCTTCACGCACGATCACGCCCTCTTGAAGGAGCTTCGTGAGGACGTACCGGACCTGCGGCTTCTGCAGCTCAGCAAAAGGCCCGGGAAGAGCACCCATGATGTCCTCGATACCGGCGGGGTGGCGTAGCGAGCGCAGGGCGAGAAGCACCGCCTCCTGACGGTTACTAGGAACCGTAGGTGATGATTGGCGCGGGTCTACTTCCGACTTCTGCTGCGGCGAACTAACATCGGCGGCATGAGCACCAGCCAGAGGCTCCCTGCTAATAATCGCGGTAAAACGAATGACCCCATCAACGAATTGGATGGGTTTCAGCCCTGCCTGACGCACCGCCTCCTGGGCAGTGTAGATGCCACTACCCTCACCTTCGATGACTCGGTATCCGTCGTCGGGGGTGGTTACATGCGTGCAGATGTCATACAGGCGGTCATTCACGCGGGAGCGTTCGCCATACTCTTGCAGACGCTGGAGAGTGATTCCGTATAGACCGCCGGGGTTCTCTACAGAGATTCGGTCAGAGAAAATCCTGACACGCACCTCTTCGGTATCTGCTTTGGGGTTGAGGCTGCGGTGTACAAGGGCATTCGACAGAATCTCGCGAAGGGCAATATCGGGTACTTCCTGCCCGTTGATGAGGTGCCCATTGGACAGTTCGACAACCGGGTGTGCCAGGTTCCGTTTGACCCATGCCAGAGTCTCTTCGAGCATGGCGGGGATGGGACCGTCCGCCTCGAATTTGTCGAGGTTGCGGGCTTTACCGCTTGGGTCGATGACGACTCCGGTGACTTTGAGCGAGGGCCTGAACTCCTGAGGGTAAGAACCCAAGGCGTACAGGCCCGCAAGGGAAAGGTTGTCTGTTCCGAGGGCAATAATTCCCTTACGGCGGAGCACCTCTTCATCGGAGCTTCCGGCGAGGCGGCGTGATTTAGCACGGACGTCTCGCAGATAAGCAGTTTTGAGGCCTTCATCCAGGTCAGCCAGGGAGGTGTATTCTACCGGCTCCTCATCGAATCCGGTGCGTGTCCGCTGAGCCACCATCAGGTCGGTTTCGTGGCGGCTCATTTCGTGGTCACCGTCGCCGGAACGCACGTACGCTTTACCGCCAATGTAGGCGGGGCGTTCGTAGGGAGGCAGCGGAGGGATTGCGGCAACAAAGATTTTGGCGTCTTCGTAGAGGATGGTGCCGGATTCCATGGTGTTCGGCGGCTTGAGGCCCCTACGGAGTTTGTTGCCGAGGGTTTTTTCTAGGTCTGCAGGGTCGTATACGCCTACAGGTTCAAAGTCATTATTCTCGTCGAGGCCGCAGATAATGATTCCACCCGTGGAACTATTGGAGAAGCTACTCAGGGTTGCGTCTAGGCTTCCCGGGTAGCCTCCGTGGGCTTTTTTAACCTCAATAAACTGCGTATCGCTACCGTGGGTGCGCAGTAGTTTGATGGTTTCAGTAAGCCATTCGAGGGTCCATTCCACGTTGTTCATACAAAAAATTTTAGTCTAGACACAAATCAGACACAAAAATTTGAGTATAGACATAAATTTTTATGTCTAGACTCAAATTTTTTTATGTGTAGACATAAAAGTTTATGTCTAAGTTATGTCTGCGGAGGCTAACCAAGCCGCTAGCGCTGGATAGCTAGCACCGGAGGGCCCGTGCTGGATAGCTAGTGCTAGGCACCTAGGACCGTTCGGCGAGCATCGCCTCAATCGTCTGCGCCACACCGTCCTCATGGAAGGGCGGGCAGGTGCGCCCCACCTTCGCAATGAGCGCCGGCTGACCCGACGCCATCGCAAAACCTTCACCCGCCCAGCAGAGCATCTCCGCGTCATTCGGCATGTCACCAAAGGCCATGACCTCGTGCGCCTCAATGCCGTGGCGTGCCGCGAACTTCTCCAGAATCCGCCCCTTATTCACGGTCTTAGAGCCCATCTCGACCAAGGGTTCGCCCACCACGCCGCGGGTGACGGCCACGAGCGATCCCACGGCCTGGTGCACGCGCGCCTGCAGAATATCGGGGTCCATGCCGGGCACACGAATCAGGTACTTAATGACCGGGGTTGAACCAATACGTTCGAGCGCCTCGGCGATTTTCGCCTCCACTACGCGGGCGCCCTCGAGCACCTCGCCGCCCTCGTGCGGCCCCTGGATAAAGACGGTATCCACGGTTTCCAGGGTGTAGGTGGCGTCAGGGAACATGGGCTCCAGCAGCTCGTGAGTACGGGCAATCACCGCGGGATCAGCGCCGTTGACTTCTTCCACCTCGTTCGCGCCTAGGTGGTACACCACGGCGCCGTTGGAGCAGATGGCGTAGGAGTCGAAGTCGGTCTGCTCGCGCAGGGGAGTGAGCCAGCGGCTCGGGCGGCCGGTGACGAAGACGATGTCAATCCCGGCGGCGCGGGCGGCCTCAAGGGCGCGCAGGGTACGCGGACGGAACCGGAAGTCGTGCCCGATGAGGGTGCCGTCCAGGTCGCTGGCGATGAGTTTAATCATGCAGATATGCCTTCAGTGGTGGGGTGTATCGGTGCTGGTCAGTGTACGGTACTGGTCAGGGCGCGGGTCTGGTGAGACTGTGCCGGTGTGCCGCTATGCCGCCGGTTCTGCGTAGGTGACGGTCAGGAACGCGCGACCCAGACCGTGGCCGAGCAGGTTAAAGTTCACGACGGCGGGAGTTGCGCTCTCGTCAATGTCGAGCTTCTCCACGTCCACCGCGGTGACGCAGAAAATGTAGCGGTGCGGGCCGTGACCAGCCGGAGGGGCAGCCCCCAGGAAGCCCGCCACACCGGCGTCGTTGCGGTGCGTCAGGGCGCCGGCAGGTGCATCCGCGCCGGTGTCAATGCTGGTCACCTCTGCGGGAATATTAGAGACAGTCCAGTGCCAGAAGCCGCTGGGGACCGGCGCATCCGGGTCGAAGCAGGTCAGAACGAAGGACTTGGTGCCCTCGGGGAATCCGCTCCAGGACAGCTGCGGGGAGCGATCCTGACCGCCTGCCACGCCGAAGAGGGCGGAGCGCATCCACTCGGGGGCGGTGCCGCCGTCCTGCACGTCGGTCGAGGTTAGGGTGAATTCGGGCAGTTCGGGCAGACCCGCGTAGGGTTCGCGGGGCAGGGGCGCGGAGCCAATGGAGCTCATGATTCTCCTCGTGATTTCTCGCGGTGGTTGTATTGCCACGGGGTAGGGGGCCGTGTATATGACGATGCCGGCGGATAGGGTGAGCTATCCGCCGGCCGCGCGCCATTTATTAGCCGTTCAGAACGGCGACGAGTTCCTCGCGGGTGGGCGGGTTGGCGCCCGCGCGGGAGACGGTGATGCCCGCCGCGGTGGCGGAGAAGTGCATCAGGTCGGCGATGTCTTCGGCGGCCAGTGCGGCAACCTTGGCGCGAGCCTCGGGGCCGGCAATACCGCGGTCCAGCAGGCCCGCAATAAGAGCCGCCATGAGGGAGTCGCCGGCACCGACGGTGTCCGCAACCTCAACGCGGTAGGCGGGCTGGGAAATACCCTCGGGGTATTTCTTGCTGTAGGCGATGGGGCCGTCCTCACCACGGGTAATGACCATCAGCTCGGCACCGAGGTCCAGCCAAGCGCGGGCGGTGTCTTCGAGGGAACGCTCGGGGTAGAGCCACTGCAGATCCTCGTCGGAGGCCTTGACAACGCTGGAGAGGGAGACGAACTTTTCGGCCCACTGTCGCGCCTGCTCCACGTCGTGAATGAGGGTGGGGCGGCAGTTGGGATCGTAGCTGAGCAGGGCGCTGTCGCGGGCGGCCTCGAAGGCGGCCGCGACAACGTGTGCGCCGGGCTCAAGCATGGCGGCGATAGAACCGGTGTGCACCGCGTCAGAGGTGCGGGCCAGTTCAGCCAGCTCCTCGGCGATAGCGTCCAAGGCCCACTCGATATCGAATTCGTATTCCGCCGCACCGTCGGCGCCAATGGTGGCCTGGGCGACGGAGGTTCGCTCCGCGGTGGGTTCGAAGGGCAGCTGCACCGAGGAGGCGTTCAGGTGCGCGTTGATGCTTTCACCGTAGGCGTCCGGGCCGTAGTGGCCGACAAAGTTGGTGGGGTGGCCGAGGCGGCATGCGCCAACGGCGACGTTCATGGGGGACCCGCCGGGGTAGGCGTGGGTTTCTCCGTCGTGCTGGTGGACGACGTCTACGAGTGCTTCACCGATTACAGTCAACATGGTTTCAATTCTACTCGGCCAGCCCGTTCGGGAGAGTGCGTTTTTGTGGGGATTTCAAGTGGTTTTGCTTTCCCTTCTGACGGGTTCTGTTGGCTTGCCGTGTGGGTTCACAAACTGCCTTCGGTCTCTTCTGACTTTTAGCCTCAATATCGCTGATTTTGAGGCTCTGGAAGGGTTTGTACGGGTTAGACTTAAACCGACGCCGGGTCTTACGCCCGGCCCGGTATTGACGCGACAGCATCGTCGCGCCTACCCTCCGACAACGAAGTTAGGAAGAAGGTCATACGTGACGACTGCAACCGCTACCTGGGTTAACCGTGAGGCTACCGCAGAGGAGCTAATCCCCCTCATCGGTAAGCTGCACCGCGAGAACGGCGTGGTGCTGAGCATTCACGGCCGCAGCCTGGTCAACAAGTCCGTCATTGAGCTGCTGAAGCTGCACGATTTCGTATCCCACATTGATGGTGCGCCCCTGAACCCCGCGCACTCCCTCGAGCTGGTTCGTGCTCTGACTGAGCTGAACCTGGGCGCTTGCTCGATTAACATCGCTGCCCTGCACAAGGCACACCGTGAGGCTGGCTCCCCCGAGCTGTCCATGTGGCTGCCCGAGCAGCTGGGTTCCTCCGTGAACCACCAGGGTGACCAGCCGAAGGAGCAGGACGTTGTGCTGTACGGCTTCGGTCGTATTGGCCGCCTGCTGGCCCGCATCCTGCTGGAGCGTTCCTCCTCGCCGCTGGGTTCTGGCCTGAACCTGCGCGCTGTGGTGGTGCGTAAGAACGGTGATAAGGACCTGGTCAAGCGTGCCTCCCTGCTGGAGCGCGACTCGGTTCACGGCCCCTTCAAGGGCGTTATTGAGGTGGATGAGGAGAACAGCACCATCATCGCTAACGGTGTTCCGGTTCGCTTCATTTACTCCTCGGACCCGACCACTGTCGACTACACCGAGTACGGCATTAAGGACGCTCTGCTGGTGGACAACACCGGCCGTTGGCGCGACGTTCCGGGCCTGGAGCAGCACCTGAACCGCCCCGGTATCTCTCGTGTTCTGCTGACCGCTCCCGGCAAGGGCGACATGAAGAACATCGTGTTCGGCGTGAACGACGACGTCATCACCGATGAGGACAAGATTCTCTCCGCCGCTTCCTGCACCACCAACGCGATTACTCCGGCGCTGAAGGTTCTGGATGACGCATACGGTGTTGAGCGCGGCCACGTTGAGACCGTTCACGCATTCACCAACGATCAGAACCTGATTGACAACTTCCACAAGGGTGACCGCCGCGGTCGCTCCGCTGTGCTGAACATGGTCATCACCGAGACCGGTGCTGCGAAGGCTGTTTCTAAGGCTCTGCCGCAGCTGGAAGGCAAGCTGACCGGTAACGCCATCCGCGTTCCCACCCCGGATGTCTCCATGGCAATCCTGAACGTGAAGCTGACCAAGCCCGCAGGTTCCGCTGAGGAGCTGAACGAGCTGTTCCGCCGCGAGTCCATCGACGGCGAGCTGCGCCGCCAGGTGGGCTACTCGGATTCCCCCGAGGCTGTTTCCACCGACTTCGTGGGTTCCCGCACCGCAGGTGTTGTGGACTCGCTGGCTACCGTGGTGACCGATGACTCCGCGATTGTCTACGTCTGGTACGACAACGAGTTCGGTTACTCCTGCCAGGTGATTCGCGTTCTGGAGCGTATGGGCGGCTACGACGTCCCCTCCTACCCCGCTAAGTAAGCTACCCCAGCTCATCTAGCACACATATAACAAACCCACCGGTATATATAGCCAATTGGCTATATTGCCGGTGGGTTTGTTTATGAGGTTATATACGCAAATAAGCGGTGCCGCACAGAGGCTCCAAAGAGATGCGTGAGCGGTAAATTACGCCTTACGGCAGTACACCACACCCTGATGCGCCCGCAGCGTGAAGCTCGAGAGCACCGGACGGTTTGCCGCATCCATCTCAGACATGCTTATGAAGGCATGCAGGCTTAAACCCTTACGCCCGACCGAAGACCTCGTTGAGGTGGGCAGTATAGTCAGCGAGATCCTGTTCGACCTGCGGATTTTTAATCACGTCATAGCAAACAAAGGTGGGCAATTGGGTAGTCCCCATGAACTCATGGGCCTTATGAAAGTGCATATAGAGGGCATCTACCCCGACTCCCTCGAAGAAGTCGCCCTCCCGGGTAAAAGCTTCGCGAGGCGCGTTCCACGTCAGCGACAGCATATGCCGCCGACCCTGAAGAAGACCGCCGGTGCCGTATCCTTCAGTGGGGCTAACCCTGTGGCGACCGTCACTAGTGTACAGGGTACCCGCGCCGGCGGTAAACACCTCGTCGATATATTTTTTCACGGTCCACGGCTCGTGCATCCACCAACCGGGCATCTGCCAGATGACCGCATCCATCCACTGGAATTTTTCTACTTCCTGCTGAATATCGTACCCGTCGTCAATCACAGTTTCTCGCACTTGATGACCGAGCGCCGATAACGTATCACGGGCTATTTGATGCAGGGTGTGGTTCAGGCGACCCGCCGAGTGGGCGAATGCTTTACCGCCGTCGATCAAAAGAATATTCACTGTAGTTCACTCCTTAAACTCAACACCACGAGAATGGTTGGCTGTATTCCAGCCGCTTGTTCAACAGTACAGGGCTGCTACGCTGTGAATCAGCCCGTTTCTTGACATGAAACGGACTTTATTCAGGTATGCTCTCCACCATGTGGAAACGAATAGGCGGTATTCCCGCCCCGGGTAGGGTACAGAGTACCACCGTATATACGCTGTAACAAGAGACCTTCAAATTACCGCCGGCGGTACACCACACCCTGATACGCCCGCAGCGTGAAGCTCGAGGGCACCGGGCGGTTTGCCGCATCCACCAGATTAGAGGGAACCTTCACGGTCACATCCTTCGAGCCGGTGTTCAGAGCAGCCCAGCCGCGCGTAAAGGTGCGGGTCTGAACCGTTCCCTGAACCACGATGCCGCCCGCGGCGTCCCCCAGATCAAAGGTGAGCTCGGGGGCGTGGGGAATCTCGTCGTAGGCGTCATGGTGGGTCGCACTAATGCCGGTGAAGTTTCCCCCGCCAAAGACCCAGAAGCCGGCCAGGCCGTAGAGGAAGTTCTCGTCCGTGCCGGTCAGGGGCGACTTCCGGCCGCTCAGGGGGGTGCGCAGAATCGTCACCTTCTTCTGCGTGGAGGCACCGCGCTTCAGGCCGGTGAGGTACACCCCGAGCGACACGTCGCCACCGGAACCGCGCGCAATATCGCGGCCTTGCATCACGGCGTAGGGCGAAGCCAGGTAATCGTTCGGGCCCCAGCCAAGCCACACCTCCTCGAAACCGCCGCCGTAGGCACTGTGGCGTTCCCACTTGCCCCAGCGCAGGCGCGACTCGGCAATATTGGGCACCAGAATCTTGCCGATGCCATTTAGTTCGGCGCCGGCAGAAGCCACCAGGCGGTCCAGGCCCTCACGAATCGTGGTCATAGACGGCACGCCCTGAATGGGCAGATTCAGGCCGTAGTAGTCGTTCTCCACGTCGTTATCGCCCATAACGCCGTCGAAGGGCGAGTCACGCATCTCGCGTACCACCGAATCCACCCAGTACCAGCGGTAGCCGGGGTTCCACACCTGCATCTGATAGTGCTTGGAATAGCCCTTCCACTCGATGCGGTCGCCGTTGAGGCGATGCGCAAAGAAATCCTTACCGGAATTCGCCAGCGAGACGGCCTGCGCGAAAGACAGACCCGAGGAGTAGATGGGACCCGGCTCGTAGGAGCGGGTGGAGGACAGGCACTTATAGGCCAGGACCACCATCTGCGGGGCGTGCTTCTTGAGGTAGCGGGCAGCCTCCAGCTCCCAGGGCTGCAGAATCGCCACGGAGTAATTCTTGACCGCAAAGTCGAGCTGCTGCTGGGTGATGGGTTTTCCGCCGTAGCGAACCCAGGCACCAAACTTTCCCGGGCCACCGAGTCGTTCGAACTTACTCGTCGCCATCGTACTCCGGGGAGAACTCGGGGTCGCGCGGAGGCATCTTACCCAGCTCGCGGTAGATCGTGTTGTAGCGGTCCATGACCAGTCGCAGCTGGAAGAAGCTGACGATACGGTCGTAGGCGTTCACGCAGTAGCGTTCGTAGATGCTGGGCTCCTCCATGAGGGTGCGCAGCGCCGCCGCGAAGCCGTGAATATCGCCGGGGATGGTCAAGATACCGCAGTTACCGATTTCGTGGCCGTCGGGGGCGACCAGCACATCGTCGATGAGCTGGGACATACCGCCCACGTCGGTGCTGACCAGCGGGATGGACGCAGCCATCGCCTCAAGCGCCACAATCGGCTGACCCTCATTGTAGCTGGGCATAAGCAGCAGGTCGAAGCGGTCGAGCATCGCACGCACGTTCACGGTGCCGTGGAAGGTGATGTACTCGCCCATGTTGAGCTCTTCGATGGTGCGCAGGCACAGCTCGTAGTACTCGGGCAGGTGGTCCTTGGGGCCGAGCACATCCAGGTGGAAGTTCACGAGGCCCTGGTCGCGCAGCACCGCGAGGGATCGAATCAGGTCGGTCAGGCCCTTAATGGGCACCACGCGGGCGATGAACACGAAGCGCCACACGTGGCCGCGGCCCTCGGCGAGGATGCGTGCACGGGCCGCCTGGCGGGCGTAGTAGGCTTCAGCCACGGACTCGATGAGCATGCCGTTGGGCAGGATGATCGCACGGTCCTTTTCGCCCTCGTTCATCTGGTCGATGGGCGCACCGATGCCGCGCGCCTCCTCCAGTGCCTTGGGGTACAGGTAGGTGGCCATATCGGCGCTCGGGTAGCAGAAGCGACCCATCTCCAGGAACCAGACGGACCAGGCTCGCTCGTCAAGGGTGATGGGGCCCAGGCCCGGGTGCTCACGCTCCTCAGCGAGGAAAGCGTAGTCGGTGGTAATCGGCTTCGCCATGTTGCGCTCGAGCTTGGTGTTGATGGTGTCGCGAATGTACAGGTTGTGCTCGGTCAGCAGGAAGCTGGTGCCGTGGTCACGGGCCGCAGCGGCGGCGATGAGAGCCGCGTAGCCGGTGGTGTGGGCGTGGTACACGCGGGCATGGGGCATCCGCTCGTGCAGCAGCGCGAAGAGGATGGAAACGAAGTCGCGCACCTTCCAGAAGAGCTCGCCGAAGGGAACCTCGCTGAAGAACCCGAGGTTGGCGATAACCTGCATGAACTCGCGGGTACCGAAGAGCCCAAAGAGGTTGTAGGTGCGGGTGGCGGGGTTGATGCCCTCGTCGTAGAGCTTCCAGAGGGGGTTGACGTCGCCGGCGATGAGCGCGTTGAAGCCCCGGATGAGTCGATCAGCCAGCTCTCGACGCTGCGGCATCTTCATGTGCAGGCTGTCGGGATCGCACTCGGCGGCGAAGGCGGCACGGTTGACGTCGAGGCTCAGGTAGATCACCTTAACCCACTTGACGTTCTTGGGCATGCCGTAGAGATCCTCGTGCGGCGAGTTCTTATCCCACGCGATGTGGATAATGCCGAAGGAGAGGTCGGGGTTCTCAGAGACGATATCGTGCACCACCGCGGAGACGCCACCCTTGAGGTAGGGGTAGGTGGACTCCATGATGATGGCGACATCGACATCCGGGTACTCGGGATCGGTGTAGTGCTCTCCGGGATCCGGAAGCTGCAGGGGAGCATAGTGGTTTCGATACATCTGTTCAGTCATTGGTTGTGTCTTTCACGGGCCGTGCTACGTGGTGTGTTCTTGGCCGGGCCCGCAGAACGATGTCTGCGGACCCGGCGTGCGGGCAGGCGTTACCAGGCGAGTGCGCGGCGCCAGAAGAGAGAGTATTCGGGTGATTGCCAAGCCTGACGGTACACCCGGTAGCAGGCGTACGCAAGGACTGCCTCGCCCACGATGATGGGCAGGTATCCGGTCTCGTTCGGCAGGATTGCGAAGCAGATCATGAGCAGCATGAGGTGCGCCGCGGAGAGCACCTGCACGGTCTTGAACATGGTCATGTACTCAATCTGGTAGATGAGCAGGGCGACGGCCACGAAGAGGAACGCGACGACCAGACCCATCAGCGCCAGCGGGAAGGAATCCGGCATGAAGATAAACATCAGGATGCCGGTAATGATGCCGCTACCGATGTAGACGAGTAGCGAGTTGCGAATCGAACGGTCGGAGGCACGGGTGGCCTTATGAGCCTCTTCGCGAACGCGGTTGTAGGGCAGGCGCTCGAACACGGTCCACAGGTACTGAATTGCGTCGTTGACGCGATCGGCCTCTACCACGAAGAAGTAGTTGTAAGCGATCACGGCGGGAATCAGGCTCATGTAAATGGCCACGACGTTAATCTCACCGGAGGTGGCCAGGAAGAGCATGTACTTATCGGCCCAGATGATGGAGCCGGTCAGGAAGCCACGCAGAGCATCCTTTGCGACGTCCTTGAGCGGAATATGCGCAAAGCGGAAGAGGTGCACAAAGTTCTTACCCAGGCCAATCAGCAGGATAAGCGAGCCAACGAGCGGTGGCAGGAACCAGATGATGGGGAAGAAGTACAGGGCCAGGGTGTAGCCGAGCCAGGCGATGAACCAGATAACGCGGTTCTTCGCGAGGTTGGGGATGACCAGCAGCTGCGCGAAGGCAATGTTGAGCACGCCGAGTACGAAGAAGGCACCGACGGCAGTCGCGTTCCACTTCAGTACGAGGGCAACCGGAATTGCGAAAAGCAACACCAGCGGCATGGTCACGAAGAAGAGGTAAATCCAGTTGCGGCTGAACGCGGCCAGGTCGGTAATGTCCTGGAACTGGGGTTCGTTCAGACGCTCGCGGGTAGCCTTCGCCTCGGCACGCTTGAGCTGATTCTCGAGCGTCTCAGCCTGGATGCGCAGGGTTTCGCGGGCATCCGCAATCTTCTTATGCTCCATCTGAATGGCTCGATAGAGCGGCAGACAGGCGGCCTGGCTAAGCCAGGGCACGGTGATGGATGCAGCCAGAATCACCTGAATCAGGGGCACGCCACCCAAGTTGTACCTGTTGATGGTGGGCGTGACGATGGGGAAGACAGTGGTCAGCAGCGCGACCGGGGAAACGTATAGCAGAAAGTTAATGAGGAGGCGCCACGCGCTAGCGCGCTGTTCCTCGCTACCGTGGTTGGTGGACAACGTTGAAGACTTTCAGTCGAAATAGAGAGTATGCGGGCCCGGCCCGCAAACGGGCCGGAGATTAACGTTGAGTGAGTGATGGTGTCGTGCGTTATGTCGTACAGAGATGGCACCCCTCGCGGCGGCCAGGTGGGCCATCGGATTCGTACCGTCAATGCATGCCGGATCAGCCTCATCCACCCGAGGGGGTTATTTGGCCGGGCAAGCATCCAAGACATCGCGTGTGGAGCCCCTCCCCTACGCCTAATTTAGCGCGAGGCTTGCGCACGCAACGATGCCGCCGTCATCAATATACTGTACGCGTCAAGCAAAATGTTGAACTTTTATTCAACCCTAACTTGAATTTTAGGCGATTTGGAACACATTTTGCTCTCATGTTCATATGCCGTTAGGTGCATATGCAAGGCATCCCGGCCCCTCCAGCAGGAGGAAGCCGGGATGCTCAATGTACGGTTACCGTACCGCATTCACCGCTGTGCGACGGTGCGGCGCGGCTACCGCCTCGCGTTTAGGATGCGCTAGCGAGGGTGCGCAGGGCCACGGAGACCACAGCCAGTCGCGGGTGACCGGTTGCATCCGGAGCTGCCTCAGCAATCTCGTCGAGGATGCGGTCGATGTTACCCACGCGGGTCGGGTGCTCCTCAATCCAGCTGGCCAGAGCCTGCTGTGCACCATCCACGGTGGAGAAGTCGCCCTTCGCGCCCTCAGCCACGGACAGTGCCAGCTCTGCGGCGGTCTCGTAGAGGCCACCGCGCATTGCCTGGCGTGCCAGAATCTCCCAGCGGTCGCTACGGGGCAGCTCGGTGATGAGGCCGAGCAGCTCGTCCACCTTGAAGCGGTCGTAGGTGGCGAAGTAGACCGGTGCCAGCGAGGTTGCCTCGAAGTCGTGGTCGGCGGCCGAACGAATCACGTCCAGCAGGGCGTAGCCCTCGAAGCCGCGGATCCAGATGACAATGAGCTCCTCGGGCAGGCCCCATGCCTCGCCTGCGTCGCGCTTTGCACGGACGCGAGCGCGAGAGATGCCGGAGAGGTACTCGGGCAGGTTGCGACGCATCTCGACGACGGAACCGAAGTTCTCGAGCAGCTCGGAGATGGTTGCGCCGGCAACCACGCCACGCTCGGTGATGAACCAACGGACCGCACGATCCAGAACGCGCTGGTTGTCGCGCAGCACGGTGAACCATGCGTCCAGCGGGGTCTTCGGGGACAGCTCGCTGTGCAGCTTAGCGGCGGTGCCGAGCTCGAAGAGCTCGCGGGCCACAATGAAGGCGCGGGCGACGGAGTCGATACCGACGTTGAACTCCTCCATGATGCGGTACGCGAAGGTGATGCCACCAATGTTGACCAGCTCGTTGGCCACGCGGGTGCAGATGATTTCCTTACGCAGCGGGTGCGAGTCCAGGTGCTGACCGAAGCGCTCGACGAGTGCTGCCGGGAAGTAGCTGCGCAGCACGCCCTCCAGGTAGGGGTCGTCCGCGAAGTCGGTCTGCTCCAGGGCGTGGGTGAGGTAAATCTTCACGTACGCAGCCAGGACAGCCAGCTCGGGGCGGGTCAGGCGGTCACCGGTGGTCTCCAGGCGCTCGTCCAGCTCCTCGTCGGTGGGCAGGAACTCGACGGCGCGGTTCAGGCCGGCGTGCTCCTCCAGGTCGTGCATGAGGCGCTTGTACAGGTTGGTGCCCAGGAAGGAACCGTGGAACTCGCCCTGCAGCAGTACGTTCTGGTTGACGTTGGTCTCGAGGACCTTGCCGCCAACCTCGTCCTGCAGGGACTCGATGAAGGAGGCGCGCTCCTCGCTGGAGAGCTCACCGCGAGCCACGAGGCGGTCCACCAGGATCTTGATGTTGACCTCGCGGTCACTGGTCTCCACGCCCGCAGAGTTGTCGATAGCGTCGGTGTTGAGGATGACACCGTTACGTGCGGCCTCGATGCGGCCCAGCTGGGTGAAGCCGAGGTTACCGCCCTCGCCCACGATCTTGGCGCGCAGATCCTTGCCGTTGACGCGCAGGGCGTCGTTAGCCTTATCGCCAACCTGTGCGTTGGTCTCGGTGGAGGCCTTCACGTAGGTACCGATACCGCCGTTGTAAATCAGGTCGACCGGTGCCTTGAGGATGGCGGAAATCAGCTCGGTCGGTGCGAGCTCGGTGACGGACTCGTCCAGGTCCAGAACCTCGCGCACCTCGGGGGTGATTTCGATGGACTTCAGGCCGCGGGAGTACACGCCACCACCGGCGGAAATCAGCTCGCGGTTGTAGTCCTGCCAGGAGGAACGGGGCAGGTTGTACAGGCGCTGACGCTCCTCGAAGGAGACGGCTGCGTCCGGGTTCGGGTCCAGGAAGATGTCGCGGTGGTCGAACGCTGCGACCAGGCGGGTTGCCTTGGAACGGAGCAGACCGTTACCGAACACGTCACCGGACATGTCGCCGATACCGACGGCGGTGAACTCTTCGGTCTGAGCGTCGTGGCCGAGCTCGGCGAAGTGACGCTTGACGGACTCCCAGGCACCGCGTGCGGTGATGCCCATTGCCTTGTGGTCGTAACCGACGGAGCCGCCGGATGCGAAGGCGTCGCCCAGCCAGAAGCCGCGCTCGAGGCTGATAGCGTTCGCGGTGTCGGAGAATGCGGCGGTACCCTTGTCCGCTGCGACCACCAGGTAGTAGTCGTTCTCGTCGCGTGCGATGACGCCCTCGGGGCGAACGACAGTCTCGGAGCCGTCGGTGCCAACCTCAAGGTTATCGGTGACATCCAGCAGGGAGCGGATGAAGACCTTGTAGGACTCGCGGCCCTCGGTGATCCAGGCGTCGCGATCCACAGCGGGGTCGGGCAGCTGCTTGGGGTAGAAACCGCCCTTTGCGCCGGTGGGGATGATGACAGCGTTCTTCACCATCTGAGCCTTGACCAGGCCCAGAACCTCGGTGCGGAAGTCGTCGCGGCGGTCGGACCAGCGCAGGCCGCCTCGTGCGACGTCGCCGAAGCGCAGGTGGACACCCTCGACGCGCGGGGAGTATACGAAAATCTCGAACTTGGGGCGCGGCAGGGGTGCGAAGTCAATCTGCTGCGGTGCAACCTTGATGGCGAATGCCTCGCGGCCCAGGTAGGCGTTGGTGCGCAGGATGGCGCGAATAACCTTGCTCAGGGAGCGCAGGTAGCGGTCGGCGTCCAGGGTGGGAATCTTGTTCAGTTCCTCAACCAGGGCCACCTCAATCTCTTCGCGGCGTGCGTTGCGCTGCTCGTCGTTCAGGCCGTTGTTCGGGTCGAAGCTGACGTTGAAGAACTCCACCAGGTGCTTGGTGATGCCGGGGTTGGCGAGCAGGGTGTTCGACATGAACGAGGGGGTGTAGCCCAGGCCCAGCTGAATCAGGTAGTGGTTCAGGGCGCGGAACAGGCGTACATCCTGCCAGGTGAGGCCCTCGGAGAGAATCAGGCGGTCCAGAGTATCGGACTCGCGCTCACCGAGCAGGTAGGCGTTCAGGGCGTCCTCGTAGAGGGATGCGACGGCGTTGGGGTCCACGCCCTCGGGGAACTCGGCCCCGAAGTCGTAGAGGTAGCCGTACTCTTCGCCGTCCTCAGGCTTGAACTCGTAGGGCTTCTGATCCACAACGACCAGGCCCATGTTCTGCATCACCGGCAGGAGCTCGGTGAGAGTGTGAGGTGCGGACAGGTAGGTCTTCAGTCGGGTAGTGTTGGCTTCGCCGGCTTCAACCTTGATTGCGGCGGGCTTCTTGCCCGAGAGAGATTCAAGAATCACGATATCCTCGATTGCTTGTTCTACTGTGTAATCGGCTCGGTAAGCTGCGCTGCTTGCGTCGGCCCAGGCTGACGCGAGTCGGCGGCCTTCCGCACCGGGTTTCCATGCCTCAATGGCAGCTGCGGTGGATTCCACCCAGGAGCGAGTGACCTGCTGCATCTGCTTTTCGAGAGCTTGATGATCCGTGGTCGGCACATCGTTGGGGTTGGTGAGCCGAATACGGAAGAATAGGCGGGCCAGCGACGAGGAGGACAGGTACACCTCGTAGTCGATGGCACTCAAATCAAATTCCTGTCGGAACACCCGCTCGATGCGGTACCGCACGTCAGTGTTGTAGTGATCGCGGGGCAGATACACCACGGCGGTAATGAACCGATTAAATCGATCCGCGCGCAGGAAGAGACGGGTCTTGCGGCGCTCCTCCAGGCCCATGATGCCGCTGAACGTCTCGGTCAGCTCGTTGACCGAGGCCTGCAGCAGCTCCAAGCGCGGGTAATCTTCCAGCGCCCCGAGCAGGGCCTTATCCGAGTAGGAACCGGGGTGGTAACCCAGGCGGCGGCGCACCATGGCGATTCGCTCACGCACCAGGGGAGTCTCGATGGCGGGTAGCGAGTAGGCCTGCCGGGTAAACAGGCCCAGAATCACGTACTCACCGATGACGCGGCCGCTCATATCGAAGCGGCGCACACCAATGTAGTCCAGGTAGTCGTTGCGGGCCACCGTGGAACGGGAGTTAGCCTTCGTGATGTACACGGGGCGGGGGAAGAGAGCTCGGTCCAGGGTGTCGCCGGAAAGCGGGATGCGGCTCTTGCCCTCGGTCGAACGCAGGATGCCGAGCGCCGAACCGGGGCGGTCCACCAGGGCGATAGCGCCGGAGGTGCCGTCAAGCACGCGCTCCTTAACGCCCATGAACACGAAGTTGCCTCGGGTGAGCCAGCGCAGGAAGTCCTGTGCCACCTCCACGCGGGAGGCGGGCTCCACACCGCGCGGGTTGGCGGCGTAGGATTCCTCGCCGTGGCCGAGAGTGGCGCCGCGCAGCTCGTACATGGCCTGGGAGATATCAAAGACCGTGGTGACCATGCCCTCCAGGTCGGTGTAGCAGGCGCGCACATCGGCGAGCATGCGACGCACATCGTGCTCCAGCAGGCGCAGGTCGTCTTCGTTCAGGTAGCGGGTCAGGCGAATCGCAATCCAGGATTCAATGGTGACCGTGGACCCCTCGGGAGCGCCCTCGGAAAGCTGCAGGGAGGGCATACCAACGGCGGCGGTGTCGCCGCTGGCCAGGTTGGCTCGGGTGCCGGTGCCGCGCAGGCTGATGAGCTTGCCATCCGTATTGCGTTCGGCAAGGAAGATGGGGTGGAAAATCGCGAGGAATCCGCCGAAATGCGCCGAAAGATAGGCGGTCAGGGAGCTTACGATATGGGGCATGTCGTCCGTGGCGACGTACAGCGTGGTGTTGTAGTCATCATTGCGCGCGGCAACGACGGGCGTCTTGGGGGCGCGGATTTCAGCTAGCGCACGATGGGTGCGAGCCAAATCCTCTAATTCTGCCGAGGTGAATTCTTCACGCTCATCGTCAGGACTGTTCAGAAAATACTGCTCGATCCATGCATCGGCGCCAGCGAAGCGTGCCATAGCCTTGTCAGTCGTTGACAATCTATCCTCCGAAGGTAGGTATCACTTCACTGTGACGGTGTCTGTGCAACTCCACGCGGGTCGCGCGGACGGCACCACCCAAATGGGTTATATCCAGCTTATACCCTTACGGTGAAGATGTCAGATATATTCGCCATATTCGCTCGACGGGCCCAAAATCTTATCGAAAAATACTCGCTCCGCACCTCTGCCCCCTCGCCCGACGGCTCGACGGGGCGGCTCGACGGGGTTACCCGTTGAATTTGTTCGGCGGGGTTACCCGTGAAATTGTCCGGCCCCCGGTTCCCCTCCCCCGGCGCCGACTCGTAGAGTGAAACCATGAGTTTGCGTACTGAATCTTTCCTGGTGGGCCTCATCGGCGATGGCATCACCTCTTCCCTCACCCCGCCCATGCACGAGGCCGAGGCCGACGCGCACGAGGTGCGCTACCTGTACCGCCCCGTCGACCTGGACGCTCTGAACCTGGACGGCGCATCCGCACCGGCGCTTCTGGATGCGGCAGCACTGCTCGGCTTTAACGCTTTCAACATCACGCACCCGTGCAAGCAGTCCGTCATGGAGCACCTGCACGAACTTTCGGATGCGGCGCGCGCCCTGGGCGCGGTCAATTGCGTGGTGATTCGCGAGGACGGTACGTTCTACGGGGACAACACGGACTATTCGGGATTCATTGCGGGGCTGAAGCGCGGCCTGCCGCAGGTGGCGGAGGATCCGGCGTGCCTGGAGCACGTGGTGCAGCTGGGTGCCGGCGGTGCCGGTAGCGCCACGGCGTACGCTCTGTGCCGCCTGGGGGTGCGCCGCCTGAGCCTCTTCGAGCGTGACGCGGCGAAGGCTCAGGGGCTGGCGGAGCAGCTGGGCGGGCTCTTCCCGCAGACTCGGATCGAGGTGCTGATCGACGATACGCGCCTCATTGAGGTTCTACTGGAGGCTCAGGGTTTGGTGAACGCAACCCCGGTGGGCATGCACGTGCATCCGGGCATGCCGCTGAGCGAGTCGGCACTGGACGCCGGGGTGTTGCATGAGGGCCTGTGGGTCGCGGACGTCATCTACCTGCCGCAAGAGACGCAGCTGGTGTGCGCGGCGCGTGCCGCCGGGTGCGAGGTGCTGACGGGCGGCTACATGGCGGTGGGTCAGGCGGTGGATGCGTTCCGCCTCTTCACCGGACTGGAACCGAACGCCGAGCGTATGGCGGCGCATTTTGAGGCGCTAATTGCGGCCCAGCAGGGAGTAACTAACGCCTGAAACGCCAGAGCATAGAATACGGGTGGGGCTGGATAGCTAACTATCCAACCCCACCCGTATTTATTCTATATTCGGAATATATTCTGTGAGCTATGCATCCAGCTCGGCCAGGGACTTCTTGTAACCCTCGCGAGCGGTCAGCGCACCCAGCGCCACGAGCACGCACATGGCGACCGTGAACGCGGCGGGCAGCACCGCGTTATGCAGGTCGGCGCCGGCGAGGCTCGTCGCCACGGCGGGGGCAACGCCTCCAGAAATTGCGAAGCCAATCTGGGTGCCAAGCGCCAGGCCGGTCACGCGCACGCGGGTCGGGAACATCTCCGCGTAGAAGGCGGGCCACACGCCGTTCGCCATGGAGTAGAGCGCGCCGTGCATGAGCACGCCGTAGACAAAGATGCCCACCCAGTTACCCTCGGTAATCGCGCCGAGGTACGGGAACATCACCAGGGAAGAGGCCACCGCGCCGGTAATGAACACGGGCTTGCGGCCAATCCTATCGGCCAGCATGGCGGCGAGCGGAATCGCAACCAGGCCGAGAGTATTCGAGGCGACCGGCACCAGCAGCATGGTGCTTCGGTCAAGGCCGTAACCCTTGGTGGCGAAGGACAGTGCGAAAGTCGTGAAGACCATGTTCACAGTGTTGACCATGGCGCACACGGCAATGGTGAGCACGGCGCGCTTGTGGTGCTTAAAGACCAGCACGAGCGGGGACTCGGTGAGCTTCTCGCGCTGCAGGTAGGTGGGCGGCTCGGAGAGAGTGCGGCGAATCAGCCACGCGGTCACCACCACGAAGGCGGAGAGCCAGAAGGGCACGCGCCAGCCCCAGGTGAGCAGGTGCTCATCCGGCAGGGCCGCGAAGGGGATGAACACGGCGGTCGCCAGCAGAGATCCGAACTGGGTGCCCTGCAGGGTCCAGCTGGTGGTGAAGGCGCGCTGGTGCTCGTGGGCGTGCTCCAAAGAAATGGAGATGGAGCTTGCCTGCTCGCCGGCGGCGGAAAGGCCCTGAAGCATACGGCAGGCCACCAGTAGGATGGGTGCAAGAATACCCGCCTGGCTATAGGTCGGTAGGCAACCGATGGCAAAGGTCGCGCTACCCATCAGGAAGAGCGTGAGCATCAGGACGAATCGGCGGCCGTAACGGTCACCGAGGGGGCCGACGATCATAGCGCCGAAGGGACGCACGACGTAGGCGACACCCACAACGACCATGGACTTGAGAATGCCGATGGCGGCGGTGTCCTCGGAGAAAAAGATGCGGTTGAGCACGATTGCGGCGGCGGTGCCGTAGACGGCGAAGTCGTAGTATTCGAGGGCGGAGCCTATCCAGCTGGCGAGGGCAGCTCGTCGTGGTGATCGGGCGGGCGCGTCGGTGCGTCGGCTCATGCGCGGCTCCTTCGGTGGTACACCTGGCGGGTGGTGCGGGGTGGGCAACCCCTCGGTCATTAATGTGCCCTTCCAGTGTAGGAAGCACCCCATGCGTTTTCCATAGGGTTACCTAAGTTCCCAGAGTATGAAGAGAGTGTGAAGCTGGAATAGGGGTCAGATGCTCCTAGCCCCCGTATGATGTATCTATATGTAATTCCGTCATCAATGCTCCAAAGGGGTACCATGTCATCACCGCGCACACCGCGCACCAGCATCATCATGCCGGTCTACAACACGGCTGATAGCGTCGTCGTCGCAATTGAATCCGTTCTGGCGCAGACCGACCCCGACTTTGAGCTGCTGGTGGTGATTGACGGCTCCCCGGATCGCTCCTCCCGGGTAATTCGCGAGTTCCTGGAGGGCAACCCCGATCCCCGCATCCGCCTGTTCGACAACGAACGGAACGCCGGCGTTTCCGCGGCACGTAACCAGGGCCTGGATGAGGCTCGCGGCGAGTGGATTGCCTTCATCGACTCCGACGACACGTACCGTCCCGAGTTCCTGGAACGCCTGCACGCCGCGGCGGCGCGAACCGGCGCGGACGTGGCAACCTGCGGTCACACCATCCACCGGGCGGATGGCTCCACCCTGGACCGCCCGCAGAACTCCCCCGGCACCTACACGGGCCGCGATATTGCGATTAACTACCTGCAGGACCGTTTCACGGGTTTCACGCCCGATAAGATTTTCCGTGCCTCGCTCTTCTCGTCGGTGCGTTTCGCGACCGACATTCACCGCGCGGAGGACGCCCTCGCCGTCTTCCAGTGCCTCATGCAGGCCAAGACTCTCGAGGTGATTCCGGATTGCCTCTACGTGTACTACATGGGTGCCGAAGGCCTGACCTGGGGTCGCGTTACCCCGGTGGAGGAAAGTATTCGCCACACCCGCTACATGCGCCAGGCCGGTGCCGAGCTGCTCTCCACGAAGGAAGGACGCCGCGCCCTCAACACCTCCTCGGCCGTCACCTACCTCAACAACGCCCAGCAGGCGCTCATGAGCGATAGCGCCGACTCCGCCGCGGTGATTCGTGAATGTCGCCGCCAGATTAGGTGGGAATGGGTCGGCCAGGCCCTGCTTTCGAGCCCCGTGATGGGTGCGGCGAGCCTGCTGCTGAAGCTCTCCCCGGCCCTGTACCGCACCCTGTACGGCGTGTACGTTCGACGCGCCTACGGCATGTAAGTCCTCCGTACTCCCTCAAGGTTTTATGCATATGTCTTCCACCCCTCGCACGAGCATCATCATGCCGGTCTACAACACCGCCTCCACCGTGGTCGCGGCGATTGAGTCGGTGCTGGCGCAGACCGACCCCGACTTTGAGCTGCTGGTCATGGTTGACGGCTCCCCGGACGATTCGGCGCAGCTGATCGCGGACTACCTACAGCGGAACGCGGACGAACGCGTGCGCGTGTTCAACAACCCCGAGAACCGGGGCCCCTCCGCGGTGCGCAATCAGGGCCTGGATGCGGCGCGCGGCGCATGGGTGGCGTTCCTCGACTCCGACGACACGCTCTACCCCACCTTCCTGGAACGGCTGCACCACCACGCGGAGCGCACGGGCGCGCAGGTGGTCAATTGCGCTCACACCATGGTGGCAACCGACGGCACGACCACGCAGCGCCTGAAGGGTGCCCCCGGCACCCTGACCGGGCAGCAGGCGGCCTTCGCTCTACTCAAGGACGAGCTGTCCCCCTACCCGTGGGATAAGCTCATTGAGCGTTCCCTGCTGGAAGGCGTCTACTTCCCGGAGGATATTCGCCGCGCCGAGGATGAGTGCGTCATCCTGGACTGCTATCTGCGAGCGCAGAGCGTGACCGTCATCGACGAGCCGCTCTACGCCTACGCGGTGAACGCGGGAAGCCTGACCTGGAGCCGCATCACTCCCCTGGCCGAGACCCGCCGCCTGCTCGACTACTTCGCGAAATCCCTGCAACGCACGAGCACGTACCACCTGCCCGAAGGTCAGGAGGCGCTGACCGTCGCCCGGGTTCTTGCGTACCTGAATAACGCCCAGCAGGCGCTCATCGTGGGCGGTGAGGATGCTCCGGCAACCCTCGCCGGGTGCCGTCGCGGTTTCTCGGTGCGCGATGCGCTACTCGTCCTCCGCCGACGCCCGGTCTTCGGTGCCGCCGGCCTGCTCCTGAAGACCAGCACGGCCCTGTACCGGGTTCTCTACGGCGTGTACGTCAAACGGGTCTACAGCATTTAGGTTTCACGCCCCGACTCCGGGGTTCTCTCTCATCACACTCACCCAGATTGGAGCAAATCTATGTCCTCTCTGCCTGCATCGGCGCAGGTGGCGTCCTCTCCCTCCGAGGATTCCCAGCCCGGCGGCCGACCGGCTTGCGGGTCCGCCGCGCACCGCCCCAAGCCCGGGCGAAAGGTGTACCTGGACTGCATTAACGTCCTCGCCATCATCGGCGTCGTCGCCCTGCACAACCGGTTCAACTACCGGGTGGATTACGATTCGCCGGGCTGGGTTCTCGAGAATATCCTCTCGGGTACCGCGGTTGCCGCCGTCCCCCTCTTTTTCATGGCCTCCGGCATCACCCTCCTCAACTTCACCGAGCGGGAGAGCGTCGGCACCTTTTACAAGAAGCGCTTCACGAAAATCCTGGTTCCCCTGCTGATTTGGGGGCAGATTTACCTCTTCGCGCGTAGCTGGTTCACCCATACTCCCCTGCCAAAGGGTGAGGAGATTCTGGCCGTGCTGTTGGCGCCGAGCACCGTGGGCGTGACCCTCTGGTACCTGGAGGCGCTCATCGGCGTGTACCTGGTGCTCCCCATCTTCTCCTACGCCCTGCGTGGTGCTGGCGAGAAGAAGGTGCGCCTGGCGTGGCTCATGGCCGTGCTGGGGCTTTTCATGCCCATCGCGACCACCACGGTGCATAAGATTAACCCGCACATTATGTCTGAGTTCACCGCCCCCATCGTGGGGTACGTGGGCTTCTGCTTCCTGGGTTATGCGCTGGCGAATACGAGCTTTAGCCTGCCGTGGCGCCTCGTCATCTACGTGCTGGGTGTTGCCGGTTCCCTGACGCACATCCTGTACGGCCCCTACCTGACCCTGAACCACCACGGCCTTGAGAGTCTGGCGATGTCGTATCTGTCCATCCCGACGATCTTCTGGGCCTCGGCGGTCTTCGTGTTCTTCAAGTCTCTACCACTGAATCGTCTGCCGCAGGCGGCTCAGACGGGTCTGCGTAAGCTGTCGGCGCTGACCTTCGGCGTGTACCTGATTCACCTGCTGATTATTCAGGGCCTCGCAGCCTACGGCTGGCCGCTGGTGGATTACCGGCTGGAGGCTCCCTACGCTCTGATGGTGTGGGCTTCCTCGCTGATTCTGGTGTGGTTGCTGCGGTGGATTCCGCCGGTCCGCAAGTGGCTGGTGCCCTAGCCGGCTATCCACTCCGCAACGAAAACGGGAGGGGCACGTACATGACGTACGTGCCCCTCCCATAAGTTTTAAAGCTACTCGGCGCGAGTTTCCTCCACGCGGGAGGCCATGGACACACCCACCATGTGCACCACGAAACCGCAGACCGGGCCGACCGCCAAAGCCACCACGGCGCGCGGCACCAGCGGTGCGGGCAGCAGGAACGCCAGGCCCAGGGTTACCACCGCGGCAACCACCCAACCGGCAAGGTAGATGCGGTGCTGGTTCACCGCGAGCGCCATATTGCCCGAGAGGGTCATGAGCGCCAGCAGCGCGGAGGCAAACACCAGCGCACCCAGGGAGAGGCCGGAGGCGGCCGCCTCGTACGCGGACTCGGTTCCTGCGGCAGGCGGGTAAATCAGGCGGAAGAGCAGCGGACCCACCAGATAGGCCGCCAACGCGCCCACAGCACCCACCGCCACCACCGCGGCGGCGGGCTTAATGAACGCCGCCACTGGGCGGTGACGCTGCTTCAAGAAGGCAGAAACCGCCACGCCCTGGAAGGCCTGCAGGGGAATCATAATCGGCGAACGGGTAATGGAAATCGCCAGAATCAGGGTGCCCAGCACGACCGGTTCGCTCTCCGCGGCGCCGCTGGCCTTCAGTACGTTCGGGAAGCCCATCATCAGCATCGCTGCGGCGGCAGAGGACAGGAACGACCAAAGGATATTGACCGTCAAACGGCCCGCGGGCACATCCGCGCGGGCAACCCACAGGCGGCGGCCCGAGAACGTCACGAGCGCCAGGATGAGCCACAGACCCATCGGAATGACCGTTGCCACCTCAAGGCCCGCCAGGGAAGGAATAAGCAGGGCCACCGCAAGCATGAAGAGGAGGCGCCCGGCAGATTCCAGGCCACCGACCGTCGCGAAAAGGTACCAGCGGTCCTCACCGGCGGCCACACCGCTGATGGTCGCCTGCAGGGCGTAGAGGAACACGCCCACGGCCATGACGGTCACGCCCACCGCCGCCGAATGTGGAATCTGCTGACCCGCCCACAGCGGAGAACTCACCAGAACCAGCGCACCGGCGACAGCGCCGAGCGCGGCCGCAACCGTCACCACGCGGGCACCCTGCGGTGCGGGCGTCCCGTCGGATGCGGGGTGGGCGGATGCTACCCCGTCAGCTGCAGCGTAAGTGCGCGCCGTACCCACCGCGCGGGTAATCTCCGGCTGAAGGCCAGTAATAATACCCGTCACCGTGAAAAGCGCCGACCAGAAGAGCAGGAACTCCGTCAGCTCCGACCCGGTCAGGGCGCGCTGAGCAATCATGGTCACGACCAGCGTGGACGCTGCCGCCAGCACCGACGATCCCAGCAGCGCCAGGGACTGGTAGCGGTTGACCGTGCCCGAAGGCTGGGCTTCCGCAGTGTCCTGGGTTTCCGCAGTGTCCCGGGTATCCGCGGGTTCTTGAGGCAGAATCTCTCGAGAGTTCCGCTCCCGTGCCTCGCCTGCATCAGGATTCTGTACCGGCTCGCTCACCGCGTCCTCCTCGCTCCTAGCTGTCACTCAACCAATCATTCCATACGCAGATGCGCCGCACATCCACCGTAGGATGTACGACGCATCGCACACGTATAGGGTTTACTTCACCACGTGCTCGGCAAGGTTCTTCACGCCCTGCCACTTCTTCGCCAGGGCCGCCTTCGGCAGTAGGGTCAGCGCGTGAGCGCGCGAGGAGAAGCGAATACGAGCCACGCGGGCGGCCTTCTTCCAGCCCAGGGCGCTCATCTCTTCGACCATGGTGTTGTAGTAGCGGCGCTCCTCCTCGAAGCGGGTGCCCTCCAGGGCACGCCAGGACGAGTCGGAACCACCGTGACGGCGGTACATGAACGCGACCTGCGGGTCGTAGTACAGGGAGCCGCCGCGCATCGTGATGTCCAGAATCAGCGCCATGTCCTGGATGACGTTCAGGCCCTCACGGAAGCCGGTGCCCACGATGGCGTCCGCACGCCAACCCAGGGACGGGAAGTAGAACCACGCGCCACGCAGCAGCGAGACGGCCAGCTCTTCGCCCTTCAGCACGGCCTCACCCTTGGGGCGGTAGAACGCCTTGGTCTGCTCCACCAGGGTGTTCGACAGGCCGTTGTGCTCGTCGATGACGACCACGCCGGGCTGGAAGATGGAAGCCTCGGGGTGCTTAGCCGCCGCATCCACGAGCCACTGCACGTAGTTGGGGAGCATGACGTCGTCGGCACCCATGACGGTGACCAGTTCGTTCTCCACGAAGGTCAGGCACTTGCGGTAGTTTGCGTTCGCACCCAGGTTGGTTTCATTGCGCATGTAGGTGATGCGCTCGTCCTTCAGGGACTCGAACCAGCCGGGAATCGAGTCGTCCGGGTAGCCGTCATCCACCACGATCAGGCGCCAGTCCGGGTTGGTCTGACCGACCACGGACAGCACGGCCTGCTTCATCATGGCAACGTCGCCGTAGTACGGGAACAAAATATCAACGGTCATGGGGTATTACTCCAACTCACAAAGGGGTGAAAAGTCTCGACGGTAAAGCTTTAAGAGTCCTGCTGGTCGCGCTTCCTCGCACCGGAGGCGCCCTCCGGCTGCTCCTGAAGCGCCTTTAGGATGGCGACTTCCTCGGCCAGGATGCGGGTCTTCTCCGACAGGCGCGACAGCTCCAGGGTCAGGTGAATACTCACGCCCATCAGCAGCAGAATCGACAGGAGGAACAGCAGATTCACCGGTAGGGCCACGCCCACGAAGTCCGCCACACCGTTGAGGAGATTCGGGAAGGCGCCCAGCACGATGATGATGGCACCGATAATCAGCCACAGGGCGGCGTACCGTTCCTTCATGCGCTGATGACGCACCTGAACCACCACGAAGGTGCAGACCAGGATGGCGAGGATCAAGAAGAAAACACTGGCGCTCACGGCTACTTCTCCTCCCGGCGGCGGCTCACCGAAATGCCGTAGGAGAACAGCGAGCGAACCAGATAGATGGCAGACTTCAGCGGACCGGAGGAGGGCGTACCTCCCTGGCGTTCACGCATGTGCACCGGCACCTGACGCACCCGCAGGCCATTGCTAATGGCCATGGCGGTGATATCGATCGTATCGCCCAGGTATTCGGCGGGCAGGTTACGGCAGTAAAAGTCGATACCGCGACGGTTAGCGATCTTAAAGCCGCTCGTCACGTCCGTGAACGGGGTACCCGCCGAGCGGGTGAACAGGAAAGACAGCAGGCTCATCGCCCACTTGCGCGGGCCGGACACCTCGTAGTCATCAGAGCCCTCACCGAAGCGGGACCCAATCACAATATCGTAATCCTGCACCGCATCAATCAGCGAGGGGATGCTCTCGGGATGGTGCTGGCCGTCCGAGTCCACCTGCATGGCGTAGTCGTAGCCCGTGCGCTGCGCGTACTTGTAGCCGGTGCGCATGGCGGCGCCCACTCCCATGTTGTAGGGCAGGTCAATCACAAAGGCGCCCGCCTCACGAGCCACAGCGGAGGTGTTGTCGGTGGAGCCGTCATTGACCACCACCAGGTCCACGTAGGGCACCGTCTCCTGTAGCTCGGCGATGGTGCCGGGCAGTGCTTCTTCCTCGTTCCAGGCGGGCATAATCACCAGCGTGCGAGGGGTATGAGGCGATGTGGGAGATCCCATAGGGCTGCTACCCCTCCTAACGAATGTGTCATACCGTGCGTGCGAAAGCCGGCATGTCCAGTGGACATACCGGCTTTCATCATATCAGTGCTTCAGCGGCATTAGGATTCGTCACAGAATCAAGACCGCGATGCGGCCCCTCCCCGGGCGCATACATCCCGGGTGGAGTTGCTGTCTGCGTCTAGTTGTCGCAGGCGCTAATACGGTACAGAGTCATCGGGCCGGAGGAGTACACCGGGGTCAGAACATCCGTATCGATAGCGGCCACCAAGCCGTCGTAGTTCTTCTGCTCGCTGGGGCCGAAGTTGCCCTGGTTTTCCAGGTGCACGTACCAGTGGGCCTTGTACTCGTTCACCTCGCGGCAGACCTCCGGGTTCGTGCGGGCATCCTTCAAATCGTTGATGATTGCCGCATACTTCGGAGAAATCTTGAACTCGAAGTGGTAGCTGGTCAGGTGGCGGTCGGCCAACGCGTAAATGTAGGCGCTACCGTCCCAGGGGTTGTTCACGATGGTGTCGCCCTTGGGCACAATCTTCGGGATCTCGTTAATGACGTTCATCTCGTCCTGGTTCAAGACCTCGGAGGTCGGGGTCACCTGGTACCGCTGAGCGACCACCAGGGTCGCGTCGTGCATCGCGGGGGTTCGCGAGGACAGGCCGGCGACCACCAGCACCAGCACCGCGGTGACACCCATGCCGGCCGTCGCCACGTTCAGGCGTGCCGTGCGCGGAACGCGACGAACCACCCAGGAGAGCGCACCCTCCAGGGCGCCACCCAGGCCAATACCTGCAAGCAGTACGGAGGGGAACACCACCAGCGCCGCCAGGCGGAAGTGGTCGGTGTACCAGGGGCCCACCATCAGCAGGCGGAAGTCACCGCGCGGCACCGAAGCCGCGATAATCCACATGTAGCCAACGAGCATCCAGCTGCCAATCAGCCACAGGTTGCGGCGCTTGTACAGCAGGTACCCCACGCCCCACAGGGCCAGGAAACCCATCAGGTAGGCGGGAGCGAAATTACCGCCCAGCGGGTTCGCGTTCTCCAGGCCCAGGAACAGGAACTGGTAGACCGCCTCGCCCTCGCTCATGACGGCGGTCCACAGGTCGCTGGCGTCCTCGCTCGGGCGCAGCACGGACCAGGCAGTCACGCATCCGGCAATCAGCGCAACCAGAACGCCGGTACCCACCAGACGCTCACGCACGGAGGCGTCGTGGACGCGCCACATCTGAACCACACCGCCGAGGAGCATGGACACGGCGAATACCGCCGCAGAAACCACCGCGTTCGGGTGCACCAGGGCCAGGCCGCCCAGGCCCACCAGAATCGTCAGGGACAGGGAGAGAACGACGGAGTACTCGCGATGCACCATGACCTGAATCATGTGCGATAGCAGCGCCACAAAGGCGGGGAGCAGGGCATAGCCCAAAAGGTTCGGGAAGAGCACACCCCAGAACAGCAGCAGACCGGGGAAAGCAAAGAAACCGCAGGTCAACGCCGGAATAGCGAGCGCCTGCAGGCGACGTAGATGCGGGATGCTCAGGCACATCGCAACCAGGGAGCAGGGCCAGATGACGCCCGCCACCAGTAGCACCATGACGATGGTTGCGGTCGCGATGCTCGTGCCGGTCGTGTTGTAGATCAGGTACACGAAATCATGCCAACCGGCGGGGTAGAAGTACGGTTCCTGGTTCGTTCCGGAAACCGCGCCCATGGTCAGGCTCGAGGCGTCGCCGTGCTCCTGGATCCAGCGAATCGCGTTCAGGTGGAAGGAATTGTCCAGGGTCTGAGAGAAGGCCTCCGGGCCGAAGACCATATGCTGGGTCGTGTGCAGGGTCAAGAAACCGCCCAGCAGGGCGCCCACCACGGGCCAGGAAAGCGGCACCGTGTTACCCGGCCAGCTCACCGAGGATTCGTCGGAACCCGCTACGGCCGAGGGCCAGCGGCGGCCCACCAGCCACATCAGGCCCGCCGCCGCAGCCACTAGCACGGCCGCGACCACGACGAAGGAAATCAGGCTCCACGCGATGCCGGTCTTACCCAGCACAATCGCCGAGACAGCCACCAGGGCAAAAGTCAGGAGCGGGGAGAGGAAGATGCGCAGACGCGTGGGGATGCGTAACGCCCAGCCCATCGCGTATCCGGGAACGAATGCCACCACGACCGCGAAAAGCAGCAGCGGAATAGTTGCCAACCAGCTCATAAACCCTCATCTCACCACAGTGAACGCCCTGAAACCCCTCGTGCGGGGGCCCGGTGCGCTTTCGTGTACCAAGCAAGGATACCTTAGAGGCCTCTACACCCCCGAGAAACCCCCAGAAGACCCCCGCAAAACCCGTCTAAGGCCCCGCGGAGGCGACCCTCGAGGTGAAGCAGGGGGCTCTCCCGCGCAAACCCCGCCGGGTGCCTCCGCATCCCCTGCACACCCTCGAATATGACGTAATATTTCGCCCCTCTCGTCATGAAAGGTAGGCCTAAGAAACATAGGGCAATAAATAAGGTATTCGCTACACCAAAGCTTTACCCTGAACATATCTCCCCTACTCACGGGAACCGCCCGCACACACAACCCGGGCCGAACCCACGCAGCCGCAGAAGAAAGGGTCGATCAT
This sequence comes from Rothia sp. SCPM-O-B-18226 (M350), assembly GCF_058213595.1. Lineage (NCBI taxonomy): Bacteria > Bacillati > Actinomycetota > Actinomycetes > Micrococcales > Micrococcaceae > Rothia > Rothia sp. SCPM-O-B-18226 (M350). The sequence continues at coordinate 67,998 of NZ_JBYQJS010000001.1, read as the reverse complement.
GACCGAAACCATTGCAGCACAGGCGACCCTCGCCGATACCACCGAGCAGTTCAAGCTCGCCTTCGGCCACCAGCCCGCCGGCGTCGCCATCATCACCGCAACCGACGAAAACGGCGAACCCGCAGGCTTCACCGCCTCCTCCCTGACCTCCGTCGCCGCCGAACCGCCCATCATCGCCTTCTCCCTCAAGGCCAATAGCGGCTCCGCGGCAAAGATTGCTGCGGCTTCCTCCTTCCTCGTACACATGCTCGACGCTGAGAATGTCACCCTCGCTAAGAACTTCGCGACCCACGACTACCCCCGCTTCGCCGACCCGGCCGCGTGGGAATTCGTCCACACCGGTGAGCCCCTCGTCCACGGCGTGCGCCGCGTGCTGCGCGCAACCCCCCTCAGCCGCGTTGAGGCGGGCCCCGCGCTCGTCTTCACCGCCCAGGTTGAGGAGTTTATCCGCAACGATTGCGAGGGCACCCCGCTCGTCTACCACTCGCGCAACTTCCACGCGCTCGGCGATCACTCCAACGTCAACAACTACGTCATCTAGTCCGGCCGCTCAGGCCATTCACGGGGCGGTATTCGGCGGCGACCACGCGACGAATACCGCCCCGCGGCGTACCCTGAACGTAGCCACCCCGGGCACAAACGCACAGCAGAAAGGTTCCTCATGACCGCACAGACCACTCAGCCGGCGTCCCTCCCCTGGCTCGAAAAGCTTGTCGCTATCCCCACCGTCTCCGGCAGCTCCAACCTGGAACTCATCGAGCTTCTCGAAGCCGAATTCGGCCGCTACGGCTACAGCGGCGTGCGCACCTACAACGAGGACCGCACCCGCGCTAACCTCTTCATCACCGTCCCCGCAGCGGACGGCACCACCCGCGGCGGGCTCGTCCTCTCTGGCCACACCGACGTCGTGCCCGTCGCCGGTCAGGACTGGGCCAGCGACCCGTTCACCCTGCGCGTGGAGGGTACTCGCGCCTACGGCCGCGGCGTCTGCGATATGAAGGGCTTCATCGCTGTCGCGCTCTGGCTGCTGCCGCGCGTTGCCGAGGCGAAGCTGCGCGTGCCCCTGCACTTTGCCTTCTCCTACGACGAGGAGATCGGCTGCGTCGGTGCCCCCTCCCTCATCGAGGAGTTCGTAGCGCGCGATCTCGCCCCCGAGTATGCCATCGTTGGTGAGCCCTCCAGCATGCGCATTATCGACGCGCACAAGGGCGCCCACCGCGGCCGCGTCACCTTCACCGGCGTGCCCAAGCACGGTTCCCTCGCCACCCACGGCGTGAATGCGGTCGCCGCCGCCGGCGAGTTCATCACTTTCTTCACCGACATGGCCGATGAGTGGGAGGAGGAAGGCCCCTTCGACGAGGCGTTCATCATTCCCCACTCCACCGGCAGCGTCAACCTGGTCAACGGCGGCCTACAGTACAACATCGTCGCCGAGCAGGCCGTGCTCGAGTACGATGTGCGCACCCTGCCGCGGGTGACCACCGAGTCCTTCGTCGAGCGCATCGACCGCGAGATTTCCGAGGTGATTCTGCCCGACCTGCAGGCGCGCGCCGCACGCGCCGAGAAGCTGACCGGCGCGGAGCCCGGTAGCCTCACCTCCCGCGTGGGCGTGAAGCACGAACTGCTAGCCACCGTGCCGGGCCTGGGCACCGAAGACGATGCGCCCATCGTGCGCCTCGCCCACGAGTGGCTCGGCACCAACGATGCGCCGCAGAAGGTCACCTACGGCACCGAGGCGGGTCAGTTCCAGCGCGCCGGTGTGGAGAGCATCATCTGCGGCCCCGGCGATATTGCGCAGGCTCACTCCCCCAACGAGTGGATTGAGCTGGAGCAGCTGCGCGAATGTGAGCGTTTCTTCGAGGCCATCCTCGGCTGGGCGAGCGCAAAGTAGCGGCGTAGCGGTGCTGTTCTCCCGGCCTAAATCAGCCGTGTAAACCCGCAGAAAACTGCCCGGGCACCCAATTGAGGGGCCCGGGCAGTTTTGTGTTTTATGCAGGCCGACACGGGAGTCTGCACACCACACGTCCCCCCTGTGAACTACGCCCGATTTTTCCCGCATCCACCACATTTATTTTTAAATAAAAAACCCAAAAATAGCTTATCTATAAGGGTGAAATAACACTAAAGTATTGCCCAGTAAGGGCATTCAGGGTTCCATAGATGCCAAAGGTTAACCCCACCGCCCGGGCGGTATAACCCCACACAAAACCACACCTCCCTCACGCTCGGCACTGCGCACCCGACCGAATCCCGGTATACCACCCGCAGTTCACTACCTGAAGGACACCCTGTGTACACTATTAGCCCCTACCTTGCTGAATTTCTTGGCACGCTCATCATGTGCACCATCGGCTGCGGCGTCATCGCCAACGTCGAACTCCGCCGCTCCAAAGGCCACGGCGACAACTTCTTCACCATCGCCTTCGGCTGGGGCTTCGCCGTCACCTTCGGCGTCTACGCCTCCCACGCCTACTCCGGCGGCCACCTGAACCCCGCCCGTGACTTCGGTCCGCGCCTCATGCACGCCCTGCTGCCCATCCACGATAAGGGCACCTCACGCTGGTTCTACGCGTGGGTTCCGATCTGCGGCCCGATTGCCGGCGGTTTCATGGGTGGCGCATTCTTCAAGCTCTACTACGAGGGTCAGGTCAGCCCGTGGCTGTTCGTTTCCACCGCCCTGGCGGTTGTGGTTCTGCTCTTCGCATGGTGGGCAAATAGCCACCTGTACCGCGCACCCAGCGCCGAGGTTATCCCCGAGTTTGAGGACACCCACGCTACCGCGGCGGCACGCGCGGCAACCTACACCCCGACCGGTCCCATGCCGGTCCTACTCCCCGAAGAGGTGAAGGCAAACCGTAGCACCCGCGTCGTGAACCGGGTGACCGAGGACGAGTAGTCTTCCCGCCCGAGAACTTCCCTGTCTAGGGTTTCATCGAGCCGGGTTTATCTGAATAGATATATCCGGCGAGGTTTCATCTAAAAACAGCGAACCCCTCATTTTCATAACCTGCACAATATCGGTCAGGTTATGAAAATGAGGGGTTCGTTGCGTCTACCTCACGGAAGGAGGTTCATTCAGGGGTGCCGAAAAGAAATACAGTCTAGAAAGGTCCCAGCTTAGGCTTCAGCGTCGACATCGTTCACCTCCAGCTGCCCAAAGAGAACCTCCATAGGACGCGACCGCACAGTCTGCACGAAGCCATCCTGCGAGTTCCAAGCCTCAGGAGATAGCCGCTTCACGTTTACTTCATACCCAAGCTTCTGCTCAGCATCATCGATAGCCTCATACAGCTTCTGCCGTGAAGGGGAGCCCACAACCAGCACATCAATATCGTTCGGCACGTGCCCAGCCACCCCAGAACGACGGCTAGCCCACGAGCCATAAATAGCGGCACCCTCAATATTGGAAACACCCTGCAAAGTATCCCGGAGCACCGGAACAGGACCATAAGTTACCAGAATCAACTGACGCATCGCCTGGCCCACCGGATTATCAACCTTGGCTTGCACCATACGGGTCCTACCAACATTCTGGACAGTCACCAGACCAGATTGATTTAGACGATTCACTTCTCGGGAAACAGTCGGCAATGATGCACGTGTCGCATCAGCAATCTGTGACACCGTGTATTGCTGCTCAGGGTGAGAGAACAGCAATGCCATCACTTCACCCTGCAGGTCACTACGCAAGATGGGAAGGAGGCTAGGAGCAGACGTTTTCATAACATGAATTATATCAATCATGTTATGAAAACATCTGGCAATCCAAGAATCTGCTACGCCGCGGCGGATGCCATCTCCAGTACCCGCTCGTGCTTAGCCGCGCGGTGCTTCTGAATTGCGCGCACCGTCCAGACGCAGACCGCGCCAAGGACCGCACCGGTGGTGTTGTTCACGATATCGTCCACGTCGAAGGTGCGGTAGGTGAAGCCTGCCAGGCCCCAGTTACCGGTCAGCTGGCTCAGCTCAATGAAGGTCGACAGCGCGAAGCCGCTCAGAGCCGTGGCGCGTAGTCCCCAGCGCAGGCAGCCCGCGGTGAAGAAGCCCAGCGGAATGAACATCGCGATGTTGAAGAAGAGCTGTGCGTACACGGTCGTCGCGAAGCGGCGCAGACCCATGCCTTCGGTCAGGTTCCAGGCCTGCTGCCAGCTCCAGCCCACGTAGAAGCGCGGGTAGTACAGCTCGGGGTTTGTGACGCTATTTGCGCTACCGATCGGGGTGAGCGTCAGAGAAAGAATAGAAGCAAGGAACAGCGCAAAGGACGCAGTCAGCAAGTACTGGCGGATGCTGTGCGCTCGACCGGTCTTCTTGGCGCGCAGGCGCATCGCCACAAACCCGATGAGGGTCAGAGCGATTGTGAGCACCGCAATTTCAAGGGCGAAGGTGCCTATCATGTGCTTATTCAGTAGTTCCTGCATGCCGTGTGTTCCTAGCGTCGTGAGATTGAAATATATGCACTCCACCCGCATATATATCTGTTCATTCATATATTTTAGGTGGTATATAGCGGGCTTCTGTTCGTGCCCGTCGCATATCGTTCACCACTAGTGTAAAAGACGGCTCTATGGGTCACCCTTAGTAAAACTGTGAAAAAGCTGTGCGGTAGCCGTTCACTGTTAAACCGTCTAACGACTCAGCGCATCAGTACAGAACATCCGGAGGGAACACCGGCGCGATATAGCGCCCAAAAATCAGGCTAAACAGCCAGGCGCCCACAATCGCGGCCACCACGGCACCCAAAACCTGCACCAGCCACAGCATCAGGAACTTGACGGTCTTCCCCTCCGAGCGAGCCGTCAACGCCTCTACCATGGCGGTCGAGAAGGTCGTAAAACCACCCAGCATGCCGGTCGTAATCACCGTGCACCAGAACGCCACCTGATCCGTAGCGTTGTAGTGCACGCCCAGCGCACGCGGATTCGACACCGGCATAATCAGCAGGCCGTACAGGAATGAACCCACCAGGTTAATGACGAACACCGGGCTAATAATCGAGGACTCCGTGCGCAGGCGAGGAGACATCGCCTTATCCAGGAAGAAGCGGGTCATCGCTCCCAGACCGCCGCAGAGAAAAATCATCAGGGAGAAAAACATTAGCGGCCCTCCTCGTTTTCGGTCCCAGGCTCCTCATTGGGTAAGACGTGCACCAGCCTCGCGGCCAGCATGCGGCCCACGAGCATGCCGGAGGCCGCGGCCACCAGGCCACCCACCAGCAGCACCAGAATCGCCAGTACCATGTACCCGCCGTGCACCGTATACGGCAGAAAAATCGTCTGTGCCATGACCGCGGCAATAGACGAATAGGTCGTGTAGCCACCCATCATTCCGGCACCAAAGAGCAGGCGGAAGGAGTGAATTCGATCCTCACCATTGCGCGCCGCGTACGCGTTCCATAGAACCGTCAGCAAACCCATGGTGAACGAGCCCAGAAGATTCGCCACCAGTACGCCACCTGGGGTGTGCACGCGGCACAGTGCACCCAGGCCGCCGCCCAAAAAGACAAGAAAAGGGGCAGGTACACGGTTTAGAACGGCCCCTATCCTCTGCCGGATACTCGCGCGGTTCCTCATCACCGTGTACCTACCCCTTTCGAGTCGTATTAGTCTTCAGTGTGCGCCGTGGTGCGCAAACGCATACTAATACTTTAGCGGCTACTCGAGCTTGTCACCTGAGTTTGTTGTCCGAGCCTGCACCGGCAGACTCTCGCTCGTGCTGAATCTTCTCACTCAGTGCGGCGCCCTCAACGTCCATATTCGGGGTGAGGCGGTCCAGCCACTTCGGCATCCACCACGCCTTATCGCCCAGCAGAGCCATAATCGCCGGGGTCAGCGTCATGCGCACAATGAACGCATCCACCAGCACACCGAACGCCAGGCCGAAGCCCATCGGGCGAATCATGGTCGATTCAGCGAAGATGAAGCCGCCAAACACCGAAATCATGATGATCGCGGCAGCCACCACCACGCGCACCGCGTGGTTATAGCCACTCACAATGGCGGTCGCCGCGTCCTTACCGTGCACGTACGCTTCACGCATGCCGGTCACCAGGAACATCTGGTAATCCATGGCAAGGCCGAAGAGAATACCGATGAGCAGGGTCGGTAGGAAGGACAGCACCGGGCCCGGGTGGTCCACCCCGAAGAGGGAACTCATGAAGCCCAGCTGGTAAATCGACACGACGGCACCGAAGCTTGCCAGCACCGAGAAGAGGAAGCCCATCGAGGCAACCAGCGGAACCAGAATCGAGCGGAACACCAGGATCAGCACCAGGAAGGACAGGCCCATCACCACACCCAGGTACAGGGGTAGCTTCTGGGCGAGCACCTCGGAGACGTCGATATTGCCGCTGGTCTGGCCCGCAACACCGAGAGACACCTCGGAGCCCTGCACCGGCACGGTCACGGCGCGCAGCTCGTGGACGAGCTCTTCGGTCTCCACGGAGCTTGCACTGTGGGCAGGAATCACCTGGAAAATCATGAGGGTACGGTCATCGGTCATACCGCCGGGAACCACAGCCTGCACGTTCGCGCCGCCGCGTTCCTTGACCGCAGAGGCGATATCAATCTGCGCCTGCTGAGCCTGCTCCTCACTCATGTTCGCGGGGGTGTGCGCGACCGCAACCAGCGGGGCGTTCATACCCTCACCGAACTTGTCCTTGACCAGCGCGTACGACTTGTACGCGGCGCTATCGGAGGAGTAGTTCGAGGCATCCGGCAGGCCCAGACGCATCTGCGACATGGGGGCGGCGACCGCCAGCAGCGCCACAGTACCGACCACCAGGGTCAGTAGCGGACGCGCCAGCACGAGGCGCAACCAGCCATTGGACTTCTCGGTGCGTTCGGCATCCTGCGCGCGGCGCTCCGCAATCTTCTGCGGGGTATCGATGGAAGCCCACAGCTTCTTCGGCATAATCTTGGTGCCCGCCACGGACAGCACCGCCGGGGTAAGGGTAACCGCAATCAGGGCGGCAACGACCACGCAGAACGCGGCGGCGTTACCCATCACGCCCAGGAAGGGAATACCGGTCACGTTCAGCGCCACCAGCGCAATAATCACGGTGCTCGCCGCAAAAATCACGGCATTACCGCTCGTTCCGTTCGCCAGGGCAATCGCCTGGTTCTTCGGCATGCCCTCCAGCAGGTTCGTGCGGTAGCGGTTCAGGATGAACAGGGAATAGTCGATGCCGACCGCCAGGCCGAGCATCAGGCCCAGGGTATAGGCGGTGGAGCTCATCTGAACGATGGATGACAGGGAGAGCGTGCCGAGCACACCCACCACCACGCCCACCAGAGACATGAGAATCGGCAGGCCAGCCGCCACGAGGGTGCCGAGCATGACCATGAGCACGATGAAGGCGATGACCATACCCGCCACCTCACCGGTGTGCGAGCCGCCGCCGATAGCGGTTTCGCTCAGGTTCGCGTCGAAGTGGACGGTCGCCCCGTGCAGGTTCGCCGACTCAATATCAGACATGACCTTCTGCAGGTCAGCGGAAGGCACCTCGTAAATCTTCTTCTTAAACGAGACGGCCGCAATCGCCGTGGACTGATCCTCCGAAACCATACGGTAGCCGGAGGCGAAGTCGTAGAGCTTCTGCTGGCGCTCCAGCTGCTCACGCTGGGCGGGCAGCTCGCTCTCGGTCTTCTGCAACTGAGTGCGCTGTTCGTCCAGCTTCTTCTGGCCCTCGGCCAGTTCCTCCTTCTTGGAGGCTATTTCCGAGCGACCCGCATCGACCTGCTTCTGGCTTTCAGTCAGGGTTTCACGCTGCTGGTTGAGGGCGTTCTGCTGCGCGGTCAGCTGCGCCTGCTGAGCGTTCAGCTGTTCCATCATCTCGGCGGGTGAGCCTGCCGCCTCAGCCTGAGCGTAGCCGTTCTTCAGCTGCGCCTGGGCATCGTCCAGCTGCTTCTGTGCGGAGGCTAGCTGCTCCTGCCCCGAGGTAATCTGCGCCTGCGAGTCGTCGAGCTTCTTCTCGTTCTCGGCAATCTGCTTGGTGCCCTCTTCAATCTGGGATGCGGCGGCACTCAGCTGCTTTTTACCGTCCTCAATTTGGGCGGGGGCGGCGTCAATCTTGGCGTGCGCCTCGTCAAGCTGGGTTTTTGCCTCGGCAAGCTTGGAGGTGGTAGTGAACGGGTCGGTGACCGCATCCACGGAAGAAACCTCGCCGGTGAGCTTGTTCAGCGCGGTGGAGAACGCCTGCTTCTGTTCCTCGGTGAGGGCGGTGCCGTCGCCCGTAGTGAGGATGATCTGCCCGGAGCCGCGATTGGCACTCGGGAAGCGCTGGGCGAGCTCGTCGGAGAGCTGCTGGGTCTGCGTTCCGGGCATGGTGAAGGTGTTACTGAGCTTGCCGTGGAACGCGGTGTAGGCGCCGGCTACACCCGCGATGACAAGCGCCCAAGTGAGGATAACGGCCCACGCTCGGCGGGCGGCAGCTTCACCGATGCGGTAGAGCCATGTAGCCATGATAAATTCCTTGAGGTGGGGTAGAAGGATCGGTGAATAAGCGGGTCGCGGCGTGCGACTTCCAGGTCTTGCGAATGCATCGTCAGGAAGGTCAGCTGTAGAGACAAAACAGACGCGTACTCCCGCTCCAGATGCCCCCGTTAGGCGCCGTGTGGCCACCTGTCGGAAGACCCCGGAACGGGAGTATCCGTCTACTAGTGTTTTACGTTTTTAGGCTGCAAATTCGCCCTGGACCAGGCGACCCAGGTAGTCGAGGGCCTCGAGAACGCACTGGCGCATCGCTTCGATAGCGAGCGTTTCAGGGTGGGTGCCTTCGGGTGCTTCTGCCGCGACCTTGGCCGTCACTTCTTCAGCGCGGGTGAGGTAGTAGTACACGCCCTCACCGATGGTTTCGGAGAGGTTCGAGGCGAACACGGCGACGCGCAGGTAGGGCAGGTCGGGGTAGGCCTCGAGGTACTTCTCCAGGAAGATGTCGTAGGTGCGCTCAAGGATGACGTGGGAGTACTCCTCGAACTTTGCGGGGCTGTCCATCTCGAGCGCGTAGAGCAGCTGGGCGAAGGGAGCGATGTACTCCTCCAGGGTGCTGCTCATGAAAACGTTGTGGGCGATGGAGAGCATCTCGGTCTCCATGCTGGGGTTCTGTCCGGAGACGGTGAAGTCGCTCTCTTCAAAGATGCGGTTGAAGTACTGGTTCAGGCGGGTAACCAACACGTCGTCGACGGACGCGAAATGGTTAAAGATGGTGCGGCGGGAGACGCCGGCGCGTTCGGCGAGCGCTTCGGCGTTCAGCGCGCCGTAGCCGCCTTCAAGAATGAGGGATTCTGCAGCTTCGACAATTGCGATGCGATTCTCCGCCTTGCGGGCAGAGCGCTTATCTGCAATGTTTGCGGGGGATTCAACGAGTTTTGCCATAGTTTCACAATACGTGCAATTTGCACTGCCAGCAAATAATAAGCGGGTTAGATTCACCACATATCTGCACTGGATGAAATAACTCTCAGGTGTAGCTTGAAACTTTACACGGCAATGTTCATTCGGGATTTACCGCCCCGACCCCGCCGCACCCTACGATTCGGCGGATTCCAGCGGCAATCGCACCGTAAAGACGGTGTGTCCGGGCTGGCTCTGCACCTGAATTGAGCCGCCATGCGCCTGCACGATAGCCTGCACGATAGCCAGCCCCAGGCCGGTCGTACCGTCCGAGCCGGAGCGCGCCTTATCCGCACGCGTAAAGCGGTCAAAAATTTTCGGCAGGAAGTCCGGGGCAATACCCGGGCCGTTATCAACCACCAAAATCACCGCCTCACGGCGGGTGTGGTCCACAGAAAGCCCCGCAATCACACGCGTCCCCTCATCCGTGTGCTTGCGCGCGTTCGAGAGCAGATTCAGGATGACGCGCTGCATCTGCGAGCGGTCCGCAACCACCTCGACGGGCTCGTGGGGCACATCCAGGTGCCACACGTGGGTACGGGCGGCCGCCTGCATATCCGAGGTACATTCGACGAGCAATTCAGTCAGGTCCACGGTTTCCAGCTTGGGTTCACGCCCCTCATCCAGGCGCGCGAGGGTCAGCAAGTCCTCCACGAGGCGAGACATGCGCTCGGTCTGCGAGTCGATGCGGGCGAGCGAGGACTGCCCGGAGTCACTGAGCGGTTCGGTCCAGCGCAGCATGTCGGAGTATCCCTTAATGGCCGCCAGCGGCGTGCGGAGCTCGTGCGAGGCGTCCGCAATGAAGGCGCGAATCTGATGTTCGGTTCTCTCGCGCACCTCCAGCGCCGAGTTCACGTTATCCAACAGCTGGTTGAGGGCGTAGCCCACCGCGCCAACCTCGGTGCGAGGGTCAGAATCGCGGGGCTCCACGCGCACGGCCGATGAAATCGTGTGTTCCTCAAGATCCAGGTGCGCCACATCCGTCGCCACCGCGGAGACGCGCTCGAGCGGCTTCATGGTGCGGCGAATAATGTAGGATCCGGCCACGCCCGCACCCACCATCACGGCGATTGACCCGATGGACACGACGATCACAAAGATGGTGAGGGTCTGCTGCACGTTATGGAGGGGGATGCCAACCACCTGCGCGTCGGAATCACTGCTTGCCTTCGGGGTAATCCGAATGAGGTAGGTGCCCGCCTCCAGCTTGACCTCACGCTCTTCGCTCTTAGTGGAGTTCAGGGCCAGGGTTCCGAGAGTTACCTGGTCGTTGGCGGAGAGGCTCTGAATGGTACCGTCACTGCCCAGCTTGCTGGCAATCTCGACCGACCCCTCGGAGTCCACACAGGTGATGAGGGTTCCCGAGGCCTGACCGGGCGCGAAGATGGACTTATCCTTCTTCAGATCGTCGCAGTCCACTTCTTCCTGCTTACCATTGCGCGAAGTGGGCTGCACCACGCGGTGACTGGTTTCCTTGAGGTTGCTTTCAGCCTGCTGATAGAGGGAGTTCTGCAGGGTGACGTAGGTTGACAGGCCAATGATGAGGCAGGCCACGCCGAGCGCCATCACCAGGATCGCGATGAGGCGCGAACGCAGGTGCGGCACGTACCCCATTTCCTCGGGGGAGGCGTCGGGGTTCTTCATGCTCCGCCAAGCCGCGCGGAAGCGAATGTAGAGGTGCTTCATCGAGGCTATGCGCCCTAGACCGGTGCGGCCATCACGGGTGTCACCGGTGCGGAGGCGACGGGTGGGCTCGGCATCGGGGGAGCCGGAATCGCCGGGCGTGTAGGCGCTCATAAACACCTTTCTTTCTACATTCTAAATACGGAATACAACCACTGTGGCGCGGCATTTTCGGGAATACTCGCATACTCCGGAACATACCGCGCCACCTGAGCAGATAGTGCAGAACGGATAGCACCTACCCGTTCCAAGACGTTGAAAAACGACGTCGAAATTACAGTGCCGGACGCAGCACGTAACCGGCACCGCGCACCGTGTGAATCATCGGTTCGCGGCCGACGTCAATCTTCTTACGCAGGTACGAAATGTATAGCTCGACAATATTGGCCTGGCCGCCAAAATCGTAGTTCCAGACGTTATCCAGAATCTGGCTCTTGGAGACCACGCGCTTCGCGTTTTCCATGAGGTAGCGCAGCAGGTCGAACTGGGTTGCGGTGAGGTTAATCTGCTCGCCGCCGCGGGTGACCTCGCGGGTGTCCTGATTCAGCACCAGGTCGCCCACCACCAGCTCGGCGTCATCGATGGCGGCCACGCCGGAACGCTGCACCAGGCGATGCAGTCGAATCATGACCTCTTCCATGGAGAAGGGCTTGGTCACGTAGTCATCGGCGCCGGCGGCCAGGCCCTCGATACGGTTATCCACCGAATCCTTAGCGGTCAGGAACAGGCAGGGCACCTCGGGGTAGAACTTGCGGATGCGGTTGAGCAGCTCCAAACCGTCGAAGCCGGGCATCATGATATCCAGCACCAGCACATCGGGTCGCCAGTCGCGGGCAATGTTCAGCGCGGAGGGGCCGTCGCCGGCGGATTGCACTTCCCAGCCAATCATCTTCAGAGCCATGCTGACGAGTTCTTTCAGCATCTCCTCGTCATCGACGACGAGGGCCCGGATGGGGCTACCATCCGGGTGCTCCAGGGCGGGAAGGTTCTTTGCGATTTCGGTTGCTTTACTGCTCATAGGTCTAGGGTACCGCGAGGAATCTCACTCGGGCGTGCCGAACGAATATTTTCGCGGCAAACATATGGAACGCATGTGCCGATCACAGCTGATACACAGATTGCAGGGATTTCTCTTCGGGCCAGTCCGTACCCCCTTCAGTCGGCCGGTCTCTTCTGTAAAATTTGTACTAGATTAGGTGACGCTCAATCGCTTTTTGCGGTGCCGCCACCAGCTCTTTTTCCGGGCGTTACGCACCGATAACCGACCACCGCACGACCGTCGCATCACCGCAGAGGAGGGCGCATGCGCATCAGCCGCATTTACAACAACAATGTCGCCCTCACCGTGAATCACCTCGGTCAGGAGGCCGTGGTAATTGGCCGTGGCATCGCCTTTGGCAAGCGCAAGGGGCAGATGATTGATCCTGCCGCGGTCGAACAGACCTTTGTGCCCGAGCAGGGCATGTCGGGCGAGCGCCTCAGCCTGACCCTTTCCGAGATCCCCGCCGAGATTCTGTCCATCGCCACGGGTCTGGAATCACGCGTGCGTGCTGACGGGGTGCTGGAGCTCTCGAATTCTTTCATCATTCCCCTGGCTGATCACCTGCACTACGCGGTGATGCGTGCCCGCGAGGGGGTGCGCGTGGACTACCCGCTCGCTCCCGAGGTGACGCTCCTGTACCCGCGCGAGGTGGAGTACGGCCGTTCAGTGATTGCCGCGGTGCGCGAGCGCCTGCAGGTTCAGATGGATCCCGGCGAGGCCATTCCGCTGGCGTTGCACCTGGTCAACGCGCAATTTGCGACGGCGGATATGTCGCAGGCCTTCCGCATGACGGAGGTGTTCGCGCAGGTTTTCGAGATTATTGAGGCCAGCTACGAGCGCACACTTGACCCGGATTCCGTGAGCGCGACCCGCTTTATCACGCACCTGCGCTACCTCTTCGTGCGCGCTAGTCGAGAGGGTGAGCCCCAGGAAATTGATGGTGTCTCGCAGCCGAGCCTTTTGGCCGCTCTGCGTGCGGATGCGCCCCGCGCCTTCGCCTGCGCGCAGAAGGTTCTGCTGGTGTTGCAGATGCAGCTGAATCACTCGCTGACTCGGGACGAGTTGACGTATTTGACGATTCATATTGCGCGTCTGGCGCGGGATATGTGGGGCGTTAACGCGTAGCGCGTGTTTGATAGAAGGCGACCGAGGGTTCTCGGTCGCTTTTTCTATGCCCGAAATCCCGGTGCGGAGTCTCAGTGCAGGGAGGCGCCGCCGGGCGGAACGTGGCCGTTAAAGGTGGGCCGCTATTTATATATACAACCTGTCACTAAATTGTCGTTTTCCCGGGTTTTCTTTCGCGCGTTAGCGCGTCGATTTAAATTTTGAAAATGACAGTTTTTAGCGGCGTCTTCCAGAAATACCATTCTGTGGACAGGCCGCAGGAAAATGTGGGTTTTTTATTAATCCCACATGTTTTGATTCGCACACTCATTTTTTTGCTCGGTATTTTCTTTGTAAATCTTTTTCTCGCGCTCATGCAATCCGTATATTCCACATCAAACACCTCGTCAGTCCACCAGCAAGACACCAACATTCCCGAATTTTCGCGAGAATAACGCCTTCCCCTTCGTATGGGCAAGCATTTTTCGGTGTTCTGTTTAAATTTTTTACACCCTGGCAATAAATACGTGTTTTGACATCAAAAACCCATATTCCAACACCGACAAAAACGTCACGGAAACCTAAAGTGCGCATCCTCGAAAAACCCCATAAAACAAAAACCGAAAATGCTACCATACGAGGGTTACAGGGCCCTGAACGGGGTTCATAACACACACCCAATACGCATACGAGAGGACCATTATGGTCACCATCATTGTGGCGGCACACGGCGAGTCGGCTCCGGCTCTGCTGAAGACCGCCGGCATGATCCTCGGTAACTTCGAAAACGTCCACCCGGTCACCTTCCTGCCGGGCCAGGGCCCCGAAGATCTCGTCGAAGAGTACACCCGCATCGTTGAGGCGTCCGAGGCAGAAGAAACCCTGCTGCTCGTTGACCTCTTCGGTGGCAGCCCCTACAACGCCGGTGCGCAGTTCGCGGCCACCCGCGAGGGCGTGGATGTCGTCTCCGGCGTCAACGTACCGATGCTCATCGAGGTTATTTCCGCCGCCGGACGCAAGAGCGCAACCCTCAAGTCCCTGGTCGCTAAGGCGCACAAGGCCGGCACCAAGGGTATTCGCTCCTTCCAGGATGCGAACCAGCCTGCGGCCGCCAAGCCCGCCGAGGCGAAGCCCGCAGAGACCAAGGCAGTCGAGGTTCCGGCTGCTCAGCAGGTTCCCGGCGGCACCATGGACGCCGTCTTCACCCGCATCGATTCCCGCCTGATTCACGGCCAGGTGGCGGGCACCTGGGTTCCGTTCATCGCGCCGCAGACCTTCATCGCGGCCTCCGATAACGCGGCACACGACAAGCTGCGCAAGTCCCTGCTGCTGCAGGTCGCGCCGGCAGGTGTGAAGACCAACGTCCTGGACATCGCCAAGGCGGGCCGCGTGTACAACAACCCCAAGTACACCGGCATGAAGACCATGTTCGTCGTGGAATCCCCCGTCGACGTGGTGCGGCTGCTCGACGAAGGCGTCAAGATCAACGAGGTAAACGTTGGCGGCGTCACCTTCAAGACCGGCATGGTACAGCTCTCCGACGCCGTGTACGCCTCCGAGGAACACCTCGAGGCCTACCGCGAGCTTCTCAAGCGCGGCGTGAAGCTGACCGTGCAACAGCTACCCAACCACTCCCCGGTTGACCTGGCAAAGATCCTCAAGCAGAAAGGCCTGGACGCATGACCGCCCTCACGTTTATTCTCGTTGTTCTCGTGGCGTTCATCGCGGGTGTCGCATCCGTGGTGGACGAACGCCAGTTCCACCGCCCCCTGGTCGCTTGTACCCTCATGGGCCTCGCGCTCGGCGACCTACCCACCGGCATTATGCTCGGTGGTTTCCTGGAGCTCATCGCACTGGGCTGGATGAACGTCGGTGCGGCTATGGCTCCCGACTCGGCTCTGGCCTCCACCATCTCCGCCCTTGTCGTGATTCAGGGCCACCAGAACATCGACACCGGTATCGCCATCGCCGTGCCGCTGGCCGCAGCCGGACAGGTTCTGACCATCTTCGTTCGTACCATTACGGTGTTCTTCCAGCACCAGGCCGATAATTTCGCCAAGACGGCTAACTTCCGCGGTATCGAGCTGATGCACCTCAGCGGTATGGCCCTGCAGGGTCTGCGCGTGGCCATCCCGACCGCCATTGTGGCGCTGATCAGCTCCGACGAGCTGACCCGCCTGCTGAACATGATTCCCGCCGAGGTGACCGTTGGCCTGCGCATCGCCGGCGGCATGATCACCGTGGTCGGTTTCGCAATGGTCATCAACATGATGCGTTCGAAGGCCCTCATGCCCTTCTTCTTCCTCGGCTTCATCGCCGCCGCCGCTATCCCGGCAACCCAGTCGATTGTGCCGCTACCCGGCGGAAGCTCAAAGGACGTCCTCGTGGCACTGTCCACCCCGGCACAGTTCAACCTGGTTGCTATCGGCCTGGTCGGCGCCTGCCTGGGCCTGCTGTACACGCAGCTGAACCCGCTCTTCCATAAGAGTGAGGCACCCGCCGTAGCACCGGCCGCCGCCAATGACCTCGACAACGAGCTCGAGTAAGGAGCATCATCATGACTGAGAACAAGAACGTCGAGCTCGTTGAAGTTCCCGAGCTCACCCAGCGCGATAAGGTCGACACCTACATCCGCTCCACTTTCCTGCTCGGTTCGTTCAACTTCGAACGCATGCAGTCCATCGGTTTCGCGGTTTCCATGATTCCGGCCATTAAGCGCTTCTACACCAAGAAAGAAGACCAGGCGGAGGCGCTGACCCGCCACCTGGAGTTCTTCAACACCCAGCCGTGGGTTGCATCCTCGATTATGGGTGTGACCGCTGCGATGGAGCGTGAGAAGGCAGCCGGTAAGGACATCGACGAAGCCGCCATCACCAACGTTAAGGTGGGCCTGATGGGCCCACTGGCCGGTGTGGGCGACCCGATTTTCTGGGGTACCGCACGTATTGTGCTGGCGGCTCTGGGCGCATCCCTGGCGGTGACCGGCAATATTCTGGGCCCGCTGCTGTTCTTCTTCGGCATGACCGCAATTCGTTGGGCAACCCGCTGGTACGGCTTCAAGTACGGCTACGAGAAGGGCACCCAGATTGTGACCGAGGCGGGCGGCAACACCCTGCAGAAGATTACTCAGGGCGCCTCCGTGATGGGCCTGTTCGTGATGGGTGCTCTGGTGTACCGCTGGACGAGCGTGAACATTCCGTTGCCGCTGACTAGCTACACAAACCAGGCGGGCGAGACGGTAAATGTGACCGTCCAGTCCGTGCTGAACGATCTGCTGCCGGGCCTGGCCTCGCTGGCCCTGTGCTTCCTGTGCATGTGGCTACTGAAGAAGAAGATTAACGCCATCTGGTTGATTTTCGCCCTCTTCGGCGTGGGCATCCTCGGTTCCTACCTGGGATTCCTGGCCCTCTAAAAATCTGAGGGATGAACCCTTTCACCCTTCTATGAGAGCGTGAGATTCAGGGGCTATATCTCAAGTGGCGGGGGTGCGGTCGGTACACTTAAAAGTACCGGCCGCGCCCCGTTTTTCATGGGTTGCGGCGCGCAGTTCGCGGCAACGTAGCCCTTCCGTGAAGGAGTTTTGATGACCAAGTTGATGGCTTTCGATTTGGACGGCACGATCCTGTTTAACCGAGCCGTGGAGCCTGCCAATGAGCGGGCGATTGCCCGCTGGCAGGCGGAGGGTAACCTGGCGGTCTCGTGCACGGGCAAGAGCATTTTTGCTACTCAGCTGGCGTTGAACCCGACCGCCATCCGCTTCGACTATCACGTGCTGTACACGGGTGCGGTGATTACCGACCGGGAGTACCGGGTGATCTACCATCAGCCTCTTCCGGTGAGTGTTGTGCAGGCGTGCTACGAGCATTTCAGCACCGTGGACGGCGTGGCCCTGTTCGCGACCACTCTGGATAACGATTACAGCCTGTGCGACCGGGTGGGCTCCTCGACGAATATTCTGCCGGAGTTCACTCCCCTGGCGGCTAATGACCTGCAGAACCACGAGTACGTGGGTGTGCCCCTGTGGATTCCGGGTGCGCAGGTCCGCGAGGCGGCGTACACCTGGATTCTGGAGCGTTTTGGCAACTCGGTGGACTGCCACAAGAACCAGGATTTCCTGGATATCGTGCCGCCCGCCTGCACGAAGGGCACCGGTCTGCAGCATCTGGTGGAGTACCTGCAGTCGGAGCATCCGGGCACCTCCTATGAGGTGCACACGATTGGTGACTCGTGGAACGATATCGACATGCACCGCTACGCTGACCGTTCGGCGTCGTTCAGCTACTCCCCCGATGAGGTTAAGGCCGTCACCACCGATTGCGTGGATAAGGCGTACGAGTTCATTGAGGCTTCGCTCTAGAGGGTTCTGTAGCCACGATTCTCAGGCGGCGTCTGGGTGGGTGCTGCGTCTATCCTGCTGCTTTCTCTTGCGTGTGCTCGCCGCCCACTCCCCCGTTTCACGTGAAACACCCGCTTTCCCGATACTCCCCATGTGCCCCGTGAGGTTTCTATGTGCCCGTCTTCCTCTAAATCCCCCAAACCCCAGTCCGGCAAGAGCCAGCAGCCCGATTCTGCCCAGTCCTACGACCCCTCCAGCTTTACCGATACCTTCCGCGCTATGGCGCGTGAATCGCTCGTGAAGAATCAGAAGAGCCGCCCGGACTCCCCCATCGTCTCGATTTCTCCGGTGCTGATTGTTTTGGGTGCCATTGCGGCGGCGCTCTATGGGCTCTGGCAGAGCTGGGCATGCATCATCCCGTTACTGCTGATTCTGGTGCTCATGTGGGTGCGCTACACGATGCAACGGCAGGCTCTCAGGGATTTCGCGGAGCTGGAGGCGGCACGCACCGCGTGGAAGAAGACCCGGGATCGCCAGTACCTGGAACTCATGGCGGCGCAGTCCGAGCGCATCCTGAACGAAAATAAGGCACTGACCGAGCAGGCGCGCGCCCACGTGCAGGAGTACGCCGAGTACGCGGCGCAGAGGCTCGACGCGCGGACCTAGCCGCCAATACTACCCGCCCTAGGATATGAAGAACCCCCTCGAACCAAAGGTTTGAGGGGGTTCTTCACGTTAGCTATTGGGCGGCCTCGCGACCGAAAACGGTCTAGCGGCTTTCCTCCGCGGCCGGGGTATCCGATGCTTCGGGAGCCTCGGCAGGCTCATCGGCGGCGGTAACGCGCCGCACCACGGGTGCCGAACGCTCCGAGAAACCGCGGCGCAGCGTGCCGGCGGCCGCGCGAGCGTCCATCGCGTAGAGCTGTTCGCGGTTGGTCAACACCACCAGGGTCATAGCGTTCAGGCACACACCAAGGATGCACAAAATCCACCCGATGAGCATGAACCGACCACCCGAGAGCACCGCACCCGAGAGTAGCAGCACGATGGAGACCAGGTACGCCGGGGAAAGCAGAAACTTTGTGTTCATAACCCCCACCTAGCGAACGTTCGAGCGGGGCTTCGGGGCACGGCCAGCCGCGCGGGAACGAGAAGGCAGCACACCCAGGCGACCAGCGGGGGCCTGCACGACCGGCTGAGACTCGGTGGGTTCCTCTTCGCGAGGCTCGTCCTGAGCCGTTTCGGGCTGAGCCGGCTCCGCCTCCTGCTCGTGAGCCTCCGAGGGCTGTTCGGCGGCGTGGGCGTCTTCTTCCTCACGGCGCCCGCGCTCTTCACGGCGGTGCTCGGCGCGCTCACGGATGCGGGTTTCAACGGAGGACTCCAGTCCGTCCAGGTTCGTCACGAGCGCCGGAACGGGGTCACCCTTTGCCTTACCCACCGAGAGCAGCACGGCCAGAACGTTCAGGCACAGGGCGGCAATCAGCAGAATCCATCCCAGCCACAGAACCCAGGGGGTTGAGGAGCCGATCAAGAGCGCGCCACAAAAAATCGCGCCAAGGGAGGTCAGGTACGCGGGCGAGAGAGTCTTGAAGTCCATGTCTACTTTCAATGCATTGTGAGTTTGAGAGAGCTACAGCGTGTTCAACGCTTCCTGTCCCATTTTAGGTGATGGTTGAGCGTTAGTCTTCCTTATTCCCTACTCCAGGGCATATATACCCCGGAGCGGGAATCGGTAGACCTACCAACCGGCCGTCGTCCTTCTCCAGAGAGGCTAGGAGCTCTCCCCCGCGGGGGGCAGAGGCGAGGCGGGCGCGTTCTTCACGACCGGGATGTTCTGGGTGCTCGGGGCGTCCTGATACTGCTTCCACAGGTTGTAGCGTTCCAGGGCCACGGCACCGGCCGTCATTGCGGGCAGAATGAACATGCCGGAGGAGCGGATACTTTCTGCCTGCGCCAGGATGTCCAGCTTACGCACCACGCGGGTCACGTCGTGGGAGTCGTAGCGGTCCTGAGCAGAAATAACCTCGTTCTGCGCGGCGACGAGGGCGGCGTCGCGCAGGCGCACGAAGTCGTTCCTCTTGCCCTTAACCTTCTCCATGTGCTGCTTGTATTCTTCGGGCAGTGCCTCGCTGATTTCGTCGCGGCGGGTAATGGCGGAGCACATTTCCTTCACGCGGGCGTAGGTCTCAGGGTCGGTGGTTGCCTTCGCTTCTGCCTGCAGCGCCTCGAGGGCCGCGATCTGCGCGATCTTGAGCAGTTCGGGTACGGCAGTTTCTTCTTCATGGTTGGCCCGCACGCCAAGGACCTTTACGAGCATGGGCAGGGTCAGGCCGGGTAGCACGAGGGTGAAGAAGAGCACGGAGAGCATCATGACGATGGCGTCCTGGCGGACCTGTTCGGTGCCGTTGACCACGGGGATGGACAGGGCAAGAATCAGGGTCACGAGGCCTCGCATGCCGGACCAGGTCATGACGATAACTTCGGCGAAGCTTTCGGGGGCACCCTCGTGAATGGGGTTCTTGCGTCCTGCCAGCCAGACGATGGTGAACCAGATGAGGCGCACCAGTATGGCGACCAGTGCGACCAGGGCACCGTCAGCGAAGAGGCCTGCGGTACGGGAGGGGTCGGCGGTGGCGATGATGCTACTTGCCTGCAGGCCGATGAGGCCGAAGGCGACACCGGTCATGAGCAGCTCAATAATCTGCCAGAAGGAGGTGGAGGAGAGGCGTTCTTCCGCTTCGAGTGCCGCCATGTATTTGGTGCTGGTGAACTGGATAGCGCCGATGACCACGGCAATAACGCCGGAGGCGTGCGCGCTTTCAGCAGCGAGGTAGGCGCCGAAGGGGATCACGAGGGTCACGGCGTTGCTGGTGACCACGTCGTGGGCGCGCTGGCGAACGTAGCCGCCAAGCCAGCCGAAGATGTAACCAATAATGACCGCGAGGATCGAGCCGAGCACGAAGTCTTTGGCGACCGAGAGCGGCTCGATGTGGTGGCCGCTGGTCATGGAGTGGATTGCGGCGTGGAAGAGAACGATTGCGATAGCGTCGTTGAAGCTACCTTCGGTCTGCAGGGTGCCGATGAGGCGGCGGGGAATACCGACGGGCTCAGCGACTGCTTCCACGGCGACGGGGTCGGGCGGGGAGACGGCGGCACCGACGGCAAGGGCGACAGTGATGGTCATGCCGGGGACCCACCACATGGTTGCGCCGGCAATGGCCAGGGCGGAGACGGTGGTGAGCAGAACCGAGTAGAGCAGTACCGATTTCCAGCGGCGACGTAGGGTTCCCCAGGAGAATTTAACGCCGATGGCCCACAGCAGTGGCGGAAGGAAGATCGGCAGAATGATGTCGCTGTCGATGGTAATGTCCGGTCGGTTGGGGATGAAGAGCGCGGCGGCGCCGAGCAGGGTCATCATGACCGGCCAAGGGAGGTTGAGTCGATCACCAATGCTGACCATGAACACGGTCGCGAGCAGGATGATGACGATAACGGAGAGGTAAAGCATTGGTCCGGTATTTTTCCTTTCGCACGGCTAGGTTTAGTCGGCTACGTCTTTCTACTCTACCGGAGGGGCTCATTCCGCTTTTCGGATATGGGGGTTCTGCAGCGTTTATTATGGTGTTGTTTACCTCTAAGCCTAATGCTTTATGTGGAATATAGAGTTTTCCCCTGAATATCCTCACTTTTCAGCAGGTTATTCAGGGGAAAATTCTATTTTTGGAATATATTGCTTGGGGTAGCTACCTCTAGCGGATTACTTAGAGCCGCACCCACCGGCACCGCAGCCGCAACCGCCAGCGGGAGCTTCCTCCACGACCGGTTCGGGCTCGTCGTGGCCGCCACAGCAGCCACCCTTTTCTTCCTTCGGTTCGTCGTGGCCGCCACAGCAGCCACCCTTTTCTTCCTTCGGTTCGTCGTGGCCACCGCAGCAGCCATCCTTTTCTTCCTTCGGTTCGTCGTGGCCGCCGCAGCAACCGCCACCACCGTGGGAGTGACCGTGAACCTCAGCCGGAGCTTCAGCGGAGGAACCGCATCCGCCCGAGCCGCAACCGCAGCCGCCGGAGGAAGACTCCTCGTGACCGCCGCAACCGCCCGAGCCGCATCCGCAACCGCCGCCCACGGAGCCGCAGGCAGAGCCGCGCGCCTCGCGGTGACCCATCAGGTCAACACCGAGGTCGGAGAGGTAACGTAGGTAGCCTGCAAGGGCATCGCGTCCACCGGTGCCAGAGATGACAATGCCGCCGTGGCGCAGAGACTTCAGAATCTCGTTGACCATGGGCCACTGCTCAATATCGTCGGTAATGGTAATGGCGCTGACCACGTGCATGGCCAGGGAAGTCAGCGAGCGCAGGGACTGGTCGTAACCCTCGGGCAGGTGAATCACCTTGGAGGGGGCGGCCAGGCGCAGAATCGACAGCACACGCATGAGCATCATGGGCACAGCGTTCTTCGGCAGCAGTACGGTCACGCCAATAGCGGGGGAAGCGGCAATGCGCTCAATGGTCTCGGCCAGCTCCTCAGAATCAATGTCGCGGGAGATGTCGAGAACGTCGTAGGAGTCCACGGCAATGGAGCGGGTGCCTAGAGCGTCGGCAAGTTCCTCGTTCTCGGTGTGGACAGCAATCATGTTGCGGAATTCGTTGCGGCGCAGAATGGAGGCCGCTTCAATCAGGGCGAAGTCCTGACCCTCCCCGTCCACCAGGAGGGTGTGGATCTCATCGCGGGTCAGGGGCTGTTCGGAGCCCGCCCGCTCGATTAGTTCAGAAAATGCATTGCTCATACCGGCTATTAAACACCCGCGCGCCAGGGGTGCGCTCGCGAGGTTCGCCTGCATTGGCGGTTTTTAGGGGCTCCGGGAGCATTTTTATGCCCAGAGCGTGGCATGTCTTGCGCCATTCAACTTCTTAGGAGCACCTAATATCGAAGTCGCTTTTAAAACGCGAAACGTTTATTTCTGAGCCGTGAGAATCACCAATTATTACACCGTTTCTCTCGCGTAATTTACGTGTTTTCTGTTTTCCAGCCGGTGCATGATGTCAATGACGGAGCGCCAAACACCCTAAAATAGAGACGTGGTACTTTCCCGTGAAAAGATTCTAGATACCGCCTACGAGGTCTTGGCGACCTACGGTCTGGCGGACCTTTCGATGCGCCGCCTCGCTCAAGAGCTTCACGTGGCTCCCGGTGCCCTGTACTACCACGTGAAGAATAAGCAGCAGCTACTCATTCTGCTGGCGGACTATATCCTGGCCCGTGCCCCGAAGTCGATGTGCGAGGAGGCGGAGCCGACGGTAGAGGCCGTGCATGCCTCCATGATTCAGCGAGGCGACATGCTCTTCTCGCTGCTGTACCCCATCCGTGAGTGCCCCGAGGTGGTGCGCCTGAGCCTGGCTCTGCACCCGCGGGAGCTGAAGCCGGTGGTGGCGATGGCTCACGAATTTCAGTCGCTGGGCATGGGCCATGCTGAGGCATTGCGCCGCGCCCGCCTGCTGACCCACACCGCGCTCAGCCTGGTGGAGGAATACCAGACGCTGCCGCTCATTTCTCCGCAGGAGGCGGTGGCAAGCGGCGATATTCCGCTCATCGAAAATGCTTTTAACCGATACCGCCGGGATCTGCAGTCGGCCATCGACACGATGATGGTTGTTCAGCCCCCGTACACTCAGGAGGACTAACCTCCGTACTCGACCCACTCAGCCTTCTATCCGCAGGCCCCGCACCGCTACGGCGCGGGGCCTTTGTGCCACCTAGCGCCCGAGCGTTCATCGCCACAACCGCCCGCGACTCGAGCCGAAACGCCCCTCTGCCGTAGTCTAGAGGGGATACCTCTGCGCCGAGTTGCGTGTTCCGGACGTATGCGTCGCGGGGAGGTACGCACAGATTCCGTATGCCCCGAGGGGCGTAAGCGAGGTGTCCCCATGTCCATGACCGCTACTGCCCAGTGGGCGGCCTTCCCCAGCCACACCGCGGAGATTGCCCGCGTCCGCGAGGAGTTCATTACCGCCTACGGCTACGAGCCGGACGGCGTGTGGTCTGCACCGGGCCGTCTGAACCTGCTGGGCGAGTACATTGACTTTCTGGGGGGCTCGTGCCTGCCTATGCCTCTGCCCTACCGCACGTATATTGCGGGTGCTCTGCGCCGCGATGGCGTGCTACGTGCTTCCTCGCTGCAGATGCCGGGGGACGAGCGCACGGTTGTGGTGCGCGATATCCAGCCGGGCCATTTGAAGGGTTGGTTCACGTACGTGGCGGGCGTGGCCTGGGCGATGAATCAGGAGGGCGGGCGCGACATCATGCTCCCCGACGCGTTCGGCGCGGATCTTCTCATCAACTCTCGCGTTCCGGTGGGCGGTGGCCTGTCTTCCTCGGCTGCGCTGGAGTGCTCGACGGCGCTCGCACTGCTTGAGCTTTCGTGCCCCCTGCGCCCGGACTGCTCGGAAACGGATGCAGCCCCGGCCGATAATGACACGCTGCGGGCCCGCCTGGCTCAGGTATGCATCACGGCCGAGAATAAGGTGGCGGGTGCGCAGACGGGCGGCCTGGATCAGACGGCGTCGCTGCGTTCTTTCCCGGAGCAGGCGCTTGTGGTGGATTTCCGAGACTTTTCGATTGAGCCGGTGCGGGTGGACATCGCCCAGCACGGCCTGAGCTTTTTGGTGATTGATACGAATACCCCGCACGAGCTGACGGACGGCGGATTTGCGGCTCGCCGCGCGGCCTCCGAGGCATGCGCCGAGGCCCTGGGCCTGCGTTTCCTGCGCGATGCCCTGCCGGAGGATCTCTCCTGTAAGGGTATGGATGCGCGTACTGCGAAGGCGTGGCGCGCCGATCTGGTGGACTCTTCGGTAAACCGCGCGCTGGATGCCCTGGAGGACTCGGGGCGTCCCTGTTCGTTCCCGCGCGGCTGGGTGCGTCACGCTTTCCACGATATGACGCTGGTGGGTCGCGCGAGCTACCTGTTGCAGCACGCAGACGAGCTGGGGTTGGCGGCTTTTAAGGAGGCCGGCCGCATCTTTACGGAGTCGTTCGTGTCGATGCGCGATGAGCTGTGCGTTTCCCGCCCGGAGATTGACGAGGCGGTGCGCGTGTGCCTGGAGCACGGGGCGCTGGGCGCGCGTATTGTGGGTGGCGGCTTCGGGGGTGCTGTCATGGCACTTATCCCGACCGAACGCCTGGAGGAGGCGGCCCAGGCGGTGGCGACGAGCTACGCCGTGCACGGCTACGCGGCCCCGCGTTTTTTGCCGATGACGGCGGGCTTTGCGGCTTCGCACGACTGGTCGGCGGCGACTGATATGACCGATATTCCCGTGAACTAGATGCTCGCAGAGTACCCTCGCCACGGTTTCCCGCGCCTCGATTTGAGGGGGGGGAGCTTGCGATGCGCGCGGGGCGGTGAACCCCGCTCTTTCGGGCGTTAGCCCGTCGCGTGCGGTACACGCAACGGTTTTGAACACCACTCTTATCTGAAAGTTTCCTGCGAGTTTTATCTCACCGCCCCGCTCCCCCGCCCCGCAATAACCCCTGGATAAGCCACGATTGTTTGAGCATTACTCAAAAAATAACCCGCCAAACAGCAACCTGACTCTTCCTGCTTTCCTACATGGGTAAACTTATCGAGAAGGTCAGTCTGTAAGCCATAAAGTTTCACCGCGGCGAGCGCCGGGCGATTTAGGCAACAGGTTCCTTCGCCCATCATATTCCGGTTCTCCGTTGGATCCGGAATATACCTCATATGAGAGCGCGCGATTGCGCAGAGAGGAGACCCGCATGGGCCTCGACAACATCAAGAACACCGTTGAGCAGAACCTCGACAAGGTCAAGGAGGCAGTTGAGCACGGTCTGGACAAGGCTAAGGAAGCCATCAACGACAAGGCCGGCAAGGACGTTGTCAGCAACGAGCACGTTGCCAAGGTTGAGGATGCCGTCAACGACAAGATCGACGAAGTTTCTCAGAAGCTCGGCGACAAGTAAACCTCCTTTCCGCGCTTTGCGGTTATTTCGGGATGCGGCTTGAAGCATCCCACGGTTCTCCAGGGTTTTGAGCTCCGCATCAGCGTGGTTCAAAGGCCCTGGAGAATCCTTCTGTTCGGATGCGGCTGAACGCCCCGCGTCCGGTGGGCAGCCTTCAGGCGGGCCGTCCCCTCTAGGTTTTCACTCAACCACCAAAGGTGGGGTTCCCACCTCGTTTCGGGTGCTTCCCATCGATGCTGCACCCGAAGCATCACTCAGCAGCGGCATGCTCATTGCCGTGTATCGCTCTCCTTCTCATCTCTCACTCTCGCAAGCGCCCGCGATATCTCGCGCCTGTGCACGCCCCGCGTTCCTGCCCTGCGGCTTGGAGCACGGGGCGTGCGCCGTTAACGCCCCGTCTTCCCATTCGCTGGCAGAAGTTCCCCTTTAGAAAATCCGCAAGCTCAATTCCGCTCACCGGGATATGCTTTAAACGGTAAGTATTAGCGCGCCCGGGCCGGGCTCTCCCGCGTGATTCACATAATCCGTCCGGCGCATCCAACACACGGAGGAACTATGCTCGAACGTCAGCAGTCCAGCCAGGAGCAGGCCCGCGAGGTTATGAAGAACGGCGGTGTCGTCATTTACTGGCGCCCCGGCTGCCCCTACTGCGAGGCTCTGGACGCCAAGCTGGGCGACCTCGGCAACTACGCCACCTGGGTCAACATCTGGGAGGATCCGCAGGCTGAGGAACACGTCAAGGCGCTCAACGAGGGCAACGCCGTCGTTCCTACGGTCGACACCGGCGACACCCACTTCGTGGTGGCCGACTTGGTGAGCCGCAACAAGGTAAAGAAGCTGATCGAGAACACCCTCGACTCCGGTAGCGAGGCCTAAAATGGGTCGCCCTCCGCTGAATCGTGATACGACCGTCTGCATTTCGCTGTCGGGCCGCCCGTCGAATCACGGCATCAAGTTCCACAACTACCTGTACGAGAAGCACGGGCTGGATTACCTGTACAAGGCGATGACCACCACCGATATTGAGGGCGCTATCGCCGGTGTGCGTGCGCTGGGTATTCGCGGCTGTTCGGTGTCTATGCCTTTCAAGCAGGCTGTTATCCCGCTGATGGACGATATGGACCACTCAGCTGCGGTGATTGGTGCGGTGAACACGATTGTGAACACCGACGGCTTCCTGAAGGCGTACAACACTGATGTGATCGCGGTGGCCTCTCTGCTGCGCTCGCACAACGTGGATTCGTCGCTGCCGTTCCTGTTGCGCGGTTCGGGCGGCATGGCCGCTGCGGTGGCTGGCGCCTTCTTCGATGCCGGTTTTGCGCAGGGCATGATTATCGCGCGTAACGAGGAGACCGGCCGGGCGCTGGCTGAGCGTTACGAGTACGCGTGGGCGCCGGAGGTAGGCAACCTGCGCGCACCGATTCTGGTGAACGTGACCCCGATTGGCATGGCGGGCGGTGAGGAGAGCGAGGAGCTGTCCTACCCCGAAGAGGCTATCGCCGAGGCTCAGGTGGTCTTTGACGTGGTGGCGATGCCCGTTGAGACCCCGTTGATTCGCGCGGCTCGTGCGGCCGGCAAGGAAGTTATTCACGGTGGTGAGGTGATTGCTCTGCAGGCTGCTGAGCAGTTCCGCCTGTACACCGGCGTGGAGCTCACTCCCGAGGAGGTTGAGGAGGCGGAGGCTCAGGCGAACTAGGTTCGCACCCGCTGCTTCTTCGCCCCGTAAGGGGCGCGATACGCAAAAGTGCCCGGAAGGTTTATCCTTCCGGGCACTTTTTGGTTTCTCCGGTGCGTAGCACCGGAATTTTTTGTAATTACACACACCCTGGTACTTAAGGTTTTCCACATCTGTGGAGAAATCTGGGGAAAACTCTTACACCGGTGTAATTCATGCCGTGTGATTCACCCGTTTTGGGCTGTATCCACAGGTTTTAAACATGTACTCACACTCTTGGAATTACACGAATGTAGTTATGCACAGTGTGGAAAACCTCTGTGGATAACCCTCTTCTGCGGCGGTTTTCCGCGGATTTTCAGGCTCAATACCTGCCGTTGAACCACCGTCGCGGGCTCTGCTGCTGCGGCTCCGAAGACTCGGGCTTCTTCACGAACGGGATAATCAGTAGGGTCGCGAGTGCGCCACTGACAAGACCGCCAAAGTGTCCCGCGTGAGAAATATTCGGGTGGAAGAGGCTCTGCACAACGTCAATACCCATGAGCAGAATAAAGAGGCGTGCAGTATCTTTCTGCTTCCGAAGAAGCAGAAGGACGAAGAACGCGCCGTAGAGGCCGTACACACCGCCTGATGCGCCCACGACACCACGGTAGTAGGTGAAGAGGTACACACTGCAGCCGGCACCCACGGTAGCCGCCATATATACAAAGAGGAACTTCCACCGCCCCATCATGCGTTCGAGGGACACACCGAAGATGAAGAGGTAAACAATGTTCCACAGCAGGTGCGTCGGGTCGTTTTGTGAGTGCACAAACCCGTGCGTGATGAGGCGGTAGTACTCGCCGTGGTGAACACGGGGACCAGACATCATGCCGAGATTGTGTACCCAGCGGAACGGAATGATGAGCTGCAGGCCATACACCACGACATTAATCAGGATGAGCGTGTACGTAATATGCCAGTGACGGGCGATGAAGGAACGCGTCGGGCTCGAGGCGCCTCCGTTGAGCTCGCTGTAGCAGTCGGGACAGACTACGCCTGCACCCTGTGCCGTCTGACATTCGTCGCAGATGGCCCGGTTGCATCGTCCGCACCGGGTATAGCTGACGCGGTCGGAGTGGTTAACGCAGACCGTGGGGCTCTGCCCGTAGTTCATATAGTTGGGGAAGTTCTCCACTGCCTCTCCAAGGATTTTGTGCCGGATTTTCCGAAGATTTTCTGCGGATTTTCAGGCTTAGTACCTGCCGTTTTGCCACTGCTGCGGGCTCTGCTGCGGCGAATCTGAAGGCTCAGGCTTCTTCACGAACGGAACAAACAGCAGGGTCAGCAGCACGCCGCCGACAAAGCCACCGGCGTGGCATGCGTGGGAGATGTTCGACGGGGTCATCAGGCTATAGATGACGTTCGCTGCGGTAATCATGGCGAACACTCGTGCGGTGTCCTTCTGCTTCATGATGATCAGCAGGGTCATGAACGCGCCCATGAGGCCGAAAAGACCGCCGGATGCACCCACCACGCTGGTTCCAGGAGCCAGTACGTACACGCCGAAGGCACCAAAGACGATAGAGCCCAGGTACACGAGGAGGAACTTCCAGCGCCCCATCATGCGTTCGAGGGACACACCGTAGATGAAGAGGTTAATCATGTTCCACACCAGGTGCATCGGGTCGTTCTGCATGTGCAGAAAACCGTAGGTGATGATGCGGTAGTACTCGCCGTGCTGGACGTAGGGCCACCAGATCGAGCCGTGCCTCACCACCCATTCATTGGGGATGAGCTGCTGCAGACCGTAAATCGCGACGTTCAGCAGAATGAGCGTGTACGTAATGTGCCAGTGGCGCGCCAGGAATGAGCCCTGTGCTTTCGAACCTTGTGCCTTCGAGCTGCCGCCGGTGAGTTCGCGGTAGCAGTCGGGGCAGACCGTACCGGTCCCCTGGTTTACCTGACACTCGCTGCAGATGGCCCGGTTGCATCGTCCGCACCGGGCGTAGCTGACGCGGTCGGGGTGGTTAGCGCAGACCGTAGGGGTCTGCCCGTAGCCGGAGTAGTTAGGAAAGTTCTCCACTGAATCTCCAAAGATTTTGTGCCGGATGGTTCGGAACGGTGTACAGGCCATATAAGTTCAGGGGCCCACCGGAAGAATCCTGGCGGGCCCCTGAACTATATGTGTTTTATCAACACACCAGAACGCTCCACGAGCCTTCTGAAGGGGTTTTAGAGCTTCTCGACGTCAATCGAGGAGATGACGACGTCCTTGACCGGGCGGTCCTGGAAGCCGGTCTCAACGCCCTCAATAGCGTCGACAACCTTCTTGGATGCCTCGTCAGCGACCTCACCGAAGATGGTGTGGCGGCCGTTCAGCCAGGGGGTCTCAACGGTGGTGATGAAGAACTGGGAACCGTTGGTGCCGGGGCCGGCGTTAGCCATTGCCAGCAGGTAGGGCTTGGAGAAGGAGAGCTCGGGGTGAATCTCATCCTTGAACTGGTAGCCGGGGCCACCAACGCCCATGCCCAGGGGGTCGCCACCCTGAATCATGAAGTCCTTGATGATGCGGTGGAACACGACATCCTTGTACAGGGGGGTGTTCATGATTTCACCGGTGCGGGGGTGCTTCCACTGGCGGGAACCGTCGGCCAGGCCGATGAAGTTCTCAACAGTCAGGGGTGCGTGGTTACCGAACAGGTTCACGACGATGTCACCGTAGTTGGTGTGGATAGTTGCCTTAGCAGTTGCATTAGTCATGGCTCTATTGTGGCACGGGCTGGCGCTCATTCGCCATACAACGTGTTTTTTCGCCCCGGGCGCACTGTCGGGCGGGCTTTTTAGGCCGGAATTGAATATCCTGAGAGGTGAACACTACGCGCGTCTCGGCGATTCTTACCGCCGCGACGCCCAACCGATGGAGGTCACCCCATGTTCTGCTGCAAGAAGCGTAAGGCCAGCAAGGCTGCTAAGGCCCAGGCTGTCGTCTCGTCCCTGGCTGCCGCTGAGTCCTCGCTTGAGGGCAAGGCCGCTGAGCTTTTCGCCGAGAAGCTGACCGGCAAGAAGAACGCCCTGAAGAAGGCCCGCAAGGCCACCGCAAAGACCGCTCGTGCCGCGGAGAAGGAGCTGGCACGCATCGAGCGCAACGGCGGTAAGCGCCCCCGCAAGGGTCTGGCTTTCCTGGGCCTGGTTGTGGCGCTGGGTGTCGCAGGCGCGGCCGCATACAACGCTGCTCGCCCCGTTGAGGATCCTTGGAAGAACGCCTAAACGTTCTTCCCGCCTCTAGCGCGTATCTAGCTTGAACGGCCGCTCTCCGGATGATTCTCCGGAGAGCGGCCGTTTTGCATGCGTGGGATAAGCGTGGAGGCGCGGTCACGCGTGAAGCCGCCACCTTGCTTCCCCGTAGCGATATCCCGGATACGCGAAGAACCCCATGTCTTTCGACATGGGGTTCTCGGTTCAAAAATAAACCGGCAACGACCTACTCTCCCACACCCACAAAAGTGCAGTACCATCGGCGCGAAGAGTCTTAGCTTCTGGGTTCGGAATGGAGCCAGGCGTTTCCCTCTTGCTATAATCACCGGAAAGTGGAGGCGAGGGGACTCGAACCCCTAACCCTCTGCTTGCAAAGCAGATGCGCTACCAATTGCGCCACGCCCCCGTGGTGCCCTACCAGTCTATACCAGCGGTTCGGACATCACCAAATCCTCACGGACATTTTTTTCGTAAGACCCATCACAGCATCGCTAAGCCTCCCCAAAGGGAAGCCAACGCGCTACGCCCCCGTGATGACCTCGCCGGGCACATTCGCCTCACGCTTGGACACCGCGTTCAGCGGCCCAGACTCTTCCTGCAGGTAGCGACGAATGGCTTCCTTCAGCTTCTCTTTTGCCTGCTCGTCCTTCGATGAGGGGCTCTTAAACCCCAGCTTAAGGGCGTCGTCCCGTCCGGCGGCTGGGTATTCCTGGCGGGCGTTCCACGTTAGCGCGAAAGTTGCGAGGGTGTTCAACTCAGCGGGTGTGACCGCCCTATCCAGGGCATCGGCTGCCACCGCCACGCGGGCCGGTTCCGCAACGCTCACAGCGATCTTCGTCTCGGCACCCGAGGGCACCTTCACCGCCTTAGAGATGGCAATCTGCGCGTAGAGCTGTATCTGCTTCACGCGCTCCTCTGAGGTGCCCAGACTGCCCAGGGCGCGGAAGCGACGAACCACGTCGGCATACTCGCCCTCCTCGATGACCGCGGTTAGGCGTAGCTCGTCCGCCATGGCGATCCCCTGGGTATAGTCCGCGTTGGTTCCCAGCGCGGCTGATGCATTGAGGAGCTTGAGCCACTGTTCCCGGTCAAGGGTTGCCGAATCGTTCACACGCAGCGGAGCGACCGGGGTATTGGCGCGCTGACCAACCCCCTGCGGGTCGTTAAACGGGTCTACGCCGCCGTAGGTGACGCTCAGACGCTGTATTGAGCCATAAACCGATAGTTGGGCCAGCGCTTCCGCAGCGGCCGGCAAATCCGCTTGTGCGGCTTCCGTGAGTGCTAGGGAACCCACCAGTCGCAGATTCTGCTCTTCGTTTCCCTTACCCACATTGATGCGCTCCAGCGATTCAATGCGCAGGTAACGGGTATCGATATTTTCGCGCACACGACGCTCGCGGCGAGCCAGCAACTTTTCTACGGAAACCGTGACGGCGGCATCCTCGCCCAGAAGGCCGGTAGCGGCAATGCGCGGTGCCGTAGCGATAAGGCCACCCGCCAGGATGACGCCACCGGTCAGCAGCAGGGAGCGTCGGGGAACCACAAGGTCGCGCCCACGCCGCTTTGCGGCGTTTCCTACGGCCGCGAAGCGGCCTCGCGCGCCGGTAGATTTTTCTGATTGATGAGATTCGGGAATCTGCGAAGAAGACATTGAGCCTCCGGGGATGAGCGGCGGTCGAGGACCGCCCAGAGTGAGAGATAGCGGAGTAAGAATACACCGATGGGGCGTCAAGGTGGCGGAGCCTAGAGCGAGAGCCTGGACATAGAAAGGGGCCTACCGGGCGAACTAATCGCCCGGTAGGCCCCTTGGTCGTCTATTTAGCCAACCCTCGAATTTTTAGTCATCCGACTCAGCGGTCTGCGGTGATGCGACGTTTGCCGACTCGGCAGCCAGCTCCGCAATGCGAATCTCACCGGTCGTCGGGTCCTCGTACGGCACGTACTCCGTACGACCGTCAGGCTCGGCATCCTCGTTCACATGGTTCTCTGCAATCAGGAAGCCGTGTGCACCCAGAATCTTAGCTACTCGGTCGATATCCTGCGGGGTCGGGGTATGGTCGACCACGCGACGAATGTACTCGTTGATTCGCTGGTCACTCACGTATGCCTCACCGCGAGCAGCGCGGGACTGCATGAGCTGGCGGACCACTTCCTGCAGCTGTTCATCCGTCAGACGCATCTTCAGGATGGCCATCACGGCTGCACGGTCCTGAACGGGGACGTCCTTGGGATACCCAACGCTCAGCCAGTCGATTACTCGAGAGATGATGCCCTTATCAGGCATTGAGCCCCTCCTTCGATACTGTCATCATCATATTCACTGTGTGTTTCACGGTTCTAGTGACCTCCACCGGTGACGCCGAAAATATTCCAGCCGAACGTGTGGTGGATAAAGTCCTTAGCAACCCAGAGAATGGCGATGATTACGATTGCTACGATGATAGCAAAAACAATCCCGGCGGCAATCTTAGCCACCGTGCTCGGCGGCTCAATCTCCACCAGCTGGCCATCCGCCGTGTACTCGGTACGGCCCGCCATGAGGCGGAGGCCGAGCGCATACAGCGCCGGAAGACCCGCACCGAAGAAGAGACCGGCCATGAGTACCGGAATAATCTTGTTTACGATATCCAACAGATATGCCATGGCTTACGAACCTGCCTTCTCAGTAGCAAGAGCCTGATCCGCGGATGCCTCAGCGCCGGTGACTGCAGCGCCTTCCTTCTCATCCCAGTCGCCAGTCACGTTCGAAGCGTCAATGTTGTCCTTCTGGGAGTGACGCCACATCAGGAAGCAGAAGATAACCAGCAGAGCGAACACGGTCATTTCGCCAATGAACTGGGTGCCGGTCAGAGCATTCAAGCCGTGACCAATCAGCCAGGTCAGAGCACCCACAATCGCGGCAGCCGGCAGGGTAATCAGCCAGGCGACCACCATACGACCCGCCACGGACCAGCGAACCTCGGCGCCCTTTCGACCCAGGCCACTACCCAGAATCGAGCCGGAGGCCACGTGGGTAGTGGACAGCGCCATACCGAAGTGCGAGGAAGTCAGAATAATCGCGGCGGAGGCACCGTCGGCGGCCACACCCTGCGGGGTATCCACCTCAACGATGCCCTTACCCAGGGTGCGAATGATGCGCCAACCACCCAGGTAGGTTCCCAGGGCGATAGCGAGCGCACAGGCCGCCTTGACCCACAGGGGGATGGCGTCGTCGCTATTGAGAGAACCCGAAGCCACCAGAGCCAAGAAAATCACGCCCATGGTCTTCTGCGCATCGTTCGTACCGTGCGCCAGAGACATCAGGGATGCGGTAGCCACCTGACCCTTGCGGAAGCCGCTGTGCTTGCGCTCATCGGCCACAGGGGCAGCAATGCGGTACACCAGCCAGGTGCCGGTTGCCGACACGATTGCGGCAATGACGGGGGATAGAACCGCGGGGACAATGATCTTGGAGAGCACGCCCATCCACTGCACGCCGTCGAAGCCGATGGCTACCAGCGCAGAACCAATCAGGCCACCAAACAGTGCGTGCGACGAAGAGGAGGGCAGACCCAGCAGCCAGGTCAGCACGTTCCAGAGGATGCCGCCCACCAGGCCGGTAAAGACGATGAGCATCAGTGCGGGGCCGTCCGAGGTTACGTCGATACGGTCCAGGTTCACGATGCCGCTACCGACCGAGCGTGCCACCTCAACAGAGAGGAAGGCACCCACCAGGTTCAGGGATGCGGAGAGAGCCACGGCTGTCTTCGGCTTCAACGCGCCGGTAGCGATGGACGTAGCCATCGCGTTGCCGGTGTCGTGAAAGCCGTTCGTAAAGTCGAAGGCGAGCGCGGTCAGCACCACGATCACGAGAATAATGAGTTCTGTAGTCACAAGAGAATTATCTGTCGCTTCCCCAAAAATCGAAAGTATTCGGTTTTAACACGAAATAACACGCAAACCCACACGATTAGGTGCGTGTTTCGTGGGGTTGTTCGTCCATCATCCCGAGAAACCCGCTACCACTAGGGAAAAAGGGTGCACCCACCAGAATCATTAAGTTGTTTTATGTGGATTCTTCACTAAACCGGGGCAGTAGGCGACATACTACACACTGAACACTGAGGTGAGTTCATCTAGTGTTCACCTTCAGGAAGTTCCCAGATTTCTATTTGTGATGCACATCTATTACCCACCTCGCATTGAGTACCCCGTTATGCATTTACCGCAAATTCCCCAGCAGCCCACCGCAAAAGCCCTAAACCGAGTGCCCCGAGGAGGGGTACAGCATATATAACAAAAGACCCCGCATCTCTCGATACGGGGTCTTTCTCAAAAATAAACCGGCAACGACCTACTCTCCCACACCCACAAAAGTGCAGTACCATCGGCGCGAAGAGTCTTAGCTTCTGGGTTCGGAATGGAGCCAGGCGTTTCCCTCTTGCTATAATCACCGGAAAGTGGAGGCGAGGGGACTCGAACCCCTAACCCTCTGCTTGCAAAGCAGATGCGCTACCAATTGCGCCACGCCCCCGCTTCAGCGGAAACCACTGTTTAGTTATTTCCAGGCCTTGATAACCTCGTTGCTCTGACGCTTTATTAGCGCCATCACAACAACACTCGAAAGAGCGATAATTAGAAAAACTTTCTTCATCTCTGCCTTTCACAGTGCGGAGTGGGCGTACCAAGAATCGAACTTGGGACCTCTTCGTTATCAGCGAAGCGCTCTAACCGTCTGAGCTATACGCCCTCCCTCTGCGGAATTTCTTCCGTAGAACGAGATATAACTATACAGGCGTTTAGAGGGAACACCAAATCAGAATGATATGTTATGCATCACATACACGTGAAGGGGTTCAGCATCAAGATAGGACACACCACCAAAGCCCCCGCAGAACCCAGAAAAGATAGCGCGAAAAAGGGCGGCACCGCCTCCGCACGGAGACGATACCGCCCAATTCAAAATCATAGTCGAGCGCTCTTAAGACTCGTCGCTCAGAGTCAGGGTCACGCCACCCACCAGCTTTGCAGCCAGGTTGTACAGGATAGCAGCAATCATACCCAGCAGGGTGAAGACCACGGTGTTCACCACGGCAAAAATCGTGGTTACCAGAGCCACCTGCCCCAGCGAAATCATCTGCGAGATATCCACGGTGGTCGAACCGGTACCCAGCGAGCTAATCAGCTGGTTTACACCGGTAAAGGCACCCGAAGCCTGCAGGAACAGCCACAGAATCACCGAGGCCACGACGGTCACGATACCCAGAGCAATCGACAGCAGGAAGATTAGCTTTGCTACCGACCAGGTATCGACCTTCTGCACCACCAGGCGCGCGCGACGAATCTTCGAACGAGGCGCGGGGCGCACCAGCTGGCGACGCGAACCCGTCGGACGCTTAGCATTCACCGGGCGCTTGCCGGCAGGACGCTTAGCGGCTCCGGGACGGGCCTGACCTGAACGTGCCTGAGCCGGGCGGCGGGCACCGGACTTAGGGGCCCCTTCTTAGACGCACCAGCTGCTGCCGAACGCTGCGCTGACGCGGAAGAGGAGCTCGCGGGAGTGCTGCTCATTAGTTACCTCCAGTAGCGGTGAGGTCGGCAGCCGCCGCTTCACCCTCGTTATCCGTGCCGGGAGCCGCAGAAGTATCGTCTGCCGCCTCGGCATTCTCAGTGTTTTCATCATCGCTGTCGTCCAGCTGACGATCCTGGTTACGGGCTACACCGATAATCGAATCGCCCTCACCGGGCTTTGCGAAGATAACACCCATGGTATCGCGTCCCTTCGCAGGAACCTCATTCACATTCGAACGAACAACCTTGCCGCTGGACATCACGACCAGGACCTCGTCCTCTTCGTCCACAATGAGGCCACCCACCAGGGCGCCACGATCCTCCACAAGCTTAGCAACCTTAATGCCAAAACCGTTACGACCCTGAACGCGATATTCATCCACGCTCGTGCGCTTCGCGTAGCCACCCTCGGTCACCACGAAGACGTAGGAGCCCTCGGTGACCACGTTGGCAGAAATCAGCTCGTCACCATCGCGGAACTTCATACCGGTCACACCGGAAGTCGAGCGACCCATGGGGCGCAACGAAGCGTCATCCGCGTGGAAGCGCAGGGACATACCGTTACGAGAAACCAGCAGGATGTCATCGGCAGCCGAAACGGTGAAGGCCGAAACAACCTCGTCACCCTCGCGCAGGTTGATGGCGATCAGGCCCGCGGTACGGTTTGTGTCGTAATCGCTCAGGCGGCTCTTCTTCACCATGCCGCCACGGGTTGCCAGCACCAGGTACTCAGCGTCCTCGTAGCTCTTGAGCTCCATCACCTGGGCGATATGCTCGCCACCCTGGAACTCCAGCAGGTTCGCAATGTGCTGACCCTTCGCGTCGCGGCCGGCTTCCTGCAACTCGTAGCCCTTCGCGCGGTACACGCGGCCCAGGTTCGTGAAGAACAGAATCCAGCTGTGCGTGGTAGTCACGAAGAAGTGCTCCACCACGTCATCGCCACGCAGGGAGGCGCCCTTAATGCCCTTACCGCCGCGGTGCTGGCTACGGTACTGATCACTGCGGGTGCGCTTGATGTAGCCGCCGTGAGTAATCGTCACCACGACCTCCTCCTCGGGGATGAGGTCTTCCATCGACATGTCGCCGTTGTAGCCGTACATGATCTGGGTGCGACGGTCATCGCCGTAGCGGTTCACAATCTCGCCCAGCTCCTCAGAGATAATCTCGCGCTGGTGAGTCTCGGAAGCAATAATCGCGTTGTACTCGGCGATCATGCGCATCAGCTCGTCGTGGCGGTCCTGAATCTTCTGGCGCTCCAGAGCGGCCAGGCGACGCAGCTGCATGTTCAGGATGGCCTGAGCCTGAGCCTCGTCAATCTGCAGGAACTCCATCAGAGCGGTGCGCGCCTCGTCCGCGGTGGGGGAGCGGCGAATCAGGGCGATAACCTCGTCCAGAGCATCCAGGGCCTTAAGCAGGCCGCGCAGGATGTGCGCCTCTTCCTCCGCCTGGCGCAGACGGTAGCGGGTACGGCGGACGATAACATCCAGCTGGTGGTTGACCCAGTGGCGCACGAAAGCGTCCAGGGACAGGGTGCGGGGCACGCCGTCCACGATGGCCAGCATGTTCGCGGAGAAGTTCTCCTGCAGCTGGGTATGCTTGTACAGGTTGTTCAGCACAACCTTCGGGGAAGCATCACGCTTGAGTACAATCACCAGGCGCTGACCGGTACGACCCGAAGTCTCGTCGCGCAGGTCGGCGATACCGGTGACCTTGCCGTCCTTGATGAGCTCGGCAATCTTGATGGCCAGGTTATCCGGGTTTGCCTGGTAGGGCAGCTCGGTGACGACCAGGCAGGTGCGTCCGTGGATTTCCTCGACGTTGACCACGGCACGCATGGTAATCGAACCACGGCCGGTGCGGTACGCATCCTCAATACCCTTGGTGCCCAGAATCTGCGCACCGGTCGGGAAATCCGGGCCCTTGATGCGAGCCATCAGAGCGTTCAGCAGCTCTTCGTTGGTGGCGTGCGGGTTCTTCAGGAACCACTCCACGCCCTCGGCCACCTCGCGTAGGTTGTGCGGGGGAATGTTGGTCGCCATACCCACGGCGATACCCGAGGAGCCGTTAATCAGCAGGTTCGGGATGCGCGCGGGCAGAACGGTCGGCTCGAGAGACTTGCCGTCGTAGTTCGGCTGGAAATTAACGGTGTCCTCGTTGATGTCGCGCACCATCTCCAGGGCGATGGGGGCCATCTTCGTCTCGGTGTATCGGGGAGCCGCTGCGCCATCGTTACCGGGGGAGCCGAAGTTGCCCTGTCCCAATGCCAGCGGGTAGCGCATGATCCAGCTCTGAATCAGACGCACGAGGGTGTCGTAGATGGCGCTATCGCCGTGGGGGTGGAACTGACCCATGACGTCGCCGACCACGCGGGCGCACTTGTTGAAAGCGCGGTCCGGGCGGTAGCCGCCGTCGTACATTGCGTAGATGACGCGACGGTGCACGGGCTTGAGGCCGTCACGGACATCCGGCAGGGCACGACCGATGATGACGGCCATCGCGTAGTCCAGGTAGGAGCGCTGCATTTCGGTTTGCAGGTCCACCTGTTCAATGTGGCCGTGGTGGTCCACGATCTCGGTGTCACCGGTGCTGACGACGTCAGCTCCGGTCACTTCGTTCTGCTGTTCTTCGCTCATTATTTCCCTCAATAAATCACTCGGTTATATAACCCATCTCGCATATTCCCTAGGCGGAATATGTCGTGCGGGTTAGATATCGAGGAATCGGATGTCCTTTGCGTTCTGCTGGATAAACTCGCGGCGGGCCTCAACGTCCTCGCCCATCAGCACCGAGAAGATCTGGTCCGCGGCAGCCGCGTCCTCCATCTTCACCTGCAGCAGGGTACGGCGCGCCGGATCCATGGTGGTGTCCCACAGCTCGGTGTAGTCCATCTCGCCCAGACCCTTGTAACGCTGAATACCGTTGTCCTTGGGCAGACGCTGGTTATTCGCCAAACCACGTGCCAGAGCCTCGTCGCGCTCTGCATCGGAGTAGACGTAATCGTGCGGGGCGTTCGACCACTTGATGCGGTACAGCGGCGGCTGAGCCAGGTACACGTAACCGGCCTCAATCAGCGGGCGCATGAAGCGGAAGAGCAGGGTCAGCAATAGGGTCGTGATGTGCTGGCCGTCCACGTCCGCGTCGGCCATGAGCACAATCTTGTGGTAGCGAGCCTTTTCGATGTTGAAGTCGTCGCCAATACCGGTACCGAAGGCGGTAATCATCGCCTGAATTTCGGCGTTCGACAGGGCGCGGTCCAGGCGAGCGCGCTCAACGTTCAGGATCTTACCGCGCAGCGGCAGAATAGCCTGAGTGTTCGGGTTACGACCCTGAACCGCCGAACCACCCGCGGAGTCACCCTCCACCAGGTAAATCTCAGAGATCGACGGGTCCTTCGAGGAACAGTCCTTGAGCTTACCGGGCATGGAGCTGGTCTCCAGCAGGCCCTTGCGGCGGGTCGTCTCACGGGCCTTGCGGGCGGCGATACGCGCCTGGGCGGCGGTAATCGCGCGACGCACGATGTCCTTGGCCACGGCGGGGTTACGGTCGAACCAGTCGCTCAGGTGATCGTTCACCTCGCGCTGGGTGAAGGACTTCGCCTCCGAGTTACCCAGCTTGGTCTTCGTCTGACCCTCGAACTGCGGCTCGGAAATCTTAATCGAGATGACCGCGGTCAGGCCCTCACGCACGTCTTCACCGGTGAGGTTATCGTCCTTATCGCGCAACAGCTTGTTGTCGCGAGCGTAACGGTTCACCAGGGAGGTCAGCGCGGCACGGAAACCCTCTTCATGGGTGCCGCCCTCGTGGGTGTTGATCGTGTTTGCGTAGGAGTAGACGGATTCCTTGTACGCACCGGTCCACTGCATGGCCACTTCCAGGCTCATGTTACGGTCGGAGTCTTCAGATTCGAAGGAGACAATCTCTTCGTTCACGATGGTCTTCGCGCCGGCGTTCAGGAAGTGCACGTAGTCAAACAGGCCGTTGTCGTAACGGTAAGTG
The DNA here is from genome assembly GCF_058213595.1 of Rothia sp. SCPM-O-B-18226 (M350). Lineage (NCBI taxonomy): Bacteria > Bacillati > Actinomycetota > Actinomycetes > Micrococcales > Micrococcaceae > Rothia > Rothia sp. SCPM-O-B-18226 (M350). Next base: position 28,011 of record NZ_JBYQJS010000001.1, on the reverse strand, counting down.
ACGGTCATGAAACCATCAGCGTTCGCACGCACGCGGTTGAGAGTGTTCTCTTTCTCCTCTTCGGCAACCTCGTCACCGGTGAACTTCTCGCGCTCATCGGTCAGGGTGATGGTCAGGCCCTTATTCAGGAAGGCCATCTGCTGGAAGCGAGCGCGCAGGGTCTCAAAATCGAACTCGACAGTCTCGAAAATCTCGGGATCCGGATAGAAGGTCTGAATCGTGCCTGTCTTATCGGAGGGCTCGCCGCGACGCAGGGGACCGTCGGGCACGCCACCGTTGGAGAAGGAGATGTGCCACGCGTAGCCCTGGCGGTGCACCTCGGTAATCACGCGGGTCGATAGGGCGTTCACTACGGAGATACCCACGCCGTGCAGACCACCGGAAACCGAGTAGCCGCCGCCGCCAAACTTACCGCCGGCGTGCAGCACGGTCATGACGACCTCGACGGTGGACTTGTGCTCGGTGGGGTGCTCATCCACGGGAATACCGCGACCGTCATCCTTGACGCGCACCGCGCCATCGGCCTGGATGGTCACGTCGATTTCGGAGGCGTAACCGGCAAGCGCTTCGTCCACGGAGTTATCAACGACCTCGTAGACCAGGTGGTGCAGACCGCGCTCGGTGGTCGAGCCGATGTACATGCCGGGGCGTTTACGAACCGCCTCCAAGCCTTCCAGCACGGTGATGTCGGACGCACCGTATTCATGGGGCTGTTCAGGTGCCACGAGGGGAAACTCCTTGGGTAAGCCGGGCACCGGCAGGGAGCCGCGAACACTGCCGAGGGTAGCCTAGAACGCCTCGGCGCGGCGCGTGAAGCGCCTTCGGGGACTCGCGGTGCCGGCGGCGCCCGGGTGGGCGCACTTTACGCATTGTCCCTTTTATTTTACCGAGCAAGGGGGTATTAAAGCCATCCAGCGCGCCAATTTTTGGGCAATTCACCCATATTCCACCCCCTCAAACGCCCGTAATGGCCCCTGAGAGACGCTCAACCCCCTCCCCGGTGAGGGGGGATACACCTCGGTTATGCGGCCGGGATGCGGGCACTTCCGAGGTTTTGCTTCTTCAAGCGGTCCGGTTTCGAGGCAAGAATTCGTTCCGCACGCACCACCGGCTCTCCTACCCGTAGGTATCGCGCACCCCGCGCATCCCGGAGGCGCGACGATACCCGCGCTGGCTCCAGCGGCCGTTGTTCGGACCCAGGATTCGTACCTGCGCCACCACGCCCTCGCCAAGCTCTCGGCGGAAGAGCTCGATAAGCTGCCCGTGCATCAGGCGCAACTGAGTGGCCCAGGCGGTGGAGTCGCACTGCACCTGAACGATAGAGTTCTCGAAGCTGAGAGGTTTGGTGTGCGCGGCAATTTCGGGACCAACGAGTTCAGCCCAGCGGGCCAGCACGCTCGAGACGGCCACGGGCTCTTTCCAGCCTCGGGACCGGATCAGCGCGCTCACGATACCCCCGAGCGGCTTGGGATCGCGGGAGCTTTCACCGGGGCCGCTGTACCCACCCATGACGCGGGGATCCCACCCCTGTGCGCGTTCGCGACGTTTCTTGGGGGCGGTTCCGGACATCGCGGCGCCGAACTCGCGCATAATCTTTCGCGCCGAGAAAGCGTTGAGGGGCGCCTCGCCGCGTTCCTGGGCGGCCACGCGCATACGAGTCAGCAGGGCCGCGGGGGCGTCCACCTCGTCTCGGTAAAATTCACCGAAGCCATCGACCTCGCCGCCGGATGTTTCACGTGAAACAGTGCTGTTGAGCTCACGGGCGTCAGGGGCCGGGGAAGGTATCGGCAAGGAATCGCCGAAGGGTGCAGTGAGGGGGACGGAATCCTCTCCGGGACGGTTACTCATAGTCCCCACCGGCAATAGGATTCTCAGCTAACGTTTCGCCGCTCTCCTTGGCGAGGGTCTCACCGGTGCTTCCTGCTGCGTTCCCGTCGCGAGTGCCGGGCGACGGTACGTACTCCGCGTGGCCGGGAGTTACAGACACCAAGTGGTATTCACCCAGCTCCTCCGGAATATCTGTGAGTACGGCGCACGTAATGAGCACCTGCTCCGCCGCGGCAACCATAGCGCCCAGGCGGTGGCGGCGCGCCGAGTCGAGCTCAGCGAAGACATCGTCAAGAATCAGGATGGGGGAGGCACCCGGCGAAGAATCGTCCTCCACATGAACAAACCACGAAGCCAACTTCAGGGCCAGGGCAAACGACCAGCTCTCACCGTGCGAGGCAAAATGCTTAACCGGAAGGCCGCCCAGCAGCAGGGTCACATCCTCACGGTGCGGCCCCACCAGCGTCACGCCGCGCTCAATTTCCTCGGCGCGACGCTCGGCGAAACCGCGCAGAAGCGCCTCCTTCAGGTCCTTAATGCTCATGAGGGCTGCATGTTCAAGAGAGCGCTCGCCCATGCTCGCAAAGACGGTGGATTCGTAGGTGAACCCCACGTCCTTAGAACCGTCCGTCAGCCCCGCATAGGCGCGACGCAGCTGGGGGAGTAGGCGCTGCAACAGACGGAAACGCGCGGAGAGCAGTTGCGCCCCCATCAGGGCAAGCTGGCCATCCCACACCGCGAGGGTACTCAGCGCGTTCTCGTCGCGAGCGCGGCGCTGCATCGATTTGAGCAGCGAATTACGCTGCCGCAAAATCCGCTCGTACTCACTGCGGTACCCCGCCACCACGGGGCGCAGGGAGACGGCCAGCTCATCCACAAATCGACGACGACCGGCGGGATCGCCCTTCACCAATTGCAGGTCCTCGGGGGAAAACAGCACCGTGCGAGCAATACCCAGAGCTTCCTTAGCGCGCACCGGGGCAGCCCGGTTAATGCGCACGCGATTCGCCTGACCGGGAGCCACCTCAAACTCGGTCACGGTCTGTTGCGAACCGCGCACAGTGCGGGTGCGGATGTAGGCTCGGGCGGCGCCCACGCGCACCAGCGGACCATCGTGGCTCACCCGGTGCGAAGAGAGGGCCGCCGCATACTCAATGGCCTCTACGATATTCGTTTTTCCCACGCCATTCGAGCCCAGAAAAACCGTCACCCCGGCCGATAGAGGCAGGTTGAGCAGCGCGTAGGTGCGGTAATCCAACAGCGAGATGTGGTCGATGTACACCGGACGGCTCCTTTCATGCGGTTCGGTTGGACGGTTCGGTCGAGGAGGGGATAGGCGCGGACGGGGAAAGCACAGCCCCGCGAACCTTCCCCGGGCAGAACCTCGGGAGGCGCGCGGGGCGGCAAGCTACTAGTTCGAGGGCAGACGCACAGGCATCAGCAGGTAGCGGTAGTTGCGATCGTCCTCAGCCAGCGGCTCGTCCTGACCCGAAATCACGGCGGGCTTGGGCGCGTCGGTGAAGGAGAAACGCACAAACTCGGTGCCGAACACCTTCAGACCGTCCAGCAGGTAGGAGGGGTTGTACGCCACGGTGATGTCGTCGCCGGAGAGGTGAGCCTGCAGGGTTTCGGAGGCCTGAGCCTCGTCGCCGCGGCCCGCATCGATGGCAACCGAACCCTGGGTGAACTTCAGGCGCAGCGGAGTGTTGCGCTCAGCCACGAGCGAGATACGGCGAGCCGCCTCGGTCAGGTCGGAGGTGCGAACCACCGCGTGGATGGGGGTCTGCTCGGGGAAGAGAGCACGGATGTTGGGGTAATCGCCGTCCATCAGAACGCTCGTGGTGCGGCGGGTACCGGCGGCAAAACCTATCAACTCGCCGGCGGCGGGCAGCGCAATGGAGAGCTCGCCGGAGCCGGAGAGAGTGCTACCGACCTCGGAAACGGTCTTGGCCTTCAGCAGAACAGCCGCCTGAACGTCGGGGTTGACGGGGTTCCACTTGATTTCGCGCATGGCCAGACGGTAGCGGTCGGTGGCGAGCAGGGTCATGGTGTCGCCGTTGATCTCGACGCGAATACCGGTCAGCAGGGGCAGGGTCTCGTCCTTGGACACCGCAATCTGAACCTGCTTGACGGCTTCAGCAAATTCAGCGCCGTCGACGGTACCGGAAATTTCGGGCAGCTCGGGTAGTTCGGGGTAATCGGCCACGGGCATGCCGGCCAGCTGGAAGTTAGCAGAACGGCAGTGCAGACGAATCACGGACTCATCAGCGGTGAATTCGACCTCAGCGTTCGGAAGAGAACGGCAGATTTCGGCCAGGATCTTACCGGGAACAAGGCACACACCCTCGGCCTGAACATCGGCGGCGATAACCTGGCGGGCGCTGGTTTCGTGATCAAAGCTTGCGATGCTGACTTCGCCGGCGGAGGCGGTAATCAGCAGACCGTTGAGCACGGGGGAGGTAGGACGCAAGGGCAGGGAGCGTGCCGTCCAGCCGACTGCTTCGGCGAGGACATCGCGTTCAACGGTGAATTTCATCGAGAAGGCGCCTTTCACGGTGGTAGAGATTCGGTTTGTGGCGCACGTAAAGCTGAACTGCGAGAGAGCCGGAAGGTTTCGCCTGCTCTAGTGCGCGGTGCCCGTGCGCGCGCGTCTATCCATCCTACCGGAATCCAGACGAATTGTAATTACAGGGATTCGCGGTGAGTACGGTCGGCTGCCAAGGTTGCCAGCCCCGCATTTTTGTAATTACAAAGAACCACGAAGGAATCCTTGAAAAGTATCGAAAATAGATTCGAAATCAGACTTCCCAAAATGTGGGTTTCTCACCAAAACCAACAGGGAGAATGAATCAAAGAAAGCGCTTGCTATCGCCTAGTATTTCCTGAAATCACGACGGGCGAACGCGTTGAGCAGCTCAAAATGAATATCGACCCCCCCCCCGACAGCTCGAGGCAAGGAAATGTTTCATGTTATGGGGAGGATTTTTTCTTTAAGTACAGTAGTATTATTAACGCTTGTGGAAACGGTGGAAAACCCCGCAGAACCCCGCAATGACGCGGAAGTGGCCTGTGGACATTAAGTGGAGGAATCCTCCCCGAGCTGAGGATGCATTGTGTATGAATATTTATGCATTTACTCTCTTCCACACCTTTTGAATATTCATGCACTTAACGTCCACACGAGCGCCGGAGTTAAAGCACAGCTTATCCACACCCCATATTTCAGGGCCCAGTCAGCCGAAAATCATGGCCGAAAATAACCCTGCCCCTCTCAAACCACCCCGATACCCCCTATAAAACGCCTTGTCAGTGGCTTATAGGGGGTGTAGGTGGTTCCGTGGGCCTATCCGGCGGCGCGCTGTTCCTGGCGAATGAGGTTCGTCAGCTCGGTCACCTGATTGAAAATCGTCTGCCGCTCAGCCATCTGCGCGCTCACCTTACGCACCGCGTGCATCACGGTCGTGTGGTCGCGGCCGCCCAAATCATTACCGATGCGCGGCAGGGACATCTCGGTCAGCTCACGGAGCAGGTACATCGCCACCTGGCGGGCGTTCGTGAGCGTGCGGGTGCGAGACTTAGACTGCATATCCTCGATAGACACATCGAAATACTTTGCCACCGTTGAGAGCACCAGCGCCGAAGTAATCTCGGCACCGCCCGTATCCGACAGCAAATCCTTCAAATAGGTCTCAGCCTCTGCCAGGGTGATGGGCTCCGGAGGCTTCTTCATCGAGGCGGCGGCACTCGCGCGAATCAGAGCACCCTCCAACTCGCGAATATTGGCCGTGACATGGGAAGCAATGTATTCCATAACGTCATCGCGCACCGGCAAAATCTCGCTCTGAGCCTTCTTTCGCAGAATCGCGATGCGGGTCTCCAACTCCGGAGGCTGCACATCCACGTTCAGACCCGACCCGAAGCGCGAACGCATCCGCTCGGCAAAACCGGTCAGCTGCTTCGGAGGCAAATCCGAAGTAATCACAATCTGCTTCTGGTGGTTGTACAGCGCGTTGAAGGTATGGAAAAACTCCTCCATCGTCGCCTCTTTACCGGCCAGGAACTGGATATCGTCGATCAAAAGCACGTCAACGTTACGGTAAATCTGCTTAAACGACGAACCCTCGTCGTCGCGAATCGAGTTGATGAAATCGTTCGTGAACTCCTCCGAATTCACGTAGCGCACGCGCAGGTTCGGGTACAGGTACTTGGTGTAGTGGCCGATCGCGTGCAGCAGGTGGGTCTTACCCAGACCCGAACCGCCGTAGATGAAGAGCGGGTTGTACACGATGCCGGGCTGCTCTGCCACGGCGAAGGCGCTTGCATGAGCAAAGCGGTTGGACTGGCCGATCACGAAGGTATCGAAGGTGTAATTCGGGTTCAAGCGAGCAGAGCTATCCCAAGTCGGAGCGTTTTCCGGGTCTTCGTGCTGGGTCACAACCGGCGCGGCCTGGGCCTGGACGGGAGCCTCACTGTGCGCAGTGTGGAAAGCGGTTCGTTCTGCCTCGAGGGCCTGTAGCGAGGGACGAGTCACCTGCTCATCCGCAGGGACGTGTGCCTCGGAATCCGGTGCCGGATGCGGCTCAGTGTAGTGCTCGAAAGCTCGGGAGCCAGCGGGGGCCTCACGGCGGGCGGGCTCGGCGTAGGGAGCTGCACCGGAATAGCCAGAAGGCTCATCGGGAACCTGGTGGGCCGCGGCAATTGCGGGTTCGACGGGTGCGGCCTGTTCCGGCTCATTAACGTCCTGACTTGGGCTTTCAATGGGAACCATCGCCTCGTTCACATCGAAAAGTGCGGTGGTGGAGGGGCCGAATGCCTCGTGCAGTGCGGCGCGGAAAGGCGCTGTAATTTGCTCCTCAAACACGGCGCGGGTGAGTTTATTGGGCACCTCGATGATGAGGCGCGAAGATCCCATCAGACCCTGGGGGCGCGCAAGGTTCACGAACCCACGCTGGCGCGCCGTGACGTTCGGGTCGCTGCTCAGGATAGACAGCAGGTGCGCCCATCGCGCCTGAAGTGACTCGGTCATAGGGGTCTTTACCTCCGCTCAATCTGCCGCAGAAGACGTTGGGGAGCTCAACAGAGTGCCAACAAAGCCGGAACCTTCCGCAGGTCATTAAGATTCTACCCGCTTAATGCACAGGCAATTGACGTTTTCCACAAGAGTTTTCCACACGGTGGAAAAGTTGTAATTACAGGGGTGGATAAAGGATGGAAAACGGTGGAGAATTTGCCGACTTCCCTGTAATTACAGGGGGTAGCGCGTTTGTGTGTGCCTGTGGATAAGCGTTGTGCAATGTGCTATCCGAGGGGGATATGCACCGCAGTGGATAGTCGCGATCCCGCGTTATCCCCAGGGGTGGGGATGGGGTGGTGACTCATACGAGTGGAGCGTAGCGTGTTCACTTCAGGGTTCCCCTCGGCCTCTCATAAACCCTCGATCGTCACCAACAGCTCTCCTCGATTCCGCACCCAGTCCCCATAAAGAGCCCGGAATCACGCGGAAAAAAGCGAAAAGAACTTGATTTACTCCCGCCACTCTTCTAAAGTTGTGCTGTTGTGTGTGCACCGCCTACCGCGAATAGTCGCGATACCTCCGTGCACCAAGAAGCGTACGGTTCCGACACCCCGTGAGGGCGAGAACCGCGAAAATCAAGGAGACAAAGTATGAGCAAGCGTACTTTCCAGCCGAACAACCGCCGTCGCGCCAAGAAGCACGGCTTCCGTCTGCGTATGCGTACCCGTGCAGGCCGCGCGATTCTGTCGAACCGCCGCGGTAAGGGTCGCGCAAAGCTCTCGGCCTAATCACGGCATATAGTTCGCCCGCCGATGCACACGCATCGGCGGGCGAACTATCATTAAGCGTAGAAAATGCGGAGGCCGGCCCTGCCGAGCCTCCCCACCATGTAAAGGGGGAGATGTGCTGCCTCAACGGCACCGAATGCGCACCGGCGCTGAATTCTCCCACGCCTTCCGTTCCGGCATCCGCAGTGGACGCCGGAACATCGTTGTATCTACGGCGAAAAATCCCGGAAAAACAACCCGGGTAGGTTTCATTGTGTCGAAGGCGGTGGGCAACGCGGTGACCCGCAACCTGGTTAAGCGCCGGTTGCGTGAGCTTGCCGCGCTCACCTGCGCCGCGCATCCGGAAGGGTACGCCATCGCTGTGCGAGCGCTTCCTGCCTCCGCACAGGCAGACTGGTCTCAGCTCCGTAAGGACTACGAGTCTGCTCTCGAAACGACCCTCGCCAAGCTCAACCGGCCCTCAACGACTGAGGGGCAGCAGTGAGCCGTCACCGTACTTCACGCCGTGAGGAATGTTTCCACTCCCATCACAGCGGCACGTATAGCGCCGCGGAGCCCCTCATCGGCCCCGATGAGCTGCTGGCATTAGCCCCCAACGAGTTTGTGCACCCCGAATCTTTTCTGCAGGCTCTCTACGTTCTGCCGCAGAACCTGCTGATTGCGTGCATGAAGGCCTACCGCACGGTCGTTTCCCCGCTCTACGGGAACGTGTGCCGCTATTACCCAACCTGCTCGGCGTACGCCCTGGAGGCGTTTACCACCCACGGCGTGTTGGGCGGGCTTTCTCTGACGGTGCGGCGCATCCTGCGGTGCGTTCCCTGGGCGACCGGTGGCATTGACCCGGTTCCCGCGGGGCGGCGAGTCTTCGCCCCGGGAGCAGAGCCCAAGATTATTCTGCTCAACCACCCCGACCGTTACATGCCATCTCACACCTCTCAAGCCCGCCCCGAGTAGGCGGCGCCTTCGACTTACCGACTTTGTAAAGTCCTTAAGGAGTATTCCTCGTGAATCCTATCGACATGATTCTTTGGCCGTTTAAATGGATCGTTTCTGTGGTCCTATGGCTGTTCCATACGCTCTTCACTGCGGTGGGTATGGACCCCGCCTCCGGCCTGACCTGGGTTCTGTGCATCATCTTCCTGACCCTGGTGATGCGTACCCTGACCATCCCGCTGTTCGTCAAGCAGATCAAGGCCATGCGTGGTATGACCGCAATGCAGGGCGATATGGCGAAGCTGCAGGAGAAGTACAAGGGTAAGAAGGATCAGCTCTCCCGCCAGGCCATGGCCCAGGAACAGATGGAAATGTACCGCAAGCACGGTACGAACCCCTTCGCCTCCTGCCTGCCGATTCTGGCTCAGATGCCGATCTTCTTCGGTCTGTACCAGGTGCTGATGGGCGTGCCCACCGCAGCGCAGAATAACCAGGGCGTGCTCATGCTGCCGGCTGAGCTAGTGCATCAGTTCAACGACTCCCAGATTTTCGGTGCTCAGCTCTTCGCGACCATGATGCACCCGGGGGCTGGCGACGCCACCGCGACGGTGATTCAGGCTGCCATCATGATCGTGATGATGAGCGCCACCCAGTTCTACATCCAGAAGCAGCTGAGCGTGAAGAACATGTCGGAGGCTGCTCTGAACTCCCCGATGTTCCGTCAGCAGCAGATGATTATGTACATCTTCCCGATCATCTTCGCTGTTTCCGGTATTAACTTCCCCCTTGGTGTGATGTACTACTGGACCGTCTCGAACCTCTGGTCGCTGGGTCAGCAGTGGTGGGTTATCCGCAACAACCCGACCCCCGGTTCCCAGGCCGAGCGTGAGCTGAACGCCCGCCGTGCGGCGAAGGGCCTGCCCCCGGTGGGTAAGACCCGCGAGCAGCACGAGAAGGACCTGCAGGAGGCGCGTGAGCGTGCCGCAGCCGGTCAGCGCCAGCAGCCGGTGAGTAAGAAGCGCCAGAAGCAGCAGCGCAATAAGCAAAACGGAAAGTAGCAGGCTTTCCACCCATTCGGGCCGGGCTCACGCCGCGTAAGGCGCGGGCCCGGCGCCGTGTATGAGATACTTTGTACCCCTAAACCCCGCATATACCCCGAGGATAATCGTGACTGAAGCTATGGAATATGAGGAGCAGCTCGGCGACGAGCAGTTTGTGGATGAGGCCGCCGAAGGCTATGAGGAGATTGACGATATCGAGGAGGAAGGCGATATTGCAGCCGATTACCTCGAAGAGCTCCTAGACATCGCCGACCTGGACGGCGACATTGACATCGAGGTGCGCAATAACCGCATCTATCTTTCGGTCGTCAACGACGACGATGACAACGAAGAGCTGCGCCACCTGGTGGGTCGCCACGGCGAGGTGTTGGATGCCCTGCAGGAGCTGGTACGCCTGTCCGTTCTGGCCGGCAACGGTACCCGTTCGCGCCTGATCCTGGATATCGCAGGTTACCGTGCCGAGCGTCGCGAGTACCTGGAGAAGATTGCCGCCGAGGCTATCGAGAAGGTACGCGCTACCGGCCGCGACGAGCACATGAAGCCGCTGAGCCCCTACGAGCGCAAGGTGGTGCACGATGTGGTAGCCGCCGCCGGCCTGTACAGCGAGTCGGAGGGTGAGGGTCCGCGTCGCCACGTCGTGATTTCTCTCCCCGAGGTAGGAGTCTAAGGTGGAGGAAACGAAGGTAACTCTGAACGAGAATGAGCTCGCCGCCGCCGAGGCTGTGTTCGGTGAGCGCCTGCCTCTGGCGGAGCGCTACGTGCAGCACCTTGCGACGACCGGCATTGAGCGCGGGCTGATTGGCCCCCGCGAGGTTCCGCGCCTGTGGGCCCGCCACGTGCTCAACTGTGCCGTGGTGCAGGAATATATCGCCCCGAATGTCTCTGTGGCCGATGTTGGCTCGGGTGCCGGTCTGCCCGGCCTGTGCCTGGCGATTGCTCGCCCGGATCTGAAGCTAACCCTGATTGAGCCTCTGGAGCGTCGCGTCATTTGGCTCAACGAGGTGATCGAGGACCTGGGCCTGGAGAACGTGACCGTGATGCGCTCGCGTGCCGAGCAGGCCGTAGGTGCCGTGGATGCGGATGTCGTCACCGCCCGCGCCGTGTCCGCCCTGGTGGGACTGTTGGATATCACCCTGCCGATTCTGCGCGGCACCGGCGAGCTGCTGGCCTTGAAGGGTCGTAGCGCCGCTGAAGAAATCACCAAGGCGAAGAAGAAGCTGAATCGCTACGGTGCTCGCGAGACCGAGATTCTCACCGCCGGCGGTGATCTACTGGAAGAGCCGACGACGGTGGTTCGCGTGCGCCTCTAGTACTGCAGGGTTGGGGTATTGCAGAAACGTAAATACCCCGTGAAGGATTGCGGACGCTTATCGAAAGGTGGCGTTGCGCCAGGGGAGTGGAAACACTCGCTCGGTGCAGCGCCACCTTTCTGCGTCTGGCACGCCTATATTCGCCGCATGTATCCAGAATGACCCCTCACGTGGAGTATTGCCGCCGCGACGGGTACCCTTGAAGGAGGGGTTGAACTTCAGGCTGAGGTCGGCAATGATTGGATGGCGACAGGCTATCTGCCGCACCCTGTGTAGCCCTCAGGAGCGTGCTTGTGTACCGCGGTGTTTCACGTGAAACATCACGCGTAGCCAAGACTGCAATGTTTCACGTGAAACATTGGCGCCTGGCACACGTGGGGGTTCCTGTTTGCTCCTACGGTGGGTACTGGTGTAGACCATACCTATTTGAGGCACCCCTCCCAGAAACATCAACGCGAATTACGACTCGGATTACGGAAGGCACCCGATGACTCACCACGCCCAGAAAGCGGCCGCAGATCTACTCCCCAAGCCTGTGCATACGCGTGTCTTTACCGTGTCGAATCAGAAGGGGGGCGTGGGGAAAACCAGCACCGCCGTCAACCTTGCCGCCGCGCTCGCGGAAGCCGGCCTAAACGTTCTTGTCATCGATAACGACCCGCAGGGTAATGCGTCGACCGCTCTAGGCATTGAGCATGGCGTGGATGTGCCCAGCGTCTATAACGTGCTCATCGAAGATAAGCCTCTCGCCGAGATTGTGCAGGAATGTCCCGATATGCCCGGTCTGTTCTGTGCACCGGCCAACATCGACCTTGCGGGTGCTGAAATTGAGCTGGTCTCTCTCGTGGCGCGAGAGACCCGCCTCAAGAACGCCCTGGTGGACTATACGGAGTGGCGCGAGAAGCAGGGGATGCCTCGCCTCGACTACGTATTTATCGACTGCCCGCCGAGCCTCGGTCTCCTTACCGTGAACGCCTTCGTGGCCGCCGAGGAGATTCTAATTCCGATTCAGTGCGAGTACTACGCCCTCGAGGGTCTGAGTCAGCTGCTCAAGAATATTCAGATGATCCAGAAGCATCTGAATTCGAAGCTTCGCATTAGCACGATTCTGCTCACCATGTATGATGCTCGCACCAACCTGGCCTTCCAGGTGGCAGAGGAGGTGCGTGAGCACTTCCCGCAGGAAACCCTGGGGGTGAAGATCCCTCGCTCTGTGCGTATCTCCGAGGCACCTAGCTACCAGCAGACCGTCATCACGTACGATTCTTCCTCGACCGGCGCCCGCGCTTACCGAGAAGCCGCTAAGGAGCTTTCGGGGCGTTCGGCTTGATTTAATTTTTGAATACGCGGTTTATTATTGCCGCCCATATTTTAGACATCCCCTCCGCATCTCTTTTGAGGCGTGTGGAGGGGATGCTTTTGCTGGCAATAAGCTGAAATTTTTAAAAAACACCCTATATAAGTTTTATATTTGATATATTTTGAAATTTTTGGATGCCCCTTAAACCACTCCCTGAATGTCACACGATTCGTCTACACTAGATAAAGAAGCAATATGAACGGACTCATCCGGGAGTCCAAAGGAGTGACGATGGCTGAGAAGCGACGTGGTTTGGGTCGTGGTCTGGGGGCCCTGATTCCCCAGAGTACGAAGAATTCTGGAAGCGCCGAGAAGAAGGTGACCGAACGAGAGGTAGTACCCGAGGTTAGTCAGCACTCGAAGGCACCCGCTCCCGCTCTCGCAGACGAACCTATGAGCGATGGCCTGTTTGAGATGGCCCACGAGGCGAAGCCTGAGAAGCCCCACCGAGCACCCAAACACGAGGCTCCCGAACCTCCCTCCGAACCCCTTCAGTCTGAGTCTAACCATGCCGATTCGACGCATGATGTTTCACGTGAAACATCGAAGAAGAAGTCTCGCGTCGATATGGGTGCGGCCCTGCGCAATACGACCCTGACCCGCCGCCCGGTGGATTTCTTCTTCGGCGAGGATGTCCCCGTTCCCGGTGCAAGCGAGCAGGAGCAGTCCGATCTGGTGCCGGTGCCCGGTGCGCAGTTTGCAGAGCTCAACGTGCGCGATATTCACCCTAACCGCAAACAGCCGCGAACCGATTTCGATGAGCAGGACATGGAGGAGCTCATCCATTCGGTGCGTGAGATTGGTGTCTTGCAGCCCATCGTGGTGCGTCCCTCCCGCGAGCGCGGGGCAGAGAAGTACGAGCTGGTCATGGGCGAGCGCCGTTGGCGCGCAACCCAGGCTGCCGGCCTCTCGACGATTCCCGCGATTATTCGTGAGACCGATGATGAAGACCTGCTGCGTGACGCCCTACTGGAAAACCTGCACCGCAGTCAGCTGAACCCCATTGAAGAGGCTGCGGCCTACCAGCAGTTGATGGAGGAATTCGACACCACCCAGGAGCAGCTCGCCAAGCGCATCGGTCGTTCCCGCCCCCAGATTTCGAACACGATTCGCCTGCTGAAGTTGCCCGCCCTCGTGCAGCGTCGCGTTGCCGCCGGGATTCTCTCTGCTGGCCATGCCCGCGCCCTCCTGGCACTGAGTGACCAGGGACAGATTGAGACCGTCGCTCAGAAGGTCGTGAATGAGGGGCTGTCGGTGCGCGCCACCGAGGAGCTCGTGGCTGCCACCTCCGGTGCGGAGGAGCCCAAAGCGCGTAAGGCTCCCCGGCCGCAGAAGCATCGCGAGCGCCTGGATTACATTGCGGAGGCTTTTGCTGACAAGCTCGATACTTCGGTGAAGATTTCGCTGGGTGCTCGCAAGGGTAAGATGACGATTGAGTTCGCCAATGTGGAAGATTTGAACCGCATCATCCGTGTTCTGGATTCTGATTTCTCGGGCTAAATTTTCACATAAAATAGTATTTAGCAACTGAAATCAGTTGTATATACAGAAAACCCTCGGTGATGTTTCACGTGAAACATCACCGGGGGATTTCTGTAGCCTCTTGAGGTTAGCCCAGGTGTTCGGAGAACTCAGCCAGCAGAGCGGACTTAGTCTTGGCGCCTACGGTCTTCTTGACGACCTCACCACCCTTGAAAAGGTAGATAGCCGGGATGGAGGTAATGCCGTACTTCATGGCGGTATCACCACTTGCCTCAACATCCACCTTGACCACGTCGACCTGACCGGCGTACTCGCCAGCGATCTCGTCAATCACGGGACCAACCATGCGGCAGGGGCCGCACCATTCAGCCCAGAAGTCCACGATAACGGGCTTGTCATTCTTCAGAACCAGTTCGTCAAAAGTGGCATCAGTTGCCTGCTGTGCACTGCTCACGGAGTGCTCCTTTCTGACACGGGGCGGATTCCCCAGTGAGTAATACGAATAGTTTAGAGGTTTTCGAGGTAGTGCTGCGCGTCCAGAGCGGCAACAGCACCGGAACCGGCAGCAATAATTGCCTGGCGGTAGGTCGGGTCAATCACGTCACCGGCAGCGAAAACGCCGGGAACGGAAGTCTTCGAGGAACGACCCTGAACCGCGATGGTGTGGTTCTCGGTAATCTCCAGCTGGTCACGTACCAGTTCCACGCGAGGATCGGAGCCAATAGCGATAAACAGGCCCTGAACAGTCAGCTGACGCTCAGAACCGTCCTTGGTGTTGGTCAGGGTGATCGATTCGAGGTTGCTCTCGCCGTGAACGGCGGTAACAGCCGAGTCCCAGACAACCTCAATCTTCGGGTTGTTGAAAACACGGGTCTGCATGATTTCCGAAGCACGGAAAGAATCGCGGCGGTGCACCAGGTACACCTTGGACGCGAAGGTCGTCAGGAACAGTGCCTCCTCCAGTGCGGAGTCGCCGCCGCCGACCACTGCGATTTCCTTGTCCTTGAAGAAGAAGCCATCGCAGGTTGCGCACCAGGAGACGCCGTAACCGGAGAGTCGGTCTTCGCCCTCGATGTTGAGCTTACGGACCTGAGAACCGGTGGTCATGATGACGGTCTTCGCCAGGTGAACGGCGCCGTCTGCGGTGTAGACCTTCTTCACGTCGCCGGTGAGTTCGACCTTTTCTACGTCCTGGTAGCGGATGTCTGCACCGAAACGCTCAGCCTGCTGACCGATGTTCTCCATCAGCTCGGGGCCCTGGATGCCCTGAATGAATCCGGGGAAGTTCTCCACCTCGGTGGTGTTCATGAGGGAGCCGCCGGGTGCCAGGGAGCTGGCGAAGAGTACGGGCTTCAGTTCGGCGCGTGCCGCGTAGATTGCCGCGGTGTAGCCGGCGGGGCCGGAGCCCACAATAATGACGTTGTGGACGGTTGCGTCGGCCTCAACCTCGGCAGTCGGTGCCGCTTCGATGGCGGGTGCGGAGGTGAGGTTCAGGTTGCCCAGGGCGGCGCCTCCGAAGAGGCCTCCCAGATTCTCAGTCATCGGATATGTCTTTCCGTTGTAGGTCTTTCGTTCTGCCCCTATAACAGGGCTTTATCCTCGATTATTCCATTTTGGGGGACCCTTATCCAGATACTCCGCGCACTGTGAATCTTTGAGTAGCTACCCTGCCATAAAGAGTCATAAATAGACACCAAAAAGGGCGGGGCTTCCGAACCGTTGAGTTCAGAAGCCCCGCCCTTGTGTCTGGGGTGCGAGCGCCCTGTCGGCGTCGCGTTATGTGTTGATTAGTCCACCTTGATTTCGTTGATGCGCAGGCCGTAATTCCACGGTCCAATCGGCAGGGAGAGGCGGGGCAGCTCGTTGACCACGATGATCACGTAGGCGCCCTTCTCAGCGCTCTGCTTGGAGGTATCCAGGTTCACGACCGCATCCTTGCCCTCGAAGGTGCCCTTACCAACCTCAACCGCGCCGCTCAGGGACGCGGAGCTGTTGGTGTAGACGGTGAAGGAGCCACCGGTGCCGGTGTTCTGCTGGATGGTCAGCTTGGAGACGACGGTGGGGGTCTGCAGCTTCAGTGCCAGGCCGAATTCCTTGATGGTGCCGGCGTAGTTGGCGGTGCCGAAGCCGTAGCTGATCCAGGCGGTGTTGGCGTTACCGTCGGTCAGGTTCGGAATTAGGGAGTCCATGTCGCTCATGAACGTGGGTTCCGAGGGAGCGAAACGCGCCACGGATGCGATCTTCGCGGGTGCGTTCGAGGCCTTGGCGGTCGGGGTGGCCGAGGGGGAGGCCTCGGGGCTGGCCGTCTCGCTGGCTGAAGCCTTCGGGGTGTGCGGCGCAGCTGCCTGGTTGGAGCCGATAGCGCCCAGAGAGGTCAGCACACCACCCGCGACGATGACCAGCAGCAGGACGGCGGCCAGAGCGACGGCCCAGGTACCGCGGCTACCGCCTTCGTCTTCGTCCTCCTCCTCTTCGTAGATGCTGGTGGGCTCGGAGTAGGCGGTCACGGTGCTGCTCTCGCCGGAGTTCCAGCTCTTGGAGGCGCTGATGGTTTCCTGGCTGGCGGTGCCGGAGGAGACCTTCTCGTAGGAATTGGGGGAGCGCTCCGCATCGGAGTCACCGAAGATTTCGGTGCCCAGCGCATCCTCCGCGTTGGAGAGCGCATGGTTCTCGACGAGAAGGGTATCGAGAAGGGTATCCGGGCGGGTGTGCGAGGTGACCAGGTAGCGGCTTCCCTCGGGGGTGATACCCAGATCGAGAATCTGAATGTTGCCTCGGGAGTTGGTGGCAAGCGCGCGGGAGTTGGCCTCCAGCAGGGCGCTGCGGTTGGGCGAGGCGACGACGATTGAGACCTTGCGGTTAAGGATCTGGTCGATGCCTTCGAGCACCATATCGGACTCTGCCGTAATGATGATGTGGGCGGTAATTTCGTAGCGGCCGCCGAGGACCGATCCGACCGGAATCTGTTGCGACAACGTGTTCTCCCGAGGTGGTTTCAAAGTGCCTGCCGTGTGGCGGGCTCTGCTAATAGATTCTACCCGGCTTTGCAATAGGCCGTGGCTGAGTGATAGTTCGTGGCGTGCTGGGCGCCTGCGGGCCTAGCGGCGGGCCAGGCGTTCGAGCTTGGACGTGATGGGTGCCAAAAGTGCGTTAGCTTCCTTGACGCGGAAGATCTGCACTCCCGCCAGGTAGGCAAGGCCCATGACTGAGCCGCAGATTACCAGGGTGATAATCGCGGTGATTTTGGAGGACCACGCGAAGCCGTCAAGCTGGTATCCGCCGAGCAGCCACAGGGCGATGGCGGCAATGGCGCCGGCGAAGAGCGATGCGAGAATCGTGCGCGCATAGACGCTGACGATGCCGCGCTGGCCGTAGTAGCCGAGACGGCGGCGCACCATGTAGTGGCTGATGAACATGAGCAGAATGTTGTGGATGGGGTAAATCCAAGCGAGCATGTACACGGTGTACTGGGCGTCGAGCATGGAGGCTGCGAAGCTCATGACGACCATGATGATGGCGGAGTACACCTGGATGCGGAAAGGCGTGCGCGCGTCTTCGCGAGCGTAGAGCACTCGGCTGTAGAGGTAGTTGATGGTGAGCGTGGGGGTGCCGAGCGCGGTGATGACGATGAGGCGGGCGATGATGGTGGCCGCAATGGGGTCGCCACCGCTGAATAGCACGGCGATGGGGCCGGCCAGCACGATGAGTCCGACCATGCAGAAGACGGTGGCAACGGCCGCGTTACGCAGGCCGTGAGAGAGCGCGTAGATGACGCTGTCGTTATCGTCGGCGATGGCTGAGGCGCTCATACGGTTGAAGAGCACGGTGGCGATGGAGATGCCGATAACGCCGTGCGGCAGCATGTACAGCATGGAGGCGTAGTTGAGGGCCTGCAGACCCGGAATCTGGATGCCCATGGCGGCGTAGTGCTCGCGCTGACCGACGATGCCTGCAGCAACCTTGGTCATGTAGAGGAAGGCCAGGTTGGAGATGATACCGGAGGCGAGGGTCCACGCGGCGAGCTTGGAGGCTGCGCGCAGGCCGATGCCGCGCCACGCGAAATCGGGCTTGAGTCGCAGGCCGAGTCGGCGCAGGGGGATGAAGAGTACGAGCGCCTGCATAACCACGCCGAGGGTCGAGGAACCGGCGAGCACGAGGGTTTGTGCGTTGGTCCAGGATTCTACGGTGTGGATTGGGTGGGGGTTGGGGGTCTGCGCTCCGAAGAGGAAGATGAAGAGGAACAGCGACAGGATGGTGATGACGTTGTTCAGCACGGGCGACCACATGTACGCGCCGAAGGCGTCCTTCGCGTTGAGCACCTGCCCAATGACGGTGTAGAGGCCGTAGAAGAAGATCTGGGGTAGACACCAGAGTGAGAAGATGAAGCCGAGCTGTCGCTGTTCGGGGGTCCATCCCGAGCCCATGACGCTGATGATGGGCCAGGCGCAGGCGACGGTGATGAGCGTGACCAGGCCGATGGCGGTGACGGTGAGCGTGACGAGCTTGGAGATGTAACGCGCGCCGCCGTCCTGGGCCTTGGCTGCCTTGATGATTTGGGGCACGAGAACCGCGTTGAACACGCCGCCGGCAACGAGCACGTAGATGAGGTTGGGGAGGGTGTTCGCGGTTTCGAAGACGTCACCGACGGTAGAGAGCGAACCGATAGCGACGGTGAGCAGGATGGTCTTGACGAATCCGAGGATGCGCGAGACGAGCGTACCTGCGGCCATGATTGCGCTTGAGCGGGCGTCGGTTCGTGCCACGTGTCTCTCCTGTGTTGGCGGTGATGGTCGGTCGGATGTCTTCGGGCCTCTGTCCGGCTACCTTCGGGATGTCGCCCCGAAGGCTTGCCGGGACGTTAGAGGTGGGTGGTGATGTATTCGCTGGCGCTGCGGGCGATGTGCTGCTCGTTGGCGAACGAGAGGCGGGTGGGCAGCTCAGCGAGGGGGACCCACGCGACGTCGATGGCTTCGTGATCGGGGTCGTTGTCGATGCTGAGCTCGCCGCCGGTTGCCGCGAAGAGGTAGTGGTGCACGGTCTTGTGGATGCGCAGCCCGTTGGAGGTGAACCAGTAGGCGATGGTGCCGAGGGAGGCTACGGGGTAGCCGGTGATTCCGGTTTCTTCGGCGATTTCGCGTCCGGCTGCTTCAACTCGGGTTTCGCCGCGTTCGATGTGTCCCTTGGGCAGGCACCATTCGCGCTGACCGGTGCGGTTGATTCGGGCGATGATGGCCGCGGGGAGTTCTTCGGGCCGGTCGAAGTCGATGATGAGCCCTCCGGCGGATACTTCTTCGGGGGCCGGTACCGGGCGCGCGGGCGCGGCGAAGCGCGTTTTGGGTGCGCGGGGTACGGGAATGCTCATGGTTCTACCTTAACTGATGGAAGAGGGTTTTGGCGCTTCGGGGCGGGGTGATGTGGGCATCCCGTGCGGCGCGGGGTGGTCGTGGAGGCGTTTTATCTGGCACGATTAAAGGATTATGTCGCTGATTATTGATGTTGAGTCGAAGTACCCGGATGCCGCCGAGCTGGGAGAGCTGTACCGTGCGGCGGGGTTTGAGCTGTACCTGGTGGGCGGTATTGTCCGCGACAACCTGCTGGATGACGGCGGCCATTTCACCGATTTTGATTTGACGACGGACGCCACCCCGGAGCAGA
The DNA here is from genome assembly GCF_058213595.1 of Rothia sp. SCPM-O-B-18226 (M350). NCBI lineage: Bacteria > Bacillati > Actinomycetota > Actinomycetes > Micrococcales > Micrococcaceae > Rothia > Rothia sp. SCPM-O-B-18226 (M350). The sequence goes on along the minus strand of NZ_JBYQJS010000001.1, from coordinate 8,581 downwards.
GCGAGCAGATTTTGCGTGCGTGGGGTGAGCACACGTGGGATATCGGCAAGGAGTACGGCACGATTAGCGCCCGTAAGAATGGCGTGGTGTACGAGGTGACGACTTACCGTGCCGAGGTGTACGTGTCCGATTCGCGGAAGCCGACGGTGCAGTTCGGTACCGATTTGAGCGCCGACCTGGTGCGTCGCGATTTCACGATTAACGCGATGGCCGCGGCTTTGCCGAGCGGCGAGGTGGTTGATCTTTTCGGCGGCGTGGAGGATTTGCGTGAGGGCGTTCTGCGTACCCCGCGCTCGCCGCAGGAGTCTTTTTCCGAGGATCCGTTGCGCATGATGCGTGCGGCTCGTTTCGCGGCTCGTTTTAATCTGCGCGTGGCCCCGGAGGTTTTCGAGGCGATGCGCGAGATGGCCGGCCGCATTGAGATCATTTCTGCGGAGCGTGTGCGCGATGAGCTGGTGAAGCTGATTGATGCGGATTACCCGCGGGTGGGTTTGAACCTGCTGGTGGATACCGGCCTGGCGGATTATGTGTTGCCGGAGCTTCCCGCGCTGCGCATGGAGATGGATCCGGCGCATCACCATAAGGATGTGTACGAACATTCGCTGAAGGTGCTGGAGCAGGCGATGGAGAAGGAGACGGACGAGGACGGCCCGTGCCCTGCCCCGGACTTTATTCTGCGTTTTGCGGCGTTGATGCACGATATCGGCAAACCGAAGACCCGCAAGTTTGAGAAGGACGGCTCCGTCTCGTTCCTGCACCACGAGGTGGTGGGCGCGAAGATGGTGAAGAAGCGTATGCGCGCCCTGCGTTTTGATAACGACACGATTAAGGCTGTGGCCCGCCTGGTGGAGCTGCACATGCGTTTCTACGGCTACCGCGAGTCGGGCTGGACCGATTCGGCGGTGCGCCGCTACGTGCGCGATGCGGGGGATCAGCTGGAGCGCCTGCACAGGGTTTCCCGCTCCGATGTGACGACCCGTAATCGTCGCCTGTCGCGCTCGCTGGCTGCGGCGTACGACGATTTGGAGCGGCGTATTGCCGAGCTGGCGGCTCAGGAAGAGCTGGATTCGATCCGTCCCGATCTGGACGGCGGCCAGATTATGCAGATTCTGGGGATTGCGCCGGGTCCGGTGGTGGGCGAGGCATACAAATTCCTGCTGAACCTGCGCCTGGACGAGGGCTCGCTTCCCGAGGAAGAAGCGAAGGCGCGCCTCCTGCAGTGGTGGGAGCAGCGCCGGGAGGCGTAGCTTCTGAGGTTTCGGTACCGCATCGCATGGTTGAGCTCACGCGGTGCGGTACTGTTGCATCCGCCCAGCGTGGTGTATTGTTAAGAAATCTATGCGTGTTCCCCACCCGGTGTGCTTCACGTATAGGCACAATGAATCTCCTGCTATGGAAATCCCATAGCCGTTTAGCCCAAAGGAGGGGTTTAATCATGCGTGCATACGAACTGATGGTTATCCTCAGCCCCGAGGTTGAGGACCGTGCGGTTGAGCCGTCGCTGTCCAAGTTCCTCGAGATCGTCACCAGCGAGGGCGGTTCTATCGACAACGTCGATATCTGGGGCCGTCGCCGTCTGGCATACGAGATCCAGAAGAAGTCCGAGGGTATCTACGCAGTGGTGAACTTTACCGCTACCCCCGAGACCGCAGCTGAGCTCGATCGTGTTCTGAACCTGAACGAGTCCGTCATGCGTACCAAGATCATCCGCCCGGAGGATCAGAAGATCTCCAGCAAGTAGTTGCGCCCTCCAGTGGCCGACCCTCTAAAAATGTCAGGGGGTTGCGCTGTACTGGAATCAACACACTTGTAACTCTTATCGAGGAGGCATCTTATGGCAGGCGATACCGTTATTACCGTTATCGGTAATCTGACGAGCGATCCGGAGCTCCGTTACACCCCCGCGGGTGCTGCGGTTGCTAACTTCACGATTGCGTCGACTCCGCGTTCGTTCAACCGTCAGACCAACCAGTGGGAGGACGGGGAGACCCTGTTCCTGCGTGCGTCGGTGTGGCGTGGTTACGCTGAGAACGTTGCGGAGACCCTGAAGAAGGGTACCCAGGTTATCGCACAGGGCCGTCTGAAGTCCCGCTCGTACGAGACCAAGGAAGGCGAGCGTCGTACCTCGTTTGAGCTTGAGGTCGAGGAAATCGGCCCGACTCTGCGTTTTGCTACCGCACAGGTGACTCGCGCACAGCGTTCTGCCGGAGGTAACTTCGGCGGAGGTGCGCAGGGTGGCTTTGGCGGCGGCGCCGGGTACAACACCCCTGCTCAGGGCGGTTACTCCGCTCCGCAGCAGAATAATTTCGCGGCTCCCCAGGGTAATGGTTACTCCGGTCAGACCGGTTACTCCGCTCCGGCTGCTCCTGCAGCCCCGGCAGCTCCCGCTGCTGATCCGTGGAGTTCCCAGTCCGGCGGTAACTATGATTGGGGTAGCGGCGCCGACGATGAACCTCCGTTCTAAGCCGGTTTCGTTTTCCGAATAGTAATTTATCAATCCATCCCGCGGTTATCCGCCGCGGGCTCCCAACTCTAAGGAGCACCACGATGGCTAAGGCTGAAATCCGTAAGCCCAAACCGAAGCAGAACCCCCTCAAGGCTGCTGACGTCACCGTTATCGACTACAAGGACGTCGCACTTCTGCGCAAGTTCATCTCCGACCGCGGCAAGATCCGCGCTCGCCGCGTGACTGGCGTGACCGTTCAGGAGCAGCGCAAGATCGCTCAGGCTATTAAGAACGCCCGCGAAGTTGCACTGCTGCCCTACTCCGGCGCTGGCCGCTAAAGAGAAGGAGAGACAGTAACATGGCTAAGATCATTCTGACTCAGGAAGTTTCCGGCCTCGGTGCAGCTGGCGATGTTGTCACCGTTAAGGACGGTTACGCACGTAACTACCTGCTGCCCCGCGGCTTCGCCGTGACCTGGACCCAGGGTGGCGAGAAGCAGGTTGAGTCCATCCGCGCCGCTCGTGCGGCTCGTGCTAAGGCTTCTCTGGAAGAGGCTCAGGCAATTGCTGCGTCCCTGGCTGCTAAGCCGGTTGTCGTTGCACACAAGGCTGGCGCTGACGGCCGCCTGTTCGGTACCGTCAAGGCTGAGGCTATTGCTGAGGCTATTGAGGCTGCTGGCATTGGTTCCGTTGACAAGCGCACCATCCACCTGGGTTCCGCTATCAAGCGCACCGGTGAGTACAAGGTGACTGTCCGCCTGCACGCTGACGCTGTTGCTAACGTTGTCCTGGACGTCGTTGCTGCTGCGTAAGTAGATTTTTAGATATTTGACGCTGGTGCTTTGATGCTACGGCGTTGAGTGTCGGACGGGGTGTCCCTCTTTGTGAGGGGCACCCCGTTTGTTGTATTCGCTCCTGTACATGTTTCACGTGAAACATTATTTTTGGAGGCTGAGAATATGTGGTGTGCTACAGAAGGATTGGTGGTTAGAGCGGTTGCGACTGCGAGGTACGCCAATTGACCCCGTAGACTGGTAGACATGGCTCGATCTTTTTCACGTTTGTCTTCTAGTGCGCAGCTTCTGTCCACGGGTGTGGTGTTGGAGTGCGTCAATTTGCTGCTGTGCGTTCTAGCGGTTATCCCCTTTGCGGACGCTAATGTCGCTACTGCTCTTCTGCTTCTTTTGCTGGTGGTTGGCGGCCTTGCGTCCAGTGTTGCGCTGGTGTGCGCGCTGGTGGGTCTGGTGAAGTTCCGTCAGTACCGCGTGGCTAATATTTGCTTGGCGGTTATTTCTGTAGTGGCTAATCCGCTGGTGCTGCTGGGGCTGTATATGGCGGCTTATTAGCCCGGTGTGAAGCTCTAACACCGCACTGAAACTGCACAATATCAAAGCTCTCAGGGTTCTGTTGGTTTTCTCCCAGCTTGTTTCCAGCGAAATTCAATCCTCCCATAAGGTTGGGGGTGTTTACTATAAATGTTGGTTCGAGAGGACTGCGATGTGAATGTGTGTTTCGTGTAGCGGGGTCGCCCGCTAGCGAAAGAAGGATGGCAAGGCAACAGCGCCTTGCCTTTCTTCTTTTAACGCGATCGTTTTATACGGGGGAGGGCGTTAAGCGCCGACGGGCCTCCTGCCCCCCCAAAGGCTCGCCCTGGAAGGCGCTTTGGAGGCGACGTTTATTTCGATTTCCCCTGTGGGACCCGCTCCTGTGTACGTTTGATCTTTTGGCGCCGACGGAGCATTTGAGTCTCTCAGCTATTCCCAGCTTTCTTACAGCTTTAACCTACAGGGAATAAAGGTTTACGCGTAATACTTTATATAGATGGTTCGAGAGGACCATCAGAAAGTTGGACTTTCCTTGCGGAAGTGGCTCTGATTTTCGTATGTATGTGTGTGTGATGAGACTGGGGTTGGATCGAGAGATCCAGCTCCAGTCTCTGTTTAATCTCTAAGGCGTGCCGCAATGGTGGCTGTAGCGGTGTTGCGGCATGCTGTAACAAAGGGCAACCACACTTCTATATAACGTCACATTTCCTTTCTTGGGGTGGCGGGTCTAGAATTAGGGAAGATAAATTTTGCATATTAAATACAAGTATTGAGGAGTTATCTTCCGTGTCTAAGACCCCTTCCGTTCCCGGTACCGACCGCCCCGCCGACAAGGCGGCAGGTCACTGGCTTCTGGCTCAGCTGGGCAAGAAGGTTCTGCGCCCCGGCGGCCGCGAGACCACCAACTGGCTGCTGGCTCGTGCTCTGGGCGGCGACATTGACGTCGTGGAGTTTGCGCCGGGCCTGGGTATTACCGCCCTGGAGATTGTGAAGCGTTCCCCCAAGAGCTACACCGGTGTGGATCTTGATCCGAAGGCTGCTGAAATCGTGACCGAGCGTATTGGCGCATCGACTAAGCCGAACTACCGTGTGGTGAACGCTAGCGCTCAGGAGACCGGTCTGCCCTCGGAAAGCTACGACGCTGTGGTGGGCGAGGCGATGCTGACCATGCAGACCGATAAGCACAAGCTGGAGATTATGCGTGAGGCGGCTCGTCTGCTGCGTCCGGGCGGCTACTACGCTATTCACGAGATGTCGCTGGTTCCCGATTATCTGCGCCCCGAGCTGAAGGAAGAGATTCAGAAGGATTTGGCGCGCACTATCCGTGTGAACGCCCGCCCGCTGACTGTCGCCGAGTGGACTGCTCTGGCGGAAGAGGCTGGCTTTGAGGTGCTGGATGTGTACCAGACCGATATGGCGCTGCTGGAGCCGAAGCGTCTGCTGGCTGATGAGGGTGCCGCTGGCGTTGCGAAGATTGCGTTCAATCTGGCGCGTAAGCCGCAGATTCGTGAGCGTGTGCTGGGTATGCGTGGTGTGTTCCGCCGTCACGCTGACCATATTGGCGCTATCGGTCTGATTCTGCGTAAGAAGTAAGATAGAATCACACCGCAAAGCTTATACAGCGAAACGGAGCCCCAGTATTCCCCCGTATAACGAGGAATACTGGGGCTCCGTTTTACACTGGTGAGGTTATGAGCCGCAGATTCGGCTCAGTCACGTGTGCGCCTGCCGGAGTTTGTTATGAGCCGTATTCTTTTCTCTCCCGAAAGCTTCAATATGGGTGAAACCACTCGCTGCATTGAGATAGCGCGTGTGGCTCGGGAGCGAGGTCATACGGTCTTGTTCCATGTGTATTCCCCTAAGTATTTGGGGCTACTGGAAAACGCGGGGCTTCCTGTGCATCTTCGCGAGCCGATCATGAGCGATGCTGAGGCGGAGCAGATTATGGCGCTGGATCAGGGCAGGGACGTGCGGCATCCTTTCACGACCGATATGGTGCGTCGGCGGGTCACCGCTGAGCTCGCGGCTATTCGTGACTTTAATGCGGATGCGGTGGTGATTGGTTCTAACCTGACGATGCTACTGTCTGCGCGTATTGCGGGTATCCCTATTTTCTATGCGCGCCCGTACGCTTATTCGTCGACGTATTTTTCGAAGAAGCCTGTAGGCGGCGAGCTTGCGGCACCGGGGTGGTTGCGAGCGGTGGCGCGAGTGTTTTCGTATAAGCCGGCTTCTTTTATGCGTGTGGCACGCGAGCATGGGCTGAGGCTTCCTCGCCGTACCGTGGATATGCTCAGCGCCGACGTGAATCTTATCTGTTCTCTGTTTACGCAGCTGCGCGGCGATTCTTTGGTAGAACCCGATGTTAGTGTGGGTCCTATTTATTACCGTGCACCTGGTGAGTTGCCGCAGATTGTTCGCGAGCCCAGAGAACGACCCCTGATTTACGTTGGAATGGGCTCATCTGGCTCTGCAGATATTTTGGCGCAGGTGCTGCAGCAGCTGTCAGCCGCTCCGGTGGATGTGCTGGTCGGCGGCGGGGTGCAGCTCTCGGATACCAGTATGCTGGGCAGCAATATCCATTTCGCCGGGACTGTTCCGGCGCATCTGCTCGCCGGCCATATTGATGCCTCGATAACCCACGGCGGTGAGGGGACAGTACAGACGGCGTGCCTGGCGGGTGTGCCGTTTGCCGGTATTGCGATGCAGGCGGAGCAGAGCTGGAATATTGAGGAGTGCGTGCGCTACGGTAACGCCCTGCGCTTTACGAAGAATAATGTGCGCCGCGGCAATGTGCGCGATATTCTGGACCGTCTGCTCAGCGATGAGGATTTGCGTGCTAGGGCGCGGCAGCTGGGTGAGGCAATGCGCACTATGGATGGCGCGGCGCTCGCCGTTGAGAAGATTGAGGATTATCTCCGAGCTCCCCGTTAGGCGTGTATGTGTTTCGCGTGTGCCTTCGTGAGAAACTAGCATAGGAGTTCTGCAGAAGTTGTTTCTGGAACGTCGTAGATATCGGATTGAAACGCGAGGATAAGCATGTCTGAAACTGCCATTGATTATGGTTCCCGCACTATGCCTCATGATGATGTGGCTGAGCAGTCGGTGCTTGGTGGCATGCTGCTGTCGAAGGACGCTATTGCGGATGTGGTTGAGAGCCTGCGTGCGTCTGATTTCTATAAGCCGGCGCACGAGACGATTTATGAGGCGATTCTGTCGCTGTACGGCCACGGTAGCCCCGCGGACGCGATTACGGTTGCCGACGAGCTGAAGAAGCGCGGCGAGCTGACTCGTGTGGGTGGCGCAGCGTATCTGCACACTCTGATTGCTTCGGTGCCCACCGCTGCGAATGCTCAGTACTATGCCGAAATCGTGAAGGAGCACGCGATTATGCGCCGCCTGATTGAGGCGGGTACTAAGATTGCGCAGCTGGGTTACGCCAACGAGACCGAGGTAGACGCACTCGTGGATCAGGCGCAGGCGGAGATTTACGCGGTGACCGATGGCAACGCGAAGGAAGATTACGTGTCCTTCTCTGAGGCCTTGGAAGCGACGATGCGCGAGATTGACGCAAACTCGAACCGCCCCGATGGCGTGTACGGCGTGCCGACTGACTTCATCGAGCTTGATGAGCTGACCGGCGGCCTGCACGGTGGCCAGATGATTGTGATTGCGGCTCGTCCGGGTGTGGGCAAGTCGACCCTGGCCTTGGATATTGCGCGTTCGGCGGCTATTCACCACCACATGGCAACGGTTTTCTTCTCTCTGGAGATGAGCCGTACCGAGCTGGCCATGCGTATTCTCTCCGCAGAGGGCAAGATTTCAATGGGTCGTCTGAAGAAGGGCGATCTGGACACCGAGGGCTGGACGAACCTGGCGACTCTGCAGGGCCGTATTGATTCTGCCCCTCTCTTTATTGATGATTCGCCGAATATGACTCTGATGGAGATCCGTGCGAAGTGCCGTCGTCTCAAGCAGCGTAACGATTTGAAGCTTGTGGTGCTGGATTACCTGCAGCTGATGAGCTCGGGCAAGAAGGTGGAGTCCCGTCAGCAGGAAGTCTCGGAGTTTTCCCGTAGCCTGAAGCTTCTGGCTAAGGAGCTGGATGTTCCGGTGATTGCACTTTCGCAGTTGAACCGTGGTTCGGAGCAGCGTACTGATAAGCGTCCGATGGTTTCGGATCTGCGTGAGTCGGGTTCTATCGAGCAGGATGCGGATATGGTGATTCTGCTGCACCGCGAGGATATGTATAACCCCGATAGCGATCGCGTGGGTGAGGCCGACATGATTATCGCGAAGCACCGCGGTGGCCCGACCCGTACAATTCCCCTGGCTTTTAGCGGTAAGTACTCACGCTTCAATAACATGGCCAATGAGGCTCCTCCGCAGTACTAGACGTCGAAAGCCCCTGTTCCCGTTGCCGAGTGCTCAGTAGTTCGAGCTTCGTCAGAGAGCAGGGGCTTTGGCCTACCCGCCGTTTGTTTCTCCGGGATAACTGACGTAGGGGAGGAAGCACGGGCGCGGGGATGGAGCGGCGAAGGTATATGGGGGTTCTTGCTTTTCCCTGTCTTTGTCTGGGTTCCGAGGCCCATGAGGGGCCCCGAAGGGGTCTTTTACCCCTGCTTAAAATTTTTTTAGCCTTCTTAGGAATCAATATATCGTTCTGACTAGGCTATTTATTGAGATAAGCCACCCAAAGGGCACAATGTGGCCTTATTTGTGTTCTACTTCACTCATATTCGGGTTGCGGGCCCGTATTCGGGTCTGTATAGTTGTATGAGTCGCCGCGGCGAGGAGGAAAAAACGAAGAG